>NZ_JAGGNV010000026.1 GCF_018614955.1 Variovorax paradoxus
CGGGAGACTCTCCATAAGGCAGGAGTTGTAGGCGATCTGATCGGCGCCGCAGCCCTCGCAGCGCAAGACGTGCCCACCCAGCGCCGCGCTGCGGCACTGTTCGATGGCCGACATGACCTTCAGCTGCGCCAGGCTCAGATGACCGCGCATCGCGCCACGCTGGCGCGTGTTGGCGGAAGATGTCGGCGACTTCCAGGGAAGGCCGGCCCACGGCCATTGCCTCAGGACGGCGGCAGCACCTCCAGCGGGCTGAGCACCTCGTGCAGCAAATCTGTTGCCACATGGGTGTAGACCGCGGTGGTCTCCAGGCGCTTGTGCCCCAGCAGCACCTGGATCACGCGGATGTCGATCTTGCGCTCCAGCAGGTGCGTGGCGAAGCTGTGGCGCAGCGTGTGCATCGAAACGCGCTTGTCGATGCCGGCAGCATCTGCTGCGTCGTGCACTGCGCGGTTGAGCTGGCGAGTGCTGAGCGCATCGGTCGGGTTCATGCCCGGGAACAGCCAGCCACCGGGCAGCATCCGGCCCTGGGCGTGAGCAATGCGCCACCAGGCGCGAAGGCGCTGCAGCAGCACCGGGCTGAGCATGGCGTAGCGGTCCTTGTGGCCCTTGCCCTGTTCCACGCGCAGCGTCATGCGCTGGCTGTCCACGTCGGTGACCTTCAGGTTCACGACTTCACTGGCCCGAAGACCCACGCCGTAGGCGATCGATAGCGCCACCTGATGCTTGACGTTGCTCGCTGCCGCGATGAGCCGCGAGACCTCCTGCGGGCTGAGCACCACCGGCAGGCTGCGAGGGAGCTTCACCGGTTGGATCTTGGCCATGATCTCTTCGTGACCTACGGTGACGTCGAAGAAGAAGCGCAGCCCCGTCAACGTGGCGTTGAGCGTCATGGGCGAGGTGCCGGTGTCGACCAGGTGCAGCTGGAAGTTGCGCAGGTCCTGCACGGTGGCCGAGTCAGGCGAGCGGTGCAGGTAGGCGGCGAACCTGCGCACGGCGCGGATGTAAGCGTCCTGCGTTCGGCGCTCCAGCTTGCGCATGCGCATGTCCTCGAGCATGCGTTGACGCAGTGGGGTGACCCCCGAAGTGATCGTGTCCATGGTGGCTGCTCCGTTGATGGCGAGGCGGGATTGCCTCGCCGCCAACGGTGGCGGCACCGGGTCACGACGTATCCATGGGGTGCGCGAAGCGCCTACCGCGAGAGCGGTTTAGTCCATCGCTGCATAGCTGCCGCGCTCTACCGCAATTTCGCTGCGTCGAAGATCCGTCGCTTGGCGTTGAGGATATGGAGCCGTGTTGCCTCGGCGGCGTCGGCCGGGGATCGCTTCTCGATGGAGTCGAGGATCTGCTGGTGCTCCATCTGGACCAGCCGGACACGCTCGGCGCTCATCTTCGATCGCACGCTGCGCGCCAGTTCCATGAATTGCCTGATGGGCGCGACACTCGTTTCGACGGCGGCCACGAAGAACTGGTTGTGCGAGGCCTTCGCGATCGCCCTGTGGAAGCGGACGTCGTCTTCGATGCCCTTGTTTCCACCCTCCATGGCCAGGGTCTGCGCTTCCAGGCAGGCTCTGATCGTCGTCAGGTCGTCGGCAGTGCGGAACTCCGCAGCAGCAGCCGCCGCCCCCGATTCAACAACTGTGCGGTAGGCGTAATACCGCTCGATGTCCGAATAGTTCCTGATGGGGGGCATGCTCGATGCCGGTGTGCCGGGGGCGCGCACGACCTGGCTGCCGGAGCCGCGGCGGGACTCGATGATCCCGTCCGACCGCAGCCTCGACAGTGCCTCCCGGACGGTCGGCCGCGAGACCCCGAATTGCGAGGCCAGTTCGCTTTCCGTCGGCAGCTTTTTCGAGTCGACGTAGTCCCCGCGCAGGATGGCTTCGACCATCCGGGCGTAGATCTGGTCGGGCAGTGTGCCGCCATTGACGTCTAGCAAGTGTTCCGCCATCGAACCGATACCCGAGAGTCTTTGTCAGACAACTATAGCAAATCTTCGGAACTTAACGAGAGCAGCGAGTGGCTCTCCCGCAGCGTCCTTGCTTCCCCAGGGGGGGCGTGTGTCCGCGAGCTCAGCGAAAACCCGGATGACAACTCGAAAGTTGTCTTACAAGATCTTGCCTGCCAAGCCTATCCATCAGGAGATTCCGAATGCGCCAATTTTCCTTCTCGCGGCATCGCCACGCCATCATTGCGGCCGTTCTCGGGGCGGCGAGCTGTGCCGGCATCGGCTTGGTCCAGGCGCAGGAACTGCCAAAGTCGCCGGCGGTGATCAACGTGATCGACGCCGCCGGCAACCTGGCGCTGACGCAGGGGGCGTTTGAGGCCTACCAGGCGCAGAACCCCAAGCTGGTCTCCAAGTTCACTTTCACCAAGGCGCCCGCCCCCGAGATCCCGGCCAAGATCAAGGCGATGCAGAACGCGGGCCGCAGCGACATCGACATGATCATTGTCGGCACCGATGCGCTCGCCGCCGGCCTCGAGATGAACCTGTGGGTCAAGTTGTTCCCCGATTACGCGGCCAAGTTCCCCAAGCTGCAGGAGAACTACCTTCCCAACGCCTACAAGATGCACGCGCTCGCGAAGGACCATGGTCTGGCCATCGTCTTCATGCCTGCCGGCCCGCTGGTCGAGTTCAACCCCGACAAGGTCAAGACGCCGCCGACGACGCCCCAGGACCTGCTGGCCTGGTGCAAAGCCAATCCCAACAAGCTGATCTATGCACGGCCCGCCAACTCCGGTCCGGGGCGCACCTTCATGATGGGGCTGCCCTATCTGCTGGGTGACAAGAATCCTGCCGATCCGATCAACGGTTGGGACAAGACCTGGGCCTACCTGAAGGAACTCGACGCCTGCATCGAGTACTACCCGACGGGAACCGCAGCCGTGATGAAGGAACTGGGCGAAGGCTCGCGCGACATGACTCTGACGGTGACGGGTTGGGACATCAACCCCAGGGCGCTGGGCATCGTGCCGAAGGACTTTCAGGTGCTGCCGTTCAAGGGCATGACGTGGGTCAACGACGCGCACTACATCGTGATTCCCAAGGGCGTCCCGCCGGAGAAGCAAGCGGTGGTTCTCGACCTGATGGCTTTCCTGCTCAAGCCGCAGCAGCAGGCGATGACCTATGACAAGGGCTATTTCTATCCAGGCCCGGCGGTCAAGGACGTGCCGCTGTCGCTGGCACCCAAGGACAGCCAGGACGTGATCAAGGAGTTCGGACGGTCTGACTACGATAAGTGGCTGGCCCAGTTCCCTCATGCCGTGCCGCTCGAGACCAAGGCCATGGTCGATGCATTCCGCCGCTGGGACCAGGACATCGGCACCCGCAAGACCAAGTGATTCGCGGCGCGCACTGCGCGCCCGACCGATGCTGCAAGCGCCCATGTGGGCGCTCGCAGGCTGCATCTTTTCCAGGATTGTGTCTCCATGACTTCAGACTTTTCCGAGTTGCGCCTCGATGGCGTCACGCGCCGCTTTGCCGCGGGCAAGGGCGTGCAGAGCTTCACCGCGCTCAATGCCTTGACCATGACGGTCAAGCGCGGCGAGTTCATCGCGCTGCTTGGACCCTCGGGCTGCGGCAAGTCGACGGCCCTCAATTGCCTGGCCGGGCTGCTGCCCTTGACGGATGGAGGCATCTGGCTCGACGACACGCGCATCGATGTGCTGCCGCCTGAAAAACGGGGCTTTGGCATGGTGTTCCAGAACTATGCGCTCTTTCCGCACATGAGCGTGGCGCGCAATGTCGCGTTCGGGCTGGCGATGCGCGGCGTGCCGGCCGCCGAGTCGGCGCAGCGCGTGAAGCGGGCACTGGACCTGGTGCAGCTGAACTCGCAGGCGCACAAGCTGCCCGGCCAGTTGTCCGGCGGACAGCAGCAGCGGGTCGCGATCGCCCGGGCGATCGTCATCGAGCCGCCCCTGGTGTTGATGGACGAGCCCTTGTCGAACCTCGACGCCAAGTTGCGGCTGGAGATGCGCGCCGAGATCCGGCGCATTCACCGCGAACTGGGACGATCGACGATCTACGTCACCCACGACCAGGATGAGGCGCTGTCGCTGGCCGATCGCGTCGTCGTGATGAGGGACGGCGTGGCACAGCAGATTGCCGAACCACAGCGCATCTACGCGGAGCCGGCCAACCTGGACGTGGCCCGCTTCATGGGCTATCGCAACCTGGTGGAGCTGAACGTGCGCTCGGAGGGCGGCGCGTCGGTGCAGCTCGCCGGCAGCGGCCTGGCGCTCACCGCGCGGGCGATGCAGCCACTCGCCAGCGGCAAGGCGATGCTCGCGATCCGGCCCGAGGAATTCGACGTCGTCTCTTCACCGGTGGACAACAGCTTCGCCGCCCGGGTGCTCAATGTCGAATACTGCGGCCACGACAACATCGTCGATGTCGAGGTGGCCGGCGGGCTCAAGCTGATCGTGCGCACGACGGTGCGCCTGCGAGTCGGCGATCTGGTCACGCTGGCCATTGCGCCGGACAAGGCGCTGGCCTATCCCGTCGATGCAGCCGCGGGCATGGTGCCATGACCAGCGCCAGCCCGTCTTCGTTCGACCGGTCCCTGCTGCTGCTGGTGCCGGCGACGCTGTTCATGGTGGTGCTGTTCGTCTATCCGTTCCTCTACGGCTTGCAGCTGTCGTTCCGTCCGATGGAAGGCAACTGGCTGGCGAACTACACGCAGTTCTTCACCACCGACAACCTGCGCGACACGGTGTGGACCACGCTCAAGCTGGCCATTCCCGCCACCGTGATCAACGTCGGCGTGGCGCTGCCGATCGCCTATCAGATGCGCCGCAGCAGCCGCTTCCAGAAATTGATCACCACGTTGCTGGTCATTCCGTTGACGCTGGGCACCGTCCTGATCGCCGAGGGCATGCTCGGCTACTTCGGCCCCAAGGGCTGGCTGTCGCAGTCGCTCCAGTGGCTGCACATCTACGAAGGCCCGATCCGGCTGACGCACAACTACTGGGGCGTCCTGATTTCGCTCGTCATTTCGGGTTTCCCGTTCGCATTCCTGCTCACGCTGTCGTACATCACCGGCATCGACCCCAACCTGCCACGCGCTGCCTCGACCCTGGGCGCAACGCCGTGGAACCAGTTCCGGCATATCTATCTGCCGCTGCTGGTCCCGGGACTGGCAATGGCCTTCGCGCTGTCGTTCGTGCAGGCCTTCTCGGTGTTTCCGTCGGCGGTCCTGCTCGGATCGCCGGCCGGTGCCACCCGAGTGATCTCGATCGCGGCGTATGAGGCCGCCTTCGAGCGCTACGACTATTCCATGGCTTCGGCCGTCGCGATGCTGATGGGCGTGGTGCAGCTGCTCGTCGTTGCCGCGGTCTTGGGCGCGCGCGGGATGTTCTATCGGGGCCCCGTCTCCGGTGGCAAGGGTTGACCATGGATACGCATCGCCTGCTGATGAAACTCTGGAAGTCGCTGGTTGCACTGGTGATGGGCTTCTTCATCGTCAATGTTGCACTCATGGTGGCCGCGGTCGGCACCAGCTCGGTGGCCCGCCGCTGGCTCGGCACTTGGCTGCCCGATGGCTACACGTTCAACTGGTACCAGACCGCCTGGAAGGAGTTCCAGCTCGACAGCGTGTTGTGGGTCACGATCGAGGTGGTCGCCGCCGTCGTGTTCCTGTCGATCCTGA
Organism: Variovorax paradoxus; assembly: GCF_018614955.1. Classification (GTDB taxonomy): domain Bacteria; phylum Pseudomonadota; class Gammaproteobacteria; order Burkholderiales; family Burkholderiaceae_C; genus Variovorax; species Variovorax paradoxus_J. The sequence continues at coordinate 5,646 of NZ_JAGGNV010000026.1, forward strand.
TCGGCGTGCCGGCGGCCTACGCGCTGGCGCGGCGCAGCTTCCGCGGCAAGAACCTGCTGATGGGGCTGTTCCTGCTTCCGCTGATGATCCCGCCGATCACCTACGGCATTCCGCTGGCGACCGTGATGTACCAGGCGCACATCGCGGGCACCATCTTCGGCGTGATCCTGGCGAACATGATTCCGGCCGTGCCGTTCATGATCCTGGTGATGACACCGTTCATCGAGCAGATCGATGCCAACCTCGAATCCGCCGCCCGCGTGTTCGGCGCCAACACCTTCAAGCTGTTCTGGCACGTGCTGTTGCCGCTGCTGGCGCCGGGCATTCTGGCGGCCTCCCTGCTGGTGCTGGTGCGCACCATCGGCATGTTCGAGCTGACCTTCCTGACGGCCGGCCCGGATTCGCAGACGCTGGTGGTGGCCCTGTACTACGCGGTCTTCGCGGCGGGCGTTCGTGCGCCGCAGTCGGTCGATGCAATGGCGATAGTCTACATGGCGGTCACGCTGGCCTGGCTGCTGATCGCGCTGCAATTCGTCAACCCGACGCAGCTGGTCAGCCGCGTCAAGGAACATCCAAAGACGGCCTGAGGCCGACCCCCATGAAGATCACGCAAGTCGATACGGTCCACGCGGCCGCCTATCCCAACATCCTGTGGGTGCAGATCCACACCGACACCGGCCTGGTGGGCCTGGGGGAAACCTTTCGTGGCGCCCAGGCCGTGCAGGCGCAGATCCATGAACTGATCGCGCCCTACCTGCTGGGAAAGGATCCGCTCGCCATCGAAGCCCACAGCCAGCACCTGCTGTACGGCTATGTCGGCTTTGCCAGCAGCGGCGCCGAAACGCGCGCCGCTTCGGCGGTCGACATCGCGCTGTGGGATCTGTTCGGCCAGGTCACGCAACAGCCGCTCTACCAGTTGCTCGGCGGCGCCGTACGCGAACGCGTCCCGGTCTACAACACCTGCGCGGGCTACACCTACAACAAGGCCCCGCAGCGCCGCTCGGTGACGCAGGCCAGCGCCGACGTCGCGCCGGAAGGGCCTTACGAGGACCAGGTTGCATTCGTCAAGCGCCCGGCGGCGTTGGCCGAAAGCCTGCTGTCCGAGGGCTACAAGGCGATGAAGATCTGGCCCTTCGATCCCTTCGCCCAGGCCAGCGGCGGGCAGTCGATTTCGGCCCGCGACCTGGACACCGCGCTCGAGCCATTCCGCGAAATCCGGCGCGCTGTCGGCTACGAGATGGACATCATGGTGGAGCTCCATTCGATGTGGAACCTGCCGATGGCCGTGCGGATCGCGCAGGCGCTCGAGGAGTTCAAGCCCTACTGGGTTGAGGACCCGATCCAGATGTCCAACCTGGACACGATCGCCGAATTCCGTTCGCGCACCCGCATTCCGGTCTGCGGCAGCGAGACGCTGGCCACCGTCCAGCCATTCATCCAGCTGCTCAAGAACAATGCGGTGGACTATGTGATGCTGGACCTGGGCTGGGTCGGGGGTCTCTCCGAAGCCAGAAAGATCGCGGCCCTGGCGAAGGCCTTTCACAAACCGGTTGCGCCGCATGACTGCACCGGCCCGGTCGTGCTCGCGGCGTCGCTCCACCTGGCGATGAGCACGACCAACGTGGTGCTGCAGGAAGTGGTGCGCGCTTACCTGGGGGGCTGGTATCGCGAGCTCGTGACGCAATTGCCCGATGTCCGCGCCGGCCATGCGACGGTTCCGCCTGGCGCGGGCCTGGGCCTGGCGCTGTCGCCGGCGCTGCTGCAGCGGCCTGACGTCACCATCCGCAGTTCGAAGTCGTGAGCGGATGGCGATGCATCTGAACGTGACGCCCGACACCACGCTGCGCAGCGGAGCGCTGACGGCGACGCTGGCGCCGGCTGCCGGCGGACGCGTCACCAGCCTCAGCTCCCGCGCAACCGCGGGCGAACGAATCGACTGGCTGGTGCCGCTCGACGCCGCCGTCCGCGCCGGCGGTTTCGAATCCACCCAGTGGCCCAAGGCCGGCTGCTATCCCCTGGTTCCGTTCTCGAACCGCATCTGCGATGGCCGCATCGCCGGCACGCAGGGCAGGGTGCAGTTGCCGCTTCATCCGGGGGAACGGCACGCGCTGCACGGCGTCAGCCAGCAGCGTCCATGGCACCTCGAGCAACACGCAGCGGACCGCGCCACCATGACCTATGTCCATGTGCCGGGGGATCACGGCTGGCCATGGGCTCTTCGGGCCGAGCAGGGGGTGGAGCTCGACTGCGCAGGCATCACGCTGAGCCTGCGGGTCACCAACGACGACCGGGAGCCGATGCCAGGCGGTTGCGGCTTCCATCCCTATTTTCCGGCCCGCTTCGCGCACAGCCTGCAGTTCGATGCGCGCACCGTCTGGCCGGCGGACGCCGAATTCCTCGCGAGCACGCCGGTGCCGACCGGTCCGGCGGACGACTACGCGTCGGCGAACGCCTTGCCCGATGTCGAATGCACCCGCTACTACGGCGGGTGGAACGGACAAGCGCGGATGGCGGCGACCGATGGTCCCGCCATCGAACTGCTGGCCAGCTCCGCGCTGCAGCACCTGGTGCTGCATCGGCCGGGTCCGGGAGCGTACTTCTGCGTGGAACCGGTCTCGCATGTCGCGGACGCCGCCAACCTGGCTGCGGCGCGCGCTGACACTGGCTGGCGGGTGCTCGCGCCCGGCGAGGCGATGACATGCAGCCTGCGCCTGTCCGTCTCTTCTCTGTCGAGGCAGGCCAATGACAACACCCGCGCAACTACACGAGACCGACGACATGACTGAACCGACAACGCCCCTCAGGACCGCCCTGGACGGCATCTCAGGCATCCTGGTGACGCCCTTCGACGATGCGGACCACATCGCGCCCGATCGCCTGGGCCCCGTCGTCGACCGCGCCATCGAGGCGGGCGTCCATGTGCTGGTGGCCAACGGCAACACCAGCGAGTTCTTCGGCCTGACCATGGCGGAGGCCGAGCGCATGGTGCATGCCGCGGCGGAACATGTCCGTGGCCGCGTGCCCTTGCTGGGTGGCGTGGGGCGCAGCGTCCACGACGCCTGCGCCCTGGCGCGCGCCTCACGCAAGGCAGGTGCCGCTGCCCTGATGGTGCATCAGCTGACGGACCCCTTCGTCGCGCCCAGCGGTGTGGTCACGTATGTGCGCCGGGTTGCCGACGCGGCGGACGGCCTGCCTGTCGTGCTCTATTTGCGTGACGACGCGATCGGCCTGCCGGTGATCGAAGCCCTGTGCCGAATTCCGCAAGTCATAGGCGTGAAATGGGCGTCGCCCACGCCCTTGCGCCTGGTGCAGGCCATGGCGCAGGTGGCCGATCGCGGCCTGGCCTGGGTGTGCGGACTGGCCGAGCCCTGGGCCCCGCCGATGTATGCGGTGGGCGCCCGCGGCTTCACCTCGGGGCTGATCAACGTGCGGCCCGACCTGTCCGTGCGCATTCACGCCGCGCTGGCGAAGGGGGATCACCAGCTGGCGATGGAATTGATCGGCGGCATCGCGAGCTTCGAGGAATTGCGTACGCATGAGCGCAACGGCTCGAACGTGAGCGTGGTGAAAGCGGCGCTGCAATACGCCCGGCGAGACTGCGGCGCGGCCCGGCCGCCCAGCACCTGGCCGCTGCCGGAAGCGGACCTGGCTCAGCTCAAGCGGCTGGTCGACGGCTGGCAATAGCATGGGACTCCGCTTCTTCGCCGCCGTCCTGTTCGGCCTCATCGCTGCTGCGGGCTGGCCTGTTGCCGCACAGACTTATCCAGCCCACCCGGTGAAGCTGGTCATCCCGGTTCCGCCCGGTGGCAGCGCGGACGTGGTCGGGCGCCTGCTTGCCAATGCGGCGTCGGCGGAGCTGGGGCAGCCCGTCATCGTCGACAACCGTGCCGGAGCCGCCGGCAGCGTGGGAACGGCGTCGGCGCTGAAGGCGCCGGCCGACGGCTACACGCTGGTCCAGTGCAGCATTGGCAGCTGCGCCATCAATGCGAGCCTGTACAAGAACATCGGCTACGACCTGTTCAAGGACATGGCGCCGGTGATCCTGCTGGGCGCATCGATCAATGTGCTCGTCGTCAACAACGATGCGGGCATCCGCAGCGTGAAGGACCTGGTAGACCAGGCCAGGCGCCAACCCATGGCCTACGCGTCTTCGGGCGTGGGCGCGTCCAATCACCTCGCCGCCGAGTTGCTCAAGAAGATGGCGGGCATCGAGATGACACATGTGCCATACAAGGGATCGGGGCCTGCCATCACCGACCTCATCGGCGGCCAGGTCCCGGTGTTCTTCGACAACGAGCCTTCCATCCTGCCCTTCATCAAGCAGGGCAAGGTGCGTGCGCTGGCGGTGACGGGCAAGACGCGCTCGGCCAATCTGCCGGACGTTCCGACGATGGAAGAACTGGGTTTTGCCGGCTTCGTCATTGAGCCGTGGTACGCCTTCGCGGCCCCGGCGGGCACGCCTGAGCCGGCGATCCGGCGACTCAACACCGCGTTCAACAACGCGCTGAATCAACCGGCGGTGCGCGACAGGATGGTCGCCGTGGGCATTACCCCGGCGGGCGGCGCGCCCGACGTGCTCGGTCGCCTGATTCGCAGCGAATACACACGCTGGGCGGAGTTGATCCGCGTGCAAGGTATCAAGGGAGATTGATCAGGTCAGGTTTCCTTCAATTCACGTCAACCCATTCAGTCATGGTGGGGCAAGTGGGGAATGAAGCCCTGGTTCGTGTGTTTGACCCTCACTCTGGTCGACCTCAAGGTCCTCAATACTTGAAGGCGGCGGACGTCCCGGCGCGAAATGTCATCGGCACCGGCGACCTTCACTTCCGATTCATATTTGACTTCGAGCGCTGAATGCGGCCGAGGCTATGTGCAACACAGGCTCGGCCACAACCGGACATTCTTCAAGGCATCCAGTTTGATGCCCATCGCTGTTTGGCCGCGCCACGCACTACAGTGCAGACGACTCCTGCGCGAACTTGATGAGGTTGCCGTCCGGGTCGATGACATAGAGCTCGTCCATGCCCCACGCCGTGCGGACCACATCCTGTAGTGAGGGCAGCTTTGGGCTGAGCTCGCGGTGCACTGCCGCGATGTCCGCCACGCGGATGTAGCACGAGGTGTTCTCAGCGATGTGCTTGTCGTCGCAGGCCCAGAAGTGCAGCTCTGTATCGCCGCGCACCGCCATCCCATAGGAGAAGTCCGCGAAATGTCGCGTCTGGAATCCAAGCACGCTCTTGTAGAAATCCAAAGTGCGCGTCAGATCGAGAGACGCCAGTACGGGGATAGGTTCATCACGAAGTCCTGTTTCCTTGATGAAGCATTGTGCAGCGCAGTCGCGGTTTGAGCGTCTGCATTCAGACAGGCCGGGTGACCGCTTTGGCGTGCGTGTGCGACGATAGCGGCCGGCCGGGTTCGGCCAGGACCCGACGCTGGCTGGAAACCTCCAATGCGAGGTTCTTTAACAGTCCGAATCTCAGGCGCTGACTGCCGTCCCAGCAGTCGGAAGCGCGTGCGCACTGACCTCCGTCCGGTAACAATCGGCCTCCCAGCCTTAGAGCAACCAAGCACGTATCGACCATGGATTTGCAATCGGATGAGGAAATTGCGCATGCGGTTGCAGTCACCGACCGCTTCGTGGTCGTGCTTCGGAGGGAGGAACTCGAAGGTTGGGCCGTGCGGTTCGACCACATTGCTCGCAAGCTGGAACAAGGTGATGCGCTCGAAGCCATGAACCTATACGCGACCACGAGATACTCACGCAGTTTTAGTGTGTTGCATCGACCGGTTGAATCCGCAATTGCATGCCGAAGTTCCTCCATGGCGCCGAAGGCGGCCGCCTCGATCCATGCGATCAGCACGTCCTGATGGGTCTTGCCGAGGCGCACCACACGATAGGAGGAGCCGAGTGCCGTCACCACGATCTGGTAGCAGTTGAAGATCCGGTAGTAGTTGAGGCGCGCTGCATCTACAGGCAGCCCGGAGGCTTCCTTATAGCGTTCGAGAAGCTCGTCGATGGGCGCGATGCCCGAGGCGAGGAAGGTCTTGCCGTCCTCGCTCCAGTGGTCATACTGTTCGGCCGTCGTCCAGGCCAGGTCCCGGTGGCGGTCGCCCAGATAGCCTCGCTCCCAGTCGAGCACGGCAGTGATTCGAGCCGTGGCTTCATCGAAGAGAAAATTGCCGCTGCGGAAGTCGCCGTGTACGACGCTGACGCGTTCGAGCGTCGGAAGGTTGCGGCCCAGCCAATTCGCGGCGACTTCCATCAGGGGAAGTTCTTCGCCGCGATCCTCTTCCCAGATTCGACGGGCGCGATTGAGTTGCCAAAGCGCACTCGCCGTTGTACCTATGGTGGGTCGGTCGAACGAGGGAAAGGCACACTGTTCGTGATTGAAGTTGTGAATCTTGGCCAGGCACCCGATGAAGGGGGAGGCCAGTCGCTTCCTCAGTTCAGGGCCGAAGTTCGTTCCGATGCCAGCCACCTTGCCTTGTTGCGCCTTGGGCTTCGTCGTTCCCTCGGCGAACGCATAGATCAGCGCCGGCTCGGGAAACCACGTGCCGTGCGGGTCCACCCAGTACACGCGTGGCACCGGAATGACGCCGGAGAATGCGTCCAACAGCTCGTACTCCCGCTGACGGCTGGTGGAGTTGAGCGATTCGGCCGGTTCCATGCGCGCCACCAGCCGGGTCGCGGTAGTGCCGACCCCGGGCTCGTTCCTACGCAGCGTGAAGCCCATCTGGATCTTCGAAGCGCCGCCGGAAAACCATCGTTGGTCAGCGAGCCGAAATTCGCCTCGTATCTTGCTCCTGAGGAGCGCGGCGATGTAGCCGCTCATGCTTCGAAGCTCGCTCCCGTAAAACTGGGGCTGGCGCGTCGCTGCATCTTGCGGGTCAGTATCAGGTCTGCCTCCCGCTTGGTCGGAAACTCTGACCTCATCCGCTCGATGAACTCGGCGGATGGGTTGTCGCGATCGACTTCGGTGACGGTCCAGGGCAACGAGGCGGACATCCCGATTCCAGGTGATCCGCCTTGTGCGTTTGAGAGATGCTGGGTCATGGGAGAAGCTTGTCGATATAGTCGCTAGCGCAATACGAATTAGCGAACTTGATGTCGTGAATAGGGAATTCCCGTGGAACGAAGAGAAGGGCAGGAGCACGCGTGGAATTCCGCGCCGGCAGTGCCGGAGTGCTTCGCTCGAAGGGCCTTCCGTGGCTCGAACAGACCCACGGCGTTCCTTGCTTCCCCCTCCATTGGGAGGGGCTGTAGCCAGTCCTGAGGCGCCATAGCATCGATGGATTGAATTCCAGCACTCGGGCCAAGCACCCATGACGGAGACATCCAGAACATGACCGCCATCACCCTCGAGGCCGACGCTTCGCGCATCACGCAAGCCATCCACCACGCCGTGCAGCTGCACGGGCACAAGCAGGCGGTCATCGACAGCCGTGGCGTGCGAACCTGGCGCGAAGTCGCTGACCGCGTAGCGCGCGGCGCCGCGGTGCTGAAATCCCTGGCCATAGCGTCTGGCGACCGGGTCGCCGTTCTCGCCTCGAGCAGCAGCTGCAACCTCGAGCTTGTCTTCGCCGTGCCCTGGGCCGGCGCGGTCCTGGTGCCGCTGAACACGCGCCTGGCGCCGGCGGAACTGGAAAGCGCCGTGCGCGACAGCGGCGCCAGCGTGCTGGCCGTCGACGACGAGCACCGGGTCCAGGGGCAGGCGCTCGCGCGCAACATTCCGCAGCTTCGGCTTCTCTACATCGGCGCCGGCCACTGCCCGAACGAGGCGACGGATCTGGAGGTCGCCCTGGCCGCGGCCGCGCCCATGGAGGACGCATGCGAAGGCGGCAGCCGGCTTTGGGCCATCTTCTACACGGGCGGCACCACCGGACTGCCGAAGGGCGTGATGCTCACGCACGACAACATCTGCTACTCGGCCCTGAGCTGGCTGGCGACCTTCGGATTCACGCCGGACACGCGCTACCTCCACCTCGCCGGCTTCTTCCACATCGCCGGGATGCAGCCGGTGATCGCGCTCACCATGGCCGGCGGATGCCACGTGATCGAGCCCAAGTTCGACCCGCTGGCCGCCATGAAGGCCATCCAGCAGCATCGGCCCAACTACAGCCTGTTCGTGCCGACCATGCTGAACATGATGCTGCACCATCCCGAATTTCAGAGCCATGACGTCACCAGCGTGCGCCGCTCGATCTACGGCGGCGCGCCCATGCCGGAAGCGCTGATCGCGCTGGCGATGGAGAAGCTTCCGGGTTGGGAATTCATCCAGGGCTATGGCCAGACCGAAGCTTGCGGGCTCGTTGCTTTTCTTCCGTGGGACAAGCATTTCGGCGAGGGCACATCGAACAAGCGCAAGCTGACCGGATGCCCTGCCTATGGCATGGAAATGCGCGTGGTCGACACGGACGGACGCCCGGTGGCACCGAACGTCGTCGGCGAAGTCGTCGTCCGTGGGCCCAACGTCATGGCCGGCTATTGGAACAACCCGGGCATGTCGGCGCAGGTGCTGCGCGACGGGTGGCTGCATTCCGGCGACGGTGGCTATATGGACGAGGATGGATTCCTTTGCATCGTGGACCGGCTGAAGGACATGATCGTCACCGGCGGAGAGAACGTGTTCTCCAAGGAAGTCGAGAACGCAGTCCAGCTGCATCCGGCAGTGCAGGCCTGCGCCGTCATTGGCATCCCGCATCCGAAATGGGGCGAAGCGGTGCATGCGGTGGTGATGCTCAAGCCTGGACAGGAGGCGACGGATCGCGAGATCGTCGAGCACTGCCGCACGTTGATTGCGGGCTTCAAGCTTCCGCGCAGCGTCGAGTTCCGCACCGCGTTGCCCGTGTCCGCGGCCGGCAAGATCATGAAGGCTGAGCTTCGACGCGCGCTGCTTTGAAATGAACGGGCCGACCCGGGCCAGCCCCGAAATGGACCGGCCCGTGCATGTCAGGCCGCCGGCGACCCGACCCAGGTCACTGTCTCTTCCAATTCGGCGCGGGTGGTGCGAAATGAATTGACGGCGTGCTGCGTATCCGCGCGGCCGAACGCGATCCCTGCGACCACCAGCCGGTCGTCAGGCAGGGCCAGAAAGCGGCGCAGGAAATCCGAGTGCATCGCAACGGCCGCCTGCGGCACGGCGGCGATCCCAAGGGTGTGCGCCGCCAGCAGAAAGCAGTTGATGTAGCCGCCACAGTCCACGGCGCCGTACGTACCAAGCGCGCGGTCGGTGGTGATGACCGCAAGGTGCGGCGCGCCGAAGAAGCGGTAGTTCTCCAGCAACTGCTGCCGGCGTCGCTCGGCGTCGCTGCGCTCGATGCCCAGGCTTTGATAGAGGGAGTATCCGCACTCGCGGCGGCGCGCGTCGTACACCCCGACGTAGGCCGTCGGAATACCCAGGTCGGCCTTGGGCTCGTGCGTGGCTGCGTGGTCCACATAGGCTCGTGCGAGGCGCTCCAGCGGCTCTCCGCTGACAAGATGCACAAGCCAGGGCTGCGTGTTGCACCACGACGGATTGCGTTGCGCAAGCTGCAACAAGCGCTCGATCGCAGGCCGCGGAACGGCTTCGCGCAGGAAGGCGCGACAGGAGTGGCGGCCCTGAAGCCAGGCGTCGAGCACCTGGTCTGCGGAGGGCGCGCTCGATGGCGTCTGCGATGGCGTTTGCGAAGGCGTCTGCGATGTTGCGGGTACTGGCATGGTGTGGAATCAGTTTCGTGGCGGTGTGCAGTCCCCAGTCGCACGGCCCACGCGCGCTCTGCTGCCTGGCATTTTCCCGGTCAGCTGACCTTGCATTCGGGGCTGGGCGGTGGATAGATCTCGCTTCCCGGGCGGTAGGTGATCATCTTGAACGTTGTCTTGCCGTTCGGTGCGCGAACCACCTGCGCCATGCCGTGGGGGCGAATGGCGGTGTGGTCCGCCGCGCGCATCTCAATGTCGCCCAGCACGGTCGGCGCCTTCATGCCTTCCATCGCCTTGCGCACCGCGGCGGTCTCGGTGCTCTTGGCCTTGATGACGGCGGCGCGATACAGCTCCAGGCCGGACATGATGTCGGAGTCGTTGTAGAGCGGCTTGCGGCCCGTGCGACGCTCAAACTCACGCACGAACCATTGATTGCGCTCCCCAGGCAGGTCCGCCGAGTAGCTCAGCGTGTTGATCACGCCCAGCACGTTGTCGCCGTGCTGCTCCAGCTGGAAGTCGGTGGCGAAGCCATTGCCGATGACCATCTTGTATTTGTCGAACAGGCCGAACTGGTGGCTCTGCTTGGCGAACGAGGCGCCGTCGCTCATGAACAGCGAGACCACCAGCGCATCGGCCGGCTTGCCCAGTTGCGAGATGAAGCTGCCGAAGTCGCTGGTCCCCATGGGGGAAAACAGGTTTTCGTTCACTTTCCCGCCCAGCCCGACCACCAGCTGCGAAAAGCTGTCCGCAAAGCTGCGGCCGGCGGCGTAGTCGGCGGAAATGAGGTTCCAGGTCTGGGCTTTACTGGCCTTGACGAAGTCCTGCATCATGCGCGTCGTCGCGGCGTCGGGCGTGTTGACGCGGAAATAGTTGGGCGAGCAGCTGCGCGTCATGAGGTCGTTGGCCTGCGCATAGCCATCGATCAACAGCGCGTTGAGCTGCTCCAGCTTGGGGCTGATGGCCATGCTGTGCGAGCTCAGCAGTTGCCCGGTGATCACCGACACCCCTCCTTGCTGCGCGAGCTTGGTCGCTGCGGCCACTGCGGCGGCTGGCGAGCCGGAGTTCGACTGTTGAACGATCTCCAGCTTGCGGCCTTCAATGCCGCCTTCGCTGTTCAGGATCTCCACTATCGCCTTCACGCCCTGCTCGATGAGCTTGCCGTGGAAGGTGAAGGGACCGGAGTCGATGCTCATCAGCCCGACCTTGATGGGCTGCGGGTTCTGGGCCAGCGCCGGAGCGCCGAGTCCGAAGGCGGCCAGCAGCGCCGCCCCGGCGGCGATCTGCCTGCGAAGTAGGAAAGTCATTGTGTCTCCTGAGTAATCCAAGTGGTTAGGGTCGAGGCGCAGGCGCGCTTTGAAGCACGCACCCGGTGCGTACGAGGTCTTCGCGAAGCGCGGCGGTCACGCCCCACTCCCGCAGGACCTCGATCGAGTGCTCCCCCGCGCCCGGGGCTGGGCGGCGCAGGCTGCCCGGCGTGCGCTCGAAGCGCGGCGCAGGGGCAGGGTGGAGCACGTCGTCGAACGCAACGAAGGCATCGCGGTCCTTCAGTTGCGGGTGCTCCGGCGCCTCGGCCAGGCTGAGCACGGGCGAGAAGCAGGCATCGAATCCGCTCATCCGTTCGACCCATTCGTCGCGTGTGCGGGTGGCGAAGACCTCGGCGAAGCGCAGGCGCATGTCGGGCCACTGCTGGCGGTCTTCCCGGTCGGGAAGGCTGGCGGCTTCCAGCCCCATGCCCTGGAGCAACTGGTCGTAGAAGCGGGCCTCGATCGCGCCGACTGCAATGTACTTGTCGTCCCGCGTGCGATAAGTGCCGTAGTAGGGCGCGCCGCCGTCCGTGAGGTTGGTCTCGCGCGCGTCGTTCCACATGCCGCCTTGCATGAAACCGCGCATCAGCGACAGCAGGTTCGACACGCCGTCGACCATGGCGGCATCCACCACCTGGCCGCGCCCCGATTTTCCTGCCTCCAGGTACGCGGCAAGCACGCCCACGGCCAGGTACATCGCGCCGCCGCCGAGATCCCCGACCAGGTTCAGCGGCACGGCCGGGCGCCCCTGGGCCGGGCCCATGGCATGCAGCGCGCCCGTCAGCGCGATGTAGTTGATATCGTGGCCGGCCGTGTGCGCCAACGGGCCCGTCTGGCCCCAGCCGGTGATGCGGCCGTAGACCAGGCGTGGGTTGCCTTCGCGCACATCCTGCGGTCCCAGCCCGAGTTTCTCCGCCACGCCGGGACGAAAACCTTCGATCAGGATGTCGGCGCTGGCGACCAGTTCCAGCGCCGCGGCCCGGCCCTGCGGCAGCTTCAGGTTCAGGGCAACGGAACGTTTGTTGCGGTTGTAGAAATCGATGCGCGGCGGCGTCTCTACGCCGACATCCGCGGCCGACGTGCGGTCGATGCGCACCACATCCGCCCCGAGGTCCGCCAGCAAGGCGCAGCAGAACGGTCCGGGGCCCAGGCCCCCCAGTTCGAGCACGCGGACGCCAGCCAACGGTCCGGTCGTGGTCATCGTCGTGTTCATGGTTGTGGTCATGAAGCCTGTTGCCCTTCGATCAGATGGCGGGATGCGCCTGGACTTGCTCGTAGGCCGGGTAGCCCTTGCCGACGCCGTATTCCACGATGCCCCAGCCGGTCTTTCCGTCCATGCGGGCGCGCGCCACGTGGTCGCTCAGCGTGCGGGCCAGGCGACGGGCCTGCGGATCGTCCAGGCGCCATTGGTCGCACGCGATGTGCAAGGGGCCGCGGTCGTCGCCGTGGGCCCAGCCGTTCAGGCCGCCATACAGGCCGCCCTTCAGGAAGTAGCGCGCCGGCATCATGTCCAGCTCGAGGCTGCGGGTGCTTCCGTCTTCCAGCGCCAGCTCGAGGCGCGCCGCTTGCAGGCTCTGACCCAGCGGATCGTCCGCCCAGGTCATCTGCTGCGAAAAACCTGTGATGCGGGAGCGCTTGCGCGGCGGCTCGGACAAGGGCGAGACGATTTCTCCGGAGAGGTAGAAGGTCTGGCCCGGCGCGCGTTCCTGCAAGTACAGGTGAATGCCGCAATCCTCGAACTGCAGTTGGCCCCACATGAACAGGAAGGGCGGGTACTGCATGACAGGCGGGCTGGTCTCGTCCGTGCGCATCTCCACGCGGATGCCCCAGGAGTGGTCGCGCTGCGCCCACCAGCTTTGCGGCGTCACTTCGATGCGCCGTCCACGCACATCGAGCCATCCACGCAGCCGGCCGAACTGGCCCATGCGGACCATGTCCTCGGTGACGCGTCCATTGCGTCGCCGGAAGTGCGGCTCTTCCTCGTGCGGATGCGTGCTCGCCTCGAACTCGAGGTCGAACGCCAGGCCGGATTCGTTCGGCTCCAGCACCAGGCGGTGCCGTCGCAGCCCCTCCAGCACCTGGACGGACAGCGGCCCGACCTGGGTCGCCAGCGGGTTGCCACGCAGCCGCCGGGAACCGCGAAAGTTGGTCTGCACGCCCTCGCAGGTGACGCCGGCGAAGCAGTCCATGACATTGCGGTTCGGATACAGGCCGAAGCCAAGGTCCAGCACGACGTCGCCATCGGGTACCCGATGACCGCAGTACCAGTACCGCTCCACCCAGGCGGGGTCGCTGCTGGAGACATGGTCGAAGGTGGTCGGCAACTGGTGGCCGAAGAGATCGTCTTGTGCCGAGATCAAGGTGAAGACTCCAGGGAGGTCGATGCGGGGTGGCCGGTCGACATTTCCGAATACGGCAGGCGCTCGCGCAGCGACAGCTCGAGCTTGAGGTCGCGCTCGATGTAGCGCTGCCAGGCGCGGCGAATCGCGCCCAGCCGCTCGGGTGCGAGAAGACTGGCGTTGCGTTCGGCCCAGTCGTAGAGCTCGCACAGGGTGGTGCGCGCCTGCGCGCAGCACGCATCGAGCGGCAGCGCGGATGCGTCCGGCATCGCCAGCTGCGGCGCCTCCTGCACATCCGCAAGCAGCGGCGCCATCTCGTCGGCCACGTCACGCAAGGCCTCCCATTGCGGCTCGAGGTAGGCGCCGGCCCAGCCCGTGCGCTGGTTCAGGCAGCGCAGCAGGTAGACCAGTCCGTAGGCCTGCCCGCGGGCGAAGTCGTCCTGGATGTGCGGAAGGATGCGCTCCGAGAGGCTGGCAGCCATGCCCTCGTAGAGGCGCTCGAGAGAGTTGTTCATGCGTCGATCGCCTCGATGCTTTTTTGCATTTGCCGCAGCGTCTGCGCCGCCTGCGTGGCCATCGCCCCCATGCGGATGTCGCTGGCGCCCGCGCGTTCGAAGGTATGGGCGGAGGCCAGGTAGACCAGCGCCAGTTTCAAGAGCGACATTACCGTGTAGTAGCGCACCGCATCGCGGTCGACGGCCTGGCCGCTGCGCTGCTCGTACATCGCCAGGAATTCTTCGAGCGCGAGCAACCGGCACACGCGGCCCGTGCCGCCGCCGAACTGGGGCAAGGCCGCATACGCGAGGTCTTCGTGAGGATCGCCGATGTGGGCCGACTCCCAGTCCAGGATGGCCGTGATGCGGCCCTGCTCGTAGAGGAAGTTGCCGATGCGGTAGTCGCCATGGACGATGGCGAGGCGCCGCGCCGTGGGCGCGTTGCGCCGCAGCCAGTGAAGGGCCCATACCACGGCCGGCTGCGGCTTGGTGATCCAGCGCGCGTAGTCGCGCTCGCAGGTCTCCACCTGGACCCGGGCGGCGCTGGCCGTGTCCACGCCCACCCCCCAGTTACCCAGCTCGGGCGCAGCGCGCCAGTCGAAGCGGTGCAGCTCGGCCAGTGCGTCGACGAACTGGTTGGCGATCGATTCACGCTCGGTCAGCACCGGATCGTCCGGCGCGCCGACAGACGGCAGCGGCGCGCGGCCTTGCACGTGCTCGCACAGGAAAAAGGGCGCGCCGAGGATCGTGCGCTCGTCGCTGCACGCGTAGACGGCCGGGGTCGGTATCGGGCTGCGCTGCAGGGCCGACAGCAGCTCGAACTGCGGCCGCGCGGAGTAGGGCGCGTAGAGGCCGTCGTCGGGGCCCATCCGCAAAATGAAGCGGTCGGCGGGCATCTTCGCAGGCGCCTCGGCTTGCGCTTCCACGCCGAAGGTTGCCCAGGAAAAGCCGACGGGAAAGCGCTTGAGCCGGGTGACGCGCACCGGCCCTTCGGCCGTGTGCGAGAGATACCGTTCGAGCCGGACGCGCAATTCGTCGTCCAGGTGGGATGGGGTGATCGACATGCGAGTTCTCCACCACGCTATCGCGCGACCCACAACGCATGAAACTGGCGCCGCACATTCGGGGAACACCGCGGAACCGGCTTTGCCGGGCCGCTGGTGTTGCCCCCGGTGAGGGGGTTGGCGGACCACACGAAGTGGGGGAGCCTGGGGGAGAGTTTCATTTCAGGCCATGAAGCTCGGCAGCCACAGCGAGATGATGGGCAGGGCGATGAGGATGCCCAGGCGAATCACGTCCGCGGCCACGAATGGCGCGACGCCGCGGAACACGGACCGCAGAGGCACCTGCGGCAGGTAGGACTTCACCACGAACAGGTTCATGCCCACCGGCGGCGAGATCATGCCGATCTCCACGATGCAGACGATCAGCACGCCGAACCACACCGGATCGAAACCCAGGCTGGTGACGATGGGGAAGAACACCGGCAGCGTCAGCAGGATCATCGAGAGCTCCTCCATCACGGTGCCGAGCACGACGTAGATCACCATCATCGCCACGATCACCAGGATCGGGTGCGGGTTGAACTGGAGCACCAAGGCCTTGAGTTCGCCCGGCAGCGCGGTGAAGTTGATGAAGTTGCTGAAGATCCCCGCGGCGATGATGATGGTGAACAGCATGGCCGTGGTGCGCGCGCTTTCCGACAGCACCTGTGAAAGCACCTTCAGGTTCAAGCTTCCTCGCAGCAGGGCGAATCCGAACGCGCCGCAGGCGCCGACGCCCGCGCCCTCGGTGGCCGTGAAGTAGCCGCCGTAGATGCCGCCGATCACCAGGGCGAACAGGGCCATGACGCCCCAGATGGAACGCAGCGACTGCACGCGCTGCTTCCAGGGCACCGATGCAATGGCCGGCGCCGCGGCCGGATTGCGCGCGGAGATCCAGCGCACCGCCACGCACAGCAGGGCGATAGCCACGATGCCGGGAAGGATGCCCGCGACGAACAGCTTGCCGATGTTCGTCTCGGTGGTGATGCCGTAGATCACCATCAAGGTGGACGGCGGGATCAGGATGCCCAGCGTGCCGCCGGCCGCGACCACGCCGGCCGCCAGCTGCTCGCTGTAGCCATGCCGGCGCATCTCGGGGTAGGCCACCCGCGTCATCGTCGCGGCGGTGGCCACCGAAGAGCCGCAGATCGCGCCGAAGCCTCCGCAGGCGATGATGGTGGCCATGGCGAGGCCGCCGCGGAGGTGGCCGACGAAGGACTGCGCGGAGGTGAACAGCTCGCGCGCCATGCCCGCGCGCAGCACGAAACTGCCCATCAGGACGAACAGCGGCACCACCGACAACTGATAGGCGAAGCCCGTCTCGAACAGCGTCTGCGTCACGCTGGCGAAGGCCTGGGGCCAGCCGAGCAGCAGCCCCATGCCCACCATGCCGGCGAGGCCCATCGACAGGGCGAGTGGGATGCCGATGCCCGCGAGGACGAACACCGCGAGAAAGCCAAGGATGGCAGGTGTCACATGACCTCCGCGGGTTCGCTGTCGGGCGGTGCCGGGGGCGGCGCGGCCACCAGCAGCAGCAGGTGCACCAGCGCGGTCAGCGCCAGGAGTGCGCTCATGGCGAGGACCACCGGTGCGATCGGCAGTTGCAGGTGGGAGGTGGTGTCTCCGTCCTCGAGCAGGCGCAACGCCCGCTTGACCATCAGGTACGCCAGGAAGGCAAAGAAGGCGCTGCAGCCCAGGTTCACGATGCGGCGACGGATCGCGTGTCCGCGCTTGCTGAGCCAGTTGTCGAGCGCGTCCAGCATCACATGCTCGGAGCGCCAGGACACCAAGGGCAGGCTGGCGAAGATGACGGCCACCAGCAGGATCTCGGTGATCTCCGTGGCGCCGCGTATGGAATGGTCGCTGAACTTGCGGCTGAGGATGTCCGCGAGCGTCAGCCACATCATGGCGAACAGGCCGAGGCTGCCCACCAGGCCCGCGCTTGAACGCAGGGCCCGGTCTGCGAGCAGGCCCAGCCGCGCCTGCCAATGGTCGCGCGCGGCCATCAATGCGCCTTCGCGACTTCGGCGCGGAACTCTTCGAGCACCGCCTTGGCGTTCTTCAGGCCCTTGGCCTCGGCGCCTTCGGCCCACTTGGCTTCGACCGGGCGCAGCTTCTCCTTGAGGTCGTTCACGAAGGCCGGGCTGGCCTCGACGATGGGAATGTTCGTGGCCTTCAGGTGCTCGAGGCCGATCTGGTCGGCGCGGTCGTAGCCGCGTGCGAACAGGCGCGCCACGTACTCGCCGGAGAGCTTGTCGACCGCCGCCTTGTGCTGCGCGCTCAGCGAGTTGTACTTGGCGGGGTTCATGATGAACGCCTGCGTGGTGTTGAAGGCGCCGCCTGGCACCAGGGTCGCGTACTTCACGGGCGTGAGGTTCAGGGACTTGATCGCCTCGACCGTGATGAAGGTGCCGTCCAGCACGCCGGTCGACATCAGCTCGTAGGCTTCGGTGGCGGGCTTGAGCGCCACGTTCCAGCCCAGCGCCTTCGCCATCTCCGCGGTGGTGCCGCCGGGAATGCGCATCTTCAGGGATGACAACTCGGCATTGTTGGTGACCGGCTTGCGGGTGTTGAAGATCTGGCCGGGGTTGGTATAGACGCCGAGCACCTTCACCCCGCGGTGTTCCCCCAGCGGCGCGAAGTACTTGTCGTAGATCTTCTGGTAGGCCACCGACGACACCTCTGCGTTCTTGCCGGCGAAGGGGAATTCGGCCATCTGCGTGAACACGAACCGTCCGGGCGAGTAGCCGTCCACCGAGAAGGAGATGTCTGCCAGCCCATCGCGCACCGCGTCGAAGGTGCCCGCGGGCGCCGCCACCGCCTTGGGCAGGATGTTGCACTTCACGCCGCCCTGGGTCTCCTTGTCCAGGGCATCGCACCATTCCTTCTCGGCCACGCTCAGCGCGTGCGTTGCGGGCACCCATGCCGAGGCGTTGAGCACCACCTGGGCTTGGGCCAGCAGCGGCGCGGCGGCGAGGGCCGCGAGGGCGGCGAGGGCGGCAGTGGGGGGGATACGCGGATTCATGAGTTGTCTCCTGGTTGCGCCATGTCGGCGGATGGTTCTTGTCGGGTGATGCGCAGGTGGCGCTAGGCCACGAGCTCGAAACGACTCTGGAACTCGAACGAGAGGAAGGCGGCGCGCAGCCGCTCGGACAGGGCGGCGTGTTCGGCCGCGGGCGCCCGCACGCGGATCGCGGCCGTGGGGCGGCCGGCCTTGTCGTCGAGCGCCACGCCGAGCACGGCGTCAGCGCCTGCCACTTCCGCGGCCACCTCCCGCGCGACCTGCTTGAGCGCCTCGGCGCGCAGCCTCGGCTTGGCGATCTTGCCGACGGCCGTCATGGGCATGACCTCGATCAGGATCAAGGCGACCGGCGCCGCGGCCTTCTCGGTCATGCGGGCGGCGCAGAAGTCCATCAGCTCGGCTTCGCCCGCCTGCGCGCCGGACTTGAGCTGCACGTACACGATGGGGAGCTCGCCGCGGCGAGCGTCGGGCCGGCCGATGGCGGCCGAGAGCTGGACGGCGGGGTGCTGCTGCAGCGCCTCCTCGATCACGCGCGGGTCGATCTTGTTTCCGCCGCGAACGATCAGGTCCTTCTCGCGGCCGAAGACCCACACATGCCCGCTGGCGTCCATCGCGCCGATGTCGCCCGTGCTGGCCCAGACCTCGCCGTGCGGGCCGCCCGCGACGAACAGCTCGGCGTTCTGGCGTTCGTCGACGTAGCCCTGGCCGACGCAGGCGCCGCGCACGATCAGGATGCCGCGCTCGCCCTGTTTCACGTCGCGCACGTAGCGCATGCCGTCCAGCACGGCGGCGCGTACTTCATGGAAGGCGAAGGCCCGGCCGACGGAGCCGATCACGGGCATGTTGCCGTCCTCGGCGTGCCCGGTGGTCACGCCGTGCAGTTCGGTCATGCCCCAGACCTCGCGCAGCCAGACGCCGAAGCGCTGATGAAAGGCGTGCAGCAGCTCGGTGGGGATGGTGCTGCCGCCGCAACCGAAGTTGTGGATGCGGTGGCCCGTGGCGGCGTCGCCCGGTGCCGCCTGCAGGGCCGCCGCCGTCGTCGGCGTGGCGATGACGTTGGTGATGCCGAATCGCCTGGCGATGTCCCAGAAGTGGCGAACCACGCCCGGGTTGCGAAAGCCGTCGGCGGTGAAAGTGACCAGCGTCTGCCCGAAGAGCATGGTGCGCAGCGCGATCGCCACCAGCCCGCCCACGTGGAAGTTCGGCATGCCGTGGCCCACCACTTCGGTCGGCGAGGGGCCGTTGAGGGCGCCCATCAGCCAGGCGTCCACCAACTGGCGCTCCTGCGTGTGGCGCACCAGCTTCGGTGCACCCGTGGTGCCGCCGGTGGGCATGAAGATGGCGTCGTCGCTGCCGTCGCGCAGGCGCAGCGCGGCGAAGCGCTTGCCATCGGTGGCGGCGAGCGCCCGCTCGAAGCTGCGATCCGCCGGCGCCTCGTTGCCCATGATGAACACGCGGCGCAGGCTGGGCACCGCCGCGGTGAGTTCGTCGAGCTTGCTCCAGGAGCCGGGGCCGAACTGGGGCCAGCCGATCACCAGCACGTTGGCGCCGATGCGTTTCATGATGGCGGCCGCCCCGGCGATGTCCAGGAAGGGGTTGATCGGGTTGCCGATGCCGACCGTCTCGGCCGCCCAGGTGGCAACCAGCGCTTCAGGAACGAGGGGGCAGATGATGGACACCACCGGGTTCGCATCGCCAGCCGCTTCGGCAAACAGCACGGCTGCCTGCTCGATCGATTGCAGCAGCTCCCCATAGCTCATGCGCCGGGGCTCGGCGAGGGGATCGACCGCGTCGAGTTGGACGATGGCGGTTTTACTTGCGTCGACTTGCGCGGCCGCACGGATGCAAGCGTGGATCGTGCGGGCGGGCAGCAGGTCCAGCGGCCGGTGGCGCTCGACCTCGGTGCGGTCCTCGGGGCTGCGCACGTGGGCCCTCGCCAATCCGCCGGGCCGGGGTTCGCTGCCGGCGAGCCAGGGGCCGCGCGGCGTTGTTCGTGCATCCATCTTGTCTCCTTCTTGCAATCTGTTGTCGGTGCGTCCGCGGCTCATCCAGCCACGTAGCCCCCGTCGACGGGCAGAGCAACGCCAGTCACGTACGAGGCATCGCCGGAGGCGAGCCAGAGCGCGGCGTGCGCAACTTCCTCGGGCCGGCCCAGGCGGCGCATGGGCACTGGCGCGAGCGCCCGGCGCAGGCGCGCTTTTCCCTCGTCGCCTTCGGACGTGCCGAGGTAGCCCTGCAGCATGGGTGTGTCGATCGGGCCGGGGCAGACCGCGTTGACCCGGATGCCGTCGCGGGCGTGGCGTATCGCGAGCGAGCGCATCAGGCCCAGCACCGCGGCCTTGGCCGCGTTATAGGCGGGGCTTTCCGGCAGCCCGATCAGGCCGGCCACGGAGGCGGTGAGCACCACGGACCCGCCGCCCTGGCGGCGCAGGTATGGCAGCGCGGCGGCGGTGACCACCATGGCGCTGCGCACGTTCAGGTCCATGCAGCGCCCATAGTCGTCCAGGTCCAGCGCGTCGAGCGTGCGGGTGCTGGACATGCCGGCATGGTTCCAGACCACGTCGATGCCGCCAAGGAGCGATGCGGCCTCCTGCGCGGCCCGTTGGCAGGCGGCCGGATCGAGCAGGTCGGCGACGACGCCGCGGGCCTCGCCCCCCGTTGCGCGAATGCCCGCGACGACGTAGTGCAGCCGCGCTGCGTCGCAATCGACGGCCACCACACGGGCACCTTCACGCGCGAACAGCTCGCAACCGGCGCGGCCGATCCCGGACGCAGCGGCCGTGATCAGGCAGGCCTTGCCTGGCAGACGGCTCACGAGTTCACCTCCGCGTAAAGCGAGGCGGCGGCCTGGGCCTTTGCAGCCATCCGTCGTGTCATGGCGCCGCCGTTTCGAGCGGGCCAGGCTGCTTGCGCTGCTTCTGTTCGGCCTGGTACTGCCGCACCAGCGTGCGGCCGATCACCATGCGCTGGATCTCGGCCGGCCCTTCGGCCGCGACCAGGGACAGCGCATCGCGGTACAGCCGCTCGGCCTCGCAGGACTTCGAATAGCCATTGGAGCCGTGGATGCGGAAGCACTCTTCCGCGATCTCCCTGGAGGCCTCGCCCGCGAACAGCTTGGCCATGCCGGCTTCCAGGTCGGCGCGGCGACCGGCGTCCTTGGCCTGCGCCGCATGCTGCGTGAGCAAGCGCGCGGCCTGCAGCTTCGTGGCCATGTCGGCCAGCTTGAACTGGATGGCCTGGTGCTCGGCAATGGGCCGGCCGAAGGTGTGGCGTTCGTTGGCGTAGGCCATCGCCACCTCCAGGCAGCGCGCGCCCACGCCGACGCACAGGGCCGAGGCGCTGGTGCGACCGGTCTCCATCGAGGCCATCATCTGCACGAAGCCGCGGCCCAGGCCTTTGGCCTCTTCGCCCAGGATGCGGTCCGGCGGGCACAGGTAGCCGTGCAGCCGCAGGTCGGTGGTTTCCACTCCCCGGTCGCCCATCTTGTCGATGAGCTCGTCGATCGAGTAGCCGGCATGCTCGCCGGCGCCGTGCGCTTCCCAGGGCTCCTTCTCGAGGATGAAGCAGCTCATGCCGGTGTGGGGCGGCCGGGCCTGGGCGTCGTTGCGCGCGAGCAGGAAGACGAGCGAGGCGCCAAGCCCATTGGTGATCCAGCGCTTGTGACCGTCCAGGCGCCACCGGCCGTCGGGCAGGCGGCTCGCGGCGGTCGTGATGGCCTGCACGTCGGAGCCGGCGTGCGGCTCGGACAGCGAGAAGGCAGCGCGGCGTCGGCCCGCGGCCATGTCCGGGAGGTAACGCTGGCGCTGCGCCTCGCTGCCCGATCGCAGCAGCAGGTCGCAGCACAGCACATGCGTATTGAGCACGCCGGCCATCGACACCCAGCCGCGCGCGACTTCCTCCATCAGCGCGACATGCGTGGCCATGTCCAGCCCCAGCCCGCCGTGGCGCTTGGGGACGATGGTGCCGAACAGGCCGAGCTCGCGCATGCGCTGCACCAGGTGGTGCGGGAATGCGGCCTGCGTGTCGGGCAGCTGCGCGGTGGGCAGCAGCTCCTCGTCCACGAAGCGCCGCAGCTGCGCGACACGCTCGTTGCGTTCGGTGTCCACGTCGGTGGCGGCGTGCATGGTCAGCGGACGGTGGCCCGCTCGAGGATCGCAGCGGTGTCCACGTCGCGCTTGAGCGCGCCCCAGGTGCTGCCGCCCGCCTGGCCGATCCGCGTGGCGCAGAAGGCGTCGGACACGAAGGCCGGCGCATGCTGCACGAGCAGCGACGCCTGCAGCGCGATGGCCAGCTTCTCGGTCAGGTAGCGCGCGTGCTCCGGCGCCACGGGGCCGCTCGAGATCATGTCCCGCAGCTCGCTGGCCAGGCCGTCCAGCAGCCGGTTGCCGCCCCGCGCCTGCCGCATTTCGCCGAACAGGGCGTCGCAGGCGTCGGCTTCCTTGCCCAGGGTGCGCAGCACGTCGAGCGCCTGCACGTTGCCCGGACCCTCCCACAGGCCATGCACCGGCGCCTCGCGGTACAGGCGCGGCATCACGCAGTCCTCCACGTAGCCGGGGCCGCCGAACACTTCCATCGCTTCGTGCAGGAAGGGAACCACGCGCTTGTTCAGCCAGTACTTGCCGATGGCAATGGCGGTGCGGGCGTAGGCGCGCTCGACCGGGTCCTGCTCCTTGCGATCGAAGGAGCGGCCGATGCGCATCGCGAAGGCGGTCGCCGCTTCCGACTCGAGCGCCAGGTCGGCGAGCACGTTGCGCATCAAGGGTTGGTCGACCAGCCGCTTGCCGAACGCCTGCCGGTGGGAAGCGTGGTGCATCGCCTCGCTCAGGCCCTTTCGCATGAAGCCCGCCGGCGCCAGCACGGTCTCGAAACGCGTGCAGTGGATGAAGGCCATCATCACCGGGATGCCGCGGCCTTCCTCGCCGATGAGCCAGCCGCGCGCGTTCTCCAGCTCGATCTCGCAGGACGCGTTGGACTTGTTGCCCAGCTTGTCCTTCAGGCGCTCGAGGGAAATCGGATTGCGGCTGCCGTCCGGGAGCCACTTGGGCGCGAGGAAGCAGCTCGGGCCCTTCTCGGTCTGCGCGACGATGAAGAACACGTCGCCCGCCGCCGCCGAGCAGAACCACTTGTGGCCGCTGATCAGGTACTCCTCGCCGGGCCCGCGCCGGCCGGCCGGCCGCGCGAAGGTCTTGTTGCTGCGCACGTCCGAGCCGCCCTGCTTCTCGGTCGAGGAGAAGGCCGCGGTCAGGCCCGTCTTGTCCGTCGCCAGCCGGCTGCGCGGGTCGTACGCGCGTGAAAGCAGGCCCTTCTCCCAGATCGCCGCGAGTTCCGGCTGCAGCCGCACCAGCGGGATCACGCCATAGGTGATGGCGTAAGGGCACATCACCCCGCCCTCGAGCTGGTTGAACAGGATGGACGCCGCCGCCTTGGCCACGTGCGCGCCGGGCCGCGGGTTGTTCCACGGCATCGCCCCCACGTCATGTTGGTAGGCGAGCTTCATCAGGTGGTGGTAGGACGGGTGGAACTCGATCACGTCCACGCGCTGTCCGTAGCGGTCGAAGCGGCGCAGCTCGGGCGTGTGCTTGTTGGCCAGGAATGCCTGCTCCACGTGTTCGGGATCGTTCACCACGTCGCCGAGTGCGGTCAGGCGATCCACGGCCCACTCGCCGCCTTCGCGCACGAGGGATTCGCGCAGGGCGGTGTCGCCCACGAAGGCGTTGACGCCCTCCAGCGGCGGTGCCTGGTTTTCCACCGCATGCGTGCGTAGCTGGCTCTGGGCTCCGAAGTCGCTCATGGTCTGGTTCCTCTGGATGTGCTTTGTTCGAATGAAGGTCAGGCGATGCGGTCGCGCTTGACCACGATGCCGGCGGCTTCCCGGTCCCAGGTGTCGGGCGTGACACCTTCCTGCCGGATGCGGTACTTCTCGACCTTGCGGGTCGGCGTCTTCGGCAACTCGGGCAGCACGCGCACGTAGCGCGGGATCATGAAATGCGCCATGCGCGGTTGAAGGTGCTGCACCAAGGCCGCGCAATCGAGCGTGCGGCCCTCGGCCATGGCCACCGCGATGAGGATCTCGTCCTCGCCGTGCACGCTGGGCACGGCAACGGCAGCGACTTCCATCACGCCGGGGTAGCGCGTGATCTCCAGCTCCACCTCGAAGGACGAGATGTTCTCGCCCCGCCGGCGGATCGAGTCCTTGAAGCGGTCGACGAAGAAGAAGCAGTCGTCCGCGTCCTGGCGAAAGGCGTCGCCGGAATGGAACCAGCCATTGCGCCACGCGCGCGCCGTCGCGTCCGCGTCCTTGTTGTAGCCGTGCATGATGGTCCAGGGCAGGCCCGGGCGCAGCACGAGTTCGCCGATGGCACCACGCGGCACTTCGTGGTCGTGCTCATCCACCAGCCGCACCTCCACGCCGTCGCGCACCTTGCCGCAGCTGCCGGCGACCGTGGGGTTCGGGTCCGCGATGATGGGGACGGCGATCTCGGTCATGCTGAACAGCGTGTGCGTGGTCACGCCGAAGCGCTCGCCGAAGGCCACGCCCTCGGTCGACATGGGCACGATGGTCGCGTGCCGCAGCGGATGCTCGCGGTCGCGCGGCGAAGGCGGCTGGTTCACCAGGAAGCTGGCCATCACGCCCAGCAGCACCACGCAGGTGGCGCCGGTCTCGTCGATCTTCTGCCAGAAGCTGGCGGTGTCGAACGCCTCCGGCATGACGATGGACGCGCCGTGGATGAGGCTACCGTAGACGCAGGAGGTGCCGCCCACGTGGAACAGGGGCGAGGTGATCAGGAACTTGTCGGCGGGCCCGATGTAGGGCTCGTTCTGCCGGTTGGACACCACGCCCAGGCCCATGAAGTGCAGGTGCGCGTACGAGGACAGCACCCCCTTGGAAGCGCCGGTCGTGCCCGAGGTGTAGATGATGCTCTGGGTGTCCCAGGGCTCGATGGGCCGCTCCAGGGGCAGGGGCTCGGCCTGGCTGACCAGCGCCTCCTCGCCGCACAGCCGCAGTTTGGGCAGGTCATCCACCTGGGCCGGTCCGCCGACGCAGACGACGGTCTCCAGCTCTCCTGTGGCCACGTCCGCCAGGCGAGGCGTCAGTTGCGCATGCGCGACCGCCAGCCGAGCGCCGGCGTTCTCGATCACATGCTCGAGCAGCGCCCCCTTGTAGGCGGTGTTGACCGGCACGTAGACGGCGCCGATGTAGTTGACGGCGAACCACAGCCGGGTCATCGCGAGCCCGTTGGGCAGCCAGACCAGCACATGGTCGCCCTGGCGCACGCCAAGGTCCTGCAGGGCCCTGGCCTGCTGCCGCACGAGCTCCGTGAATTCGCGCCAGTTGTATTCGCGTCCGTCGGCAAAGCGCGCGCAGGGCGCCTCTGGCGTCTCGTCGCGCCACTTGTCCAGCAGGTAGCGCAGGACGCAGCGTTCTCGGGTCATGGCAAGGTTCATGGCTCCATGCTAGGAGGTCGTGGGGGGGCTGTGAGCCCCTCCTTTGGGAGTGCGGGATTACCCGGAAGGCGACGCTTCAGCCCAGCATGTCGGGCGTGGTGCGCGCCACCAGGGCGTCGAGCGGCGCCTGGCTGTCGAGCGTTCCGAAGAGGCCGCTGCGCTCCGCTTCGAAGCGGCTGGCGCAGAAGGCGTCGGCCATCCAGGGGGCGGCATGGCGCACCAGCAGGCTGGCCTGTAGGCACATCGCCAGCCGCTCGGCCACCCGGCGGGCCAGGCGTTCGTCCACCGCGCCACCGGACAGCAGGGCGTGCATGGACTGCACCTGCGCATCGAGGCGGCGGTCGCCGCCCTTAGCAAGCGCCAGCTCGGAAAACAAGGCCTCCATGGCCGCGGGCTCGTTGCGCACGGTGCGCAGGATGTCCAGGCAGATCACGTTTCCCGAGCCCTCCCAGATGTTGTTCACCGGCGCCTCGCGAAAAAAGCGCGGAAGGATGGACTCTTCGACATAGCCGCTCGCGCCCAGCACCTCCATGCACTCCTGCGTGAAGCCGACCGCCCGCTTGCTGTGCCAGTACTTGGCGATAGCCACGGACAGGCGGCCGAACGCGCGCTGCAGCTCATTGGCGGGGCCTTCGTCCTGCGCGCGGCCGATGCGCAGGGCCAGCATCACCGATGCCTCGTATTCGAGCGTGAGGTCGGCCAGCACGTTCTTCATCAGCGGCAGCTCGACCAAGGGTCGGCCGAAGGCGCTGCGCTCGCGCGCGTGGTGCAAGGCCTGGACCAGCGCCAGGCGCATCTCGCCCACCGGCATCAGGGCAACCTCGAAGCGCGAGTACTGCATGAACACCATGGCGTTGGCGATGCCCCGGCCGTCCTCGCCGATCATCCAGCCGTGGGTGCCGTCGAACTCCATCTCCACGGAGGGATTCGAGCAGTTGCCCATCTTGTCCTTGATGCGCTCGATGACGATTGCATTGCGGCTGCCGTCGGGCAGCCAGCGCGGCACGGCGAACAAGCTGATGCCCTTGTCGGTCCGGGCCGAGACGATGATGAGGTCAGCGCCGGCCGAGGAGACAAACCATTTGTGGCCGTGCAGCAGGTACTCGCGTCCGGGCCCGGCGCCGGCCACCGGAACGGCCCGGGTCGCATTGCCGCGCAGGTCTGAGCCGCCTTGTTTCTCGGTCGCGGCGAAGGCGGCTGTCACGCCCGTCTTCATGCCGGCAGGCAGAGGGCGCCCGTCGTAGCGCTCCGACAGCAGCAGGGGCTCCCACAGCGCTGCGAGTTCGGGCTGATGGCGCAGTAGCGGGACACTGCCGTAGGTGATTGCAACGGGGCACATGCACCCGCCCTCCAGCTCATTGAACAGGATCGATTTGGCCGCCTTCGCCACGTGCGAGCCGGAACGGGGCCGCCGCCATGGCGCTGTCGGAAGCTCATGGCGCCAGGCCAGGCCCATGATGTCGTGCCACGCGGGGTGGAACTCCACCACGTCCACCCTGCGGCCCGCGGCATCGAAGCGGCGCAGCGTGGGCGAGTGCAGATTGGCCAGCCGCGCCTGTTCCACATTGGCGGGATCGCCCACGGCACCACCCAGGGCGATGAGCTCTTCGCGCGCCCAGCCAGCGCCTTCGCGCTCCACCGCTTCCCGCATTGCGAGGTCGCTGGTGAATGCGTTGTAGGCGTCCAGCGGACGAGGTTGGTTTTCGACCGTGTGAGTGCGCAGCACGCTGCGGGGATGGAGGTCGAGGGACATGGATGGGGGCTCCTGCGGCGTAATGACCGTGCCCATCCTAGAAACCGGCAACCCGCCTGTGAGCCCCTCCCAAGGGAGGGCGGGTTACACCTGATTCGAAGTACGCCGCGCAGCCGCCGTGCCGTTTGCGGGGGTCGGCGCGGGAGCCGGGCTGAGGGACCGGGCGCGCGCGATGACCGCCGTCCGGCTGGAGACGCCGAACTTGCGGTACAGGTTCTTCAGGTGCCACTTGATCGTACTGACGGACACTTCCGTGCGATCCGCGATTTCCTGGTTGGACAGGCCCATCTCCAGCAGGCGCAGCAACTCCGCCTCGCGGGCCGTCGGCGCCGCCGCCGGGGTCTCCGCCGCCGGTGGCGTGTCCTTCGCGGGAGAAGCCGATGCTTCGCCGATGCCCAGCTTCGTGCACAGCGCCTGGAAGAAGGTGCGCTCCTCGGCCAGGGCGAATGACCAGGCGGAAATCTTCCCGGCATTCATCAGGCCGGCGAGCAGTTGCGCGTGCATCTCGAAGGGCCGCACGATGCCGCGCCTGGCGGCCCGGCTCAGCGCGCCCGCCATTGCGCGGCTTGCGGCCGAGTCGTCCTCCTGCTGGTGCGCAATGGCAGCCCGCAGGAGGCCGATCTCCACCAGCCGCGCCGCGCGTCCTTCGTCCTTGGCGGTGCGGTACTCGCGGGTCGCGAGTTCGTCGGCGCGTTTGTGGCGGCCGGCGGCCAATAGCAGCTCGATGGACGCCATGGCATAGAGGTCGCGCAGCCGCGGGACGATCGCCTGTGCGGCCGGGTTGTCCGTCGACCAGTCCGCGGGCAGGCCGATGCGCTCGCCTTCCGCCGCCGCATCGGCCGGCCGGCCCAGCTCGAGCAGCCGGCGAACCAGGTAGCACGAAAACATGGCCGAGAGCCTGGGCGGGTATGGCGCGGCAACGCGGCGCAGGTGATCCAGGGAGATCAGCTCGTCGTCTTCCCCCGTCCACAGCGCCAGCGCTGCTTCGAGCGCGCACGCCATGAGGTCGAGGTTGCTGGCCGCGGTGCGCAGCGCTGGCTGCAGCAGCGCGCGCGCTTGCGGAAATTGGCCCAGATTGACGGCGCACAGCGCCGCCACGGCCGACATCATCCCGCACAGCACGGCGCCCTCGCCCAGGCGTTGCTGCGCGCCCTGGAGGCCGCTCAGCACCTCCGCCTGGGCGCGCGCGAAGTCGCCTTCGTAGGCCATCAGCACCGAGTGGATGAGGCTGATCCAGCCCACCATGTCCGCGCCGTCGATCTCGAGCAGCACGGGCTGCGTGGCGCGCATGGTTTTCCAGGCCTGCTCGAAGTGGAAGTTGCTCGCCAGGCACAGGCTCTTGATGCAGCCGACGGATGCGACGCCGTAGGGGCTGGTGGCACGGTGCTCGGACACCCACGCTTCCACGCCGCGCTCGGCGTCGTTCAGCCGGTCCGAGAAGTAGTCGATGCAGATGCGCAGGTGCTGGACGCGCTGCTTCAAGTCCGCGGGCCTGCCGGGCGCGTCCGATTGGGCATCGAAGCGCTCCACCAGCCGCGCATGCTGCTGCAGGGCGCGTTCGTAGCGTCTCTGGAAGACGAAAGCCCACACGTACCAGTAGTGCGTGTCCCAGCCGACTTCCGCCTTCGCGTTGCGCAGCGTGTCTACCCAGGTGACGAACTGCGGGATGTCGCCGTTTTCTCGCACGAAGTGGCGTGCGCTGCTCTCCAGCAAACGGCTGGCCCTCTGCAGGTCGCCGGCCGCCATCGCGTACTCGATCGCGTCGTGCCAGTCGCCCGCACGTTCGCACCATTCGCTCGCGCGGCGCCAGACCTCCTCGCGCCGCAGCGGCGACACGTGCAACGCCGCCTGCCCCGAAAGGTACTCACGGAACAGGCCATGCAGGCGATAGCGCTGGCGGTTGCGATCGAGCGGAACGATGAACACGTTGCGCTGCTGCAGGAATTCCAGGTGCTCCTGCGCGTCCGCGGCGTCGATGGCATGGCGGCACAGCGCGAGCCCGAAGGTGCGCAGCAGCGACAGGCACAGCAGGAAGTCGTGAAGGCCTGGGCTGAAGCCCTTGAGCAGCGCCTTGTTGAGCATCGCGGCCAGGTCTTCGTCGGAACCGGAGAACGCGTGCAGCGATGTCTCGGGGTGCTCCGAGGCCACCAGAACCAGGTGCGCGAGCCGGACCGCTGCGGGCCAGCCTTCGGTGCGGATCTGCACGGCGTCGACACCGCTCTGGCCGATCCGCCCGGCGAGGTCGCTGCCCAGGAGTTCGCCCGTTTCCCGGGCATCCATGCTCAGGTCGGAAAAACCGATGCGCCGCGCCAGCCCTTCGAGCTGGGCGCGCGCAAGATCGGCAGGAACCTCGCTGGTGCTGGACCAGACGAAGCGCGCATGCGGGGACGAACGGAACACGAGGGCTTGCAGCAGGCTGCCCAGGCCGGGGTCCACGCACCCGTCGAGGTTGTCCAGGAACACGGTCACGCGCCGCGGCCGCCGCTCGAGCGCGTCGAGCACCGCGTCGATGGACTGGTCCAGTGGCTTGTTGCCGCTGAGCAGCGCCTGCGCCGGGTCGAGGGCCGCGCGCGAGGCCTGCAATTCGTGCAGGAGCACGCCGATCAGCTGCTCGGTGCGAGACATCCGCTCGTCCACCGAGATCCACACGGCATCTTCCCCTTCCGACGCCAGGTGCGCATGCAACTGCGCCAGGAGCACGGTCTTGCCGTAGCCCACGGGAGCGATGACGGCCAGCACCTTTGCCCAATCGCTGTGCGCCACGAGCTGGCCGCACAGGCGCGTGAGGACGGGCTGGAAAGTGAAGCTCGGGGGACTCTGATGGCGCATGTTGTTTGGACCTGCTCAAGGGCTGCGAGGTCGCATGCCTGCGATCTCCGCTTCGCCATAGCCCAGCTCGCGCAGCACGTCTTCCGTGTGCTCGCCCAGCACCGGTGGCGGGCGGCGCAGGGGCATGCGCTCGCCGTCCAGGCGCAGGGGCTGCGCGATGCCGCTGAGGCTGCCGAGCTGCGGATGGCGGTAGTCGAAACGCATGCCGCTCGCCCGCGTGTGCGGGTGCTCCGACAGTTCGCCGAGGGTGTGCAGCGGGGACGACGGGATGCCGGCCTGTTCGAGCGCCGCCAGCCAGGCATCGCGCGGCCGTTGGCGCAGCACCTCGCCCACGATCTCGACGGTTCGCTCCCTGTGGCGCACGCGGTCGGCATTGGTGCGGAAGTCCGGGTGGTCGACCACATGGTCCAGGCCGGCCAGGTCGCAGAACCGGCGCCAGAGCGTGTCGTTGGCTACACCGAGGATCAGCGGCGCATCCGCCGTGTCGAAGGCCTGGTAAGGACAGAGCGATTCATGGCCCGACCCGGGGCGCTCCGGCTCGGTGCCGCGCTCCCAGAAGCTCTGCATGAAATAGCCGAGGAAACCCGTCGCGCTGTCGAACAGCGACGCCTCCACCGTGCCGCCCCGGCCCGTACGCTCGCGGCGCAGCAGTGCAGCCTGGATGCCGATCAGGGCGTGCAGGCCGGTCGCCTGGTCCACCGGCGAGAACGGGCTGCGCACCGGTGGTCCGTCGCGCTCTCCGGTGATCGCCAGCATGCCGCAGAAGGCCTGCAGGATCACGTCATAGCCCTTGCCTGCACGCATCGGTCCGACACTTCCGAAACCTGAAATCTCACAGTACACGATCCGGGGGTTCAGCGCGAGCACGGTGGGCGCATCGACGGCGAGCTTCGCGGCCACGCCGGGGCCGAAACTGGCGATGACAACGTCGCTGCGCTGCACCAGCCGGTGCACCGCCTCGCGGCCGGCGGGCGTGCCCAGGTCGAGGGCGACGCTGCGCTTGTTGCGGTTGGCGCTGAGGTACACGGCACCGGTGCGCTCCGTCCCGACCTCGCGGAAGGGCGGCCAGTGCCGCGTCTCGTCACCCGTGCCCGGCGTCTCCACCTTGATGACATCAGCCCCCATGTCCCCCAGGTATTGCGCGCACAGCGGGCCGGCCAGGACCTTCGAGAGGTCCAGCACCCGCAACCCGTCCAATGGAAGTTCGTTCATGGGTAGTCCCGCTTGATACGATGGTGAAATGTTAGCTAGCATATCAATTTCTTCCCCGGAGATCTCGATGAGCCGCCTGTTACGCATTCTTTCCATCCTGTTGCTGGTGATGGTTGTTCCCGATTCGTACGCGCAGGCCTGGCCCTCCCGGCCGATCCGCATCATCGTCCCGTACGCCGTGGGGCAGGGCACGGACATCGCGGCGCGCTACATCGGCGATGAACTCGGCAAGGAACTCAAGCAATCCGTCGTGGTGGACAACCGGGGCGGGGCGGGCGGCAATGTCGGCACCCAGGCGGCGGCCCGGTCGGCGCCGGACGGCTACACGATCATGATCGGCACGAACGCGACGCACGCTGCGAATGTGTTCCTCTATGCCAGTCCAGGCTACGACCCCCAAGCCGACTTCGAGCCCGTCGCGATGGTCGGCATCCTGCCACTCGTGTACGTCACGCAGCCGAACAACCCGGTCAACTCGATGCAGGACCTGATCCGTGCGGCAAAGGCCAAGCCCGATGCGCTGAATGTCGCAGTCTCCACGACCACCTGCCGGATGGCGCACGAGCTCTTCAAGTCGCGCGCTGAAGCTCCGATGTTTCCGGTGGACTTCAAGGGCAGCGCACAGGCGCTGACCGCGGTGATCGGCGGACAGGTCGAATACATGGTCGACACGATCACGTCCTTGCATACCGCCATCCTCAACAAGCAGGTGAAGCCGCTCGGCGTCACCTCGGCCGGCGCCACGAAACTTCTTCCTGGCGTGAAGTCCCTGGCGGAGCAGGGCGTCGCCGGGTACGAGCTGGTCGGCTGGACGGCCTTCTACGCACCGAAGGGAACGCCCCCCGAAGTCCTGCGGACGCTGTCGTCTGCCCTCGATCGAATCATCGGACGCCCGGAAACGCAGGAAAAGCTCCTTCAGCTGGGCATCGAAGCGCAGTCGAGGACGAGGGATGAGATCAAGACCTTCATGAAGGCCGAAAAGGACAAGTGGGGCGGGCTCATCCAGGCGGCGGGGATCAAGCCGAACTGATCGGTGTCGACGTCGTGGCATGCGAGATCCTCGGCCGCGATCATGGGCGGTGCTGGGACGGATAAGCGAAGTGGAGGAGAGCGCTTTGCAATTCACTGCGCCGAAGCGGGCGCGGGCTTGCAGAGCGATTCGTTGACGCTGTCCACGCGCATGTCCGACAAGGCGCGTCCCGACAGGCGGCTGACCGAGCAGTGGGCGATGGTGAATCGCCCGAACAGGCCCTCGCGCACGCCAAGCGCCGCGCACAGAATGGTCTTGATCGTCATGCCATGGGAGAAGACCGCGATGCGCGCGCCGCGCGTGTCGGCGACGATGGATTCGAAGGTCTGCAGCACATTGGCTTCGTACTCGGCCGGGTCCTTGCCGAAGAACCGGGCGGGCGACGCGACGAACTCGGCCCAGCGCTCGGGCCCTTCGGCCCTGAGCGTGTCCACGGAGCGGTAGCGGCCTGTGCCGTGGTCGACCTCGGCCAGGCCGTCGTGGATCTCAGGCGTCAAGCCGAGTTTGCGCGCCAGCGGCATGGCGGTGTCGATGGCCCGCTGCTGCGGACTGCACACGATGCGGTCGATACCGTCGGCAGCCAGCTGCCGGGCCAGGCGCTGGGCGTGGCGCCGCCCCAGCAGGTGAAGCGGCGGATCGTGCGGCTGGCCGGGATGGCCTTCGTGCGGAAGTCCATGGCGGATCAGGAGCAGTCTTTTCATTGGATCTCGTGTGGGGATTGGCGCGGCGCCTGAGGCGCCCCGCGTCATGAAGGCGGGATTCGACGGCGCGCGCCTCATATGGCCAAGATAAATCGCTAGTAGATAGTAAACATCCGTACAAACCCGATTGTGAGCTGGCGCCTGTGCCAACACCATCGCTCCAGGCGCGCTGCGCCACAGAGCGCATTTGCAACGATAGGAGAACAAGGAAAGTGCTGAACCGACTGGAACGCTGGATGGCAAGGGCCGCCGCGGCCGCCCTCGTGATCCTGATGCTGATCGTGCTGGTCGACGTGATCGGCCGCGACATCTTCAACCGCCCGCTGGCCGCTGGCACCGAACTCACCGAACTCTCCATGGCCAGCATGGTGTTCCTGGCCTTTCCGCTGCTGGCGTTCCGCCAGCGCGACATCACGGTCGACCTGTTCGATTTCCTGGTCGGCGGCGAGACGCTCCGGAAGCTCCAGGTGGTCCTGGCCGGCCTGGTCGGAACTGCGGTGTACGGCTTGTTGTCGCGGCAGATGATCATCTTCGCGCAGCGCGCCGCGCTGAGCGGCGAAGCGACCTCGCAACTGGGCTTCCCGCTGACCTACGCCTGGTGGGCCATGTGCGCGCTGTCCGCGCTGGCGGCCCTGGCTTCGCTCGTCGTTGCGCTGGCCGCCTTCACGCGCCGTCCAATCGAACCCGGCGCCCCGAGCGAGACGCCCACATGACCGCCGCCATCGTCGGATTCCTCGCCTCGTTCATCCTGCTGTTCCTGCGGGTTCCGATCTCCACCGGACTCGCGCTCACTGGTTTTGGGGGCCTGGTGGTCCTCAGCGGCTGGAAGCCGGCGCTGACGACCATGGCCATGTCCGCCCAGAGCGCCACCATGGCCTATTCCCTGTCGGTGCTGCCGCTGTTCGTCCTGATGGGCAACCTGGTGGCCGGCGCAGGCATCTCGGGCAACCTGTTTCGCGCCGCGCAGTTGTTCGTCGGGCGGCAGCGCGGCGGCGTGGCCATGGGCACCATCCTGGCCTGCGCCGGCTTCGGCGCCATCTGCGGGTCCAGCGTCGCCACCTGCGCCACGATGTCGCGCGTGGCCATCCCGTCGATGCGCAAGCTCGGCTACCACGACCGGCTCACCACGGCCACGCTGGCATCGGGCGCGACGCTGGGCATCCTGATCCCGCCCAGCATCATCATGGTGGTGTATGGCGTGAACACGCAGACCCACATCGGCAAGCTGTTCGCAGCCGGCCTGATCCCGGGCGCCATCGCCGTGCTGTTCTACATCGTGGCGGTGAAGTGGGTCGTCTGGCGCGATCCTTCCACGGCGCCGCTGGCCGAAGACAGCAACTGGGCCGACAAGTTCGACACGCTCAAGGGGCTCTGGCCGGTGATCGTTCTGTTCACCGTGGTCATGGGCGGCATCTACGGCGGCCTGTTCACCGCGACGGAGGCAGCGGGCATCGGCGCAGCCGGCGCCTTCCTCTTCGCGTTGACCCACAAGTCGCTCACGCTTCGGCAGATCGGCGCCGTCGTGGTCGACAGTGCGTTGGTGTCGGCGATGATGGTGGGCATCGTCTTCGGCGCGGCGGTTTTCGTGGAGTTCATCAATCTCACCGGCGTTCACCGCGTGCTCGAGAGCCTGGTGATGAACAGCTCGCTGAGCCCTTTGGGCGTGATCCTCGTGATGATCGCGATCTTCTTCGTCGCGGGCGCCCTGATGGAGGAGTTGTCGATGATCCTGATCCTGGTGCCGATTTTCTTTCCTATCGTCATCAAGCTGGGTTACGACCCCGTGTGGTTCGGCATCATCGTGGTGGTGGCATGCGAGATCGGGCTGATCGCGCCGCCCATCGGGATGAACCTGTTCGTGATTCGCTCGGTTGCGCCCGAGGTGAAGATGCACACGATCTTGTCGGGGATGCTGCCGTTCATCACAGTGGACCTGATGCGAATCGTCTTGCTGGCGGCGTTTCCTATTTTGTCCGTGTGGTTGCCTAACCAGTTGTTCTAGCGGCGCGCTCCCCTCTACCTTTCGCCCTGAGCCTGTCGAAGGGTAGCGCGCGCAAAGGCTGCTACAACGCCGCTACCAGTTCCGGCACCGCGGCGAACAGATCCGCCTCCAGACCGTAGTCGGCCACCGAGAAGATCGGCGCCTCCGGGTCCTTGTTGATCGCTACGATCACCTTGGCATCCTTCATGCCGGCCAAGTGCTGGATAGCGCCGGAGATGCCCGCGGCCACGTACAGCTGTGGCGCCACGATCTTGCCCGTCTGCCCCACCTGCCAGTCGTTGGGCGCGTAGCCCGCGTCCACCGCCGCGCGGCTGGCGCCCAACGCTGCGCCCAGCTTGTCGGCCAGGGGCGTCATTACCTCGTTGAACTTCTCGGCCGAGCCTAGCGCCCGTCCGCCTGACACGATGACCTTGGCCGCCGTGAGCTCGGGCCGGTCGCTCTTGGCGATCTCCGAGCCCATGAACGTGCTCTTCCCGCTGTCGCGCTGCGGCTGTGCGCTCTCGACGCTGGCGCTGCCGCCGCTGGCCGCCGCCGCGTCGAAGCCGGTGGTGCGCACCGTGATCACGCGGATGGCGTCCGTGCTTTGCACCGTGGCGATCGCGTTGCCCGCGTAGATCGGCCGCTCGAAGGTGTCGGGGCTGTCCACGCGGGTGATGTCGCTGATCTGGCCCACATCGAGCTTGGCAGCCACGCGCGGAGCGATGTTCTTGCCGCTGGCCGTGGCGGGAAACAGGATGTGGCTGTAGCTGGCGGCGATGGCCAGCACCTGCGCGGCCATGTTCTCGGCCAGGCCGTGTTCGAAGTGCGCGCCGTCCACGTGGATGACCTTGGCCACGCCCGCGATCTGCGCGGCGGCCTGCGCAGCGGCGCCGGCGTTCAGGCCTGCGACCAGCACATGCACGTTGCCCTCGCAGGCGATGGCGGCGGTGACGGTGTTGAGGGTGGCCGGCTTGATGCTGGCGTTGTCGTGTTCAGCAATGACGAGGGCTGCCATTTAGATCACCTTGGCTTCGTTCCTGAGTTTCTGGACCAACGTGGCGACGTCGGGCACCTTGATGCCGGCGCTGCGCTTGGGCGGCTCACTGACCTTGAGGGTCTTGATCCGCGGCTTGACGTCCACCCCCAGATCCTCGGGCTTGAGGATGTCCAGCTGCTTTTTCTTGGCCTTCATGATGTTGGGCAGCGTGACGTAGCGCGGCTCATTGAGGCGCAGGTCGGTGGTGACCACCCCTGGCAGCGAGAAGGACAGCGTCTCCAGGCCGCCGTCGACCTCGCGCGTGACGCTGGCCTTGCCATCGGCCACTTCGACCTTGCTGGCGAAGGTGGCCTGGGGCATATCGCCCAGGGCGGCGAGCATCTGGCCGGTCTGGTTGCAGTCGTCGTCGATGGCCTGCTTGCCCAGGATCACCAGACCGGGCTGCTCCTTGTCCACCAGGGCCTTGAGCAGCTTGGCCACGGCCAGCGGCTGCAGCTCCTCCTCGGTCTGGACCAGGATCGCGCGGTCCGCGCCGATGGCCATGGCCGTGCGCAGGGTCTCCTGGCACTGCGCTACGCCGCAGGAGACGGCGATCACCTCGGTGGCGACTCCCTTTTCCTTCAGGCGCACCGCTTCTTCCACGGCGATCTCGTCGAACGGGTTCATGCTCATCTTCACGTTGGCGATGTCCACACCCGTGTTGTCCGACTTCACGCGGACCTTCACGTTGTAGTCCACCACGCGTTTCACGGCGACTAGGATTTTCAATTCAGTTTTCCTTGGGGTTCGTTGACGAGGTCGCGCAACGACCGGCGCAGCAACTTGCCGGTGGCCGAGCGCGGCAGCTCGTCGATCAGATGAAATTCGTCAGGCTGCTTGATGCGGCCCAGCCGCTTGGCGCTGTGCCTTGCCAGCGCGGAACGCAAGGCGGCCGCATCGGTGCCATGCGTGCGGTCTGGCACGACGAAGGCTACCGGCCGTTCGCCGAAGCGCTCGTCGGCAACGCCGACCACCGCGCAGTCCCATACGCCGTCGAGTTCGAGCAGGGCGGCCTCGATCTCCTGCGGGTACACGTTCACCCCGCCCGAGATGATCATGTCGTCCTGGCGGTCGGTGAGATAGAGGTAGCCGTCGGCGTCGACATGGCCGATATCGCCAAAAGTCTGGCGGCCGCCCGGCAGGGTGCGGCCGGCGGTTTTTTCGGGCGCCTTGTAATAGGCGAACGGCGCAACGCCCGAGAAACAGACCAGCCCTTCGGTCCCGGCGGGAAGCTCGGCGCCGGACTCGTCGACGATGTGCAGCGTTCCCTTGCGCGGCCGCCCGACCGAGCCGGGTCGTTGCACGGCTTCGTGCGAGTCGATCAGCGTCAGGCCCACGCCCTCGGTGCCCGAGTAGTACTCCAGCAGGATCGGTCCCCACCAGCGGATCATGGCCTGCTTGATTGCGGCCGGGCACGGCGCGGCGCCGTGAATGGCGGCGCGGTGCGCAGGCGCGCGGAACACCCGGCGCCTGGCATCGCTCAAGGAGAGCAGGCGGCGGAACATGTCCGGCACCCATTGGCTGTGCGTGATGCCTTCGCGCTCGATCAAATCCAGGGCGCTGGCGGCGTCAAAACGCTCCATCACGTGCACCGTGCCGCCGCCGGCAGTCACCGCCAGCGCAAATCGCAGCGGCGCAGCGTGGTACAGCGGCGCGGTGGACAAGTACCGCACATCGTCGCCGGCGAGGTCGAACAGCGCAAGCAGGTCGCCCGCAAAGGTGGGAGTGCCTCGATAGTCGGGAGCCGGCAGCGGGCGGATCACGCCCTTGGGCGCGCCCGTGGTACCCGAGGTGTAGAGCATGAGCGCGCCCGGCGGCTCGTGCGCGAATGGCGCTGGCGACGCTGCGTCCAGCAGCGGGCGCAGGTCGGTGAAGCCGGGAATGCGGCCGCCGAGCGCGAACAGGGTGGTGCCTTCGGGCCATTGCACGCTGCTCGCGAGAGAAGCCAGGGCGACATCCACGACAACGACGCGCGCGTTGCAGTCGTGGACGATGTGTTGCAGCTCCACCGTCGACAGCGCCGTGGACATCGGCGTGAGATAGAGGCCCGTTCGCCACGCCGCCCACCCAAGGGCCAGCACTTCCGCCCGGTTGCC
The DNA here is from genome assembly GCF_018614955.1 of Variovorax paradoxus. Classification (GTDB taxonomy): domain Bacteria; phylum Pseudomonadota; class Gammaproteobacteria; order Burkholderiales; family Burkholderiaceae_C; genus Variovorax; species Variovorax paradoxus_J. The sequence continues at coordinate 43,611 of NZ_JAGGNV010000026.1, forward strand.
CATGAGGGCCGCGACGTGGTCACCGCGCTGCAGCCCCTGGGCGCGTAGCACGCCGGCCAGGCGGTTGGCCAGCGCCTCGAGCTCGCCATAGCTCATGCGCAGCGTGCCGCAGATGATCGCGGTTCGGTCGGGCGCCGCCTGCGCGTGGCGCCTCAGGTCATGCACGGTCTCCACGGCGGGTCAGCCGGCGCTGCGCTGCGCCTTTTCGTTTTCGGCGCGGCCGCGCACCAGAGCCTTGGCCTCGGCCCAGTCTTCGGGCGTGAGCTTGCCCAATGCGGCGAAGGTGCTGGGCGCGGCCAGGTGGTGGCCACCGTCGATGGCGATGTTCTGCCCTGTGAGGTATTCGCAGCCGTCGGCCTGCAGGAAGGTGAGCAGGTTGCACAGCTCGTGCATGCGGCCGAAGCGGCCCATGGGCACTTCCTCGTCGGACGCGGCGCCGACGTTGGCCTTCGGGATCGGCGCCAGCTTTTCCCACGCGCTCTCGGTCGGGAAGGGGCCCGGCGCCACGGCGTTCACGCGGATGTTGTTGCGGCCCCATTCGACCGCCAGCGACATGGTCATGGCGTGGACCGCCGTCTTGGCCATGACCGAGGGCAGCACGTAGGCCGAACCCGTCCACACCCAGGTGACCAGCATGCTCACCACCGAGCCCGGCAGGCCCTGCTCGATCCAGCGGCGACCGCAGGCCAGCGTGGAGAACAGCGCGCCGTCCATCACGGTGGAGCGCACCGCCGCGAAGCCGCGCGGACTGATGTCCACCGACGGGGAAATGAAGTTGGCGGCCGCGTTGTTGACCAGGCCGGTGAGCGGGCCTTCGGCCCAGATGCGGTCGACCATGGCCTCGATCTGGTCGGCTTCGCGCACGTCGCAGATGTGGTACTTGGCCGAGCCGCCATGGGCAGCGGTGGCGTTGAGCTCTTCGACGGTCGCCTGCAGCACGTTCTCGCGGCGCCCGCAGATATGGACCGAAGCGCCTTGCGAGACGAACTGGCGCGACAGCTCCTTGCCCAGGCCGGTGCCGCCGCCGGTGACGAGGATGCGCTTGCCGGCGAGCACGTCGGCGCGGAATGTGGAGGGGGGCGTCATGCGCTGGGTTCCTTGGCAGATGGGGTAGGTGCGGAGGCGGTTCCGCGAGCGGGCTTGTAGGCCGAGAACAGGTGGCGGCCGATGATGTGCTTCATCACCTCGATGGAGCCGCCGGCGATCTTCACGATGCGCGCATCCGCATAGGCGCGGGCAATGGGGTATTCCCACATGTAGCCCCAGCCGCCGAACAGCTGCAGGCATTCGTCGACCACCTTGCAGTGCAGGTTGGACAGCCACATTTTGGCCATGGCCGCATCGATGGCGTCGAGCTCGCCCTTCATGAAGTTGGCGATGCACTTGTCGGTGAACTGGCGCCCCACCACGGCTTCCGTGCGCAGCTCGGCCAGCTTGAACTGGGTGTTCTGGAAATCGCCGATGGTCTGGCCGAAGGCCTTTCGGTTGGCGGTGTAGTCGATGGTCCAGTCGATCACGGTTTCGGCCACCGTGGCCGAGCGGATCGCCTGCGCCAGGCGCTCCTGCGCCAGCTTGGTCATCATCAGCTCGAAGCCGCGCCCTTCCTCGCCCAGCATGGCCGAGGCAGGCACCCGCACGTCGTCGAAGAACATCTCCGACGTGTCCTGCGCCTTCATGCCCAGCTTGCTCAGGTTCTTGCCGCGGCGAAAGCCCGGCAGGCTGGTATCGACCAGGAACAGCGTCACGCCCTTGGCGCCGGCTTCGCTATCGGTCTTGGTGGCCAGCACGATCACGTCGCACAGCTGGCCGTTGGAGATGAACACCTTCTGGCCGGAGATGACGTAGTCGTCGCCGTCCTTCACGGCGCGCGTGCGGATCGCCTTCAGGTCGGAACCCGCATGCGGCTCGGTCATTCCGAGCGAGCCGATCGACGCGCCGGCGACCATGCGCGGCAGCCAGTGACGCTTTTGCTGCTCGGTGCCGAAGGTTGCGATATAGGTGGCCACCAGGTCGCAGTGGATCATGAAGCCGGGGCCGGTATAGCCCGAGCGCGCCATCTCCTCGAAGACCACCACGTCGAACAGGTAGTCGGCGCCGGCGCCGCCGTACTCCTCGGGCACGGTGCAGCACAGCATGCCCGCGGCGCCGGCCTTGAGCCACAGCTCGCGGGGCACCATGCCGCGCTCTTCCCACTCGTCGTGGAAGGGCGCGATCTCCTTTTCGATGAAGCGCCGCACCATGGCGCGGAAGCCTTCGTGATCGGCGTTGAACAGTTCGCGTTTGAACATGGCGGTGGCCTCGCGGGTTAATAGGATTTGGGAAGGTCGAGCACCTTCTCTGCGATGAAGGACATGATCAGCTGCTCGGTCACCGGCGCGATGCGCGTGACGGTCACCTCTCGCAACAGCCGTTCGACGTGGTATTCCTTGGCGTAGCCGAAGCCGCCGTGCGTGAGCACCGCCTGCATGCACGAATCGAATCCGGCACGCGCGCCCAGGAACTTGGCCGTGTTGGCCTCTGCGCCGCAGGGCAGGTGTTGGTCATAGAGCCATGCGCCCTTCATTACCATGTTCCAGGCCGCCTCGAGCGCCATCCAGCGCTCGGCCAGCGGGTGCTGGATGCCCTGGTTCTGGCCGATGGGCCGACCGAACACCACGCGTTCGCGTGCGTAGCGTGCCGCGCGGTTCAACGCGTCCTGGCCGATCGCGATCGCTTCTGCCGCGACCAGCAGGCGCTCGGGGTTGAGGCTGTGCAGGATGTAGGAGAAGCCCTTGCCTTCCTCGCCGATGCGGTCGGACTCGGGGATGAACAGCCCGTCGATGAAGATGGCATTGGAGTCGACCGCCTTGCGGCCCATCTTGTCGATGCGCCGCACTTCGATCTTGGCGCGATCGAGGTCGGTGTAGAAGATGGTGATGCCGTCGGTCGGGCGGGCGCAGTCCTCCAGCTTGGTGGTGCGCGTGAGCAGCATGATCTTGTTGGCGACCTGCGCGGTGGAGGTCCAGACCTTCTGGCCGTGCACCAGGTAGCCGCCGTCCACCTTGGCGGCGAAGGTCTTGATGGCCGTTGTGTTCAGGCCTGCGTCGGGCTCCGTGAAGCCGAAGGCGCACTGGTCGTCGCCGGCCACCAGGCGCGGGACCCAGCGCTGGCGCTGCTCGGGCGTGCCGAACACCACGATCGGGTGCGGCCCGAACAGGTTGATGTGCACCGTCGACGCCGCCGCCATGCCGCCGCCGTGGCTGGCCACCTCGTGCATCATGATCGCCGCCTCGGTCACCCCCAGCCCCGAGCCGCCGTACTCGGTGGGCATAGTGATGCCCAGCCAGCCGGCGTCGGCCATGGCGCGGTGGAACTCGCGCGGGAACCGGCCGTCGTCGTCGCGCGCCAGCCAGTACTCGTCGTCGAAGCGCCGCACGACGGCGTTCACGCCCTCGCGGATGGCGCGGTGGTCGTCTGTGATCGCAAAGTCCATATGTGTCTCCGTTCGTCTGTGCCTCAGGCGGCGTCCAGCGTGCGCAAGGCCTGGGTGAGGTGGGGCTTGTCGACCATCACGCCGTCGATGCTCAGCGTGCCGGCGTCCGGCTGCGCGGCAAAGGCGTCGATGATCCGGCGCGCATGCGCCAGCTCGGCCTCCGTGGGCGTGTAGGCCTGGTTGATGGCCTCTACCTGGTCCGGGTGGATGGCGATGCGGCCGCGGAAGCCGCGGCGGCGCGAGGCGCGGCAGGCGGCGATCAGTCCGCTGGCGTCCTTGAAGTCGGCGTGCAGCGTGTCGATGGGCGGCACGCCGGCGGCGGCGGCCGTCGTGAGGCACAGGGACGCGGCCCACTGGTACAGCGGCGAATAGCTGCCGTTTTCTTCCTTGTTGGACAGCGCGCCGATGGCGCTGGAGAGGTCTTCCGCACCCCAGGTCACGCCCGCCAGGCGTGGCGTCGTGGCGCAGTAGCCGTTCATGTTCAGCATGGCCTGCGGCGTCTCGGTGGCGACCGGCACGATGCGCACCGTCCCAGGCTCCATGCCTGCGCGCGCCTCGAGCGCGTCCAGGCAGTGGTCAAGGTGGTCGAGGTCGGCCGCGCTGCGGGTCTTGGGAAGCAGGATGCCGGCCAGGCCGGGAACCACGACCCCGGCCAGATCGGGCATGGCGAGCGCCGTGTCCAGCGGATTGATGCGGACGAACAGGCTGGCCGACATGCCGGCTGCCTGCGCCTGGATGAACTCGGCAGCCATGCCACGGGCGGTGGGCTTGCGCGATTCGGCCACCGAATCCTCCAAGTCGAGGATGAGCACGTCGGCGGGGCTGGCGGTCGACTTGGCCAGCTTGCGCTCGCTGTCGGCCGGCACGAAGAGCATGGAACGCAGCTTCATGCGGGCTTCCTGAGCATGAGCGCCTGGCGCGTGCAGGTGCACACCTCCTGGCCGCCCTGGTTGAAGCCCTGGTGCAGGAAGGTCACGATGCCGGCGTTCGGCCGCGACTTGCTCTCGCGGATGTCCTTGACCGTGGTGCGCGAGCGGATCGTGTCGCCGTGGAACACCGGCGCAGGAAAGCGCGTGTCGGTCATGCCGAGGTTGGCCACCGTGGTGCCCAGGGTGGTGTCCTGCACGGCCAGTCCGATCACCAGGCCCAGCGTGAAGATGCTGTTGACCAGCGGTTTGCCGAATTCGGTAGTGCGGCAGTACTCGGCGTCGATGTGGATGGCGGCCGGGTTGTAGGTGGCGCTGCAGAACCACACGTTGTCCGACTCGGTGACGGTGCGCCGAATCTCATGGTCGAAGACCTGACCCAGCTTGAATTCCTCGAACCACTGGCCTGCCATGTCTTTTGCCTTTCTTCAGGGTAGAGTGTCGGTGTACAGCTGTACACGGTACGCATGTGTACTATATCAAAGCGACCGGGTTTGCAACTCGGGTCGAACCTTGATGTCCCAAGGGAAAACGTGAGGAGACCCACATGGATCAGGCAGTGAACAGGCAGGTGTTGCTCGACAGTCGCCCCGATGGCGTCCCGCAGACGGCACATTTTCGAATCGCGCACACGCCGGCGCCGCGCCCGGCACCCGGCCAGGTGCTGGTGCGCAACCAGTGGCTGTCGGTCGAGCCGGCGATGCGCGGCTGGGTCAACGCCGCGGCCAACTACAGCGATCCGGTGGCCGTGGGCGCGGTGATGCGTTCGTTCGCCGTCGGCACGATCGCCGAGTCGGATGACCCGGACTGGCCGGTCGGCACGCCGGTGACCGGCAGCTTCGGCTGGCAGGACTACGCGGCGGTCGAGCCATCGGCGATCCAGCGCCGAATCACCGAGACCGACCTGCCGCTGTCGCTGGCCCTCGGCGTGCTGGGCATCAACGGGGTCACCGCCCACTTCGGGCTGCTGGAGATCGGCCAGCCGAAGCCGGGCGAGACGGTGGTGGTCTCCACGGCGGCTGGCTCGGTGGGTTCCTGCGTGGGGCAGATCGCCAAGCTCAAGGGTTGCGATGTCATCGGCATCGCGGGCGGCGAAGCCAAGCGCCGCATGTGCCTGGAGCGCTTCGGCTACGACGTGGCGCTGGACTACAAGGCGCCTGATTTCGCGCAGCAGCTGGCGCACGCGTGCCAGGGTCGGGTCGACGTGTACTTCGACAACACCTCGGGCCCGATCAGCGACGCGGTGATGGGGCAACTGGCGGTGGGCGCGCGCGTGGTCATCTGCGGCACGGCCGCCATTGCGAACTGGAGCCCGCTTCCGCAGGGGCCGCGCGTCGAGCGTCACCTGTTGGTCAAGCGCGCGCGCATGCAGGGCTTCGTCATCTTCGATCATCCTCAGCACGGCGCCATCGCGCGCGCCGATCTCGCGCAGTGGATTCACGGCGGGCAGCTGAAGTACGTGGAAGATGTGCTGGAAGGCATCGAGCAGGCGCCCGACGCGATCGCCGGGCTGTATCGCGGAGAGAACATGGGCAAGCGGCTGATCCGGTTGTACTGAAGCAATCGCCTCGGGCGGCGCGCATGGCAGTGGGCCGCGCCGCATGTCCCTCAGCGCGCTGTCCTGCCCGGCAGCTGCAAAGCCTGGTCGCTGCCGCTGTCTGGCAGCAGCGCGCCGCGCCGGAAAACGCCGCTGCTGCGTAGCGCGGTCACGCCGTCGGCCTGCACCAGCGCCTGCGAGAACAGCAGGTTTTTCGTCACCTTGAGGATCTGCGCTTCGCCTTGCACCCAGCTGCCCACGGGGGCGGGCGCGAGAAAGTCCATCTGCAGGCTGATCGTGGGCAGGAACTGCCGCGGGATGTCGGCCTGGTAGTGCGCGGCGGTGGACAGCAGGATGTCGGCGAAGGTGCACAGCATGCCGCCGTGGCAAGCGTTGCCCGGGTTGACCTGGTGCGGCGCCACGCGAAAGCCCAACTGCAGGGATTCGCCGCGCCAGCGCGCGAACAGCTTGCCGCTGTGGGCGGCGAAGACGCCGCCGACGGGCGCGAGGATGAAGCCTTCCGGCGGCGAAGCTTCGGGGGTGTCGTGCATGTCGTCGTTCATAGTTTGCGGGCGATATCGTCCCAGGCGGCGACCAGCGCCGCGCGGTGTTCCGGCGCGGCCACGCCGATCAGCGCCTGCGCGCGCGCCGCGACCGACAGCCCGCGCAGCCGCGCAACCCCGTGCTCGGTGACGATGGTGTCGACCAGGTAGCGCGGCAGCGTCACGAGCGAGTGGCGGTCCAGCGCCGGCACGATGCGCGACACCGCACCGCCCTTGGCCGTCGCCGGCAGGCAGATCAGCGAGCGGCCTCCGGGCGAGTCGAGCGCGCCCTGCGCAAAGGCCGGCAGTCCGCCCGCGCCGGCTTGGATCACGCCGCCCGTGCGCTCGGAATTCACCTGCCCGAAGAGGTCGACCTCGACCGCGCCGTTCACGGCGACGAAGTTGGGCAATGCGGCGATGCGGGCCGGATCGTGCGTCTGGCGCACGTCGGTCAGCCACAACCGGGGCAGGGTGGCGACGAAGGCGCGCAGCCGCGCGTCGCCCAGCACCACGCCCGTGGTGAGTGGCGCGTCGGCGTCCATGGCGCCGGCTTCCCACAGCGTCTGCACCGACGAGGAGAGCATGCCGCCGTGGAAGTGCAGCCGGCGATGCGAGGTGAGCGCGCGCGCCAGCGACAGGGGTACGCCGCCGATGCCGAACTGCAGGGTGTCGCCATCACGCACCAGCCCGGCCACATGCTCGCCGATGCGCGCGTCCGTGGCGCCGGGGGCGGGGTCGGTGAAGTCGTTGAGCGGAGCTTCGGCCTCGACGCTGAAATCGAGCTCGGACACGTGCACGCGGAAGCTGGATGGCAATCGCGGCAGCGCCGGGTTCAGATGGGCAATGCGCCGGCGCGCCTGGCGCCAGACCAGCGGCAGGAAATCGGCGGCCAGGCCCGGCGCGCACCAGCCGTCGGCGTCGGGCGGCGTGAGCTGGGCGATGGCCACGTCGTAGGGCGCATCGGCTGCAACGTGCCGCACCAGCTCGCGGTAATCCTGCGGCAGCAGCTCGGCCCGGTCTTCCAGCAGGCCGCGCCGCATCGACGGCGACATGAACCAGCCGACCTGCCGCGCCTGCGGATGCAGCGCCAGGTAATCCATGCGATCGATGCCCGGAAACTGCACGCCGGCGAAGAGGATGCCCAATGCGCGTTCGGGCTCGGCCCGCAGCTCCTCGCACAACAGCGACGATTCGTTGGACAGTGTCGGTGTCCAGACGCGCAGGCCCGGCGACAGCGCGTCGACGAGTTTCTTCATGGCCATGGCGCCTCAGGTCCTTGCGCGGCGCGTCACTTCGGCGCTGCCCGCGAGGACATCCTTGCCGGCGCCGGTCGTGGCGCGCAACTGGTAGCGAGCCGAGCCTCCGTCGGCGCTCTCCAGCGTGGCCACCAGCTCGAGCGTGTCGCCTGCCAGCGCCACGCCGCTGAAGCGGGTGTTCAGCGCGCGGATGCAGCCGGCGCCCAGTTGCCGGGTGAAAAGACGCCCGGCCATGGCCATCGTGAGCATCCCGTGCACCACGGGCTGGTCGAAGCCGGCGCGTCGCGCGACTTGCGGGTCGAGGTGCAGCGGATTGTGGTCGCCCGAAGCGGCTGCGAAGAGCGCCAGCTGCACTGGCGAGATGGGCTCGGTGCGCAGTTGCAGCGTTGGCGGGTAGTTGATGCCTGCCGCGCTCATCGGAGAACCTCTGCTCATGCCACCACCACATTGCGCACCAGGATGGTCTGTAGGCTCCGGGCCGCGCTGCGGCCATCGTGCACGTAGTCGGTCTCGACCACGATGAAGGTGAAGGCGCCGTCCTTCTTGTCGTAGATCTGGCTGACCTTGCGGCTGACTTCCACCACGTCGCCCACATGCACCGGATGGTGGTGCTCGAAGCTCTGCTCGGCATGCAGCACGCCGGTCAGCGGCGCCTCGAGCATCGCCATGAGCGAGGCGCTGCTGAAGTGCTCGCCTTCCACGGCCTTCAGGAAGGTCGGCGGCACGGGGCAGGCCGCATGGCCCGCCGCGCGCGCCACGTCGTCGTCCCAGTACACCGGGTCGGTTTCGCCGATCGCCTGGCAGAACAGCTTGACGCGCCAGGCGTCGATGGCCACGCGGGTGGGTGGCGTCGAAAATCCGATGCGTCCGCGGCCGATCATGCGCGCTGCGGGGCCTTGTCGGCCTGCCAGGACAGAGGACCGCCGCTCCAGGCGGGCGACACGCCGGACAGGCAGGCCGCCACGTCGGTGAAGGCCGGATCGCCGCCCGTCCAGCGCGCCGCCAGCGGCGCCTGCGCTTCCAGCGGCTGGCCCCGCAGCGATTGCAGCCGGCTGGCCGGGCCGGGCGTGGCCCACGCCATCGACCACAGTTGCGTCGCCAGGAAGGCCCAGGTGCCGGCAGCTGAAGCCGGCGCGTTGACGATCTCGATCACACGGCCGTACGGGCCTTGCGGCGCCAGGACGAGCTGCGTTGCATCGTCCGCGCCGGGCTGTTCTTCCAGCACACGCAATGCTGCGCGGTGCGTCGTCCCGGCGCGATCGATCGCCTCCACGGTGTCGGTCGGCAGGCTCGCGTCGCTCTCCTGCGGCAGCTTCAGCTTGGCGAGCGCGGCGCGCCAGGCGCCGCGCAACTCGCTGACGGGGCCGACGCGCAGGCTTGCAAGGGCGCTGTCGGCCGGCGGTGCCAGCTCGCGCTCGGCCCGCAACCGCTCGAGGAAGAGCGTGCGCAGCATGCGGCCCGCCACTGGCGAGAACATCAGGCGCAGGAACTGGTTCATTTCCAGGGCCGTGGCTTCGGCCAGCGGCATCCGCGCGCCCTTGAGCACGCTGTCGACGATGGCGCTGTGGGCAGGATAGAGGTCGTAGTCCTCGCTGCTCACGCCATGCTTCGCGGCGATCTCGCGCGCCGCGGCCTCGCTGTGCGCTGGCACGTCGGCCTGGTCGAGCCGTGGGAACTTGGCCCGCAGGTCGAGCGCCGTGCCATGCAGCGCGCGTGCGCGCTCCTTGGCGCGGCCGATCAGCTCGCCGGCAGGAACCACGGCCGAGACGATATTCAGCTCGAGCGCCATGGCCGGATCGATCGAGCGGCCGGTCAGGAGCATGTCCATGGCCGGGGCGAAGCCGGCCAGCCGCGGCAGCCGCTGCGTGCCGCCAGCGCCGGGCAGCAGGCCCCAGCGCACTTCCGGCAGGCCGAGCTGCAGCTTCGCATCGTCCGCGACCAGGCGTTCGCGGCAGGCTAGCGACAGCTCCAGGCCGCCGCCCAACGCCAGCCCGTTCACCGCCGCCACGAAGGGCTTGGCCGCGGCTTCCATGCGCACGAACTGGCGGCCGAGCCGGCCGCACATCTCGAACATCTGCGCATGGCTGGCGGTGCGCGCCGAGTCGCAGTAGCCGCGCACCATCACCAGGTCGGCGCCGGCGACGAAGCTGGGCTTGCCGGAGGTGATCACGCAGCCGCGCACGGCGGCGTCCTGGTCCACGCGATCCATCAGCGCGTCGAGCGCGTCCATCAGCTCGACGGAGAACACGTTCATCGTGCGGCCCGCCATGTCGATGGTGGCCAGCAGCACGCCGTCGGCGTCCAGCTGGGTGCGAATCGGCCCGTCCGTCATGCCGATCAGCCCGCGAACTTCTTGAAGTCGGGCTTGCGGCGCTCGTTGAACGCCTTCACGCCTTCCTTGGATTCGTCGGTCTGGTAGTAGTGCTTCACGGTCTGGATGCCCTGGAAGCTGATGCCGCGGATGTGCTCGGTGTCGGCCGCGAACGAGCGCTTGACGATGGTCAGCGCGGTCGGGCTCATCTCGTTGATCTCCCTGCACCACTGGTCGACTTCGGCGTCCAGCTGGTCGTGCGGCACCACCTTGTTGACCAGGCCCATGGCCGCGGCTTCCGTCGCGCTGTAGCGGCGGCACAGGAACCAGATCTCGCGCGCCTTCTTCTCGCCGACGATCCGCGCGAGGTAGGCCGTGCCCCAGCCCGGATCGGCCGAGCCGACCTTCGGGCCGACCTGGCCGAAGGTCGCCTTCTCGCTGGCGATGGTCAGGTCGCAGATCGTGGCGAACACGTTGCCGCCGCCGATCGCAAAGCCCTGCACCTTGGCGATGGACACCTTGCGCAGGTCGCGCAGGGCCGTCTGCATCTCTTCGATGGGCATGCCCACCGTCCCCCGCGGACCATACAGCCCGTCCTCGGACAGGTGCACCTTCTGGTCGCCGCCGGTACAGAACGACTTGTCACCGGCGCCGGCAAGCACCATCACGTTGGCGCTCTTTTCCTCGTCGGCGCGACGCAGCGCATCGATCAGCTCCTCGAGCGTCTGGTTGCGAAAGGCGTTGTACACCTCGGGACGGTTGATGGTGATGCGCACCACGCCGTCACGCACTTCGTACAGGAGGTCCTTGTATTCCTTGGCCATGAATGTCTCCAGAAAAGGTTCAAAAAAAGCGTTGAGAAAGTGTCTTCATCCGTGCATGGTCAAACCGCCCGACACGCTGATCGTCTGGCCGGTCATGAAGGCCGCATCGTCGCTGGCCAGGAACGCGACAAGGCCCGCGTAATCGTCGGGCGCGCCGATGCGGCCCAGCGGCACGCCGCGCACCATGCTGTCGCGGATCTTCTGGCCCTGCTCGCCCGTGCCGACGAAGGCTTCCATCGCGGGCGTCTCGGTCGGGCCGGGGCAGACGGTGTTGATGGTCACGTTGGCGCGGGCCAGCTCACGCGCGAGCGCCTTGGCAAACGCGATGGTCGCGCCCTTGCAGCCCGAGTACACGACCTCGCCGGTGGAGCCCACGCGGCCCGCGTCGGAGGCGATGTTCACGATGCGGCCGCTCTTGCGCTGGGCCATGCCCGTCGCGACGGCATGTGTCATGTGCAGCGGGCCCATCCAGTTGATGGCCGTGACCTTCTTCCAGAAGGCTTCGTCGGTCTTCAGGAAGGGCATGGGCGTGTCCCAGCCGGCGTTGTTCACCAGGATGTCGCAGCCCTTGCCGGACTGCGCCTCGAAAGCCGCGACGGCTTCCGTCACCGCGGCGTAGTCGGTGATGTCGCAGCCGACCGACAGCGCCTTTCCACCGGCGGCCTCGATCGCGGCGACCGTCTCGCCCGCCCCGGTCGCGTTGATGTCGAACACGCCGACGGTGATGCCTTCAGTAGCCAGCCGGGTGGCGATGGCGCGGCCGATGCCGCTGCCGGCTCCGGTGACGATGGCGGTCTTGCCTTGAAGTCCTCGCATGGGGGATGTCTCCGTTTGGATGGAAAAAAAGTTGGGGGAAGCGGGCGCCTCAGGCGCCCTCGCGGCCGACGATGGCCACCGCGCACACGTTCTGGTGCGGATGGCCGCCCAGGTTGTGCGTGAGGCCACGGTCGAAGTCCTTGAGCTGGCGATCGCCAGCCCGGCGCTGCAACTGCAGCCAGATCTCGTAGACCATGCGCAGGCCCGAAGCGCCGATCGGATGGCCGAAGCACTTGAGCCCGCCGTCGGGCTGCACCGGCAGCGCGCCGTCGCGGTCGAACACGCCGTCCATCACGTCGTGGATGGCGCGGCCGGGGGCGCTGAAACCGAGGTCTTCCATCAGCACCATCTCGGTGACCGAGAAGCAGTCGTGCACCTCGGCCATGCCGATCTCGGCGCGCGGGTTGGTGATGCCGGCGGATTTGTAGGCGCGGGCGGCGGCTTCGCGCGCGGTCTGGATGTGCGCGCCGTCCCACTTGCTGAAAGACGCTTCCTCGCCGTTGCTCACCGACAGCTCAACGGCCTTGAGGGTCACGACCTCGCGGCCGGGGTGTAGCGAGCGCGCGATTTCGGGGGTGGTGAGGATGGCGCACGCCGCGCCGTCGCTGACGCCGCAGCAGTCGTACAGGCCCAGCGGCGCGGCAATGGTCGCGGCCTTGAGCACGTCTTCTTCGGTGATGCGGTTGCGCAGATGGGCCTTGGGGTTCAGGGCGCCGTTGTCGTGGCTCTTGACGGACACGTGGGCCATGGCGCGCTTGAGGTCCTGCATTTGCACGCCGTGCTTGGCCGCGTAGGCCGAGGCGAGCTGCGCGAACGCGCCCGGCGCCGTGGAGTTGGGCAGCCACAGGTCGTTGGCCACGCCGCGCGTGCGCACCGGCAGGCCGCCATAGCCGGTGTCCTTGAGCTTTTCCACACCCAGGGCGAGCACGATGTCGTAGGCGCCGGAGGCCACGGCGTAGGCCGCGCCGCGCAGCGCCTCGGTGCCGGTGGCGCAGGCGTTCTCGACCCGCGTGGCCGCGATGCGCGGCAGGCGCAGGGCTGCCGCGAGCGGGCCGGCCGTCTTGCCGACGTTGTTTTCCTCCAGGCAGACGCCCAGCCAGGCGGCCTCGATCTGCGAGAGAGTGATGCCGGCGTCGCCCAACGCCTCGTTGAACGCCTCGAGCATGAGCTCGTCGGCGCCGCTGTCCCAGCGCTCGCCGAAGCGCGAGCAGCCCATGCCGAGAATGGCGACCTTGTCGCGAATGCCGCTGGCCATGGTGTCAGTGTCCTTCCTGATGTTGCCGCACGGGCGTGGCTTTCCAGAAGTAGCGCCGGAAGCCGCGCAGGCGGTCGAAATCCTTGATGCGGTAGACCATCGCGAGCGGCATGCCCACGGCCAGCTCGCCCGCGTCGGCGTCGGCGAATTCCATCAGCACGCGCGCGCCTTCGTCGAAGTCGACATGGCCGAACTGGAACGGCGGATGCGGCGTATAGGCCAGGAAATCGCTGGTATGCGAAAGCACCTTCGCGCGGGCTTCGGCCAGGCTCACGGGCTGCTGCGGGTCTTGCGTGCGGCACTCGGGGTTGACGCACACGCCGGTGCGCGGGAACTGCACCGTGCCGCAGCGCGGGCAGCGTCCGCCTTCGAAGCGCGCCGCGCGCTCGTGGTCGCGCCAAGCGGCGGTCAGCGCCGTCTTGTTGTCCATCTCGGCGCGCATGCCCCATTCCAACTCGATCTGGTTGGTGAACGACAGGTACTTGAGGTAGCTGGTCTCGGACTTGCCTGGAGCGGGCGCGTCACCAGGGCAGGGGGCGTCGGTGCGGCGCAGCAGCAGCGCGTCGCAGCCGCTGCCGAAGGCGGCCACCAGGATCAGCGCGCCCGGCTGCGCAGCGCGCAGCGCGATGTCCAGCATGGCCAGCGGCTGCGCCGTGCCGCGATCGCCCACGGCTTCGTGTTCGGCCGACACGACGGCCGTCGGCGCCAGGCCCAGCTTCTTGGCCAGTGCATCGTTGACCTTGGGCAGGGACGCCGGCATAGCGAAATGCGACACGTCGGCGGCGGACACGCCAGCGGCCGCAAGGCACTGTCGGATGGCACCAAGTGCGATCTTCATGTAGCCCTCGTCGCGGACCCAGCGTTCTTCCCAGCCGTAGTCGCCGCTGCGGCCGGTCTCGCGGAAGTGGTCGACCAGGTCGGCGTTCACGCTGCGATGCGCCACCAACTCGGCGATGCAACGGCCGGCGCCCACCACGGCCGCGGCCGAGCCGTCGCCCTGGATCATCTCCTGTGCGCTGGCGGGCCGCGCCACGCGGCGCTCGGACGCAATCAACAGGCTGGCTTCGTCGCGCCCCGTGGCCAGCGCGGCGGCGAGTTCCGTCAGCCCGGAGCGGGCGCTGGAAGCGACGTCGCGCAGCCGGGCGCCTTCGTCCACGCCGACAGCGCTGGCGACGATGCCGGCGTTGAGCCGGTCGGCGAAGGGCAGGGTGGTGGAGGCGAGGGTCAGCTCGGCAATGGGAAGATCGGCGGGCAGCGCCTGGCGAGCGCGCCGGGCGACCTCCACCGCCATCGTGACCGCGTCTTCGTCCCAGGACGCCATGGCGCGCTGCCCCTTGGCGAGGCCTCGCAGGCCGGGTGCCATCCATTGGTGCTGGGCCAGGATCGCGCTGCGCTCGAGCCGCAGACGCGGCACGTAGCGGGCAGTGGCCAGCAGGCCGTGTGTGGTGTTCATGGGTACGGGTTAGCCAGGGCTCATGGTTTGGTGCTGTGATGCATGATACGCTAGCGAACGATCACCGATCAAGCAGCCCGGCGGCTTCAGTTCCCCGGGTTTACCCGACGAAATACGAGCTAGGAGATGCACATGATGAGACTGCTGGAAGGCAAGGTTGCGCTGGTGACAGGCGGGGGCCGCGGCGTGGGGCGCGGCATCGCACTGGCGCTGGCCGAGGCAGGCGCCAAGGTGGTGGTGAACGACCTTGGCGCTACCCTGGAGGGCGAAGCCAGTGGCGAGCAGCCGGCGCGCGAGGTGGTGGCCGCCATCGAGGCCGCCGGCGGCGAAGCCACGGTCGACGGCGGCTCGGTTGCCGAGTGGAACGCCGCGCACCGCATGGTCGAATCGGCCGTCGAGCGCTTCGGCCGCATCGACATCGTCATCAACAACGCCGGCATCTTGCGCGATGCGATGTTCCACCGGATGAGCGAGGCCGAGTTCGACGCGGTCATCGCGGTGCACCTCAAGGGCAGCTTCAACGTCAGCCGCGCCGCCGCGCCGCATTTCAAGACGCAGGGCTCGGGCTGCTTCGTGCACATGACCTCGACCTCGGCGCTGGTGGGGAACATGGGCCAGGCCAACTATTCGGCGGCCAAGCTGGGCGTGATGGCGCTGTCCAAGTCCATCGCGATGGACATGGCGAAGTTCGGCGTGCGCTCCAACGCTGTTGCGCCTTTCGCCTGGACTCGCATGATCGATTCCATCCCGGACGAAACCCCCGAGCAGAAAAAGCGCGTCGAAGGCCTGAAGAAACTGGTTCCCGAGAAGGTGGCGCCCTTCGTGGTGGCCCTGTGCGCGGACGAAGCGCGCGACGTGACGGGTCAGGTGTTTGGCGTACGCAACAACGAGATCTATCTTTTCAGCCAGCCCCGGCCGGTCCGCACCGCCCATCGCGGCGAGGGCTGGACCCCGGAGACCGTGCTGCAGACGGCCATTCCCACCCTGAAGGCCGGCTTCTACGCCCTCGACCGATCGGCCGATGTCTTCACCTGGGATCCGGTCTGAGTCAGAAATCGACACGACTTCGCTCTTGCGGTCCTAGAATGTAAGCATGAGTACAGTAATGCGTAAAAAGGAGCCGGAGGTCGCCCCGGCCGTTCCTCACACCATCGACTGGGAGCTGCGCCTGGGCTTCCTGATCCACGACGTGTCACGATTGCGACGCAGCGCGTTCGACCGCTGCCTCAAGCCCCTGAACGTCACCCGCTCCCAGTGGTGGGTGCTGGCCTACCTCTCGCGCAAGGATGGCATGACGCAATCGCAGCTCGCAGAGGAGCTCGACCTGGGCAAGGTGGCTGTCGGCGGCCTGATCGACCGGCTCGAGAAGACGGGGCTCGTGCGCCGGGAGGCGGACGCCGGAGACCGCCGCGTCAACCGGGTCTTCCTGGAGGCCCAGAGCAAGCAGCTGGTCAACCGCATGCGCAAGATTAACCACAAGTTGAACACCCAGATCCTCAACGGTATCAACGACGACAAGCTCGGCAGCACCGCAGACACGCTCGACACCATGAAGCGCAACCTGCTCGGGTACCTGAGCGCCGACGAGGTTTAGCCGACCAGATCTGGCCGACAAGATCCGGGCGGCCTGCGGGTTCTCCCGCAGGTCCCGGTCCGTTAGCACCCATATAGTACGCTACTGCACTACATGGGAGCTTGCTTCATGACGACCGCCCGCTTCGACGCCCACGTCCACGCGCGCAACATGCGCCGTGAAGGTTTCTGGCTCGACACCTCCTACGACGCTTTCCTCGCCAAGGCGATCGCCGCAACGCCCGACCGCGACGCCCTCGTAGGCTATCGCGCGGACCGCGAGGGCGTCGTTCGATTCACCTGGCGCGAACTCGGCGACTTGGTCTCGCGCGTCTCCGCATCGCTGCGGCACCTCGGCATCGGCCCCGGCGACATCGTGGCGGTGCAGGTACCCAACTGGTGGGAATTCGTGGTCACCTCGCTGGCGTGCGGGCGCATCGGCGCGGTCGTCAACCCGTTGATGCCGATCTTCCGCGAGCGCGAACTGAGCTTCATGCTGGGGTTCGCCGAGGCCAAGGCACTGGTCGTTCCCCGGGAATTCCGCGGCTTCGACCACGCCGCCATGGCCTATTCGCTGAAAGCGGCCCTGCCGAAGCTCGAACATGTGATCGTCATCGACGGGACCGGCGAGGACAGCTTCGAGCGCCGCCTGCTCGCGGGCGACGACCGGGTGGAAGCGGTCGAGCCGCCCCTGCTGGCGCCGGACGCCATGGCGGTGGTGATGTTCACGTCGGGCACGACGGGCTCGCCCAAGGGCGTGATGCACACCATCAACACGCTCGTCGCCTGCAACCGCTCGCTGGCCGGGCGCTTCGGCCTCACCGGGCAGGACGTGCTGCTCGCCTGCTCGCCGCTGGGCCACATGACGGGCTATGCCGCCGTGATGATGCTGGGCCTCTACCTGGGCGCGACCGTGGTGCTGCAGGACGTGTGGGAAGCCCGGCGTGGCGTCACCCTCATGGCCGACGAAGGTGTGACCTTTACCGCTGCGTCCACGCCCTTCCTGTCCGACATCTGCGAATTCGTGGCCGGCGGCGCTCCGCGGCCGGCGCAACTTCGCTCGTTCCTGTGCGGCGGCGCGCCGATACCGCCGGTGCTGATCGAACGCGCCGCGCGGGAGCTCGACCTGAAGGTGTGCTCGCTGTTCGGCATGACCGAATCGCTGTCGACCTCGCTCACCGAGCCCGCCCGCGCGGCCGACAAGAGTGCGTCCACCGACGGCCGTCCGCTGGAAGGCGTGGGCGTGCGCATCGCCGACGACAACGGCGACGAGGCGCCGCGCGGCGTGACCGGCCGCCTGCTGGTGCGCGGCGCGCAGATGTTCATGGGCTACTTCAAGCGCGCCGACATCGAAACCTTCGACGCCGACGGGTGGTTCGACACGGGCGACCTAGCCTACATGGACGAGGAAGGCTATATCCGCATCAACGGCCGCACCAAGGACGTCCTGATCCGCGGCGGGGAGAACGTGCCCGTGGTGGAAATCGAGGCGCTGCTGTACAAGCACCCCGCCATCGCGGCCGCTGCGCTGGTGGGCTACCCGGATGCGCGCCTCGGCGAGCGCGGCTGCGCCTGCGTCGTGCTGCGGCCCGGCACCAGCCTGAGCCTGCAAGACCTGCAGGCCTACATGGCCGAGTGCAAGGTGGCCAAGCAGTACTGGCCGGAGCGGGTGCACATCATGGCGGAACTGCCGCGCACGCCGAGCGGGAAAATCCAGAAGTTCAAGCTGCGCGAGCTCGCGGGAGCGGCGTCGTGACGCAGGCCACGAACGCGCAGGACGGCCGCGGCTTCGGCGATCACCTGCAACTGGAGCGGCTGGACGGCGGCATCGTGCTGCTGCGCCTGAACCGGCCGGAGCGGCTCAACGCGCTGTCCGACGAGATGGTGGCCGACCTGGACCCGCTGCTCGCCTCGCTGGCGCACGACGACACGGCGCGGGTGGTGGTGATCACCGGCAACGGTCGGGGTTTCTGCGCCGGGTTCGACCTCAGTCTCGCGGCCACCGCGCCGCGCCAGGACGAACTGGGCGAGGCTGCCGCCTGGACGGCGCGCCAGGAAGCTTTTGCGCAACTGGTGACGCGGATGCGCGCGCTGCGGCAGCCGGTGATCGCGGCCGTCAACGGCCCGGCCAACGGCGCGGGCCTGGGCTTGGCGCTGGCCGCCGAGATCCGCTACGCCGGCGCGTCGGCCGCCTTCAACGCGGCTTTCGTGAAGGTCGGCATGTCCAGTTGCGACATCGGCGTGAGCTGGCTGCTGCCGCGCTGCGTAGGGCTATCGCGCTCGTTCGAGATGATGCTCACCGGCCGCGTGGTCGACGCGGCCGAGGCCGAGCGCATCGGCCTGGTCACGGCCACCGTGCCCGACGATCAGCTGCTGCCGCGTGCGCTGGCCACGGCGCGGGAGATCGCGGCGAACAGCTCCTTCGCCGTGTGGATGACCAAGCGCGGCGGCTGGGCCAACGCCGAGGCGTCCAGCCTGCAGGCGGCGATCGAGCTGGAAAACCGCACGCAGATCCTGACCCGCACGACCGGCGAGCTTCAGCGCGCCGCGCAGGCGCTGGTCACGCGCAGGCGCAACAAGGCGTAGACCTCGTCGATGGTCGGCGTGCTCACGCCGGCGAGCTCGCGCATCGCGGCGATGGAGTCGGTGAGCACGTCGATCTCCAGCGGCCGGCCCCGGTCCCAGTCCTGCAACATGGACATGCGGTGCGCGCCGGAATTGCGCGCCGCTTCGATCCGCTGGTCCGTCGTGATCGGCCACTCGCTGACGCCGAACGCCTGCGCCACTTCTTCGGCTTCGCCCATCAGCCGGCGTACCAGCCGCACGACGTCGGGGTCGTGGGTCATCACGTCGAGCGTGGCCTCCGTCAGCACCGCCAGCGGATTCCAGCTCAGGCTGCTGATCATCTTGGCCCAGATCCAGGCGCGGATGTCGGGGACGACCGGCGCATTAAGACCTGCGGCGTTCATGGCTTGCGCAAAGCGCGCGATGCGCGGCGACTCGCTGCCGTCGGGCTCGCCGATCGGAAAGTGCAGCAGCTTGCCGTCGTGATGGATGACGGCGGGTTCCAGCACCTCGGCCGGCGTCCAGTACACACAGCCGATCGCGCGCTCGGGACCCAGCGTGCGCCACTGCGCGCCGCCGGGGTCCAGCGATTCCAGCTGTCGGCCCTCGAAGGGACCGGAAAGCCCGTGGAAATACCAGTAGGGAATGCCGGTCGTGGGCGGCAACACGATGGTCTCCGGGCCCAGCAGCGAGGCGAGGGCCGGCAGCGCCGGCGCGACCTGGTGCTGCTTGAGCGCGATGAACACGGCGTCTTGCGGCCCGAGGTCCTCGGCGCGGTCCGTCGCCTCGACGCGCGCGTGCAGATCGCCCGCGGGCGAGACCACGCGCAGGCCACGGGCGCGGATGGCGGCCAGCTGCTCGCCGCGCGCCACCACGCTGACCGACAGCCCGGGAACCTGGGCCAGTCGGGCCGCGACGAAACCGCCGATGGCTCCGGCGCCAAAAATACAGATACGCATGCGATGTTTCCTCAGTTCGCCAGTTCGCAGATGCCGCGATCGATCAGGCGCACATTGCGCTCGACCGCCGTGACGCAAAAACGCAGTGCCGTGGCCGCGCACGATGTCCCGCCGCCGGCCGCGGTGTTTGCGCAGCGGAACACGTCCACCCGCACCGTGTCGCCTGGCAGGCCCGGGGACACCCAGCGTCCCGCGATGTAGCGCAGGCGTTCCGGCGCGCCGGGCGCAAGGCTCTTGAGAATGGCGCGGCAGGCTCTCCCCATGTTGTTCAGCCCGTGCGCGATCGGCCGGTCGAACCCGGCCGCCGCGGCGACGGCTGGATCGGCATGCACCGGCATCCAGTCCTGGCTGGCAGCGCGGTACAGCAGGGCGCTTTGCAGGCTCGTGGCGTACTCGCGCGTCGCGCAGGGCGTGTCGGCATCGTTCATCGGCGGCAGGGGCGAAGCGAGCTGGCCCCAGTCGCCGCAGCCGCCGTCGCCGCGCATGAACTGCAGGCTTTCCAGCGAGGCGATGCGCTCGCCGCTGTCGCGGTCGACCAGCTCGGTGTCCATCTGCAGCAGGGCGCCGCGCCCGGCGCCCTTGTCCTGTACGCCGACGATGCGGTGGTGCGCGCGCACGCGTCCGCCCGGGCGCAGCGGTCGGTGGATGCGGATCCGCTCTTCGCCGTGCAGGATGCGCTGCCAATCGATGCCGGTGGCGGGGTCGTCCTGCCAGAAAGGAATCCAGCCCAGGATCACCGCCTGCGACGGCACGACCTGCTGCGGCCGGCCGGGCATGGCTTCGAAGACGTAGGGCAGCTCGTCCGTATCCAGCGGGTCGCTGCCCATGCCCAGCGACAGCGCATAGAGCAGGCTGTCGCGAAAGTGGTAGTCCTGCTCGGTGGGCTCGAAGCGTCGGGAAACGACGTGGTCGAGGTTCATCGCTCGTTTTTCTCAGGCCACGGACACGACGACTTTGCCGAACTGCTCGCCGTTGCCCAGCCGGTCGAAGGCGGCCTGGTACTGCGCCAGTGGAACCACCCGGTCGATCACCGGCTTGAGCCTGCCCCGGCCGAACAGCGACACCACGCGGCGAAACTCCTCCACGCTGCCGCCCGTGGAACCGTACACCTCCAACTGGCGGATGAACATGCGCTGCAGGTCGGCGCCGGGCTGCGAGCCGGTGGTCGCGCCGCAGGTGAGGAGCCGGCCGCCGCGCCGCAGGCTGCGCAGCGAGTCGCCCCAGCTGGCCTGCCCCACGCTGTCGACCATCATATCCACGCCTTCGCCGCCGGTGAGCTCCATCACGCGTTCGGAGACCTTCTCGGTGCGGTAGTTGATGCCGGCTTCGGCGCCGAGGCCGCGCGCGCGTTCGAGCTTGTCGTCGCTGCTGCTGGTGACGATGGCGCGGGCGCCCGCCAGCTGCGCCAGCTCCAGGCAGGCCGCGGCCACGCCGCCGCCGATGCCCACGATCATCACCGTCTCGCCGGCCTGCAGTGGACGCGCCTTGCCGAAGAGCATGCGCCAGGCCGTGAGGTGGCCCACCATGAGCGCGCCGGCGCTCACCAGGTCGGCGTCGTCGGGCAGGGGCATGAAGCACGAGCTCGGCATGGCGACGTACTCGGCCAGTGCGCCGTGGCGGTGTTCGCCCATGATGTCGGTGTTCACGCACAGCGGCTGGTCGCCGGCGCGGCAGTAGCGGCAGTGGCCGCAGAAGGCGTTGGAATAGAGCACGGCCTTCTGCCCGACGCGCAGGCCGCTGCCGGCCGGCGCATGGGCCACGACGCCAGCCGCCTCGACGCCCTGCACCAGCGGCAGGCTGTGGGTGATGCCGATGCCCGAGTCGCGCATGTACAGGTCGACCCGGTTCAGGCCGACGGCATGGACCTTCAGCACGGCTTCTCCGGCCGCAGGAAGGGGATCGGGAAACTGTCGCAGGTGCAGGCCTTCGCGGCCCCGGCTTTCAAGAACGGCTGCTTGCATCGTGTGTGTTCAGTGGGGAGTGAGAACGGCGCCGCCGCAAACCGAGATCACCTGTCCGGTGACGCGTTGTGAATCGATCTGCCGTAAGCGTATACATAGTGCGCACGTGTACGGTAATGGAAAACACTTAGTGCAGCCATCGTTTAAATAGGGCGAGTGCTCGCCTTTACCGTTGACGGCGACCGTTACCCGTGACTAGCATCCAGGTCGTAAGGTAGTGAATTAAATAGCAGCGCCCGGCCGCACGAAGCGGGCCCAATGGAGACAAGAGAGCATGACCTCGAACTCGTACGATCCCGCCGGGCACGCCGCCAAGATGCGCGGCAATAACTGGTGGCCCGACGTGACCACCGATGAGTTGATCGCGCAGGCCACCCGGCGCTTTCCCGACAAGGAGGCTCTGGTCGCCTACCGCGCCGACGCGGGCGAGACGGCGGTCAAGCGGCTGAGCTTCAGCCAGCTGGAAGACCTGGTCAGCCGCGGCGCCGCCGCCCTTCACGCGATGGGCGTGGGCCCGGGCGACGTGGTCTCGGTGCAGGTGCCCAACCACTGGGAGTTCGTCGTGGCGTCGTTGGCCGTGGGCCGGCTGGGGGCCGTGGTCAACCCGCTCATGCCCATCTTCCGCGAGCGCGAGATGAGCTACATGCTGGGCTTTTGCGAAGCCAAGGTGCTGATCGTTCCCAAATCGTTCCGTGGCTTCGACTATGAGGAAATGGCGAAGGCGTTACGGCCGCAGTGTCCCGGGCTGCAGCACGTGCTGGTGGTGGGCGGCGACGGCGAGAACGGCTTCGAGCGCGCGCTGTTCAGCGGCTCCGGGCGCATCGCGCCGGCGCCCGACGCCGCATCGGCGCCCAGCCGCGCGGACGAGATGGCGGTGATGATGTTCACGTCGGGCACCACCGGCGAGCCCAAGGGCGTCATGCACAGCTGCAATTCGCTGGTGGCCTGCGTGCGTGGCCTGGCCAAGCGCTTCGGCCTGAGCGAGAACGACGTGCTGCTGGCCTGCTCGCCGCTGGGCCACATGACGGGCTACGCGGCCGTAATGTTCCAGGGACTGTGCCTGGGCTGCACGGTCGTGCTGCAGGACGTATGGGACGGCAAGCGCGGCGTGGCCATCATGGCGGCCGAAGGCGTCACGCACACGGCCACCTCCACGCCTTTCCTGGTGGACATCTGCGAAGCCGTGGCAGCCGGCGGTCCCCGGCCGGAGCTGCGCACCTACCTGTGCGGCGGCGCGCCGATACCGCCGGTAGTGGTGGAGCGCGCCGCGCGCGAGCTGAACCTGAACGTCTCCAGCCTGTGGGGCATGACCGAATCGCTGGGCGGCACGTTGACCGAGCCAGGGCGCGCGCACGAGAAGTCCGCCTCCACCGACGGTCGTCCGCTGGAGGGTACCGAGGTGAAGGTCACCGACCTCGACGGCGAGCCGCTGCCCCCGGGCGAAACCGGACGCCTCATGGTGCGCGGCGCGCAGATGTTCATGGGCTACTACAAGCGCGAAGACCTCGAGCCCTTCGATGCCGAGGGTTGGTTCGACACGGGCGACCTGGCCTACATGGACGCCGAGGGCTACATCCGCATCAACGGCCGCACCAAGGACGTGCTGATCCGCGGCGGCGAGAACGTGCCGGTCATGGAAGTCGAGAACCTGCTGCTCAAGCATCCGGCCGTGTCGGGCGCGGCGCTGGTCGGCATGCCGGACCTTCGACTGGGAGAGCGGGGCTGCGCCTTCGTCACCTTGCGTCCTGGCCAGTGCCTCGATCTGGCCGGCCTGCAGGCCTACATGAACGAGTGCAAGGTCGCCAAGCAGTACTGGCCCGAGCGGCTGGAAGTAGTCGCCGAGCTGCCCAAGACGCCCAGCGGCAAGATCCAGAAATTCGTCCTGCGCGAAAAGGCCAAGGCCTTCTCGCAAGCGGCGTGATGGAGTTCGGTCGCCGCTTCGCCGGCCAGGTCTGCGTGGTCACCGGCGCCGCGCGCGGCATCGGCGAATCCATCGTGCGGCGGCTGGCCCAGGAAGGCGGGAAGGTCGCCGCCCTGGACGTGAGCGAGCGCAGGCTCACGCCCACCGTGGAAGCCTTGCGCGCCGAAGGGCTCGACGTGCGCGGCTTCGCCTGCGACGTGGGGTCGCGCGAGCAGGTACGGGCGACCATGGCGGCCGTGCAGGCGCAATTCGATGCGGCGGTCGCCGTGCTGGTCAACAACGCCGTGTGGGCCCGTTTCGGTCCCCTAGCCACGCTCGACGAAGAAACGGTGGACCGCACGCTGGCGGTCGGGCTCAAGGGCCTCATGTGGACCCTGCAGGCCGCGTTGCCGCAGATGCAGCAACGCGGCGGCGGCGCCATCGTGAACCTGAGCTCGACCTCGGCGCTGCACCCCACCACCGAGGCGATCGTCTACGCCGCCATGAAGGCCGGCGTGCTCGGCCTGACCCGCGCCGCTGCCGTCGAACTCAGCCCGCATCGCATCCGCGTCAACGCCATCCTGCCGGGCATGGTGGGCACGCCGGCGTCCAAGGCCCAATACGATCCCGCCACGCTGGCCGACCGCGAGGCAGGCATGCCGCTGGGGCGCTTTGGCGACCCGCAGGACATCGCCGCGGCGGT
The DNA here is from genome assembly GCF_018614955.1 of Variovorax paradoxus. Lineage (GTDB taxonomy): Bacteria > Pseudomonadota > Gammaproteobacteria > Burkholderiales > Burkholderiaceae_C > Variovorax > Variovorax paradoxus_J. Next base: position 67,663 of record NZ_JAGGNV010000026.1, read on the forward strand.
GGCGTTCCTCGCAAGCGCCGACGGCGCTTATGTGCAGGGCGCGCAGTTATTCGTGGATGGCGGCTGGACGGTCGGCGTGGTTTGAGGGCGAGGTTTGCGGAGGAAGGGACGTTATTCGCTTCACCCCGATCGTCCTGGGCCCGCCGAGGGCCCGGGCCTGTCGAAAACCCTGATGGTATGATGGCGTAAGGTACGGTACCGTACGATCGGACGTGCAGACGAGGAACCGCCATCCACGGGAGAGCTCTGCTGCCGTGCGGCGCGGCGCCGAAACAAGCAAGCCTTCGACCTCAAGAACCGGGAGATTCCATGTCGGCATACAAATCGGTGTTCAGCCGCGACCTGTTCGCTGGCCAGACCATCATCGTGACGGGCGCCGGGAGCGGCATCGGGCGCTGCACCGCGCACGAACTGGCCGCCCTGGGCGCGCATGTGGTCCTGATCGGCCGCAACGCCGAAAAGCTGGAAAACGTGCGGAAGGAAATCACGGATGACGGTGGGAGCGCCAGCGCCAAGCCCTGCGACATCCGAGACGAGGCGCTGGTGGGTGCGACCATCGACGCGGTGATCGCCGAACGCGGCGGCGTGCATGGCCTGGTCAACAACGCGGGCGGCCAGTACCGCGCAGCACTGAGCACGATTTCCACCAAGGGCTTCGAGGCCGTCGTTCGCAACAATCTCACCGGCGGCTTCATCTTCATGCGCGAGGTCTACAACCGCTGGATGGGCGAGCACGGCGGCGCGATCGTCAACATCATCGCGGACATCTGGCATGGCTGGCCCGACATGGGCCACTCGGGCGCGGCCCGAGGAGGCATGCTCAACCTCACCGAGACGGCTGCCTGTGAATGGGCCGCGGCGGGCGTGCGCGTGAACACGGTGGCGCCCGGCGGCATCGCCTCGAGCGGCTTCGACGCGTACACGCCAGATGCCAAGCCGAAGATCCTGGACTTCGTGAACGTCGTGCCCATGAAGCGCTTCGGCACCGAGTCCGAGGTGTCGGCGGCGATCGTGTTCCTTTTGTCTCCGGCGGCGGCGTACATCACCGGTTCGTGCATCCGCGTCGACGGTGGCACGCCCAACTACCGCAACAACTGGAAGCTGCAGCCCGCGCAACGCAACGAGGCGTTCAACGGGTTTCACCGGGCCGTCGAGCCGGAACTGCTCAAGGACATGCAACCACCGCGCTGAAGCCTGCCACTGGCCGCGCCGAGGCGCGGCGTGGCGCAATCGCCCGAACCGCCGGATCCGATTCGAAGGAGACTTCTTGATGAGCCAAGTCGACAAACCCGTGACCACCGTCCAGGAGCGCTACGGCGCGCGCGCCGACGAATACCGTCAGAAAGGCCTTTGGCAGGGCGGCTCGGCCAGCGCCTTGCTGGACCGCTGGGCCGACGAGCAGCCTCGGCGAATTGCCTTCACCGACGGCACGGGCACGCTGGACTACGCGAGCTTGCGCCAGCGCGCCTGGAGCCTCGCGCTCCACCTGAAGAAGCTCGGCGTCAAGCGAGGCGACCGCGTCGTGATGCAGGTCCCCAACTGGAACGAAGCCGCGCTGATCTACCACGCCGTCTCGCGCCTGGGTGCCGTGATCGCGCCGGTGATCATGGTGTACCGCCATGCCGAGCTGCGGCAGATCATCAATAACAGCGGCGCAACGGTCGCGTTCACCACCGGGCAGTTCCGCAGCTTCGACCATGCCGCGATGTTCCGTGAGCTGCGCGCGCAGTGCCCCACGCTCCAGCATGTGATCCAGGCGCGGCCGCAGGACCTGCAGGGCGATATCGACTTCGAATCCGTGAGTGCGGCGGCCGACGCGCAGGAACTGGATGCGGTGGCCGAGTTCGGCCCTTACGCCGATCCGGACCAGCCGCATGTGCTGATCTACACCTCGGGCACGGAGTCGGTCTCCAAGGGCTGCACCCACACCTGGAACACCTTCAATTTCAGCGCGCGCGGCCTGTCGGAGAAGATCTTCGAGATGCGGCCGGACGACACAATGTTCATGCCCTCGCCGGTCGGACACGCCACCGGCATGATGATGGGCATCGTCGTGCCGCTGAACGCAGGCGCGGGATCGCACCTGCTGGACGTCTGGGAGGCCAACGAAGGCCTGCGCCGCATCGCCAAGTACCGCTGCACGGCCAGCGCCGGCGCGACGCCCTTCGTGCGCATGGCCATCGACGCGGCCAAGGACAGCGGCCTGGACCTGTCGTCCATGCGCTCCTGGCTGTGCGCGGGCGCACCAATTCCGGTGTCGCTGGCCGCGGAACTGAAGACGCAGTTCCCCAACTGCCAGCTGCTGCAGCTGTATGGCTGCTCCGAAATCAACATGATGACCGCCACGCGCCGCAGCGATCCACCGGCGCTGCGCGAGGGCACGGCCGGCAGCCCGGTGCTGGGCGGCATCGAATCGCGCGTGGTCAAGCAGGACGGGACCGACGCCAAGCCAGGCGAAGAGGGCGAGGTCTGGTATCGCGGGCCCGGGATGCTGCTGGGGTACTGGCGCGATCCGGAGCGCACCGCCAACGCGATCGACCCGAATGGCTGGTACCACACGTCCGACCTGTGCGTGATGGACGAGCAGCGCTTCACGCGGGTGAGCGGCCGCATCAAGGACATCATCATCCGCGGCGGCGCCAACATCAGCGCCGGCGAGATCGAGAACTACCTGCTTGGCCATCCGCGCATCCAGGGCGCTTCGGTCGTCGGCTTCCCGGACGACCGCCTGGGCGAGCGCGTGTGCGCCTACGTCGTGGCCCGGCCAGGCCCGCCGCTCACGCTGGAAGAGGTGGTCGCCTACCTGCGCGAGAAGAAAATCTCGCCGCAGAAGCTGCCCGAGCGCCTGGAGGTGGTCGAGGCCTTCCCGATGACGGCCACCGGCAAGGTGCAGAAATTCCGCTTGCGCCAGATGGCGGCTGGGCAGGCCTGAGGGCCCCGGGGCGAGGCGCCAATGAAATCCGCCTCGCGAAACGCGGAGGACCGGAAGACCAGTCTGCGGACGGCGTGTGAATGGAAAAAGGATGCATGCGGCTGCTGAGGAGCAAGGCGCGGGAATACTTTGAGCGCGCTCCCGAACAGGTGAACACGCTGTACCGCCGTCTGATCAGGCAACAGCTCGGATGGGAATAGTCACTCGGCTGGAACGCCGACGGATACTTCTTCCGGCGTGAACCAGTTCTCTTTCAGCACGAACCTGCAAATGCGGTCAGGGTCGGGGGTATAGGCGACCAGAGCCAGACTTTTTTCAGCACGACTGCAAGTCACATAGAACAGGCGTCGCGTGTTCTCAGTAAATTAAAACCCCTCGCTTCCAGGTCGTCCATGATGACCATCACACGCTCAAATTCGAGGCCCTTGACGCCCTGATCGGTGTCGAAGGCTTCGTGCGCGAGATGGCTCGAATGCGCGCTCACGATTAACTGGGTGCGAAGATCCGTGGAGCCCTTGAGCTTGTCGTGTTTGCGCAGTACGTCATAAGCCTGCTTGATGAAGACCTGCTGGACCTGCGCATGGAGGTGGGCCTCCGGCTCTTCAATCAGAACAAGGTGAAGAGGAGCGATGACCACATCGTCTGGATTCACAGACTTCGAGGCCTTGCCGACTTTCATCCACTTATCGCGGAAGCTCATCAGCGCGAAGACGATCGAAACCAGGTTCTGGTAGCCCAGGCCGTTCGAGTCCTCTGGCAGTCGATGCGCAAAGCCGCCAACGCCCATGTGGGTCGGTACCTCATATTGCACTGCGGACGCATGGTTAAGCCCGTCGATGGGTTTGATGCTGGTCGAGATCGTCAACTTCGGATCGGTGACGCCCGGATAGCCGATGTCTTCCAGTTCCTTGAGCGCATCCGAGAAACCGCTCTCCAGTCGCTTGCCGAACGCGGCTTGCGCTGCGTGCAAAGCCTGAAAGGCTTCGAGATCCTTTGGCTCCGGCTTGTCGAACGGGTCGAGGTGCTGGGAGTAGTAAGAGCGCAGTTGACCGGAGAGCTTCTTTCCGCCACGAGGCACCCCGTCGTCGCTGGAATCATCGCCGCGAGCAGACGCGGGCGCGAAGCCGAAGCCGCGCTGCGCGCTGATTTCATCAATGCGGATCAATCCCTTGAACGGATCGCCGTCGATCGGTTCGCTTCCCGCTGACAGAGCCTGAGGGAATGCAACACCTTCTTTCGGAGCGACCAACTTGGCCGGGTCAAGCAGATACGCGCGGACTTCAAAGGTTGCGCGCATACGCCGGGACAGAAAGTCCATCATCGACTTCGGCCACAGCGCGAAGGCATCGACTGCGTCTGCAACTGCGGCCACAAGTGCCGTCCCGGCGAGGCGTGGACTCATGGGCTAGTGGTGCCCGATATCTATCATCTCTTCAAGGCATACGGCAGTGCTCCGATCCCCCCGAGGAGCGACTTCGACCCGATGTCCATCGACGCTGACACACGAGAACTTCTAGATGAAGTCTATGAGGTGTATGGGCAGTACTCGGCATGGAAGCTTCGGAACATGATGCACGAAGAAGCGCCGTGGAAGGATGCGTATGCGCATGGGGCGGGCTCGAACGTTAGCCACCGCGCTTTGCGCGCATTTTTCGCTACCCGCCTTCAGTAGCCGCAGATGGCTGGCAAGCTCCATCGGCCTAAGGGCAACAGTGGCGCGAGGCTGCGCGCGCCTAATCCGACTCCGATGTCTTCCCATCATCTGAGGCCTAGATTTTCGCTAGAGCACTTGGCAAGGGACTTCTGCCTCTCAGCATGCACAATAAGCGAAAAGGCCGCTTTCGCTGACAGGCTCCATGAACTAAGCCAACTGACGTGGCACAGATAGCGCAAGCAGATAGGCACGGGCAAGGTACAGAGTCGACCGCCCGCGGCGCCATTCGGCCTAGCATTCCCAGTTGCATTACTGAGGACGTAAACATCATCGCCTTCGTTGCATGGGGAAGGCACCGATAGTCGGCTACAGGGTTCACGACACCTTCTACGTCGTCTGGATCGACCGAGCCTTCGCTCTCTACGACCATGGATAGTCGTTACATCTCAAACTTAGACACTACCCTGCTTCGCGAAGGCTTGTCAGAGGATGGGCACCTGCTTCACCTCGCGCCGGCTGTGTCGCAATGCGCCAGGCCCGTCAGCGCTGCGACGCCAGCAGCGAGCGCGCGATGATCTCGCGCTGGATCTGGCTGGTGCCTTCGTAGATGCGTGAGGCACGCACTTCGCGGTAGAGGTGTTCCAGCAGGTGCCCCTTCTGGAGCGCGACGGCGCCATGCACCTGGATCGCGTTGTCCACGATGTACTGGCCCGCCTCCGAGGCGTAGAGCTTGGCCATGGCCGAGGCGGACTTGATCCGCGCGGTGTCGCCGCGGTCATACACCGCGGCGGCTTCGTAGGTGAGCAGGCGCGCCGCCTCCAGCCGTGTTGCCATCTCCGCCAGCAGGTGCGAGACCGCCTGGAAATCGCCGATCAGCTGGCCGAACGCGCGCCGCTGGCCCGCATAGCGCACGCTCTCCTCGAGGGCAACGCGCGCAAAGCCCAGGATGTGCGCGCCCACGGATGGGCGGAACGCGTCGAAGATGGCCATGCCCAGCTTGAAACCTTCGCCCACCGGGCCGAGCACGTGCGCGTCGGGCACGAACACATCGTCGAAGAAAAGGTTGCCGATGCGATCGGGCCAGAGTCCGTCGATCGCCTCGGCGGTGAAGCCGGGCGTGCCCTTGGGCACGAGAAACGCGGTGATGCCGCGCGGGCCCGCGCCGGAGGTGCGCGCGAAGACCGTGTACACGTCGGCGTCGGGTGCCTTCATGATCCAGACCTTCTTGCCGGACAGTCGCCAACCGCCGGGCGCCTGCGTTGCCGGCATCGTCATGCTCGCCACGTCGGAGCCCCGTTCCGGTTCTGTCAGCGCCAGCGCCGTGACCACGTCGCCCGAGACCACGCGCGGCACCCACTCCTTGCGCACCGCGTGCAGCCCATGGCGGGCCACCACGAAGATCCCGCCGATTTGCGTGGCCAGGGCCGTGGACGCCTGCGGCGACACGCGCGCCAGGCCCTCACGGTAGCGGCACAGCAAGGTCGCCGAGATCTCGCCGTTGCCGGTACCGCCGAACTCGCCGGCAAAGAAGGGCGCCATCAGGCCCAGGCGCGTGAACGCCTTGATCATGGCGCGGTTCACGCCCTGGCTCGCGTCGGGTTGGACGATGGGCGCAATGTGCTCCTGCGCCAGTCGGTGGACGGCGTCGACGTCCAGGGTTTGATTGGGATCTTGGCTCATGGCCTGTTCTTGCATCGGGTCTTGAAGATCGCTCAAACCCAGACGCTGGGTGCCGGGTCGTCGTAGAAGCGCCCGCGGCGCTGGTTGAGATAGGGCAGGTTGTAGTTGGGCAGCACCACGCCGTAGCCCTGGCGGTCGCCATACGACCAGCTCATCATCGAATTGAAGGTGATGGCGCTGGGATAAGGCATCCAGGGCGCGCCGATGTCGGGCGTGGCGCGCAGATGGAAGCGCTTGCCGCGCGTGTCCGTCACCGTCATCTGCAGCCCGGCGCACATCAGCCCGTGGTGGGTGCTGGTCATCTCCAGTTCGCTGGTCAGGCCATACACCTCACCCTTGTCGAGCACGTAGCCGTGCGTGAGCTGGAACTGCCCGGAGCCCTTGAGGTCGGGGTTCCACGGGCAGATCATATGGAAGGCCAGGTCTTCTCCGAAGGTGGCGGAGACGATGTACATGTTCTTGATGACCATCGGATCGCGCGGGCCCCAGCTGTGGTCCATGCGCTCGATGCTGTCGACGTCGAAGGTGCGGCCGCGCACGGTGAGCGTGCCACGCGCGCGCCCGGTCAGGTCGAAGTGGCCGGCCTGGTGCTTCTTGCGCGCGTCGATGTCGGCGTGCATGTCCTCCACCTTGCCGGCTTGCGGGCTGTGTTTCGGGTCGTGAATGTCGAAAGGCTCCATCAGCCCTTCCCAGTCGACGTGGATCTCGGTGCCGTCGAAGCCCTGGTAGTCGATGCGGAAGTCGCGCGGGGCGCGCGTTGCGCGGATGCTCAGGCCGATCGGCGACGTGAGCTCGGAGAACTTCTCCGGCGCCGGCAGGTGCTGGTTGTCGTTGTAGTGCAGCAGGTCCGAGCGGTTGTCCGACAAGGCGCCGCAGACCATGACCTGGTTGGACATGACGCCCATGGCGGGGCGGGCGCACACGTACACCAGCGCGTAGATGTGCTCCTTGGGAATGACGATCGGGATCAGGTACGTCTCGACCCAGTTGTAGTCGGCGTCCGGGGGGTTCTGGTAGTCGATCTGTTCGGGTTTGATCATGATGCAGTGAGGTCGGGTGGATCAGCGCTCGCGCAGGATGCTCTCCAGCGTGGGCAAGGCCTCGGCTTCCTTGTCGAAGCCGAGCGGGCGAAACCAGGCGCGGCGCGTGTCCAGCCACGCGCGCGAGGCCTCCAGCACGGCGCGCTCTATGGCGGGGCCCTGCGAGGCGGGCAGGGACCTGGCGCAGCGGACCAGGGCGCTCACGGCCGCTTGCAGGCCCTGCGTCGCCGCGACGACGTCAGCCTCCGCGGCGCTGGATCGGGTCTGCAGGTCGTGGGCGGCCGCGACGCCCCGGCCCAGCGCGTCGAGCACTTCTGGCGGGCTGCCTGCCGCGTGCGCCTGCACGCTGCCTGCCAGCGCGCAGGCTTGGTCGAGCTCGCGGCGCAGCCGCTGCTCACGCCAGGAGAGCCGGTCGGCCACCAGCGCGAGGTAACTGCAGGCCAGGCGAAGCTGCTCGTTGGCCAGCGGGTTCGCTGGGTCGACCGCCGGCGCGACCGTTTCTTTCAGTGCCTTGATGGCGGCGCGCATGCCGTTTGCCGATGTGTCCATCAGAGGACCTCCTCCAGGTAGCGTCGCAACTGCTCGGCGGCGCTGTAGCCCACCGGTTCGACCGACGCCAGCAGGATGTCCTGGTGGGACTTGCCCAGCCGCACGACGCGGTAGGCCGTCGCGATCGCCGACATCACCAGCTGGTAGGCGTTGAAGATCGTGAAGTAACGCAGCCGGGCCGGATCGACGCGGAGGCCGCTCTGCTTTTCGTACGCTTCGAAAAAGGCGTCGCTGGGCATCAGCCCGCTGGCCAGGAAGGTCTTGCCATCCTCGGCCAGGTGGCCGAAGGCATGGTCCGCCGTCCAGGCGAGGTCGCGGTGGCGGTCGCCCAGGTAGCCGCGCTCCCAGTCGAGCACCGCGGTGATCTCGCTGCTGGCCTCGTCGAACAGGAAGTTGCCCGAGCGGTAATCGCCATGCAGGATGCTCAGGCGGTCCAGCACGGGCAGGTTGCGCTCCAGCCAGTTGCCCGCCAGCTCGATCAGCGGCAGGTCTTCGCCCCGGTCTTCCTCCCAGATGCGGCGCGCGCGGTTGAGCTGCCACAGCGCGCTCTGGGTCGAGCCGACCTCCGGAACGTCGAATGCGTCGAGGGCGGCGGCGTCGATCGGCATCGTGTGGATCGTGGCCAGGTGCCGCACGAATTGCGGCGCCAGCCGGGCGCGCAGTTCCGGGCCGAAATTGGTGCCGATGCCGGCTACCTGGCCGGTGGTCGCCACGCGGGGCTTGGTGACGCCACTGGAAAATGCATAGATGAGCGCGGGCTCCGGGAACCAGCGTCCGTCGGCGTCGACCCAGTACGCCTCGGGCACGGGCAGCACGCCGTGGAACAGCCTCAGCGCCTGGAACTCTCGCGCGCGGCTGGTCGAGTTGACCGATTCGCTGGGCTCCATGCGCACGACCATCCGGGTGGTGGTCGCCGACTGTCCCGGCGGGGTCCAGCCCAGCGTAAAACCCATCTGGATCTTGGAGGCGCCGCCGGAAAACCAGCGCTGCTGCGTGATCTGAAAGGGCGGGTCGAGGTGGGCGCGCAGGAAGTCCTCGAGGTGGCCTGTCATGCGCTCGAGGCTCGCGCCCTCATAGGCGGGCAGGGCGCGTCGGCGCATCTTGCGGGTCAACATCCCGGCCATCTCGCGCTCGGTGGGAAACAGCCCGCGCATGCGCTCGATGAAGGCGTCGTCCGGCCGGTCGCGCAGGCTGTCCTGCGCATTCAGGGGGGCGGTCTGGAAGTGGTCGGTAGGCAAGAGGTCTCTCCAGCGCGGCGCTGGCGCGTGCGCGCCAACGCCATGCGCACACTCAGCGGCTGGCCGCGCTCAGGTCGGCGCGCAGCGCATTCACCAGCGCCACGGGGTCAGGCACGCCACGCTTGCGAGCCTTCTCGTACGTGGCCTGCTCGACCGGCAGCGTCTTTTGCTTCATCGCCGCAACGACGGCGGGGCTCAGGCGTTCGACGGTGCCGCCGGCCTTGCGCGTCGCCTCCAGCGCCTCCTGCTCGGCCTTGTCGTACGCCGTGCCGACGCCCAGCGCCAGCTTCTCGCCGGACACGGACATGATCGCGTCCTGGTCGGCCTTGGACAGCGCCTGCCATTTGGCCGGATTCATGGCCAGCACGATCACGGTGGCCGAGAAGCCGCCTTCGACGATATGCGCCTTGGGTACCACCGTGGTCAACTTGAAGCTGAGCGAGTCGGGGGTGGTGAACACCGCGCCGTCCAGAAGGCCGCCGGACACCATCTCGTAGATGTCGGGGGCGGGTTTCACGACCGGCACGCCGCCCAGCAGGCTGATGCCCTGCGAGACGGTGGGGCTGGGGCTTCGCAGCTTCAGGCCCTGGATGTCGTCGACCGTCTTGATGGCCCTCTTGGCCGTGTAGATGTGCTGCGCCGGGCCCGTGAACACGCTCAGCGGCTGGATGCCCTTGTACTCGTTGAACTGCGCCAGGTGCTTGGTGAAAAAGCGGTGGGTGGCCGGAGAGCGGATCGACGCCTTCTCGGCCAGGAACGGCAGTTCCATCAGCTCGGTGATCTCGAACTTGCCGGGGGTATAGGACGGCACGAACAGCGCCACGTCGGCCAGCCCATCGGAGATCGTGTCGAACTGCCCGGCCACCGTACCGACCACCTTGGGCGCCCACTCGACCTTGACCCGGCCCTGCGTGACCTTGGCCACTTCCTCGGACCACGGCTCCATCACCTGCGCTCGCAGCGGGTGGCCCGCCGGCAGCCAGTTGGAATAGCGCAGAACGGTCTGCGCAAAGGCGAGCGGCGACCCTGCGGTCGCGGCAATCAGCGTTCCGATGGCCAGCGATGCGCGGAAAAAGGTTTTCATCAGATCTCCTGGGAGTGAAGGAGCCTTGCGGGCAGGGCTCCTGGTGTACGGATGAGTGCTCGCCGGCCCGACCGGGCAAAGCAGCGTGAATGAATTGTTGCCAGCTAGTGCACTAGCGAACAATACGTCGACTCACAACAACTGCGTTCGGGACTAACCCCTATGGCCGGCAGTGCGCATCCCCTTGCTGTCATGACACGCCGGCGACGTCCCGGGAAAACCCGGATCAAAGCGTACCATACACATGCGTACTATAGGCGCGGCCGACGAGATGCGTGAGCCTTTGCTCCTGCGCGCGGAGTCGCCCGCGGTCCTCACGTCACCTGGAGAAAACACACCATGCAAGTCACCCAGATCCTTCGTCAGGCGCTCATGGAGCAGCCCGATCGAAAAGGAACTGTCTACAACGGCCGCAGCCGGACCTGGCGTGAAATCGGCGAGCGCGTTCCGCGCATGGCAGCGGCCTTGCGCGCGCTGGGCGCTCGTGAGGGCGACTGCGTGGCCGCGCTGGCGATGAACTCGGACTGCTACTTGGAGCTGTTCTTCAGCATTCCCTGGTGCGGCGCCGCATTCGCGCCGCTGAACATCCGCTGGTCGGTGCCGGAGAACCAGTTCGCGCTGCGTGATTCGGGCGCGCGGATCCTCTTCGTCGACGACGCCTTTCTCGCTGAAGCGCAGACGCTCAAAGGCGACGCCGACCTCACGTTGATCTACATGGGCGAAAAGCAGACGCCCGAGGGCATGCTCTCGTACGAAGACCTAATGAGAGCCCACGAGCCCATCGCCGACGCGGACCGCAAGGCCGACGACCTGTACATCGTGCTCTACACGTCGGGCACCACCTTGCAATCCAAGGGCGTCGCCTTGTCTCACCGCAACGTGATCTCCGTGTCCGTCGCGTTCCTGGCTACGCTGCCACATCGCGACAACCTGACCCACCTGCACGTAGGCGGCATGTTCCACCTCTCCGGCGCAGGGCCTGCCTGGTACATCACCATGAGCGCCGGCACGCACGTGATCCTGCCGAAGTTCGAACCCGTGCCGGTCATGGAGGCGATCACCGAGCACAAGGTCACCAACTGCGTGCTGGTGCCCACGATGATCAACATGCTGCTGAACCAGCCCACGCTCAAGCAGTACGACCTCTCCAGCGTGCGCACCTGCGTGTATGGCGGTTCTCCCATGCCCGAGGCCATCATGAAGGCGGCCATGCGCGATCTGCCCACCTGGGGTTTCCATCAGATCTACGGCATGACGGAAACCGCCGGCTACGCCACCGCGTTCAAGTGGCATGAACACCTCATCGCGGTCGAGAGATTCCCCGAGCGGATGAAGTCCGCCGGGCGACCGGTTGTCGGCATGCAGGTGCGCATCGCGCGCCCGGACGGGTCGGAGGCGCCGGTGCGGGAAACCGGCGAGATCCAGATCCGCGGCGACAACGTGATGACCCGCTACTTCAACAACGAGAAGGCCTCGGCCGAATCCCTGGTGAACTCGTGGATGCGCAGCGGCGACGCGGGCTACATGGACGAAGACGGCTTCGTCTACATCGCCGACCGGCTGAAGGACATGATCGTCACCGGTGGCGAGAACGTCTACTCGGTCGACGTGGAGCGGGCGCTCTACCAGCACCCCTCGGTGCGCGAGGCGGCTGTGGTGGGCATCCCGAGCGAGAAATGGGGCGAGGCGGTGCACGCGATCGTGGTGCTCAAGGACGGCATGTCCGCGACTGCCGACGAACTGATGGCGCACTGCCGCAGCCTCATCGGCGGCTACAAGTGTCCGCGCAGCGTCGAATTTCGCTCCGAAGCCCTGCCGACCACGCCGATCGGAAAGATCCGCAAGAACGTGCTGCGCGACGCGTACTGGCAGGGCCGCACGCGCAAGATCTGACGATCCGTCCGGTGCCCTCCCTGCCGGGGTAAACCCGTGCTGTAAAACACAGTATGCATGTGTACGATTATGGGCGCCCGGCCTGCAGCATCGCCGGGTTGCAATTTTCAAGCATCGGCGCACCGCGCAGTCCATCCGCGCGGAGCCACATCGAAAGAGCCTGGATCATGGATTTCAGCGTCACGGCCGAGCAGCGCGGGCTGGTGGAAGCGGCCAGGGTATTCGCCCGCGACCATATCGCGCCGAACTACCGCCTGCGCGACCAGCAAGGAGCGCTGGACCGGGCCACGCTGCGAAAGATGGGCGAGCTGGGTTTCTTCGGCGTGGAGCTGCCCGAGGAGGTCGGCGGCTTGGGCCAGAGTTGCCAGACGGCGGGCCTCGTGGTGGAGGCGCTGTGCGGCGAAGACCTGAACCTGGGCTACATCTCCATTACCGCTTCATTGCTCGGCCAGATCCTGCACAACTTCGGCCAGCCCGACGCCGTTCGCCCCTGGATCGAGGGCATGCTGCGCGGCGAGCTCATCCCCGCGATCTCGCTGACCGAGCCCGGCGGCGGATCGGACGCCGCGAACCTGAAGCTCAAGGCTCGGCGCGACGGCGATTTCTATGTGATCGACGGCGAGAAGACGTCCACCAGCATGGCGTCGCAGGCGGACTTCGCGGTGGTGTTCGCCCGCACCGGCACGACCGAGTCGCGCGCCAAGGGCATCAGCTCGTTCCTGGTGCCGCTGGACACCCCAGGCATCACGCGTACCTCGTTCGACGACCACGGCACCCGCAGCGTGGGCCGCGGCTCGCTGTTCTTCGACTCGGCCCGCATCCCCGCAAAGTACCTGCTGGGGGAGGAGAACAAGGGGTTCTCGCAGGTCATGACCGGTTTCGACTACAGCCGGGCGCTGCTGGGCATTCTGTGCCTGGCAGTGGCCCGTTTGTCGCTCGACGCGGCATGGCGCTACGCCGGCGAGCGCCACACCTTCGGCAAGCCCCTGAGCGAATACCAGGGCGTGACCTTCCCCCTGGCCGAGGCCGAGACGCACTGGACGGCCGCCCGGCTCTTGTGCCTGCAAACCCTGTGGCTCAAGGACCAGGGGCTGCCGCATACCTCGGAGGCCGCCATGTGCAAGTGGTGGGGCCCCAAGCTCGCCTACGACATCGTCGGGACCTGCCTGCTCACGCACGGCCATGGCGGCTATTCGAAGGACATGCCCTTCGAGCAGCGCCTGCGCGACCTGCTAGGCCTGCAGATCGGCGACGGCACCGCGCAGATCATGAAGATGGTCATCGCGCGCCAGAAAACCCGTGAATGAACCTGTTGAACGAGGCTGACCTGCCATGACCTACGAATCCTTCAAACTGAACATCGCCGACGGGATCGCCAGCATCACTTTCAACCAGCCCGACCGTGGCAACCCGATGGACCTGCGCTTCAACACCGAGTTGAGCCGCATCGCCTCGGAACTGGACGAGAACCCGGCGGTGCGCTGCGTGCTGATCGAATCGAGCGGCAAGTACTTCGGCGTGGGTGCCGATCTCAAGACCATGAACCGCGATCGCGACGCGCTGCATGTGTTCATCAAGAACGCCACGGTGGGGCTGCACTCGGCACTGTCGCGTTTCGCGCGCATGAACGCGCCCGTCATCGTCTCGGTCCACGGGCTCGCCGTGGGCGGATTCACCGCCCTGTGCGCCGCCGCCGACTTCTGCATCGCGGCGCGCTCGGCCAAGTTCTATGCCGCGTACACCGGCATCGGCCTGCTGCCCGACGGCGGCGGCACCACCTTCATACCGCGCCGGGTGGGCCCGCGCCGCGCGGCCGAGTTCTTCATGCGCAACCAGACCTGGACGGCGGAGTACGCGCACGAGGTGGGTCTCATCAGCCAGGTGGTGGACGACGACCAGTTGCGCGAAGCGGCGTGGGGCCTGGCCCACGAACTCGCCGCCGGCCCGACCGTGGCGTTCGGAGAAATCAAGAACCTGCTGCTGTCGACCTATTCGCAGCCGATCGAAGCCCAGATGGAGCAGGAGGCCCGCGCAATGACCCGCGCCACGCGCAGCGAAGACGGCTGGCACGGCATCTGCGAAGTCGCGCAGCGCCGCAAGCCGAACTTCGTGGGCCGCTGAGGCTTCGCGCCCCGCCGCCGCCCTGGCTTCGTCCGATCACCGTCTTCGAGGGACACCGACGCACGATCATGGAATACGCGCTGATCACCCTGCTGAACGGCCTGAGCTACGGCTTGCTGCTGTTCATGCTGTCGTCCGGGCTCACGCTGATCTTCAGCATGATGGGCGTGCTCAACTTCGCCCACGCCAGCTTCTACATGCTGGGCGCCTACTTCGCCTATGGGATCAGCGTGAAGATCGGCTTCTGGCCGGCCTTGTTTCTTGCCCCGGCCATCGTCGGGCTGGTCGGCGCCCTGGTCGAGCGCCATGGCCTGCGCACGGTCCACAAACACGGACACGTCGCCGAGCTGCTGTTCACGTTCGGGCTGGCCTACATGATCGTCGAGGTGGTGCAGGTGATCTGGGGGCGCACCACGGTGCCCTATGCCGTGCCGCCGGCGCTGGACGGCACGCTGTTCAAGCTGTTCAACACCAGCTTTCCCACGTATCGCGGGTTCATGATGCTCATCTCGCTGCTGATGCTGGCGTCGGTCTACCTCGTCCTCAAGCGTACCCGCGTCGGCCTGGTAATCCAGGCGGCGCTGAGCCATCCGGAGGCGGTCGAGGCCCTGGGCCACAACGTGCCGCGCGTGTTCATGATGGTCTTTGGCGGCGGTGCCGCGCTGGCCGGGCTGGCGGGGGTGATCGGCGGCAACGCCTTCGTGACCGAGCCGAGCATGGCGGCCTCGGTGGGCAGCGTGATCTTCGTCATCGTCGTGGTCGGCGGGCTGGGATCGCTCATGGGCGCCCTGGTCGCGTCGCTGCTGATCGGCCTGATCCAGACGGCGGCGGTGTCGATGGACTTTTCGCTGCTGCAGCTGCTGGGAGCCTTGCGCATCGACCTGCCCGCCCAATCGGCTTGGCGCGAGGTGCTCGGCGTGACGGTGGCCCAGGTCGGGCCGCTGCTGCCCTTCGCCCTGATGATCCTGATTCTTCTCTTCAGGCCCAAGGGCCTCATGGGCACCCGGGAAACTTGACATGATTGCCAGCGCGGTTGCCTCCGCCCCACTGCCGCTGCAGAGCTGGCCGCGCGCCTACCAGTGGGTGCTGACCTGGAGCCTGGCCGTGGCCGCGACCTTGCTCGTGCCGCTGGTCTTCAACAACAACGCCTCGCTGACCTTCCTGTCGCAAATGGCGACCATGATCGTCTTTTGCCTGTCCTACAACCTCTTGATGGGGCAGGGCGGGATGTTGTCGTTCGGGCACGCGCTCTATTCGGGCATGGGCGCCTATTTCACCATCTACGCCATGAACTGGGCGGCGGCCGCCACCGGCTGGAAGATGCCGCTGGTGTTCGTTCCCCTGGCGGGCGGCCTCGCCGGCATGGTCTTCGGTGTGGTGCTCGGCTATGTCGCCACCAAGAAGGCCGGCACGGCCTTCGCCATGATCACGCTGGGGTTGGGCGAGCTCGCGCATGCGGCGGCCCAGATGTTCCCGCGCTTCTTCGGCGGCGAATCGGGCGTCGCGGCCAGCCGCACCTACGGCGAGCCCTTCCTGGGCCTGAGCTTCGGGCCGCAGATCCAGGTGTACTACCTCATCGCGGGCTGGACCCTCTTGTCGGCCTTCCTGATGTACGCCTTTACCCAGACGCCGCTGGGCCGCATTGCCAACGCCGTGCGCGACAACGCCGAGCGGGCGGAGTTCGTCGGCTACGACACGCGCAAGGTGCGCTACATCGTGTTCATCGTCGCCACGTTCTTCGCCGGCGTGAGCGGCGGCCTGGCCGCGATCAACTTCGAGATCGTCAGCGCCGAGAGCATGAGCGCGCTGCGGTCGGCCGACGCGTTGATCTTCACCTTCATCGGCGGCGCCGGGTACTTCCTGGGGCCGGTGCTCGGCGCCATTCTCGGCAGCTTCCTCAACGCCAAGCTGTCCGACTACACGGTCGCGTGGCAGCTGTACCTGGGCGCCTTGTTCGTGCTGTTCGTGATGTACGCGCCCGCGGGCGTGGCGGGTATCGTCGCGGGCAACTGGCGGGTCTTGCGCGCCGGCATGTTCCGCCGTGTCCTGCCACAGTGGTTGATGGTCGTGGGCGCCGCGCTCGTGCTGGTCGTGGGCGCGGTGATCCTCGTCGAGCTGTGCTACGCCGTGACGCTCGGTTCGGACCGTGCGGCCGTGGTGAAACTGCTCGCCGAGCTGTCGCAGCCGCAGGCGGCGGCGCTGTGGGCGGCGGGCGTGGCGCTGGTCGTCGCCGGGCTGTTCGTGCTGCAAAAAGCCCGGCGCGTTTTCCGGCAGGCCTGGAACGCGGCGCAGGGCGAGATCAACGACGCGCAGGCCGGAGGTGCGCGATGACCCCGCTGGCGCTCGAGTTGCGCGACGTGCGAAAGCGCTTCGGTAGCACCGAGATCATTCGCGGCGCCCACCTGCAGGCGTCTCCCGGAGAGCGCCTGGCGGTCATCGGGCCCAACGGCGCCGGCAAGACCACCCTGTTCAACCTGATCTCCGGGCGCTTCGGCGTCAGCAGCGGCGACATCCTGCTCAATGGGCAGAGCATCGTGGGTCTGCGCCCCTTCGAGATCAACCGGATGGGGCTGTCGCGCAGTTTCCAGATCACCAACGTGTTCCACCGGCTCAGCGTGTTCGAGAACCTGCGTTGCAGCGTGCTGTGGTCGCTGGGCTACCGCTACTCGTTCTGGCGCCACCTGCCCCGCCTGGCGGACGCACGGGAACGCGCCGAGCAGATCCTCGAGCAGATCGGCTTGACCCACCGCCGCGATGCGCTCGCTGGCCTGCTGCCGTACGCCGAACAGCGCGCCCTCGAGATCGGCATCACGGTGGCCGGCGGCGCGGACGTCATCCTGCTGGACGAGCCGACGGCAGGCATGAGCCGCGCCGAATCGGATGGCGCGGTCGAGCTGATCCGCAAGGTCACCGCGGGCAAAACGCTGCTGATGGTCGAGCACGACATGGGCGTGGTGTTCGGCCTGGCCGATCGCATCGCCGTGGTGGTCTACGGCGAGGTGATTGCCTGCGACACGCCGGCCCGGGTGCGCAGCAATCCGGCGGTGCAGGAGGCCTACCTGGGCTTGCACGCGCCCGCGGAAGCGACGGCATGACGCCCCTGCTCCAAATCAGCGACCTTCATGCCTACTATGGCAAGAGCCATGTGCTGCACGGGGTGAACCTGCAGGTCGGCCAGGGCGAGATCGTCAGCCTGCTGGGCCGCAACGGCGTCGGCCGCTCCACCACCATCAAGGCCGCCATCGGCCAGGTGCAGGCCCGCGGGTCGGTGCGCTTCAAGGGCGAAGAGATGCTGGGCCTCAAGGCCTTCGAGATCGTGCGCAAGGGCCTGGGCTACGTACCGGAAAACCGCGACATCTTCGCCACGCTCACCGTGGAGCAGAACCTGATGCTCGGCGAAGTGGCGGGCAGGAAATCCCGCTGGTCCTTCGACGACATGTACCGCATGTTCCCTCGCCTGCACGAGCGCCGGCATGTCCCCGCGGGCGTTCTTTCCGGCGGCGAGCAGCAGATGCTGACGCTGTGCCGCACCCTCATGGGCGACCCTGACCTCATCATGATCGACGAGCCCACGGAAGGCCTGGCGCCCAAGGTCGTCGCGCTGGTCGCCGAGTACCTCGATGTGCTCAAGTCGCGCGGCGTCTCCGTGCTGCTGGTCGAACAGAAGCTTGCCATTGCGCTGGAGATATCCCAGCGCGTCTACGTCATGGGCCATGGCGGCATCGTCTTCGAAGGCTCTCCCGCGCAGCTGCGCGCCGACAGCGAGGTCCGCAAGACCTGGCTGGAGGTCTAAGTGGCCAGTAAGGCCACTGGTTCGTTTATTCCCCGAAAGGTCATCCATGCAAAAACCGTTCTCCTTGCGCTTGCGCCATCTGGCCATCGGCCTGGCCGTCGTCGGCGCCTCGGCGCAGGCGGAGGTCCTGAAGATCGCCCACATCGACGCCTTGTCCGGGCCGGCGGCGGCGCTGGCGAGAAACTTCGACAACACGCTGCGCTATGCGGTGGACATCGCCAACAAGGAACAATGGGCCGGCGCGGGCATCACGTTCGAAGTGGTCGAGATGGATGGCAAGAACAACTCGCAGGAGTCGCTGCTCCAGCTGAAGAACGCCCTCGACCAGGACATTCGTTTCGTGATGCAGGGCGGCAGCTCATCGATCGCCGCTGCCCTGATCGAGAGCGTGAACCGCCACAACGAGCGCAACCCCGGCAAGGAAGCCCTGCTGTTCAGTCCCACCAACCAGTCGCCCGAGCTGACCAACGAGCGCTGCAGCTTCTGGTACTTCAACTTCGACTCCAACGCCATCATGCGGGCCGAGGGGCTGGTCAACATGATGGCCAACGACAAGTCGATCAAGAAGGTGTACCTGATCAACCAGAACTATGCGCTGGGCCAGCAGTCCGCCATCGGCGTCAAGGAAGCGCTCAAGCGCCGGCGTCCCGATGTGGAGATCGCCGGCGACGACCTGCACCCCATGCTGCAGGTCAAGGATTTCACGCCTTACGTGAACAAGATCCGCGCGTCGGGCGCGGACGTCATCATCACGGCCAATTTCAGCGCCGACCTCACGCTGCTGATCAAGGCGCTGAAGGAAACCGGCCTCAAGCTGCCGGTCTACGCCTTCAACGCCTCGACGACCGGCGGCCCCACTGCGCTGGCCGCGGCCGGCGTCGAGAACGTCCGGGTGGTCACCCAGTGGCTGCCCAACGATGACCCCAAGGCGGCCAAGCCGTACATCGATTCCTATAACGCCAAGTACAAGGACGACTTCAACCTCGTCCCCTGGTACAACGCAGTCAGGATGCTGGCCCAGGCCGTGAAGGACAGCAAGTCTACCCAGCCCGCTGCGGTCGCGAAGGCGCTCGAGGGCATGAAGATCAAGACCATCAATGGCGAGGTCGAGATGCGCAAGCAGGACCACCAGTTGCAGCAGGCCCTCGTGGTCGGCGACTGGGCCAAGGTCAACGCCAAGGACGTGCCGTACGACATGGAAAAGACCGGCTATGGCTTCAAGGTCGTCAACAAGATCCCGGCCTACGCCGCCTCCACCCCGACCTCCTGCCAGATGAAGAGGCCGGGCTGATCGGTCGCGTCCTGCGCACGCCGCCGCGGCCTGGCCGCGGCGGGCTTCGCATCTTCGACAAGGGTTTCATGCAAGACACCACGCCCCTCCCCGCCGTCTTGCCCAAGGCCGCGGCCACCCTGGTTCTCCTGCGCGACGACGCGAAGGGCGCCGAGGTGCTCCTGCTCAAGCGGCACGGCCTGTCGGACGTCCTGGGCGAGGCGCATGTCTTCCCCGGCGGCAAGGTCGACGCGTCCGACCTTGGCGCCGAAGCGCTGTCGCTGCTCGAGGAGAGCCCCGCCGCGCTGCGCGAGCGGCTGGGCGAGCCCGACTGCGAGGACCCGGTGGCGGGTGCCTTGTTCGTGGCCGCCATCCGCGAGGCCTTCGAGGAGTCGTCCATCCTCATGGGCGCCGGCGCCACGCAATTGCAATGCGAACAGGCTGCGTCGCAACTGCGGGGTGGAGCGAGTTTCCTGCAGGTGATGACGAACCTGGGCGTCAAGCTGGCGAGCTCGCAGCTCGTGCCCTGGTCGCGCTGGGTGACGCCGACCGCGCCTCAGCTGCAGGCGAAGCGCTTCGACGCGCGCTTCTTCGTGGCACGCCTGCCGAGCGACGCCGTCGCGCTGCACGATGGGCACGAGACTACCGAAGCCGTCTGGATGACCCCGAGGGACGCGCTCGAGCGCAACTGGAAGCGCGAGATCAGCCTGGCGCCGCCGCAGATCATGACGATGGTCCACATGGCGATGCACGCCGACGTGCGCGGCATCCTGGACGATGCGCGTCGACGCGCACCCTACCTGATCGAACCGCATGTGCTCCAGACGCCGGAGGGCGTGCGGCTGTGCTACCCAGGCGACCCCGCGCATCCGGTGGCGCAGCGGCGCATGCCAGGTCCGCTGCGCCTGGCAATCCGCGACAAGCGCTACGAGCCGCTGGGAGGCTTCGAGGAGTTCTTCCAGTAGACCGAAAGCGGCTGGCCAATGGCGACCGGTCGCTTTCTTCGCCTCAGGCCGTGGCGCCTTCAGGCAGTCGGTTCAGCAGGTAGATCGCGCGGTTTGCGACTATGCCCTTGGTCTTCACGCCGAACTCCTTCATGTGGGCGCCGGCCGCATGCGCCCCGAGCGAGGCCATGTCCGTCCACACCTCCTGGATCACCAGGCCGTCCGGACCGCAGGGCGTCTGGAAGGGCGGCCCGCCTTCCATGTCGATGGCCACGGCGTAGTCGACGCAGCCGGGCTGCGCCCGGGCCACCTTGGCGTTGACATGGAAAGCCTCGAGAAAGGCTGCTCGCATGCCGGGCTTGAGCGTGATGAGGGCGACGACGTGGATCATGGGAGCTCCAATGAAGTTGAGGAAATCGAGGCCGGGCGCGGCGCCGAGCCCGACCGGGGTTGAAAGCGGCGGGTCTAGGGAGTCTGGAACAGCGGCAACAGGCGCCCGGCGGTGAAACCGCCGTCCACCATGAGGCAGTCGCCGGTGATGAAGTCCGCCTCGTCGGACAGCAGGAAGGCCACGGCACCCGCGACATCGCCGGGCTCGCCGACGCGGCCGCGCGGCATCATGCGGACGGCAGCCTCGCGGAACGCGGCCGTGCCGAAGTGGTCGTGCGTGACGATCAACCCCGGCGCCACGGCGTTCACGCGGATGCCGTGAGCGCCCAGCTCCCACGCGGTGGATTTGGTGAACATCACGATGGCGGCCTTGGACGCCGCATAGTGCGACGCGCCCTGGCGCGCGGAGAAAGCCGAGACGGACGCGATGTTCACGATGGCGCCCCCGCCGCCCTCGGCGCGGCGCATGCGGCCGAACTGCTGCGTGCATCGAAAGGGGCCGTTGAGGTTGACGTCCAGCGTTGCGGTCCAGACCTCCTCGGGCATGTCGAGCATGGGCTGGTCCGACCAGATGCCCGCGTTGTTCACCAGCGCCGTTGGCGTGCCGAGCTGCCGCTGCACGCCGGCAAACACCTCGTGCACCTCGTCGCCGTTGCGAACATTCAGCGCCCAGGGGTGGACGCGGACGCCGGGCGCGGCGACCTCACTGCCGATCTCCCGGGCCGTTTCGCTCGCCGCGGCGGCGTCGACATCGGTCACGGCGACGTCATAACCCTGGCGGGCCAGGCGCTCGGCAATCGCCCGGCCGAGGCCGCGGGCGGCGCCGGTGACGATGGCGACCCGAGGCGCGCCGGCATTCGTTGGAGTACCTTCACCTTCGGCTCCGGTGCGAGCTTGCTTGGGGCGGCCCGGCACTGCGCTCATGGGTTTGCCCCCGTGCTGCGCACCGCACGATGCGCCTGGTCGGCGTCCATCGCGAAGACCAGCTGGTAAGAGTGGGCCTGCCACTCCGTCGCCGCATCCGGCCCCAGCTGGCCCAAGCGCGCGCGCAGCGCCTCGGTGGCAGCGTCCAGCGCGGCGGGACGACAGGCTTCGACGACGATGCCCCAGGGGTAGTCGTCGCGCCGCAGCGTGTCGGTGGCGCGTCCCTCCTGCGTGCGGTCCTTGAAGTGCGTGACGCCGACGTCCGGCCGGTACAGCTGCACGGCGGTAACCGAGTTGCAGGCGTAGGCGGCATCCAGTGCCGAGGCGACTGCATCGTCGGTTTGCGCACCCAGGGTCGACAGTCCTGGCAGCCGCAGCGTCCGCACGTAGACGCCGTTGCCGGCGCCGCGCTCCTGCACGACTTCGCCGGCCGTGCGCGTGAGCTCGCGCAGCATGGGAACGACCCGCCGTGTCAGCGGGGTCGGGCCATCCAGCCGCGCTTCATAAGCTGGCGATTGCAGCGCCTGGAGATCCTGCGCGTCGTAGATGACCAGGTAGCCGTGTCCCTTTTGTGCTGGCGCGCCGATGGCGACGAAGCGCCGCCCCTGGACAAAGCCCGGGATGGTCACGCGCTCGATCACGTGCTCACGGTTGTGCCAGGTGTCGAAGTCTGCTTCGTGCTCGGCCGGCAGGTCGAACCAGTTGATCAACAGGGCGCGGCGCGTCATGACTGGCCGGCCTTGTACATGGCGATGCATTCCCGCGCGCCTGCTTCGAAGCCATAGGCCGGCGTCCAGTCCAGCTCCTTGCGCAGGGCGCTGGAGTCGAGGTCCGCATAGTTGAAGCCGGGCACATCCATGCCGGCGCCTTCGGTCGCGGTGACGTCCTCGAAACCGATGGATGCGCCTTTGGGGAGCGACTTCTCGGCCAGGTCCATCATCTGGCGGATGCTGTAGTACTCGCCGGTACCCAGGTTGTAGACCTCGCGCGCGAACCGCGCGGGCCACAGGCAGGCGCGCACGAACACGTCGGCGCAGTCCTTGACGTACATGGGATTGATGCTGGTCTGCGGGGACCAGGGCCGCGTCACCGTGCCGCGGCCGTCCAGCGTGGCGTCCCGCATCGCCTGGTTCAGGATGCCGACAGCGCCCGTGAGCCGGCCCACGCCGAAGGTCATGACGGGGCGCAGGCCGACGATGTCGGCGCCGGTGCGGATTTCCTGCGCGGCCAGTCCCTCGCACACGTACTTGGTGCTGCCGTACAGGTCGCCGGGCATCGGCGGATCGTCTTCGGTCACCCGATGTCGGCCCAGCAACTTCTCATAGTAGGGACGCGGCGCGTAGACGGCCGCCGTGCTGGCATAGACCACGCGCTTCATGCCCAACGCCCTGGACAGCTGGAAGATGTTGCTCGTGCCGATGCAATTGATCGCCACGCCGCGGGTCGGCTTGAGCGCGGCCTGGATGGTCAGCACGGCCGCCAGGTGGATGACCCGGCTGACCGAATGCCGAGACGCCACTTCGAGCAGGTCGCCCAGGTCGCTTACGTCGCCGCGCTCCACCGCCACGCGCTGGCGGATGTCGGCGATGTTCTCGTCGGACGGCGCGGCGTCGAAAAGCACGGGCTTCAGGCCTCGGTCCAGCAGGTAGCGCGCCACGTGGGCGCCGATCAGGCCCGTGCCGCCGGTCACCAGCACGCTGTCGCCGTGTGAGTCAGCCATTTGTTCGTTCCTTGAAAATGCAGGATGGGAAGTCAGTGGTGTTCCTCGGTCGCGGACTGCGCGCCGAGAATGAGATTGACGAGCTGCGAGCGGTGGTCGACGCCGTCGGAAGCGTCGTCGTTCACGGCGATCGAGCGCTCCACCCGTCCGAGCACCAGCACGTGCAGCTCGTCGGCGCAGCGCACCGCCAGGTCCACGTGCTGCTCGGCCAGGAGGATGGCCTTGCCCGCGGACGCCAGCCGTTCGATGGTCGCGGCCACCTGGTCCACCATCACCGGTGCGAGCCCGAGCGCCGGTTCGTCCAGCATGATGAGCTTCGGCTCGCTCATGAGCGCGCGGGCGATCGCCACCATCTGCTGCTCGCCGCCGCTCAGGCTGCCGGCGGTCTGATCGCGACGCTCCGCCAACCGCGGAAAAATCGTTGCCACCTCGTCGAAGCGGCGTCGGATGAGGGCGGCCGAGGCCTGCGGCGCCCCGGCGCGCAGGTTGTCCATGACGCTCAGCCGCGAAAACAGTCCGCGTCCCTCGGGCACGTGGGCCATGCCCATCAGCGCGCGCCGATGCGCCGGCAGCCGGCCCAGGGGCTTGCCGTCGAACTGGCAATCGCCCGACGCGAAAGGCGTGAGGCCCGATATCGCCCGCAGCAACGAGCTCTTGCCCGCGCCGTTCGTGCCGACGAGGCCGACCACCCGGCCCGGCCGGACATCGAAGCTCACCGAATGCACGGCCGTGACCGGACCGTAGCGCACGCTGACGTCCTGGATCGCCAGGCCCTGGACGCCTCGCGGATTCGCGTTCATCGATTGGCCTTGACCTTTGCCGCCGCGGGCTGCGGCGAGATCCGCCTCGGGAGCGTTGGCAGCGTCGAGCCGGCTCATACGACGGCTCCACCGAGGTAGACGCGGCGCACGCTGTCGGAGGCCAGCACGTCATCGGTATCGCCCGAGGCGACCATCTCGCCGGAATTGAGCACGAGCATTCGCCGGGCCAGGCGGCGCAGGAACCGCATGTCGTGATCGATGACGCAGATGCCGATGTTGCGGGCCGCGCTCGAGGCGAGCGCCTTGGAGATTTCACTGGACTCGTCGGCGCTCAGGCCGGAGGAGGGCTCGTCGATCAGCAGGAAGCGGGGACGCATCAGCAACGCGAGCGCCAGGCCGAGGTTGCGCTTGACCCCATAAGGCAGGTCCTTGGGACGATGCGGGAGGTAAGGCGTGAGCCGAAGCATCTCGAGGATTTCGCGAACGTCCCCATCGGCCGGATCCGCATGGGGCACGACCGCCAGGTGTTCGAGCACGGTCAGCGAATCGAAGACTCGCGTGGCCTGGAAGCTCCGCACCAGCCCACGCTTGGCACGCTGGTCGGGCGGCAGCCCTTCCATGTCCTGGCCGTCCACCCGGACGCGGCCGCTGACGAGGTCGGTGAAACCGCTGATGCCGTTGAGCAGCGTGGTCTTACCCGCGCCGTTCGGACCGATGATCCCAAGGATTTCGCCCGGGCGCACCTCGAGCGAGATGCCGCTCACGGCGGTGAGTCCGCCGAAGCGGATGGTCATGTTCTCGACCAGCAGCGACATCAGCGCGCTCCTTTGTCGGTGTCGCCGGCGGGCGGGGCGGCCCGGCGTCGGTGGGCGAGATAACGGTCGAGGACGGTTCCGCCGATACCGTCGGGGAACAGCGTGATGGCCAGGATGAGCCCGCCACCGTAGATCCACGCCGCGATCAGCGGACCCACGTCCAGCAGGTCGGGCAGGAAGACCACCGCGATGGCGCCGAGCATCGGGCCGGGCACGATGCGCCAGCCGCCGATGATCAGGGCGGTGACCGCGGCCAGCGCATGGGTCGCGCTGAAGACGCTGGGGTCGATGAAGCGCAGGCTGAAGGTGATGAGCGCGCCGGCGAAGCCGCACAGCATCGCCGACAGGGCGAACAGCCCGTACTGGAAGCGCTGGGGCGAGACCCCGAGCGCGCGCGCCATGGACGGATCGTCGCCGATGGCGATGGCACGCAGGCCCGTCGCCGAGTGGCGAAAGGCGAAGAAGCCCGCGGTGGTGAGCGCCACGGCGGCCAGGGCCACCCAGTAGACGGCCATGCGGTGATCCTCCACGAACCACAGCACGGACCCTTCGTACTTCAGCGAGATGCCCGACCAGCCGCCGGTGAGCGACTGCCACGAGACGATCACGCTGCGGAACAGTTCGGCCAGTGCGAACGTGATCAGCGCGAAATGGATGCCCTTGAGGCGGAACACGACGGGCGACACGATCAGCGCGACCACGCCGGGCAGCACGGTCGCGACGAGGATGCCCAGCGCCAGCGGCCACCCGCGTTCGCCGACGCCGAGAACCACGGTGTAGGCGCCGAGGGCATAGAAGCCGCCCACGCCGAACATCAGCAGGCGCAGGTAGGTGTAGATGGCGCCCACCGCATGCCCCAGCAGCACGAAGACCAAGGTCGTGGTCGCGACGGCGATCAGGTAGTTGGGAGCCATGAAGGGAAAGAGCGCGCCGCACACGAGCACGACGGCAAGCCACGCCACGCCCGCCTTGCGCAGAAGCGGCCCGCGCAGGCGCTGCGGGACGGCGGGATCGACCGCCGGCCGTGCGGGCGCCGCCGTTTCAGGCCTCACGGCAAGGTCATGGGCGCTCACTGACGACCTTTCGGGCAAGCAGGCCTTCCGGCTTGAGGATCAGCACAAGCGCCACCAGGCCGAACTGGTAGACCAGCGCGTAGCTGGGCGAGATGAAAGCCAGGCCGAGGTTGGTCGCTACGCCCAGCAGGATGCCCGCGACCAGCACGCCGGGAATGCTGCCCATGGTGCCGATGATGATGACCATGAAGGCGATCATGGTGGGCTCCTCGGCCGAGAACGCCGTCACCGGCTGGATGGTCGCCATGAGCGCGCCGGCCACCGCCGCCACGCCCGCGCCCACCGCAAAGTTGATGTTCACGACTCGCCCGACGTTCATGCCCATCAGGGAGGCGACTTCGCGGTTGTCTGCCAGCGCGCGGGTCTGCAGGCCGAAGCGCGTGAAGCGGATCACGCCCCAGTAGGCCACGACCGCGGCAAAGCCCAGCAAGCCGACCATGAGCCGCTGTTCGCTGACCGAGATGCCGAGGATGGATACCGTGTCGAACGACCAGGGATCGATGGTCCGCACCCGCGTGCCGAACAGCCCGAGGGCGGTGTTCTGGATGATGGCCAGCAGGCCCACCGAAATGATCAGGCCGTTGATCGGGTTGGAGAGCGTCTGGCGGAACAGGCCCCGTTCGGCCAGGCTCGCGAGCAGGTACACCACGGCGAACGAGATGAGCACGGCCACGGGGAACGACACGCCCATGTTCACCAGCACGACCGTGCAATACGCGCCGACGAGCACGAAGCCGCCATGCGCGAAGTTGATGATGTCGATGATGCCGAAGGTCACCGTCAGCCCGATGGCGTAGGCGGCAAAGATGCCGCCAGCCACCAGGCCCATGATGATCTGGGTCCACAACAGGTCCATGGTGCTTCTTTCGTGCTGCCTGGCCGACGCTTACTGGTCGACGCGCTTGCAGTTCGGGGTGACGGTGAGGCTGCACACCTGGAAACTGGTGGCGCCCTGGCCGTTGGGCAGGATACGGATCGCCGGCACCGGACCGTTGGGGAACTCGAAGCGCTGGCCACGCAGGCTCGCCATCACCTTGGCCGAGTCGGTCACGGTGCCCGCGCGCTTGAGCGCTTCCACATAGGCGTACACCCACGGGTAGCTCAGCATGGACAGCGCGTCCTGGGACGAGCTTTGCGTGCCGGTGAAGGCTTCGTAGCGCTTGACGTAGTCGACCATTCCGGCTCCTGTGTCGGAGAGGCCGACCACGGGCGCCACCCACACGTACGTGGACAGGGGCTCCTTGCCGGTTTTGGTGGCCGGCACGGTGGAGGCGCCCGGCGCGCCGATGTACCACTTGGCGAGATCGGCCTGCCGCGCCTGCGTGACGAAAGGCACCATCCAGCTGTCTGAATAGCCGAGGAACAGCGCGTCGGGCTTCAGGGCCTTCAGGCGCGAGATCACCGCGCTGAAATCGGTGGTCGACGACGGCAGGAACTCATCGGCCAGCACCTTGCCGCCCGCTTTCTCGAAGCTTTGGCGGAACAGTGGCGAGATGATCCGCGACGAGGCTTCGTCCTGGTTGACCATCACCACCGTCTTGATGCCCAGCTTGGCGAAGGTTTGCGTTCCCAGCGTGGTGAGCACGCCGTTCTCGCCTCCATAGGGGTTGTTGCTGTTGATGAGGAAGGGCACCTTCTCGGTCGTCTCGTTAACGGCGGCCTGCGCGACCAGCGGTGGCGCGAAGTGGGGCACCTTGGCGCGCTGCGTCACGTCGATCATGGGCTTGGTCGTCGTGCCCGCGATGTCGCCGAAGACGACCGACACGCGATCGCGCTCGACCAGCTTGCTGATGCCGCTGAGGGCGGCGCTCGGATCGCTCTTAGTGTCCACTTCGATCAGTTGCAGCTTGTAGGTCTTGTCGCCGACCTTGAAGCCTTCCTTGTTGATCTCGGCCACCGCCAGGCGCGTGCCTTGTGCGGCCGCCAGGCCCAGGGAGCTGGCGGCGCCGGAGATGGACCAGATCGATCCCACCTTCACCACGTCCTGCGCGTGCAGGGCCAGCGGCGCTGCAAGGCAGGACGCAGCGACGAGAGTGGCGAGGTAACGCCTGCGGTGGACCATGGTGTCTCCCTTCGGATGAACGTGCAGGACGCACAAAAAGTTGAACCGAAGGCCAATGATGCAGCAGCACACGGTACGCTAGCGTAGAGGTTTCCCTATGCGCGGCGTCTCGGGGGGGCGTTGGGCTGCTTTCGGCGGCCCGCCAGCGCCGAACATGCAAATGCGCATGAAAGGCGGTAAGTCGACACATAGTGCGCTGGCGTACGATAATGGAAAACACTTAGACAAATCTGCTGGCCGCCTTGCATTCGATGTTGACGCGGTCCTTCCCGGGTCGCTACGATCGACAATTCGTACGGTAGCGAACCAACAACATCGCGAAAGGCTGAGTCCATGAACAGGCTGCAGGGCAAGCGCTGCGTCGTCACTGGCGGCGGCAGCGGCATCGGCCGCGCGAGCGCGCAACGGCTGGCCGGGGAGGGCGCGAGCGTCCTCGTGGTCGGCCGCAGCGTCGACAACACGAACGAGACCGTGTCCCTGATCACCGCCGCTGGCGGCCGCGCCGCCGCGCTGGTGGCCGACGCCACCTCCGAAAGCGACGTGCAGGCCATGGTGCGCCGCTGCCTGGGCAAGTTCGGCGGCCTCGACGTGTTTTTCGCGAACGCCGGCACGCCGGGCACCAACGCGGGCATCTTCGACCAGACGGTCGAGGAGTGGAACGAGGTGTGGCGCATCAACGTGATCAGCTGCATGCTGGCCATCAAGCACGCCGGCCTGCACATGGCAGAGCAGGGGGCCGGCTCCATCATCCTCACCTCGTCGGCCGGCTCCCTACGGGCAAACGCGGGCGCCATCTCCTACAGCGCAAGCAAGGCGGCCGTGAACAACCTGACGCAGACGGCCGCCAACGCCTTTACGGGCAAGGGCGTGCGCGTGAACGCCGTGCTGCCGGGCCTGGTGGAGACGCAGATGACGCGCAAGGTCTTCGAGTACGCGCGGGAGCGCGGCAAGGCCGACCGCATCGGCCACATGACGCCCCTGCAGCGCGCCGGCCAGCCGCATGAGATCGCCGCCATGGTCGCTTTCCTGGCCAGCGACGACAGCTCGTTCGTCACGGGGCAGCTGTATGCGGTGGATGGCGGCATCAGCAGCACCCATCCGCACGGCCGCATCCCCGTTTGAGCGAGGCGGTTCCGGCGCAGCGGCGCGCATTGGCCGTCGGGCTCGCGCTCATCCTCGTGTGGGGCGCCAGTTTCAGCATCCAGAAGGCCTGCTACGCCGCCATGAGCCCGGGGGGTTTCCTGTTCTTCCGTTCATTGCTCATGTCCGTCCTGGCCGTGGCGCTGATGCGCTTCAACGGCCTGCCGCTGTGGCCGCGACTCGACCGCGCCGACTGGCGCCTGCTGATCATGTGCACCTTGTTCGGCCAGGTCATGCACATTGGGCTGGTCACCTACGGCATTCACCTGTCGACCGCCTTCACCAGCTCGGTGATCATGGCCTGTGGCCCGGTAATTACGCTCGTGCTGTTGCGCATGCTGCACGGCGCCAGGCTGCGCCTGGCGCAGTTGCTGGGCGTGGCGGCCGCGCTCGCGGGCGTGCTGCTGTTCCTGGCCGACAAGCTTGCCAACGCCGAGGTGCGCGCCAGCCGCGGCGACCTGCTCATGCTGGCGGGCGCGGCGCTGTTTTCGCTCTACACGATCCGCGTCGTGCCCCTGCTGCAACGGCACGGCGGCACGCAGGTCATGTGCTGGACCACGCTGCTGGCGGCGCCCGCGATGATGGCCGCGACGGCCGTCCCGGCTTTCCATTCGTCGTGGGAACAGGTACCTGCCCACATCTGGCTGGCGTTCGTCTGGTCGGCCACGGTGTCGGCGTTCGGGGGCTGGCTGGTGTGGTCGTGGGTGAACCTGGTGCGCGGCGTCGCACGTACGGCGCCGCTGCTCTACCTGGTGCCGCCCGTCGCCGGCCTCATCGGCTGGATCTGGCTGGGCGAAAGCCTGGGGCCGTGGAAGCTGCTGGGTGCCGGGGTGGCCATGGCCGGCGTGGCCATGGTGCAGTGGCCGGGGCCCCGGGCGAGCAATCACTGAGTTCCCGGGTAGATCCCGTTGACACATATCGTACGCACGTGTACGGTCTACCAGCTCATCAAGATCATTCATCGAACGGCCTGGCGCCGCACTTCAGGAGACTTCCATGGATTTCCAACTGCCCGCCGAGATCACTTCCAAGCTGGCTGAGCTCGACGCCTTCATCGACGCCCGGATCAAGCCGCTCGAGCGCGAGAACATGCAGTACTTCGACCATCGCCGCGAATATGCGCGCACCGATTGGGAGAACGACGGACGCCCGCGCGACGAGTGGCGCGCCCTGATCACCGAGATGGAGGAGCGCGCAGACAAGGCCGGCCACCTGCGCCTGGGCCTGCCCAAGAGCGTGGGCGGGGGCGCGGCGTCCAACCTGATGATCGCGGCCATCCGCGAGCACCTGGCCGCCAAGGGCCTGGGCCTGCACAACGACCTGCAGGACGAGTCGTCGATCGTCGGCAACTTCCCCATCGTGCCGGTGCTCGAGGCCTATGGCACGCCCGACCAGAAGAAGTACATCGAGGGGATCATCACCGGCAAGATGCACCTGAGCTTTGCGCTGACCGAGCCGAACCACGGCAGCGACGCGACCTGGCTGGAGACCACCGGCGTGCGCGCCGAAGACGGCTCGGGCGACTGGATCATCAACGGCATGAAGCGCTGGAACAGCCAGGTGGCGCGCGCCCATGGCAACCTGGTGTTCGCGCGGACCTCGGGCAAGCCCGGCGACGCCACGGGCATCACGGCCTTCATCGTGCCGACGGACGCGGAGGGCCACAAGATCCTCTACAACCACTGGACCTTCAACATGCCCAGCGACCACGCCGAGGTCGAGCTGAAGAACGTCCGCGTGCCGGCCGCCGCCATCCTCTACAAGGAAGGTCAGGGCCTGATGGTGGCGCAGCGCTTCGTCCACGAAAATCGCATCCGCCAGGCCGCGGCCAGCGCCGGCGCCGCCCGCTACTGCATCACCCAGGCCGCCAAGTACGCACGTGAGCGCATCGCTTTCGGCGAGCCGCTGTCGAAGAAGCAGGCGATCCAGTTCCCGCTGGTCGAGCTGTACGCCGAATGCGAGATGGTGCGCAACTTCATCTTCAAGACCGCATGGCAGATGGACCGCCAGGACGCGCTGGAGATCAGCGACATGGTGTCGATCTGCAACTTCCGCGCGAACCGCCTGGTGTGCGAGGCTGCCGACCGCGCCATGCAAACGCACGGCGGCGTGGGCTACAGCCGGCACATGCCCTTCGAGCACATCTACCGCCACCACCGCCGCTACCGTATCACGGAGGGTTCGGAGGAAGTGCAGATGCGCCGCGTCGCGCAGTACCTGTTCGGCTTTGCGGGCAAGAAGGCCACCTCCAGCGTGCAGGATTGAGCGTGTCCACCACCATGCAAATGGACGCGGGGCGCGGGGTCGACTTCGAGGTCGCCCGCCTGGACGCCTATCTCCAGGACACGGAGGGCGCGGGGTCGGTCCCGCTGGAAGTGCGCCGCACCGAAGGGGGCATGTCCAACCCCACGTATTTCCTGCGGCGTGGCGACTGGGAAGCGGTGCTGCGCAAGCAGCCCGCCGGCGAAGTGCTGCCTTCGGCGCATGCCATCGATCGCGAGTGGCGCATCCTGGCCGCCCTGCAGGACACGGACGTTCCGGTGCCCAGACCCATCCATTACTGCCACGACCGCGCAGCGCTCGGCACGCCCTTCTACTTGATGGAGCGGCTGAACGGACGGGTGTTCCACGAGTTCGCGACGCCCGGTCTGGTGCGCGAGGAACGCGCTGCGCTGTTCGACTCGATGGTGCGCACCATGGCGGCCATACACCGGCTGGAGATCGCTGCGCTGGGCTTGTCCGATTACGGCCGGGCCGGCAATTACTTCGCGCGGCAGCTCAAGCGCTGGTCCGAGCAATGGGGCAAGTTCCGCCAGGGCCCCGACGACAACCCGGCCCTCGATGAGGTGGTCGCGTGGCTGGCCGCGCGCGTGCCCGAGAGCGAGCTGCAGACGCTGTGCCACGGCGACTTCCGCATCGGCAACATGATGTTCCATCCGACCGAGCCCCGCGTCATCGGCGTGCTCGACTGGGAGCTCTCCACGCTGGGCCATCCGCTGGTGGACGTGGCCTTCAACAGCCAGGCATGGCGCATGGCGCCCGACGAGAACGGCGGCCTGCTCGGACTCGACCTGGCGGCGCTGGGCATTCCCGAGGAGTCCGACTATCTGGAGCGCTACTACCGCCTGGCCGGATCGCGCGAGCGCATGACCACCTTCCACCAGGTGTTCGCCATGTTCCGCGGCGCTGTCGGCTCCGCGGGCGTGGCCGTGCGAGGCGAGCAGGGCAACGGCTTCCTGCCCGATGCGGCGCGCATCGGGCGCAAGCTGGCCCGCGCTTACGCGGGTCGCGGACTGGCGCTGATCAAGGAAAAAGAGGGCGCGTGATGCGGCTCGACGACGCGATCCGCCAGCGCCGCTCGGTGCGCGGCTTCCTGCCCGACGAAGTGCCGCGCGAGCTCCTGCGCGAAGTGTTCGAACTGGCCCAGTGGACGCCTTCGAACTGCAACGTGCAGCCGTGGATTCCGCACGTGGTGTCGGGAAAATCGCTGGCCGCGCTGCGCGAGGCGCTGGTTTCGGCGGCGCGCGCCAACGAGCCCCTCGCGCCTGACTGGCCCGCCGATGGCAAGTTCGAGGGCGTCTACCGTGAACGCCAATACGACGCGGCGGCACGCCTCTACGGCGCCATGGGCGTGGAGCGGCGCGACGTGAAGGGCCGCGACGAGGCCTATCTGCGCAACCACATGTTCTTCGACGCGCCGCACGCAGTGCTGGTGTTCATGCAGCAGCCCTTCGACACGCGCGAGGCCACCGACATCGGCATGTACGCGCAGACCCTGATGCTCGCGATGACGTCCCGCGGCATCGCCTCGTGCGCCCAGGGCGCGCTCGGGCTGTATCCGCCCATCGTGCGCAAGACGCTCGGGCTCGCGGAAGACCACCGGCTGCTGTTCGGCATTTCCTTCGGCTTTGAAGACCCCTCGGTGCCCGCGAACGCCGCTCGCACCCTGCGCGTTCCGCTGGAAGCGGCCGTGCGGTTTCACGACTGAACTCATGGACGAAATTGCCGTGGTGGGGCCGGGCCTGATGGGCCTGGGCATTGCGCAGGTTTGCGCCGCGGCAGGTTTGCGCGTGCGGCTGGTGGGTCGCGACGCCGCGTCGGCGCACGCCGGCGCCGCGCGGTTGGCCGCGCAGGTGGGGCGGCAGGTCGAGAAGGGGCGGTTGGATCGCGCCGCCGCCGAGGCGCTGCTCTCGCGCGTGACGGCGGTCGACGAGATGGACGCGCTGCGCGGCTGCGCCATGGCCATCGAGTCGGCGCCCGAGGACCGGGCGCTCAAGCGCGATGTGCTGCAGCGCATCGAGCTCGCCTTGGCGCCAGGCGCGCTCATCGCCACCAATACCTCGGGCCTGCCGGTCAGCGGCCTGGCGACGGCGCTGCGCCGGCCCGAGCGCTTTCTCGGACTGCACTTCTTTTCTCCGGTCGACCGCATGGACCTGGTGGAGGTCGTGCGCGGCCGCCTGACTGCGCGGGCCACGTTGCAAGAAGCGCTGGCGCTGGTCGAGCGCCTGGGCAAGTCGCCGGTGGTCGTCAGCGACGCGCCGGGCTTTTTCACCTCGCGGGTCTTCGCCGCCTATCTGGACGAAGCCATCGCCATGGTCGGCGAGGGTGTGGAGCCGCAACGCATCGAGCAGGCCGGGGTGGCGCTCGGTCGCGCAATTGCGCCGCTCGCGCTGCTGGACGATATTTCGTTGTCGCTCAACCTGCAGCAGATCCGCCAGGCGCAGGCCGACGGACTGCCGCCCGAGCGTTGCCGTCCCCTGGCCGAGCCGGTGCTTGCTGCGCTGGTCGCGCGGGGACGCGGCGGCCGGCGCGAGGGCGGCGGCTTCTACGAGCCCGCGGCCGATGGTGCACGCGCGCTCTGGCCAGGCCTGGCGACGCTCTTCCCCGGTGCCGGCCAACAGCCCGACGCGGACCGCGTCGCCGAGCGCCTGCGCATCGCCGAAGTGGCCGAAGCCTTGCGCTGCCTCGAAGAGGGCGTGGTCGACAGCGCCGACGAGGCCGACGCGGCCTCGGTGCTGGGGCTGGGCTTTCCCCGGCGCGAGGGCGGCGTGCTGCGCTGGGCCGAGACGCTGGGCCTCGCCCGCCTTGTCGCGCGTTGCGAGCTGCTGGCCCGCGAGCACGGCGCACGCTTCGCGCCTTCCGACTGGTTGCGCCGGCACGCCGAACAAGGCGGCGACCTGCGCGACTACCGCCAACCTACCACCCACTCCACGGCGCCCGCATGACACAAGGTCCTCTTTCAGGTCTTCGCATCCTCGAACTCGCCGGCATCGGCCCCGCGCCCTTCTGCGGCGCACTGCTGGCCGACTTGGGCGCTGACGTCGTGCGCGTCGACCGCTTGCCGATTCCCGGCCGTCCGCCGGAGCAGGCGCCGCAGTTCGACTTCTACAACCGCAACAAGCGCTCGGTCGCCTTCGATCTGAAGCAGCCCGCCGGGCTGAAGAGCGTGCTCGACCTCGTGCGGCGCGCGGACGTGCTGCTCGAGGGCTTCCGCCCCGGCGTCACCGAGCGGCTGGGCCTGGGTCCGGACGCCTGCCTGGATGCCAACCCGCGCCTGGTCTATGCACGCATGACCGGCTGGGGGCAGCAGGGGCCGCTGGCAATGGAGGCAGGCCACGACATCAACTACCTGGCGCTGACCGGCGCCCTCGGCTCCATCGGGCAGCCCGGCCTGCCGCCTCCCGTGCCGCTGAACCTGGTCGCCGATCTCGGCGGCGGGGGCATGTACCTGGCAGTGGGCGTGCTCGCCGCCGTGATGGAGGCGCGCAACTCCGGCAAGGGACAGGTCGTGGACGCTGCCATGGTCGACGGCGTGGTTCACCTGATGTCGGCCTTCCAGGCCTTCCGCCAGCAGGGCACATGGACGGCGAATCGCGGCGAGAACATCGTGGACGGCGGGGCGCCGTTCTATGGCTGCTACGAGACCCGCGACGGCCGCTACCTCGCCGTGGGTGCCATCGAGCCCCAGTTCTATGCCGCGCTGCTCGGCGTGATGGGCTTGGACGCCGCACAGCTGCCCGGCCAGAACGATCGGAGCGCCTGGCCCGGCATGCGCGAGCAGTTCGCGGCCGTGTTCCGTACGCGCACTCGCGACGAATGGGTGGCCGCCGCGGCCGGCCGGGATGCCTGCCTGTCGCCGGTGCTGACCATGGACGAGGCGCCACGCCATCCACACCTGGCGGCCCGGCGCAGCTTCACCGAATTCGACGGCGTGGTCCACCCCTCGCCAGCGCCGCGCCTGTCGCGCACGCCGGGGTCGCTGCGCCGGCCGGCACCCGCGGCCGGCCAGCACCATGACGAGGTGCTGCGCGACTGGGGCATTCCCGAATAAAAACACTCGAAGTACTTTGCACGGCCGAACGGTACACTAGCGTACGGTAACCTTATCTGGGAGACACCATGGTTCTGACCGACGACCAACGCGCGCTGCAGGAGACGGCGCGCCGCTTTGCCCGTGAGCGGCTGCTGCCCGACTACCAGAAACGCGAAAAGCTGGGCGTGCTCGACCGTTCCCTTCTCAGGCAGATGGGCGAGCTGGGCCTGATGGGCGTCGACCTGCCCGAGGAGTACGGCGGGCTGGGCCAGGACGGCGTCACCGCCGGTCTCATTGCCGAAGAGCTCGCCTATGGCGACTTCAACGTCAGCGCCGTGCCGGTCGGCATTTCGCTGAACGCAGCGATCCTGATCCGTCACGCGCAGCCGGAGGTGATCGAGGAGTGGGTGCCGCGCATGATCCGCGGCGAAGCGGTGGTCGCAATCTGCCTGACCGAGCCGCGCGGCGGTTCCGACGCCA
Source organism: Variovorax paradoxus (assembly GCF_018614955.1). Lineage (GTDB taxonomy): Bacteria > Pseudomonadota > Gammaproteobacteria > Burkholderiales > Burkholderiaceae_C > Variovorax > Variovorax paradoxus_J. The sequence goes on from NZ_JAGGNV010000026.1 coordinate 103,539, forward strand.
GCAACCTGCAGCTGCGCGCGCGCCGCGAGGGCGACCATTACGTCATCAATGGCGAAAAAACGTCCATTACCTTCGCCGATCGGGCCGACGCTTACCTCATCTTCGCGCGCACCGGCACGCCCGAGCAGGGCGCGCATGGCGTGAGCGCCTTCTTCATCCCGTACGAAGCGACCAAAGGCATCTCGCGTACGAAGTTCGACGACGTGGGCAGCCACATCATCGGTCGTGGCTCGGTGTTCTTCGACGACGTCGAGGTGCCCGCAAGCCACATGCTGGGCGAAGCGGGCAAGGGCTTCACCCAGGTCATGCAGGGCTTCGACTACAGCCGCGCGCTGATCGGCCTGCAGTGCTGCGGCGCCGCACAGGCCTCGCTGGACGAAGCCTGGGCGTACAGCAAGGAGCGCGAGGCTTTCGGCCGGCCCATCGGGCAGTTCCAGGGCGTGACCTTTCCGCTATCAGAGGGCGAATCGCACATCGCCGCCATCCGCCAACTGTGCTACCACGCCCTGGCGCTGCGCGACGCCGGCCATCCGCACACCTCGGAAGCCGCGATGTGCAAGTGGATGGGCCCGCGCTATGCCTTCGACGTTATCCACCAGTGCCTGCTGACCTTCGGCCACTACGGCTGGAGCAAGGACCTGCCGCACCAGCAGCGGATGCGCGACGTCATGGGCCTGGAGATCGGCGACGGCACTGCCGGCGTGATGAAGCTGATCATCGCCCGCCAACGCATCGGCCGCGTGGCCGTGCAATATTGAGCAGCGCGGAAAAGCGGCAGCGATGAAGCTGGTTCTTGTGCGGCACGGTCGGCCTGACGAGGAGGACGACCTGCGCCCCCACGACCCGGGCCTGCGCGTCGACGGGCTGCAACAGGCAGAGGCGGTCGCCGAGCTGCTGGCGCGCGAGCGCATCACGCACATCGTCGCCAGCCCCCTGACGCGCGCAGCGCAAACGGCGCAGCCCCTGGCCCGTCGCCTGGGCCTGCCGGTCCACACGATCGACGGCTGGGCCGAGGCCGACCGCCACACCAGCCGCTACCGCTCCACCGAGACGCTTCGCGCCCTGGGCAAGACCGAATGGACGCGCTTCCTCGAAGACCCCATTGCCTACCTGGGCGGCGACAGCGGCGCCTTTCGTGCGCAGGTGCTGCAGGCGCTGGACGAGACCATCGAGCTCGGCGCCGGCGGACAGGTCGCGGTCTTCACGCACGGCCTGCCCATCAACGTCGTGCTCTCGCACACGCTCGGACTGGAAAAAATCGTTCATTTCCAGCCGGGCTACGGCTCCGTGTCGCGGCTGCGCATCCTTCCCGCGCCACGCCGCATCGGCGTGGTCAGCGTCAATGAAAGCGGCCACCATCTACCAGTCGCCGCGCCTACCCCGGATCTCGCACCGCCATGAACCCACTCCTGGACGAGGCCGCGCTGGCGCCTCGCATTGCCGACTACCTAGCGCAACAGCTCGGCCATCCGGTGCGCGTCGGCGCCGTGCGGCGCTTTCCCGTCGGTTTCTCGTGGCTCACCTTCCTGGTGCCCGTGCAGGGCCTGGACGGCGGCGCCGGCGAACGCGACCTGATCCTGCGGCTGGGCCCGGACTTCGGGCTGTTCGCGCCGTACGAGGCGGGCCCGCAGGTGATGGCGATGCAGTCGCTCGAAGGCAGCGGCGTGCCGGTGCCGCGCGCCTTCTGGCACAGCGAGGACCCGTCCATCCTGGGCGCGCCTTTCATGTTCTGCGAGAAGGTCTCGGGCTCTGCCGTGGTGCCCTGGGTGTCGCCCAGCGAACCGCAGCTGCCCGAGGACTACCGCAAGCGCCTGGGAACGCAGTTCATCGACGCGCTGGCGGCGCTTCATCGCGTGGAATGGCAGGACAAGCCCATTGCCGCCATGGCGCACGACATCACCGCCGAGAACGCCGCCTGGCAGAACGTGGAGCACTGGCAAGGGCTGATCGAGCGCTGGGCCATGCGTCCGTACCCGCTGGCCGAGTGGGGCATCCGCTGGCTGAAGTCGCACAAGCCGGTGGCGCCGCGCGTGGCCATCGTGCATGGCGACTACCGCACCGGCAATTTCCTCGAGCAGGACGGCAACATCACCGCCATCCTGGATTGGGAGCTGGTGCACCTGGGCGACCCGCACGAAGACCTGGCCTGGGTCAGCATGCCGATGTACATGGGCGGCAGCCCCTACCTGTGCCGGCTGTGCGAGCCCGAGTGGTTCTATGCCCGCTATGCCGAGCAGGCGGGGGTGGACGTCTCCATGTCCACCGTGCGCTACTACCAGGTGTTCTCCATGCTCAAGCTGGCGGCCACCCACATGGCGGCGGCGCGCTGCTTCGAGGAAGGACGCTTCAACGACATGCGCATGCCCGCCATGGGCAGCCAGGTGGCCGCCTGCCTGCGCCAGATGGACAAGCTGATCGAGACGGCCTGACAGGCCAGGGAACAAGACCATGAACAACAGTTTTGCCCGCCTGATCGATGGCATGAACGCCACCCTGCGCGCCGAGGTGCTGACGCGCCTGGACGACGAGTTCGCGCGCGGACAGGTGTTCGGCGTGATCAACCTGCTCAACACGTTCAAGACCCGCGCAGACTGGTCTGGCGGATTTCTTCTGCAGCAGATCACCGCCCAGCAGGAGGCGCTGGCTGGCGCCGCACCGCTGCTGCAGCAGGCCGCGCCCCGGGCGGCGCAGCCGCTGCCGGCCTTGCCACCCGAAACGACCTTCGATCCCACGCCGGTGTCCAGCCTGTTGGAGCGCCGCGACGCCAACAACCGGGCCTTCAGCGAGTTGCTGTCGTGGATCGATGCGAACCGAGAGCAACTGGACGCTTCCGCCACGCAGCAGGCCGAAGCCTTGCTGCGCCGCGGCATGCGCGCCGAGGTCGACCTCGAGCTCAAGAATTCGCCGCGCCCCCTGTTCGCGGAGATGTCCAGCGGCCGCGAAGGCTGAGAGGGCCTCCGCCTGCGCGGCGGTGTCGTCCTGCCGGCGGATCACAGAGGCTCTGCCGATTCTCGTGCCCGCATTGCGGGGGTTGCCCTGTTGACACGCCGATCCAATGAGATAGCCTTCGCATCTACAAAGTACACTAGCGAATGATTGGCGGTACAGCTAGCCAAAACCAGGAGACACACCATGGTCAGTCACATCCGCCGCGGCATCGCCGCATCCGTGCTGGCGCTCGGCGCGCCCTGGGTCCTTGCACAGTCGCAGCCGACGATCAAGGTCGGCGTGCTCACCATCGACAGCGGTCCCTTCGCCACCTACGCGAGCCTGGCCGAATCGGGCGCCAAGACGGCGGCCGAGATCCTCAATGCCGAAGGCGGCGCGCTGGGCCGCCGCTTCGAGGTGGTGGTGCAGGCGCACTCGGGCACGCCGCAGGCGGCGCTGGCCGCCGCGCAGCGCCTCGCGCAGCAGGGCGTCGTGATGATCACCGGGCAGACGCAAAGCTCGCATTCGCTGGCCCTCGTGCCGCGTCTGGAGCAGATGAACGTGATCCAGATGGACACTTACGCGCAGAGCAACGACCTGCTCACCAAGACCTGCTCGCCCAACTACTTCCGCGTCAACACGCCCGACGCCGTGACGACCAGGATGATGCAGGACTACGTCAAGCAGACCGGCGCGAAGTCCTGGAACCTCATTTCCATGGACTACGCCGCCGGCCACAGCTTCAGCAAGGCGTTCTCCGAGCTGGTGGCCGGCATGGGAGGCGCGGTGCAGCAGAACATCTTCACCCCGCAGGGCACGACCGACTTCGGCAGCCAGATCTCGCAGCTGTCCAAGCCGGCCGACGCGCTGGTGGTCACGCTCTTCATGAGCGACGGCCAGTCGTTCGCCAAGCAGCAAAAGCAGTTCGGCCTGTTCGATAAATACAAGACCGTCATCGGCAACGGCTTCGCCACCGACTTCCAGCTCGAGTCGCATGGCGACAACGTGCTGGGCGTGGTCAATGCCCTGAGCTGGACGCCCGAGATGCCCGGCGCGCGCAACGCGCAGTACGTCAAGGAATTCACCCAGCGCGCCAACCGCCGCCCTTTCTATACCGATGCCGACCTGATGGCCACGTTCGAGGTATTCAAGGCCGGTGTCGTCAAGGCCGGCTCCACCGAGGTGCCCGCCGTGCGCAAGGCGATGGAAGGCCTGCGCGCGCCCACCATCTTCGGCACGGTCGAGATGCGCGCTGCCGACCACCACCTGATCCGCCAGCACGGCATGGCGCAAGTGGTCAAGGGCCCGGACGGCAAGAACAAGTTCGAGATGAAGGTTCTCAAGCAGGGCAGCGAGATCTACCCGCCGCCGAGCCCCGAGTGCAAGGTCAGTTCCTGACCACCCCAACCGACGCATGCCGTGGACTTCTCTCAACTCTTCAGCGTGGCGCAATTCGCGAACGCGCTTGCGCTGGCCTCGCTGCTGACCATCCTGGCGAGCGGGCTGGCGCTAATCTTCGGCCTGCGCGACGTGATGAACTTCGCCCACGGCGCCCTCTACATGCTGGGCGCGTACCTGGGCTTCACGGTCGGGCGGATGCTCAACTTCTGGGCTGCGTTGGTCCTGGTGCCGCTCATCCTGGCCGTGGTCGGCGTGGCCTTCGAGCTGCTGGTGCTGCGGCCCTTGCAGAAGCGCTCGCACATGGACGTCGCGCTGGTGACCTTCGGGCTTTCGCTGGTCATCGGGCCATTGGTCCACAAGCTGTGGGGCACGTCTCCCCTGTCGATCGAGGCCCCGGCGCTCCTGGCCGGGTCGGTCGACCTGCTGGGCACCCGCTATCCGGTCTACCGCCTGTTCCTCATCGCCGCCGGCTTCAGCACCTGCGTGGCGCTGGCCGTGTGGCTCAAGTTCACCCGCTCTGGCATGTACACCCGCGCAGTCAGCCAGCAGCCGCACGTGGCGCGCATGATGGGCGTCAACACCGACCGCCTGAGCCTGATGGTGGTGTGCCTGGGCACGGCATTCGCCGGCCTGGCGGGCGTGCTCGCCGGCCCCTACCTCTCGGTCGACCCCGGCATGGGCGCGGCCATCCTGATCAGCTCGCTGATCGTGGTCGTGGTCGGCGGACTGGGCAGCATCGCCGGCGCCATCGCCGCCGCCGTGGTCTACGGCTTCACCCAGGTGATCGGTGCCGTGCTGTTTCCATCGGTTGCGGTGCTCGCGCCCTACGTGCTGCTGTTCGTGGTGCTCTTGTGGCGCCCGCAGGGCTTCGGCCGTGGGAGGGTCGCGTGATGTCTGCCGCCTCGTCATCCGCGGTCGCAACGCCAGGGCCCGCCGCCGCCGCTGAGCAGCCGTCCGCCGTTGCAACGCCTTCGAAACCGCCCGCCGTGCCGACGTCAACCACCACGCCTCCCGTGGCCCGCGCCCGCTGGAAGTGGCCGCTGATCTGGGGCGTGCTGCTGGTCGCGGGCCTGTTCCTGCCGAAGGCCGTCGCCAGTCCGTTCTACCTCGGGCTGCTGGTCAACGGCGTGATCCTCGGCATCGCCGCCGTCGGCATCGGCTTTCTCATGCACCAGTGCGGCTTCGTCATGTTCGGCGTCGCAGCATTCATCGGCTTGCCCGCCTACCTCGTGGGCATCGCCTCGAACCAGCTGGGCATGGGCGTCCATGCGGCCGTTGTCTTCGCGCTGGCCGCGAGCACGGCTTTCGCCGCGCTGGCCGGCGCCCTGGTGGTGCGGGCGCGGCCCTTGCCATTCGCCATGCTCACGCTGGCGCTCGCGCAGATGCTCCGCTCCACCGCCACGCTGCAGGTCATGCGGCCTCTCACCGGCGGCGACGATGGCTTGCCGATCACGTTCAAGGGCGCCTTCCTCGGCCTGAGCCAGAACGAGTTGGCCAAGGCAACCTCGTTCTGGCCGATCGTGCTGGTCGCTTTGGCGGCCGTGCTGTTCATCGCCTGGCGCGCCTCCAACTCGCGCTTCGGCCAGGTGCTGCGCGCCACGCAAGCCAACGAGGAGCGCATGCGCTTCAGCGGCTTCAACACGTACCTGCCCCGGCTCGCGGCGTTCACGCTGGCCTCGTTCCTGGTGTCGGTGTCGGGCGTGCTGCTGGTACTGCACAGCGGCTTCGCCTCGGCCGAGCTGCTGGACTTCGCCACCGGCGGCCACGCCTTGGTCGCGATGCTGGTAGGCGGCGCGGCGAGCGTGGCCGGACCGCTGCTGGGCGCCTTGCTCTACGTGCTGGGCCAGGACGCCTTCGGCGCCACGGGCTACCTCGAACTTCTCACCGGCGTTGCGGTCGTCTTCATGATCGCGGCCTTCCCCAAGGGCGCCAGCGGCTTCTTGCTCCAGCTATGGCGCCGCGCGACAAGAAAGCGGAGCGCCTGATGCTCAAGACCGAAGACCTCAGCGTGAGCTACGGCAACGTCCACGCGCTGCAGGGCGTGAACCTCGAAGTGAGAGCGAAGGGCGTGCTGCACGGCATCATTGGCCCCAACGGCGCCGGCAAGTCCACGCTCATGGACGCGATCACCGGCCGACGCAAGCCGACGCGTGGTCGCGTGCTGGTCGATGGCCAGGACATCACGGCGCGCAGCGTGTCGTGGCGTCGCCGTTTCGGCATGTCGCGCTCGTTCCAGCGCACCAGCATCTTTCCGGGCCTGACGGTGCGCGAGCAGCTGGCGCTGGTCGCCACCGAACTCGGCGAGCCCGACCTCGACGAGATCGTCGATGCGTTCGAGTTGCGCGCCTCGCTCGATTTGCCCGCCGACAGCATCGCTTATGGCGACCAGCGGCGTGTCGACATCGCGCTGGCCATGATCGGCAAACCAAATCTGATGCTGCTGGACGAGCCCGCCGCCGGCTTGTCCACCACCGAGACGATTGGCCTGTTCGAGCACCTGGTGCGCCTGGTGCGCCAGCGCGGCGTTACCGCGCTCGTGGTCGAGCACGACGTCGACGCGGTGTTTCGCTTCTGCGACGAGGTGACGGCGCTGGACCTCGGAAAATTGATCCTGACCGGCAAGCCGGCCGAGGTGCGCAGCGATGCCCGCGTCGTCACCGCCTACCTGGGAACTGCCGCATGAGCTTCCTGAAGATTCGAGGCCTCACTGCCGGCTACGGCAAGTCCGTGGTGCTGCGCGACGTGACGCTGGAAGTGGCGGAGGGCGAGTCGGTCGCCGTCGTCGGCAAGAACGGAGCCGGCAAGTCGACGCTGCTCAATTCATTCTTCGGCGGCACGACGATCAAGGGCGGCAGCATCGAGGTGGGCGGCGTGGCGGTGGAGCGGCTGCCGGCGTATGCCGCGCCAGGCCACGGCGTGTGCATCTCGCCGCAGGGCCGGCTGATCCTGCCGCACCTCACGGTGCAGGAAAATCTGCAGCTGGGCGCCGCCAGCCGGCGCAAGGGCCACTGGAACCTGGCGCGTATCTACGAGCTGTTTCCGGTGCTGCGGGAGCGGCGCGACAAGCCGGGCACGGCGCTCAGCGGCGGGCAGCAGCAAATGCTGGCTGTAGGGCGCGCACTGATGGGGAACCCACGTGTCATCCTGCTGGACGAGCCGTCGGAGGGGCTGTCGCCGCTGCTGGTGGACGAGCTGGCGGCTACCTTCAACACAATCCGGGGCGCCGGCACGGGCATTCTGATCGTCGAGCAGCACTTGAACCTGGTGCGGCGGGTGACGCAGCGGTTCGTGGTGATGGCAAAGGGCGAGATCATCGACCGTGGGATGACGGCCGATATCGATAGCGAGGAGCATCGGGCGGCGTTGGCGTTCTAGCTTCTCGCGGGTGGTTTGCTGTTGGTTTGCGGCCCCCTCAAATCGGTGGATGCTCCTGCACCTCCGGATACATCTCGAACCCCTTGCCGACGCCGTACTCGATGATGCCGTAGCCCACGTCATCCCCATCGCGCACCTCGATCAACTGATCAGCCAACGTACGCACCTTCTTGCGGATCGCCGCATCGCCCAGGTCCCAGTGCTCGTGCGCCGAAAAGAGCTTGCCCTTGTCGTCCCCGTGGAACCATCCTTCGAGCCCACCATACAGTCCGCCCTTGAGAAAGTAGCGCGTCTCCAGCGCGCGTACCTGCACGGCGCGCTCGCGGCCATCGGCGAAACGCAGGTGAAAGACTGCGCGGTCCATGGTCTGGCCGTGCGGGTCGTTCTTCCAGGTCACCTCGTGCCGAGCGTCGACCAGCTGGTTGCGCGACGACGCCCTGCTGCCCACCGAAAACACCTCTTCGCCTGACAGGTAGATCTTGTCGTCGGGCGCGCGCTCCTTGAAGAAGATCACGAGCCCGCGATCCTTGAACTGCGCCGTGGTCCAGCAGTAGAAGAACGGCGGATAGAAAGTTTGCGGCGGCGTCGTCTCGTCGGTGCGCATCTCCGCGCGCACGCCCCAGGAGTGATCCCGCTGGCCCAGCCAGTTCGCCACGTCCATGCGCTTGCCGTTCCACTGCAGCCAGCCGGTGTATCGCCCCATCTGCTGGCCCCGCGCCATGTTTTCCGTCACGCGGCCGTCGCGGCGGCGCAGATGCGCCTTTTCCTCGTGCGGGTTCAGGGTGGCGTGGAACTCGATGTCGAAGCTGATGCCCGATTCGTTGTCTGCAAGCGCGAGCCGGTGGCGTCGCAAGCCCTCGATAACCTGGATGGAGAGCGGCCCCACGGTGGTGGTCAGCGGGTCAGGCCGAAGGCGGCGCGAGACGCGGAAGTTCCACTGGTGGCCGGGCACGGCAATGCCGGCGAACGCATCCATGACGTTGCGGTTCGGGTGGTAGCCCAGGCCGATGTCGAACATCACTTCGCCGCCCGGCGCCGGATGGCCGGTGTACCACAGCCTTTCCATCCAGGCAGGGTCGCTGTTGTCGATCTGGTCGAACGTGGTGGGCAACTGATGGCCGATGAGGTCGTCCTGCGGCGTGAGCATGATGTCTTTGTCTCCTGATCGTCGTCGTTGACACAGAATGGTCGCGACTATAAAGTACTCTAGCGTACTAAGGCGCTAGCATCGACGGCAATGGCCTTTGTGTCAACCGGCTTTTTCACCGTGGCGGCGAGCGCGCCGCATTCCAAGGAGACCAGGAAACATGACAACCGAAACACCGGCCCAACCGTCGATCCGCCTGGAGCGCGAGGGCGCTCTGGGCATCGTCACGCTCTCGCAAGCCGCGCGCGCGAACCCCTTCGACGGCGCCTTCACCCGCGACTTCAAGCGCGTGTTTGCCCAGCTGTGGGACATGCCCGACCTGCGCGCCGTGCTGATGAAGGCCGACGGCGCCAACTTCAGCTTTGGCGGCGACCTGAAGTCCTTCGGCCCCGTCCTCGACAAGCTCGGCCCCCTGGTGCGCGAATGGACCGGGGACCTGCACATGGGCCTGCAGCGCGCCTGGACCTTGCCGGTGCCCATCGTGTGCGCGGTGCAGGGCTTCGCCATGGGCGGCGGCGTGGCGCTGCTGGCCGGCTGCGATGTGGTGCTGGCCGGCCAATCGGCCAAGTTCGGTTCGGCGTTCGCGCAGCTGGGCTTCAGTTGCGACTCCGGTTCCAGCGCCGTGCTCACGGCCCGCATGGGCGCTGCACGCGCGCGCCGCTTCGTGCTGCTGGCCGAGGTGCTGGCGGCGCAGGACGCGCTGAACGCGGGCCTGGTCGATCGCGTGGTTCCCGACGACCAACTGCAGGAGTCCGCCCTGGCGCTGGCCACGCAGCTGGCGAACGGCCCGACCATTGCCTATGGACAGATCAAGCGGCTCTTCCTGAAGGCCAGCGGCGCCTCCATGACCGACCTGCTCGAGGACGAAGCCATCACGCTGTCGCGCGTGGCCGCCACCGCCGACGCGCAAGAGGGCATTGCCGCCATGCTGGAAAAGCGCAAGCCAGTGTTCCAGGGGCGTTGAATGACCGACGCCGCAACGGCTTACGCCAATCTGCGCGTCACGCGCAGCGACGCAGGCTTCGCCACCATCGTCTTGAACCGACCCGAAAAGCTCAATACCCTGTCCATCGCCCTGCGCCGTGAGCTCGCTGAAGCGGTGGCTGCGCTGGAGGCCGACCCGGGCGTTCACGTGCTGATCCTCACCGGTGAAGGCCGCGCCTTCACCGCCGGCATGGACCTGGACGAATGGGACGCCGATGGCGGCGTTGCGGCCCGCGCGTACGAGCTCGACGCGGTCAAGGCGCTGCAGCAGTTCAGCGGCCCGCTGATCGGCGCGATCAACGGCATGGCGATCACCGGTGGCCTCGAGATCGCGCTTTCCTGCGACCTGCTGCTGGCGTCCAGCGAGGCCCGTTTTGCCGACACCCACGTCAAGGTCGGGCTGCTGCCCGGCTGGGGCGGATCGGCGCGGCTGCTGCGTCGCGTGGGCATTGCGCGGGCCAAGGAGATTGCGCTGACCGGCGGCTTCTTCAGCGCGGCGGAGGCGCATGCCTGGGGCATGGTCAATCACGTCTATGCGCCCGAGCGGCTGCAAGGCGAGGCCGAGGCCCTGGCCCTGCGCATGCTGCAGAACCCGCCCGCGGGGCTGATCGCCTACAAGCGGCTGCTCGATGCGGAGTCTGGCTGCACGCTGGAAGAGTCGCTGCGCATCGAGCGCGAGGCCTCGGTGGCATCCAACCGCGCCGTGACACGGCAGGAGATCGAGTCGCGCCTGGCGCGTCTGCGCAGGCAGGGGCGTTGAGCATGCGCGCCCCACATGTCTGGAGCGGCAGCGAGTTCGCCGAACTGCTCGCGATGGACGAAGTCGCCCCGCGGCATTTTCGAACTTGCTCCGGGGAAGCCAACCTGAACGGCCGCACCTATGGCGGACAGGTGCTGGCGCTGGCGATGACCGCCGCCGGGAGAACGGCGCCACCAGGCCGCGAGCCGACCGCCATGCAGTTCATGTTCCTGCAGGGCACTCGACACGATGAGGCGCTCGACCTCCACGTGACGGTGCTGCAAGAGGGCAAGCGGTTTTCGTCCCGGCGCGTCAGCGGCTCGCAAGGCGGCGAGCGGCTTTGCTTCGATGCGCAGGTGAGCTTTGCCACGCCCATCGCGTCGCCATCGCACAACGCTCGGCCTGGCGTGCCAATGTCCGACCCTGAAACGCTGCCCCCGGTCGACCAGCTCCCGGCGGAATGGTCACGGGGCCTGAGCGACGCCCTCTCTTACCCGCTGAGCGAGCGCTCCGTGCTGGATTTCCGGCTCGAAGATCCGCCCGAACGCCTGCGGCTGGACCGCGCCGAGCCTCGCCTTCGGTACTGGCTGAAGTCGAAGGCGCGCCTGCGGGATGACCCCCATTTGCACGCGGCCGTGTTCGCCTACTTGTCCGATTGGTGGGTGAACTACCCGGCCAGCGGCGCGCATCTGGACGAGGCGATCGAGGGTGGTGGCCTGTACGTTGCGAGCCTGAACCACTCGATCTGGCTGCACGCGCCGTTTCGCGCGGACGAGTGGCTGCACTTCGAGAGCATCAGTCCGGTGGCCAACTCGGGTCGCGGACTGTGCATTGCGCGCGTGCATGACAGGGATGGGCGCCTGGTGGCCAGCGTCGCGCAGGAATGCTTGATGGGCTACCGCAGGGGTGAGTGAATCGGTGCGCATCTTCGCTAACCTGCGCGACGGCCGGGATGCGCACAGCGGCGTCGAGCAGGTGCGCAGCCAGGTGATCTTTCGCGAGAACCTGCCCTGAGCAAGCGCGTGGCTCGCCGAGCTTATTTCGCCAGCCCGGTGACCAGCGTCACTTCCTTGCGCAGGTCGGCAAGCACGCGTTCCGGATCGGTGATGCCCTTTTTGCGCGCCTTCTCGAACCACGCGGCCTCCACCGGCTTGAGCCTCTCCTTCATCTGCGCCACCACCTGCGGGCTGGCGCGGTGGATCAGCGTGCCGTTCCTGGTGAGCTGCGCCATGGCTTCCTGCGTGAAGATGTCGTGCGCGCGGCCGGCAGCGCGCGCCATCGCTTCGCCGGAGATCTTCAGGATCGCCTCCTGGTCTTCCTTGCGCAACGAGGCGAACTTGTCGGGGTTCATGGCCCACAGCAAGTTGCTGTTGGTGATGCCGCCTTCCACGAATGTCATGCGCTTCATCACGCCGTCGAGCTTGAAGCCGGTAACCACCTCGGTGGGGATCACCGCGCCGTCGATCACCCCGGAGGACGCGAGCTCGTAGATCTCGGGCACGGGCTTGTACACCGGCACGCCGCCCAGCTGGGTGATGGCCAGGCTGGCGGCCGGCTGCGGGCTGCGCAGCTTCAGGCCCTTCCAGTCGTCCAGCGACTTGACTTCCTTGTTGGTGGTGAACAGGTGCGCCGCGTTGCCCATGAAGACGGAGATCGGCAGCACGCCCTTGTATTCGCCGAACTTCTCGAACTCTTTCTTGTAGATGCGCCACGAGGCCACCGAGCGCGACTCGGACACATCGCCCACGAAGGGCATGTCCAGCACTTCCATCAGCTCGAAGCGGCCCGGCGTGGCGCCTGGAGTGATCAGCGCTACGTCGGCGAGGCCGTCGCGGATGACGTCGAACTGGCCGGGTACCGTGCCGATGACCTTGGGCGAGGTCTCGAACTTCACGCGGCCTTCCGTCACCTTCTCGACCTCGGCCATCCACGGGTCCAGCACCTTGGTGCGCACCGGGTAGCCCGGCGGCAGCCAGTTGGAATAACGCAGCACCGTGCCTTGCGCCTGCGCCTGCGCCTGCGCTTGCGCCTGCGCTTGCGCGATGAACGAGCCGCCGAGCGCAGTGGCTGCGGCGGCCTTGACGATGCTCCGGCGGGTGAGGTTGTGTTCCATGCGTGTCTCCTTCAAATCTTGCGGCTTTGCTGCGCCCAGTGCGGGTCGCGCAGCACGTTCTTTCGTACCTTGCCCACGGGCGTGACGGGCAGCGGCTCCGAGCGGAACTCGTAGCTGCGCGGCACCTTGTAGCCGCCGATGTGCTGGCGGCAAAAGGCGGTGAGTTCCTCGGGCGTGGCGCTCTCGCCCGGCTTGAGGACGACAACGGCGTGCACGGCTTCGCCCCACTCGGCGCTGGGGATGCCGATCACGGCGGCCTCGCCCACGGCGGGGTGCATGAAGAGCACGCGCTCGACCTCGATGGAATAGACGTTCTCGCCGCCGGTGACCACCATGTCCTTGATGCGGTCGGCCACGTAGAGGAAGCCGTCGTCGTCGATGGTGCCGGCATCGCCGGTGTACATCCACCCGTCCTTGAGCACGGCGGCGGTGGCGCTTTCGTTGTGGAAGTAGCCGTTCATCAGCGTTTCGCCGCGCACCACGATTTCGCCCAAGGTGTCGGGCGGGGCCACCGTGCCGTCGGGCAGGCGGACTTCCACCTGCATGCCCGGCGCGGGCTGGCCGGCCGAGCGCAGGCGCTTCGCCTTCGGGCCCTCGGTGACGTGGTCGCGCCAGCGCAGCATGGTGGCGAAGCCGCCGGTCTCGGTCATGCCGAAGATCTGATAGAAGCGCAGGCTCGGCAGCTTCTTCATCGCGGTCTTCATCAGCGTCTCGGGCATGGGCGAGCCGCCGTAGACGCAGGTGGCCAGGCTGGACAGGTCGTACTTGTCGAAGTCGGGGTGGCTGATCAGCATGTTGATCATGGTGGGCACCAGCACCGCGTTGGTGATCTTGTGCTCGGCGATGGTCTGCATCACCAATACCGGGTCGAACTTGGGCAGCGGCACATGCGTGCCGCCCGCCAGGGTGATGTAGAGCAGGGCGCTGGCGCCCGCGAAATGGAAGTAGCCGGCCACGTACGCGAAGCTCAGGTCCTCGATGGACGGCAGCATCGCCAGGTAGGTGATCGTGGCCATGAACAGGCCGCGGTGCGACATCATCACGCCCTTGGGATGGGCCGTGGTGCCGCCGGTATAGAAGATCACCCAGAGGTCCTCGCCGCCGCGGTTGGAATCCGGCAGGGGTTCGTGCTGCGTCAGCAGCGCCTCGTACGACAGCATGCCCTCGGGCGTGTCGCCTTCGCCCATGAAGATCAGCGTCTTCAGCCCGGGCAACTGCTTCTGCAAGTCGCGCGCCTGCTCGATGAAGCTCTCGTCGACCAGCAGCACGCTGGCCTGCGAGTCGGTCAAGGCATAGAGATTCTCGGCCGGCGACCAGCGGATGTTCAACGGCGCGAGCGCCCCGCCGGCCCAGGGCACGGCAAAGAACAGCTCGACGTAACGATCGGAATTCATGGACAGCGCCGCCACGAAGGCGCCGTCGGCAATGCCGAAGGAGCGCAGCGCTGCCGCAAGGCGCGGCACGCGCTGGCCGACCTCACGCCAGGCGCGGCGCCGTCCGTTGCAGATGGTGGCCGTCTTGTGCGGCGCGCAGGCCACGGCCTGCTTGAGAAAACTCGTGCCCTGCATCCTGCCGCCTCGTATGTGTACGGCAGCACATGGTACACACGCGTACGAAGGCTGGATGGGTATTTACCCGGGTCGCGCCTCGCGGCCGCCCGCGCTCTTCGGAAAGAAAAGCGCGTGGGTCAGCCGACGGTGTGGGACTGCCCGGCCCAGAACTTGTCGCGCAGGACCCGCTTGAGGATCTTTCCCGTGGGATTCATCGGCAGCGCCGTCTCGAATTCGACGTGCCTGGGAACCTTGTAGCCGGCGATCAGCTCGCGGCAGTGCTCGATGAGTTCTTCCGCGGTGAGCTCGGCGAGCGGCTTTTTGACCACCACCGCCGTCACACGTTCGCCCCAGCGCGCATCGGGCGCGGACACGACCGCGCAGGCGGCGACGCCCGGGGGCTTCATGATGGCCTGCTCCACTTCGGCCGAATAGACGTTCTCGCCGCCGGTGACGATCATGTCCTTCACGCGGTCCACGATGTAGTAGAGGCCGTCCCGGGGATCTCGGAAACCGGCGTCGCCCGTGCGGTACCAGCCCCGCGACAGGGCCTTGGCGCTCTGCTCGGGCTGGTTGCGGTAGCGCGTGAACAGCGCTGGCGAGCGCACCTGGATCTCCCCGGTCTGCCCGTCCTCGAGCTCATTGCCGCTTTCGTCGACGATTCGGAAATCGATCAACGGCAGCGGCGTGCCGCAGGAGCGCAGCTTGGACTCGTTCTCCAGGTCGTGCTGCTCCGGGCGCAGGATGCTCATCGCGCCGCCGCTCTCGGTAGCGCCATAGAACTGCATGAAGTGCGACGGGATCGCATGCATGGCGCGCTTCAGGAGCGTTGCGCTGATGGGCGATCCCGCGTACATGATGAGCCGCAGCGAACTCAGGTCGGCCGCCTCGAGGCCAGGGTGGTCCAGCATCATCTGGATGACGATAGGCGCGACCACGAGGATGGTGGGTCGTGTCTGCGCCACGGGGTCGAGCAAACGCCCGGGTTCCAGGGCCGGCATGACCGACACGGTGCAGCCGTTGTACATCGCCTGCACCGGCAGCGCCGTGCCCAGCAGGTGAAAGTTGGGCATGGCCATCATCAGCACGTCGTCTGACTTCCACTGGAAGACCGGTTCGAAGTGCCGGCACAGTCGCACGGCGCTGCTGCAGTTGGCGCAGGAAGCGCCGGAGATCCTGGTCACCGTGCACGTCGACACCAGCCGCGCGCTGGTGGAGGGGCTGATGAAAGCCCGTTTCGACCTGGTGCTGGCGCGCGTGCGAGACGCGTCGCTGGAGCCCGAACTGAATTTCGAACCCGTCGTGCAAGAGCCGATCTGCGTCGTGGCGCGCGCGGGCCACCCGCTGGCGCGCAAGCGCAAGCTCATGCTGGCGGACCTGGTGCACCACCCATGGATCCTGCCGCCAGGCGGTGCCGACCTGCGGGCGCGCATCGACGCGCGTTGCATCCAGCAGGGGCTTCCCCTTCTCACCAGCCTGATCGAAACGCTGTCGTCGCCTGTCATGCTGAGTGTCGTGTGCATGAGCGACGCATTGGTATTGCTTCCTGAGGATTTCGCGCAGCCTTACTGCGCCAACGGCTGGCTGACCGTGCTGAACATCGACCTGGGCGTGCGCTCCGAGAACTTCGGCATCATCACCCGCCGCAACACGGTGGGGTCGCCGCAGCTGCAGCGCGGGTTGGGCGTGTTCCGACGGATGGCCACCGCGATGTACCGGCTGCGACCCGGCGCGGCAAGCTGAGCGCTCGCTGCTTCGCCCGCCTGGCTCAGCCCAGCTGAAGCACTACCGACTTGGTCTGCAGTTACTCGTGCATGTGCTGCACACCCGACTCGCGCCCGAAGCCGCTCATCTTGTAGCCGCCGAACGGGATGGCCGGGTCCATGACCTGATAGCAGTTGGCCCACACGGTGCCGGTGCGCAGGCCCTTGGCGACCCGGTGCACCGTGGTCACGTCGCGCGACCATACGCCGCTACCAAGCCCGTACTGCGTGTCGTTGGCGCGGCGCAGCACCTCGTCGAGATCGTCGAAGGGCAATGCCGACAGCACCGGTCCGAAGATTTCCTCGCGCGCGATGCGCATGTCGTCGCGCACGCCGGCGAACACCGTAGGCCCCACGAAGTAGCCGCGCGCCAACGCGCCCGTCTCCAGTCGCGAGCCGCCCGCTAGGGCCTTCGCGCCCTGCTCGTGGCCCAGGCTCAGGTAGGTGGTGACGCGCTGCAATTGTTCGGCCGACACCACGGGGCCCAGCTGCGTATGCGGATCGAGCGGATCGCCCACGCGCAGCGTCTTGGCATACAACGCCACCTTCTCCACGAACTCGTCGTAGATGGCCCGCTGCACGTACAGGCGCGTGCCGGCGCTGCAGATCTGGCCGGAGTTCTGAAACACCGCCATCGCGGCGCCCGGCACGGCGATGTCCAGGTCGGCGTCGGCGAACACGATGTTCGGCGACTTGCCGCCCAGCTCCATGGACATGCGCTTGAGGTTGCCCGCCGCGGCTCGCACGATCTTCTGACCCACTTCCGTCGAGCCGGTGAAAGCCACCTTGTCGACGCCCGGATGCGCGGCAAGCGCGCTGCCGGCCTCGGCAAAGCCTGTGACCACGTTGACCACGCCGGGCGGGATGCCGGCTTCCATGCACAGCTCGGCCAGCCGCAGCGGCGACAGCGGTGCCTGTTCGGCCGGCTTGAGCACCACGGTGCAGCCCGAGGCGAGCACCGGGCAGATCTTCCAGATGGCCAGGCCGATGGGGCCGTTCCAGGGGTTGATGGCGCCGACCACGCCGACCGGCTCCTTGAGCGTATAGGCGAACACGTCGCCCGGCGCGGAGTTGGGGATGGTGTCGCCCTGCATCGAGGTGGCCAGGCCCGCGTAGTAGCGCAGCAGGCCGACCGCGCGGCGTCGTCCGAGGATGGTGCGCGCGATGGGCCCGCCCATGTCCAGCGTGTCGAGCAGCGCCAGCTCGTCGTAGTGCTTTTCCACCAGGTCCGCGAGCTCGAGCATGACGTGCTGGCGCTCGAAAGGCTTGAAGCGGCTCCAGGGCCCCGACTCGAAGGCGGCGCGCGCCGCAGCCACGGCGCGGTCGACGTCGGCGGCGCCGCCTTCGGCGACCTGCGCCAGCCGCTCGCCGGTCGCCGGGTTGATGGTGTCGAACAGCTTGCCGCTTTCGGCCGGCACGCTGCGGCCGTCGATGAACAGCAGCTTGGGTCGACCGTCGAGGAAGGAGGGCAGGGCAGTGATCATGGCGTGGACAGGGTGAAGGGTGCGGGAGCGAATGCGGCGCCCAGTTCGGCGCGCGGCGACGAGCTGCGGGGGCGGCGCATGAATTCGGCCGCCCGCTCGCCGACCATCATGGACGGGGCGGCGGTGTTGCCGCCAATGATGTTGGGCATGATGGACGCGTCGGCCACACGCAGGCCCTCGATGCCGTGCACGCGCAATTGCGCGTCCACCACGGACGCCGGGTCGCTGGCCGGGCCCATTCGGCAGGTGCCCACGGGGTGGTAGGTGGTGGCGGCCGTCGTGCGGATGTACTTTTCCAGCGCTGCGTCATCGTCTGCCGCCGCGCCGGGCAAAAGCTCCGCGCCGGCATAACGCGCCAGCCCCGGCATTGCCATTATTCGGCGTGCTTCGCGCAGCCCGTGCAGCATCGCGTCGACGTCGCGACGGTCTTCCAGGAAGCGTGGATGCATCACGGGGCGGTCGGCAGGGTTGCTGGAGCGCAGCTCCAGGCTGCCGCGGGTGGCCGGCCGCAGCACTGCCACATGGCACACGAAGCCGTGGCGTCGCGGCAGCGTCCGAGCGCTTTCTTTCATGCCCACCATGAAGGTGAACTGCAGGTCGGGGCGGTCCAGCGCGGGGTTGCTGCGCATGAAGCCTCCCGCCTCCGCGGCGTTGGACGCCAGCATGCCGCGCCGCCCGAAGGCGTAGCGCCAGGGCGCCGCCGTGTTTCGGGCAAGGGCCCGCCAGCTCATTGCATACGACTCGCCGCCCGGGTTCGCGATGGCGACGGACGCAGTGGGATGATCCTGCAGGTTGGCGCCAACGCCGGGCAGCGCATGTGCGACGCGGACCCCATGCCGCTCGAGGACCGGCGCGGCGCCGATGCCCGAGAGCATCAGCAGCTGCGGGCTGTTGATCGTGCCGGCCGACAGCACGACCTCGACCGCGGCGCTGAGTTCGATGCGCTCGCCGCGGTGCCGCACCGACACGCCGGTCGCGCGCGCGCCTCTCAGCACGACGCGCTCGACCAACGTGTCGGCGAAGACGGTGAGGTTGGGACGCGACAGCGCCGGGTGCAGGAACGCGCGCGAACTCGACAGCCGCACGCCGTGGCGCTGGTTCAGCTCGAACAAGCCGAAGCCGTCCTGCTGCTCGCCGTTGAAATCGTCGTTGAGCGGGTAGCCGGCCTCTCGCGCCGCCTGCGCGAAGCCCAGCGCGAGCGCGTGCGGGTCTCGAAGCCGCTGCACGTCGAGCTCGCCACCCGTGCCATGAAAGGCGCTGGTGCCGAGAGCCCGGTTCTCGTGGCGCGTGAAGGCCGGCAGCACGTCGGCATACGACCAGCCTTCGTTGCCCAGCGCCGCCCAGTCGTCGTAGTCGAGCCGGTGGCCGCGGATATAGACGGTGCCGTTGAGCGAGGTGCAGCCGCCGAAGAGCCGCCCTCGCGGGCAGCCGATGACGCGGCCGTTGACGCCGGCGCCTCCGGTGAACTCGTGCATCCAGTTGTAGCGCGAATGGGGGAGCAGAAAGATGTTGCCGATGGGCAGCAGCGTCTTCAAGTTGACGGGGAAGCGCCGGTCCGATGGGCCCGCTTCCACCAGCGCCACCCGCACGGCGGGATCGGCGGACAGGCGGTTGGCGAGCACGCAGCCGGCGGCGCCCGCGCCCACGACGATGTAGTCGAAGGCCCGGGCCGGGGAGGTGTACACGGCGGCGATGTTTGTCTCCTGCTTATTCCTATGAGCATGGTTTCCACGAGTCCCCGGCTGGCGCCGACGGTAGCATAATGCGCTGGAACATAGTGCGCAAGCGTACGAACCGGCGTGCGCGATGCGACCCCTGCGCGCCGCGTGGCGGCACGAAGCTTTCGTGCGGCGATTCGGCGGTCCGGCCCTTTTTTCAGGAGTAGCTCTTGTCCAGAAAAGTCATCATCACCTGCGCCGTGACCGGTTCGATCCACACGCCGTCCATGTCGCCGCACCTGCCGATCACGGCCGAGCAGATTGCCGAGCATGCCATCGGCGCCGTGGAGGCCGGCGCGGCCATCGTGCACCTTCACGCCCGCAATCCACAGGACGGCCGGCCGGTGCAGACCACTGAGGCCTTCCTGCCGTTCGTGCGCGACATCAAGGCACGCAGCAACGCCGTGATCAACATCACCACGGGTGGCGCGCCGACCATGACGGTGGACGAGCGCATGCGCCCGGCGCTGGAGCTCAAGCCCGAGGTGGCGTCGCTCAACATGGGCAGCATGAATTTCGGCTTGTTCCCGGTGCTGGGCCGCTACAAGCAGTTCCAGCACGATTGGGAGCGCCCTTACCTGGACGGCACGCGCAACCTGGTGTTCAAGAACACCTTCCAGGACATCGAGTACATCCTGACCAAGGGTACCGAGAACGGCACAAAGTTCGAGTTCGAGTGCTACGACACGGCTCATCTGTACAACCTTGCCCACTTCCTGGACCGCAAGCTCGCCACGCCGCCGCTGTTCGTGCAGACGGTGTTCGGCATCCTGGGCGGCATCGGTACGCATCCGGACGACATCGCTCATATGAAGCGCACGGCCGACCGGCTGTTCGGCAAGGACTACCTGTGGAGCGTGCTGGGCGCCGGCAAGTCGCAGATGAACATCGCGGCGACGGCGGCGGCGCAGGGTGGCAACGTCCGGGTCGGCCTGGAGGATTCGCTGTGGGATGGCCCGGGCCAGCTGGCCAAAACCAACGCCGACCAGGTACGCCGCGTGCGCCGCATCCTAGAAGGCATGGGCCTGGAAATCGCGACGCCCGACGAAGCGCGCGCGCTGCTCGATCTCAAGGGGCGCAACGAAGTGGGGTTCTGAGGTCGGCGGCGCCATCCGGCACCACCATGCCCGCGTGACTTCTGGCGGGCCTGATGGACTCGCCTGGCGCACAGAGGCCAGAGCCTACTGGAAGAGCGATTTGCACCAGAGCCCCTCCGCTTTCTATGTCAACCACCGCTTTCTCCGACGGTAGTGCTTCACGGCGTGGTAGTCCTTCTGATGACCTTGCGCGCCGCCAAGGTAGAACTCCTGCACGTCCGGATTGCTGCTCAAGGACTCGGCGCTACCGGTCATGACGACGCGCCCATTCTCGATCAGGTAGGCGCGCTGCGCGATGCCGAGCGCCGCAACGGCGTTCTGCTCCACCAGCAGTACCGACAAGCCGGCGTCCGCGTTGATGCGTCGCACGATATCGAAGATCTCGTCGACCAGCAGGGGCGCAAGACCAAGACTGGGCTCGTCGAGCATCAGGAGGCGTGGCTCGGTCATCATGGCGCGGCCGATGGCCAGCATCTGCTGCTCACCACCGGAGAGGTAGCCCGCGGGCGAACCCGCCCGCTGCGCCAGGCGCGGAAACCAGGCCATCACCTTGTCCATCAGTTCGCGGACGTGGCCGCGGTCGCGGTGCATCGACGTTGCGGCGAGCAGGTTCTCGGCTGGCGTCAGGTGTTCGAAAATGCGTCGGCCTTCCAGCACGTGAACGATGCCGCGTCGCACGCGCTCGGGCGCGCTCAGACCCAGCAGATCGGCACCATCGAAGGTAATGGTGCCGCCGCTCACCTTGCCGCGCTCGGCGCTCAGGACACCGCTGATCGCCTTCAGCACGGTGCTCTTGCCCGCGCCGTTGGCGCCGAGCAGCGCGACCAGTCCACCTGCCTCGATGTCGATGGACACACCCTTGACCGCCAGCGACACGCTGTCGTACACCACCTCGACGTTGTTGATGGCGAGAAGAGTCATGTTCCCGTCTTTTTGAACTCCGCCGACGACGCACGGATGAGTTCCCATACCGCATCCTGGTCGCTCGCGAGCCAGTCGCTCTTGGGCACCCAGCGCGTGCCGTCCCACTGCGCGATGCGGCCCATGCCGCCACCCTGGTGGTCGATCTTGCTCGTGGTCAGCGGCGGGATCAGGCCATCGGCCGTAAAGTTCTTGATGCTGCGAAGGCCCTCGTTGAGCGCTTCGGCCGTTACGGCCGTTCCCTTGGTGATCTCCAGCGCCCGTCGCACGCCCTCGACCATCACGGCGCCGGCCATCACGCCGATGTTGTAGTAGGCTGTACCAACCAGTTCCTTGGCGCCCGCGCCCTTGCCCTTGTGGACGACCTCGCGCAGGATGTCCTGGATCACCTTGGGCTCGCGGCCCGCCGCTGCGCCTTCGTACTTGAGTACACCCTTGGCCTGATCGGGCCCGACCACCTTCATGTCCGACTCCGACAGCCACACGACCGACGCGATACGGTCGGGCGCGATGCCGTTGCGAAGCGCCTCTTTCACCGAGACGGTCTGGCCGACGCCACCGCCCCAGATCAACGTCCAGTCCGGCTTGGCGCGGCGCAATTGCGTCCACACGGCCGACTGCTCGTTGCCGGGCGGCGCATAGGAGTAGGGCAGCAGTTCGAAGCCGCGCCGCTTGGCCAGTGCCTGCAGCAGCGGCAGGGGCTCGCGGCCAAAGGGCGTGTCGATGTGGACGAACGCGATCTTCTTGCCTTTCAGGTCCTTGTCCTGGCGGGCCATGTACTCGATCAGGATCGCCGCCTGCGACCAGTAGCTGGCGGACAGCGGCAGCACGTAAGGAAACACTGTGCCATCCCCCGCGTCGCTGCGGCCCGAGAAGGTGGTCACCAGGTTGATCTTGTCCTGCAGCGCGCGCGTGACCAATGCCCGACTGACCGGCGTGGAGAGCGGGTCGATCAACACCACGCCGTTGCGCTTGAAGCGTTCGTAGGCCTCGATGCCGCGTTGCGGCGCATTGCCCGTGTCGACGATGTCAGCAACGATCTTCCAGCCATTCACGCCGCCGCGTTCGTTGACGAGGGAGAAGTAGTCGCGTTGGCCCTGGCTGTATTCGGCCGTGACGAAGGTATAGACCACCGTGAAGTCCTGCGCCATGCCGAACTTGACGACTTTTTCCTGTGCATGGGCTTGCGGCGCAAAGGGGAGAGTGCCGATGAGTGCGGTCGCCGCGCCGGCCGCCACGAACTGTCGTCTGTCTACCGTCATGATGTCAATCTCCTGCTGCTGTGGTTCGCCCGTTCCGGATGGCCACCGTCCAGGCGGGCGCCCTGGCGACGGCTGGTGATGAAACGCCTGTGCGAAACTCAATGGCGCCGCGTGTGGCGGAAGGGCCAGACCAGCAGACTCTTGCGCACGTTGTCGTAAATCTTGGCCAGGCCGAGCGGCTCGAACAGCAGGAAGCCGACGATCATTGCGCCGTAGAGGATTAGCGGTGCATGGGTCAGCAGGTCGCTGCCGATTGCGCCGCCATAGTGGTGCGAGAACGTGCCCAGCAAATGGTGGATCAGCGGCGGCGCCAGCAGGATCAGCGCCGCGCCGAAGTAGCAGCCCAGCACGCTGCCCAGTCCGCCGACGATGACGGTGGCCAGCAACTGGATCGAGAGTTCGATGTGGAACTGCTCCGGCGAGACGGCCTTGTAGTAGCAGAAGGCATAGAGAGCACCGACCATCCCGCCGATGAACGAGCTGACCCAGAAGGCCAGCAGCTTGTATCGGAAGGCGCTCACGCCGAGGATCTCGGCGGCGTAGTCCTTCTCGCGAATGGCCGCCAGCGCGCGGCCGAAGCTGGTGCGCTTGATGTTGAGCATCCAGATCGTCAGCACCGCACAGACACCCAGCGCGACGAAGTACAGACCCGCATCCGACGTGACCGGCATACCCAGCAGCTTCAGCACAGGCACCTGCAGCGAAGCTTGCGAGCCTCCGCTGATCGCTGGCACGTGCACGATGACAAAGTCGGTCAGGTACTGCAGCGCCAGGGTGGAAACCGCGAGGTACAGTCCCTTCACGCGCAGTGCGGCGGCGCCGAACACCGAGCCGATCAATGCCGCCAGCGTTCCGCCCAACAGCAGCGCCAGCTCGAACGGTAGTCCGCCGCGGGTCATGTGCACGGTGCCGTAGGCGCCGATAGCCATCACGGC
This sequence comes from Variovorax paradoxus, assembly GCF_018614955.1. Lineage (GTDB taxonomy): Bacteria > Pseudomonadota > Gammaproteobacteria > Burkholderiales > Burkholderiaceae_C > Variovorax > Variovorax paradoxus_J. The sequence goes on from NZ_JAGGNV010000026.1 coordinate 126,956, forward strand.
GCCGTAGCCCAGGTGCACCTGACCCGCACCCCCCATCAGCAGGTTCAGGCCCAGTGCCGCGCTGGTCCACAGCAGCAGGGGCATCAGGTAGGAGTTGAGGTAGAGCGAGCTCAGCAGCCAGGGCGCCGCGATGAACAGCGCCGCGATGATGGCGAGCAATGTCCGGTCGGCCCGCAGCGGCCAGAGCCTGCGGGTTTGAAGGTAATTGACGTGGCGAATGCCGGCGGCGCGGTAGAACATGTGATCAGACTCGTTCGATGTGTTCGCTGCCGAACAACCCGTGCGGGCGAACGAGCACTGTCAACAGGATGAAGACCGAAGCCACGATGTCGCGCGTGCCTCCGCCCACGAGCGGGTCCAGCACGCCGGCCGCGATGCTTTCCGCAACGCCGATGACGAGGCCCGCAACCAGCACGCCGCGCACGCTGTCGAGCCCGCCGAGGATCGCAATGGCGAGCGCTTTGAGCAGAAGCAGCGACAGGGTCCAGTCCACGCCCTGCACCGAGCCCCAGAGGATGCCCGCAGCACCTGCCGAGACGCCCGCCAAGCCCCACGCGACGGCGATCACGTGTTCGACCCGGATGCCGACTGTCCAAGCTGCGATCTTGTCGTCCGACACGGCGCGCATGCGCACACCCAAGGGTGAATTGAAGAACGCCATGGCGCCGAAGATCAGCACCAGCGCAATCACGCCGCCGGTCAGATAGGCACGATTGACCAGGATGTCGCCCAGCAGCACGGGCGCCTGCGAAATGTCGAGGTCCAGCCGTTTCACCGTCGAGCCCAGCAGGCCCGGCACCAGGCCGCGCAGAAAGATCTCCAGACCGAGCGTGAGCATGATGACCATCACGACGGGCTGCCCGATCATGCGGCGCAACAGGAAGCGTTCGACTAGCACGCCTGCGAAGAACAGCACCACGAGCGACAGCAGCGCTGCTGCCCACATCGGCACGCCGAGCGCCGTCGTGATCAGCAGGCAGGCATAGCCACCAGTCATTGCGAAGGCGCCCTGCGCCAGGTTGGCGTAGCCGGAAGCCTTGTAGACCAGAACGATGCCCAGCGCCACCAGCGCATACATCAGGCCCACCAGTGCGCCGTTGATCGCGAGTTCCGCGTACAGCAGGATGTCCATCAGTCGATCCTCGTCAGTTGCAGTGTGCGGCGCATGCTGCCGGTCTGGCCGTTCTCGTAGGTGATGGCGGTGTTGAAATCCACCGACTCCGCAGAGGCGTACAGCGCCTCGATCACCACCGCGTAGCGTTCCTCGACGGTCGCGCGGCGCAGCTTGCGGGTGCGCGTGATCTCGCCGTCATCGGCATCGAAGTCCTTGGGCAAGTTGACGAAACGGCGCAGCGCCAACTCGGGTTTGAGCACCCGATTGACGCGCTCGAACACCCCCGCGATCAGCGCTACGACATCCGGGTGCTGAGACAGGTCGGCATAGGAGGTGTAGGGCAGGGCACGTTCCTCGGCCCAGTGGCCGACCGCCTCGAAGTCGATGCACACGAGCGCGCCGAGCCGTTCACGGCCTGCGCCGACCACCGCCGCGTTGCGGATGTATGGGCTGAACTTGAGCCGGTTCTCGATGTAGTTCGGCACGAAGCGTTCGCCGGCGGCGGTGTGCATGACCTCGCTGACGCGGCCCAGCACGACCAGTTGGCCATCGGGTTCCAGGTAGCCCGCATCGCCCGTCGCAAGCCAGCCGTCCTGCAGCGCTTCGGCCGTCGCTTCCGGATTTTCGTAATAGCCGCCGAAAACCGAGGCCGAGCGAACGAAGATCTCACCGCGATCGTCGATGCGAATTTCGACGTTGGGCATCGGCCGGCCGACGGTGTGCAGCTTGAGGTCGCCGTCGTCTTGCGCGGCCGTGAGTGCGGCGGTTTCGGTCTGGCCGTAGAACTGCCGCAGGTTGATGCCCAGCGCGCGAAAGGTCAGAAAGGTGTCCTCCCCGAGCGCTTCACCGCCTGTGTAGGCGCGCCTGGCGCGCGACAGCCCCAGGATGTCGCGGATCGGGGCGAACACCAGCCATTCGCCCAACTGGCGCGTGAGGCGCTCACCGACCTTCGGAGCGTGCCCGTCCAGCCGGCGCCTTTCGACCTCGATGGCTCGCCCCATGAACCATTCGTAGAGAAAGCGCTTGAGGCGCGTCGATTCGGCCATGCCGACCTGTAGGCGCGTGAGCATGTGGTCCCAGGCACGCGGCGCCGCCAGGTACATCGTAGGTGCGACCTCGCGCAGGTCGTGCAGCACGGTTTCCTGGCGCTCGGGAATGTGGATGGTGAAAGCCAGCACCAGCCCGCCGCCGAGCGTGAAGACAAAGTCGCCGACCCACGCCATCGGCAGATAGGCGTAGTGGTCTTCGTGCGGTTGGAAGTAGCCCGCTGCCGCGGCGTTGCGCACGCCACCGATGATGTTAGCCTGGGTCAGTGGGATGCCCTTGGGCTGGCCCGTGGTGCCCGAGGAATGCAGCAGCACGGCGATGTCCTGCGCCCTGGCCTCGGCCATCAGTGTGTCGATGAGCCCGGGTGCTTCCGCGAGCCGCGCGCGGCCGCTTTCGAGCAACGTCGCCAGCGACGTCAGCCCCGGCTCGTCGCAGGTGCGCAGGCCACGTGGGTCGTGGTAGATGATGGCGCGTGGCTGCCCGCCGCTTTGCTTTCGCAGTTCCAGCAGCTTGTCGACCTGCTCCTGGTCTTCGACGATGGCCACCTCGGGGCGCCCCAGCTTGCTGTAGTGCACCAGTTCCGCGGGAGGCACGTCGGGGTAGATCGGCGCCGGAAAGGCGCGCAGGGCCATGGTGGCGAGCATGGCCTGGTACAGGCGCAGGCGGTTGTCGCCGATCACCATCACCGCGTGGCCCGGTCGCACGCCGGCCTGTTGCAGTCCGGCTGCCAGGGCGATGACGTCGCTGAGGACGGCTGTCCAGTCGTGCTCGACCCAGATGCCCCGGTCACGCTCGCGCACCGCAATGCGCGCGGGGTGCGCGAGCACGTTGCGGGCGATGGCCGCGATCAGTGTCGAAGGATCGCCCGTCTGGCCGCCTTGCCAGCGGTCACAGGCGGCGGCGACGCGCGCTCGCAGGTCCGCGGTGATGCTCGGGCTCATGCAATCGCTCCCGCGCGCTGCGCTGCACGATGACCCAGATACGCCTCGACCACGGCCGGTGACGAGATCGCCTCGCGCGCCGGCCCCTGCGCGATGGACTCCCCATAGCTCAGCACCAGCACCTGGTCGCACAGCGAGGTGACCACGTCCATGTGGTGCTCGATCATCAGGATCGAAACGCCGCGCTCATCGCGCGCATCGAGGATGTAGCGCGCGAGGTATTCCTTTTCTTCCTGGTTCATGCCGGCCATCGGCTCGTCGAGGATCAGGAACTTCGGTTCCGAGGCGAGCGCGCGTGCCAGCTCCACGCTCTTTTGCAGTCCCGGGGGGATCGATTCGATCGGTTCGTCCCGAATGTCCTGCAACTGCATGAAGTCGATGATTTCCTCGACCACGCGCCGATGTGCAGTTTCCTCGCGCGCGGCCCAGACCCAATAGCACAGCGAGGCCAGCGCGCTGGGGCGCATGTGCACGTGCCGCCCCAGCAGGATGTTGTCCAGAACCGTCATGCCTTTGAATAGCGCGAGGTTCTGGAAGGTGCGGGCCACCGATTGCTGCGCGATGCGGTAGGGCTTCGTTCCGGTGATGTCCTGCCCGAACAGGCGCACGCGGCCCGCCTGCGGCGGATAGAAGCCCGTGATGACGTTGACCATCGTCGTCTTGCCGCTGCCGTTGGGGCCAACGAGTCCGAAGATCTCGCCCTGGCGCACTGCGAAGCTCACGCCCTTGAGCGCCTTCAGGCCGCCGAACGACCGCTCGATGCCCTCGCATTCAAGGACCACAGGGTTCCCAGATTCCGATGCGCGCACGTTGTCTCCGTTGCATGGCAGCCATATCGGGCTGCGAGATTGAGTTGGGCTCTTTTTCTGGCATTCGCGCTTTCTGAAGCGCCTTGACGGTGCTTTCAGTTTCTGTTTTGAGTCTAGATCAAAAACTATGATGATCTCTTGAGGGCAAACACTAGGTTTTCCTTGGACGCCAAAAGAAAATGGCCGCCAGCATTACCGCTGGCGGCCATTGAGCGCGGGTCAGAAATGCCTCAGCGGTGCTTGCGCGGCGCCGCTTTGCCGCCAGCAACGATGGCTTCGAGGCGCGCGAGCCGCGACTCCACATCGCCGGCGCGCGAGGCCTGCGCCGGCTGTAGCCCGCGCAGCATGAGATCGGTGTAGCGGTCGGCCACGAGGTCCACGTTGGCGCGCTGCGTGCCAAAAAGCACTGGCCACATCAGATGCTCCAGTCCGCCGTAGAGCATGGAGCGCACGGACTCGATGTCGACCGATGCGTCGATCTCTCCTTCGCGCGCGGCATCCTCGAGCGCCAACCGCACGAAGTGCGTGTAGCGCACCTGCAACTCGTGCAGGCCGGAACTGGTGTACTCGGGGCCGGTTCGAACTTCGTGCAGCACCAGTTTGGCAAGGCCTGGGGTCTCGACGTAGACGCGCACATGTCGCCAGACGATGAAGCGAAGCCGTGCGCGCAAGCCTTGCAGACGGGCATAGCCATCGCTCACGTCCTGGATCAGAGGCTCGTACATCTCGCGCAGCACGGCGTGCAACAGGTCCCGCTTGGTCGGGAAGTAACTGAACACGAGACCTTCGACGATGCCGACGCGGCTTGCGATCTCGCTGACGGCCGTGCCCTGAAAGCCCCGCTCGAGAAACACCTCGCGCGCGGCGACCAGGATCTCTGTGGCACGCCGCTGGCGGCGTTCGGACAGCGGCGCCGACGCGCTTTCTTCAATGCTCTTTGAGGTATTGGCGCTCTTGTGCGGAGCTCGCTGGGTGTTGGTGTTCATGGGGACGGGATGGCGCCGGTTGTCTTCGTGTCAAGCTTACTATGCGCCGCAATCCGCAGCTTCAGCTCGCCGACATTTCGAGCGTCTGAAGCGCCTGGGTGAGATGCGGCTTGTCGACCATGTGGCCATCGATGCTGAGCGTGCCCGCTTCGGGTTGCGCGGCGAAGGCGTCCGCGATACGCCGAGCGTGCGCCAGCTCGGTCTCGCTAGGCGAGTAGGCCATGTTGATCGTCGCCACCTGGTCGGGATGAATCGCGATGCGCCCGCGGAAGCCCCGCCGGCGCGAGGAGCGGCAGGCGGCCTCAAGGCCGGCGATGTCGCGGAAGTCGATGTGCAGCGTATCGATCGCAGGCACGCCGGCCGCCGCAGCTGCGCACAGGCAGAGCGAATTGGCCCAGGTGTACAGCGGCGAATACTCTCCATTTGCCTCGCAGTTGGAGACCGCACCGACGGCCGCCGAGAGGTCCTCGACGCCCCAGGTGACCCCTGCCAGGCGCGGTTGCGGCGCATTGAAAGTCTGCATGGCGAGCACCGCCTGCGGCGTTTCGGTGGCGACCGGCATGATGCGCATGGCGCCCGGCGTGATGCCGGCGCGCACCTCGAGCGCATCGAGGCAATGACCGAGGTGCACGATATCCGCGGCAGAACGGATCTTCGGCAGCATGACGCCGGCCAGCCCAGGCGCGACGACCGCCGCCAGGTCATCCATCGCCATAGCCGTGTCCAGCGGATTGATGCGCACGAAGAGCCGTGAGGTGAGTGCGCTTGCCTGGTCGCGAATGAAGTTGGCTGCCATGACGCGCGCGCCGGCCTTGCGCGATTCGGCCACCGAGTCCTCGAGATCGAGGATCAGCACGTCGGCCATGCTCTGCAGGGACTTCTCCAGCTTGCGTTCGCTGTCGGCCGGAACGAACAACATTGAGCGCAGCTTGAGGCTGCTCATGCGGGCTTCCTCAGCATCAGCGCTTGGCGCGTACAGGTGCAGACTTCCTCGTCGCGCTGATTGAAGCCCTGGTGCAGGAAGGTCACGATGCCCGCGTTCGGGCGTGACTTGCTCTCGCGCAACTCCTTGACCGTGGTGCGCGAATGAATGGTGTCGCCTGGAAACACCGGGAAGGGAAAGCGGGTGTCGGTCATGCCCAGGTTCGCCACCGTCGTGCCCAGTGTGGTTTCCTGCACCGACAGGCCGATCACCAATCCGAGCGTGAAGATGCTGTTGACCAGCGGGCGGCCGAACTCCGTACCCTTGCAGTATTCGGCGTCGATGTGGATCGCCGCCGGATTGCAAGTGGCATTGCTGAACCACATGTTGTCGGCTTCGGTGATGGTGCGGCGTATCTCGTGCTCGAACGCCTGTCCGGGACTGAACTCTTCGAACCAGTGGCCTGCCATGGCTTCTCTCCTTGAAATTGCGGAATCTATTGCGGCGTCGTCCGCGGACGCTGCGAGAAGCTGCGGATGCGATCGTGCAGCGCGTCGGTGCCCGCACAGCGGAGAAACCATTCCTTCTCGCTGCGCATGCGCGCTGCCAGCGCCGACAGGGTGTCGCCTTGGATGAGCGCCTTGGTGCCGACCACGGCCATGCGGGGTAGCGCGGCAAGGCGTCGCGCCGCCGAAAGGGCGGCGGCATCAAGGTCCTCGTCATCGACCAGCTCGTTCGCGATGCCGAGTCGATGGGCCTGCCCGGCATCCAGCGGCGCCGGAGAAAGGCAGATTTCGAGTGCTCGATGAGCCCCGACTCTGGCGGCCAGCGAACGCGTGAAGCCGGTGTCCGGCGAAGTACCGAGCTGGGGATACGCGACCACGAAGTGCGCCGCGCGCGACGCGATCACGCTGTCGCAGGCCAGCGCAAGCGAAAAACCGCCGCCCGCGGCCACGCCTTGCACGCAGGCAATCACCGGCACCGGCAGGGCGACCAATGCCAGCACCGCAGCATGCGCGTGGTCGATCAGTTCTCCGAGGTAAACGGGGAGATCGTCGAGGCGCGCCTGCATCTGTCCGATGTCGGCGCCCACGCAGAAGGCCGGCCCCTCTGCGCGCAGCAGCACGGCGTGCAGCGCTTCATCGTTCGCCAATGCCTCGCAGGCGTCCAGCAGGCCGCCACAGAAAGTGCCGTCGATCACGTTGGGGCCTGCCTTGCGGCGCATCGTCAGCACCGCCACGGCTGCTTCGGGCCGCGTGAGATGAACCGAAACTTCGTCTTCGGACATCGTCGGCTTCAGATGCGAAACACGCCGTAGCTCGGCGGCGCGATGGGCTGATTCAGCGCGGCCGAGATCGCAATCCCAAGCGCATTGCGCGTGTCGACGGGGTCGAGGATCCCGTCGTCCCAGATCTTCGAGGTGGAATAGAGCGCGCTCGACTGGCGACGGAAGTCCTCGAGCACCGGGTCCCGGATGGCTGCGATTTCCTCTGCGCTCAGCTCGGCGCCCGTGCGTGCGAGCTGGCGCAGCTTCACGTCGGCCAGCACGTTGGCGGCCTGCTCGGCGCCCATCACCGAGATCTGGCTTTGCGGCCACATGAATAGAAAGCGCGGATCGAAGGCGCGGCCCGACATGCCGTAGTTGCCGGCGCCGAAAGAGCCGTTGCAGATCACTGTGAACTTCGGCACTTCGGAGCCCGCCACGGCCATGATCATCTTGGCGCCGTCCTTGGTGATGCCGCGGCGCTCGTAGTCCTTGCCGACCATGAAGCCCGTGATGTTCTGCAGGAAGATCAGCGGCGTGCGGTTCTGGTTGCAGAGTTCGATGAAGTGCGTGCCTTTCTGCGCACTCTCGTTGAACAGCACGCCATTGTTGGCGAGGATGCCAACCTTGTAGCCCCACAGGTTGGCGAATCCGCAGACGAGCGTGGGCGCGTAGGCGGGCTGGTACTCGTGGAAGCGGCTACCGTCCACCATGCGCGCGATGATCTCGCGCATGTCGAACTGCACCTTGATGTCCCGCGGGATGATGCCGTAGAGCTCCTGCGGGTCGTAGAGCGGTGCTTCGGGTTCCTGCCACTGTACGTCGGCCTTGACCGGGCGCTTCCACTGCGCGACCACATCGCGCGCGATGGCAATGGCTTCGTATTCGTTGCTCGCCGGGTAGTCGGCCGTGCCCGAGATACGCGTGTGTACGTCGCAGCCGCCGAGTTCGTCGGCGCTGACTTCCTCGCCCGTAGCGGCCTTCACCAACGGCGGGCCGCCGAGGAAAATGGCGCCATTGCCGCGCACGATCACGCTGTAGTCCGAAAGCGCGGGCACGTAGGCGCCACCCGCCGTGCAGTGGCCCAGCACGATCGAGACTTGCGGCACGCCCATCTTCGAGAGGATGGACTGATTGCGGAAGATCCGGCCCGCGTTGTGTCGGTCGGGGAACAGCTCAGCCTGCAGCGGCAAGAATCCACCGGCGCTGTCGCACAGGTGGACCATCGGCAGGCGGTTCTCCACCGCGATGTCGGTGGCGCGCACGATCTTCTTGACCGAGAGCGGGTACCAGGCGCCGCCCTTGATGCTTGCGTCCGAGGCGTTCACCATCACCTCGCGGCCGCTGACAATGCCGACGCCGGTGACCACGCCTGCGCCCGGTACTTCGCCGTCATAGTCTGCGTTGGCGGCTAGCGTGGAGAGCTCCAGGAACGGCGTACCAGGGTCCAGGAGCTGCGCAATGCGTTCGCGCACGAAGAGCTTGTTCTGTCTTGCGAGCCGCTCCATGTCGCGCTCCGGGCGGACGTGTCGCACGTTGGCTTGCTGCTGTCGCAGCACTTCGACGAGTCTGAGGTTGTGCTGGCGGTTGGCCAGGAAGTCGGCCGAGCGGGTGTTGAGTACCGAATCGATGCGTTTCATGGCGCCGGGGTTCCTAGCTCCAGCGTGACCAGCGGAGCATCGCGTTCAAAGGTCTGACCCAGGCCCACATGTAGAGCCTGGACGATGCCATCGCAGCTGGCGTTGATCGTCGTTTCCATCTTCATGCTTTCGATCACAAGCAGCGCCTGCCCGCGCTGCACGGCATCGCCGGGCTGAACGGACACGGCGATCACCGAGCCGGGCATGGGCGCGCGCGAGACGGCTTCGCCTTCGTCGATCGACTGGTCGGCAAAGCGCGCGAGGCTGTGCGAGTAGCGCAGAAGGTAGGTGTCGCCGTCGAGGTGGACATGGATGTCGTCGCCGCGCCGCGCGAGAAATACGCGATGGCTGTTGTCATGCAGGATCAGCTCGTGCGCGTGGTCACCGCGCGGCGAGAGCACGACGGCCAGGCTCAGATCGCCGATCTGCAACCGGTAGGTGGTTCCCGCGCGGGCGAGCCAGACTTCGCGGTCGACGCCGAGCACCGTGAATGCATGGGCCATCAGTTTCTCCAGGCGCCGATGGCGGCGTGCATGGTCGGCACGGCGTCGGCGGCATCGCGCACCGGCCGCGAGCTCAGTGCCGCAACGGCCAGCAGCTTGTGCAGCGTGGCAGTCTCGAGCGCGGGTTCGGCCGCGACTTCGGGATGGGCGTCGAGGAAGCCCGTATGGATTTCGCCGGCGCCGAAGGCGGGATGCGAGAGCAGCCGGCGCAGGAAGCCGATGTTGGTCTTGCAGCCAAGCACCACGTAATCGCGCAATGCCTCCTTCGCTCGCTCGATCGTTGCGTCGCGCGTCGGACCCGAGACGACCAACTTGGCCAGCATCGGGTCGAAGGAGGCCGTGACGTCCTGTCCGGTAGCGATGCCGGAATCGATGCGCACGCCGGGTCCTTCGGGCTCGCGCAGCGCGAGGATTGGGCCGGTGGTCGGCAGGTAGCCGGCGGCCGGGTCCTCGGCGTAGACGCGAAATTCGATCGCGTGACCCTGCGGCTGCAAGTCATCCTGGCGGAAACCCAGTAATTCGCCGGCTGCCACGCGCAATTGCTGCTCGACCAAGTCGATGCGCAGCAGTTCTTCCGTCACGGGGTGCTCGACCTGAAGCCGGGTGTTCATCTCGAGGAAGTAGAAGACGCCATCGCCGTAGATGAACTCCACGGTGCCGGCGTTGCTGTATTTCGCGCTGCGCGCGATGCCGGCCGCCGTCGCGCAGATGTCGCGGCGCAGCTCGGGCGTCAGTGCGGGCGAGGGCGTTTCCTCGACGATTTTCTGAAAGCGCCGCTGCACTGAGCATTCGCGTTCGAAGAGATGGACCACGTTGCCGTGGCTGTCGCCCAGCACCTGCACCTCGATGTGGCGCGGGTTCTCGACAAAGCGTTCGACATAGAGGCGTCCGTCGCCGAAGTAGCGCTGGCCCTCGCTGCGGGCGCGTTCGATCTCCCGCGCCAGCAGCGCCGGGTCGCGCACGATGCGCATGCCCTTGCCGCCGCCGCCGGCGGCTGGCTTGATAAGCAGCGGAAAATCCACCTCGAGGGCGCGTTCGTTGAAGGTGGCTGGATCGTCGTCCTCGATGGCTGAGGGCGCCACCGGGAAGCCGCTCCTCGCCACGAAGGCGCGCGCCGTGACCTTGTCGCCCATCAGGTCGATCACGTCGGGCGACGGCCCCACGAAAACCAGCCCGGCGGCCTTGCAAGCCCGCGCAAAGCCGGCGTTCTCGGAAAGAAATCCGTAGCCGGGGTGGATGGCGCCGGCGCCCGACTGGCGCGCGGCCTCGATGATCTGCGACCCGTCCAAGTAGGCGGCGACGGGCGTCGCGCCGTGGATCTCTACAGCCGCATCCGCATGCCGTACCGCTAGCGAGGCGGCATCGGCCGCGTGGTGGACCACCACCGCCCTAAGCCCCAACCGCTGCACCGTGCGCACGATGCGCATCGCGATCTCGCCCCGGTTGGCGATCAGTACCGAATCAAACGGCCATTTGTTTTGCACTTGCTCTCCATGTTGCCGGGTCTTGAACCCGTTGGACATCATTATTGAGTGCAACTCATTTTGCCAGATGATGGTTTTCCCCGATAGGGGAAGACAAGAGTGCTGGTAACTTAATGAGGCATACTCAATTAAATTCGTTTCGCAGCGCAAGTGCGCAAACAAGGCACCGTCTTCGGCTGCCGCACGCCTGGAGTTTTGATGTCCGAGAGTGATTTGTTCACAGCCCAACGCCCGACCGCACAGGTCTTCAGCGGCCTGTCCGATGACGAGATGGAGATGCTGTCGCAGGCCGACAGGTTTGCGAAGGCCGAGCTCTACCCGCTGTCGCAGCGCATGGACGACGAGGAATGGTGGCCTCCCTCGATCCTGCCGAAGATCGGTGCCAACGGCTATTGCGGCATCACCGCGCCCGAATCGCTGGGCGGCGCAGGACTGGATCTGTTCACCAGCGGCCTCGTGCTCCAGGCGTTCGCGCGCTGGAACCACGCGCTGGCCCTGAGCTGGGTGGCGCACGAGAACCTGTGCCTGCACAACGTCTTGCGCAACGCCAGCGAAGAGCAGAAGGCCCGCTATGTGCCTGGCATGTGCCGCGGTGAACTGCTCGGCGCTCTCGGCCTGACCGAGCCGGGTGCAGGCTCCGATGCACTGGGCGCGATGCGCACGACGGCCGTGCGCGACGGCGATCACTATGTGCTCAACGGCACCAAGGTCTACATCACGAACGGACCGGTCGCCGACGTGCTGCTGGTCTATGCGAAGACCGACAAGGACCTGGGGTCGCGGGGCATCTCCGCCTTCCTTGTCGACAAGGAGGCGCCGGGCTTTCGCGTTGCGCAGAAGCTCGTGAAGATGGGTTTTCGCGGCAGCCAGACCGGTGAACTGGTGTTCGACAACTGTCGCGTGCCGGTGGCCAACCGCATTGGCGAGGAGAACACCGGCGTCAAGGTCGTGATGAGCGGGTTGGACCTGGAGCGCTCGATGATCGCGCCGCTGTGCTTGGGCATCGCCGAGCGCGCGCTGGAGTTGAGCATCGAGTACGCGCGCACTCGCCGGCAGTTCGGCCAGCCTATCTCCAGTTTCCAGATGATCCAGGACAAGATTGCCACGATGTATGTCGGCGTGGAGTCGATGCGCTTGTTCACGTACCAGACCTTGCGGGCAGTGAGTGCGCTGCACGATGGCGATGCGGGTCGCGGCGAAATCCACAAGCTGACGGCGGCGTCAGTGATGTTCGCCGCCAACACCATGAACACGGTGCTCGACGAAGCCGTGCAGATCCACGGCGGGGCGGGCTACATCTGGGAGTCGGAAATCAACCGCCTCTACCGCTCGATCAAGCTGCTGGAGATCGGCGCCGGCACGACCGAAGTGCGCAAGCTGATCATCGCTGGCGAACTTCTGCGGAGCTGAAGACATGCCCGAGAACACGTCTTCGCCGCCGGCTTCGATCGAAGCTGCGTTGTGGGCCGAGACGACGGTCTATCACGCGAGTCTGTTCGATGGGAAAACGGTGCTCGTCTCGGGTGGCGGCACCGGCATCGGTCGCGCGATCGCGTTGCTGTTCGCCCGGCTGGGTGCGCAGGTCGTCATCTGTGGGCGCACCCAGGACAAGCTCGACCGTGTCGCCGCGTTTGCGAAGGAGAAGGGCGCGCGCATCCTGCCGATCGTTGCCAACGTGCGCGACCCCGAGCAGGTGCAGGCGCTGTTCGCGCACATCACGGCGGAATGCGGCACGCTTTCGGTGGTAGTCAACAACGCTGGCGGCCAGTTCCCGCAGCCTGCCATTGACTTCTCGGCCAAGGGTTGGGGCGCGGTGATCGACACCAACCTCAATGGCACCTGGCACATGATGCAGGCCGCCGCGCGCCACTGGCGTGATGCCGGCGCGCCGGGCGTACTGGTGAACCTGGTGGCGGTGGTGGACCCGGGCATCCCTGGCATCGCGCATTCGATGGCGGCGCGTGCCGGCGTGATCGCCGCCACGCGCACCGTCGCGGTGGAGTGGGCGCCGCTGAACATTCGTGTCAACTGCATCGCACCAGGTCTCACAGCCAGCGAAGGTTTGGAGGTCTACCCGCAGGAGGCACGTCGCCAGTTTCATCGCGCCAACCCGATGCGGCGGCCGGGCAGCCTGCGCGAGATCGCGGAATCGGCGGTCTTCCTGGCCAGCCCCGCGGCCAGCTTCATGACCGGCGAAGTCATGACGGTTGACGGCGGCGGTCGTCTCTGGGGGGATCTCTGGACCATCGAGCGGCCGGACTATTTTTCCGACGAAGGACACACTCATGCCTGAACGCAAAGTCATCATCACCTGTGCAGTCACGGGGTCGATCCACACGCCATCGATGTCGCCGCACCTGCCGGTGACTGCCGAGGAAATCGCCGAGGCGGCCATCGGAGCGGCCGAGGCTGGTGCCGCCATCGTCCATCTGCACGCCCGCAACCCCGTCGATGGCCGGCCCGACCAGTCTCCCGAGGCCTTCGAGCCCTTCCTGCGCGAGATCAAACGGAGGTCCAACGTCGTGGTCAACCTGACTACCGGCGGTTCGCCGTTCATGTCGGTCGAAGAGCGCATCCGCCCAGCAGCCGTCTGGAAACCCGAGGTCGCCAGCCTGAACATGGGCTCCATGAACTTCGGCCTCTTTCCGATGCTGAGCCGCTTCAAGGAGTTCAAGCACGCGTGGGAGCCCGAAATGCTGGAAAACTCGCGCGACCTCGTTTTTCGCAACTCCTTCAAGGACATCGCCTACGCGCTGCGCACTCTCAACGAAACCGGCACGCGCTACGAGTTCGAGTGCTACGACACCAGCCACCTCTACAACCTGCACCACTTCTGGCAGGAGGGCTTGGTCCAGGGCCCATTGTTCATCCAGACCGTGTTCGGCCTTCTCGGCGGCATCGGCGCGCACCCGGAAGATGTTCAGCACATGAAGCGTACGGCGGATCGGCTCTTCGGCGACAACTACCGCTGGTCGGTGCTGGGGGCCGGCCGCAGCCAGATGCCGCTGGCGGCCATCGCTGCGGCGCAGGGCGGCAACGTCCGAGTGGGTCTGGAGGACTCGCTGTGGGCGGGCAAGGGCCGGTTGGCCGAATCGAACGCGTTGCAGGTGCGCCAGGCGCGGGCCCTCGTCGAGGGGCTGGGCCTGGAGATCGCCTCCCCCGACGAAGCAAGGGAAATCCTGGAGCTCAAGGGCGCCGACAAGGTTGCCTTCTGAATCCGATCAATTGAGGACATGAAATGAAGCAAGTACTGGTCGCAGGGGTAGGCATGATCCCCTTCAAGAAGCCGGGCGACAGCCTGCCGTACCACGAGATGGGCGCGCAAGCCGCGCGCCAGGCGCTGGAAGACGCGGGCATTGGCTACGAGGACGTGCAGCAGGCTTACGCCGGCTTCGTCTATGGCGACTCGACCAGTGGCCAGCGCGCGCTGTACGAGGTCGGCATGAGTGGCATCCCGGTCATCAACGTCAACAACAACTGCTCGACCGGTTCCACGGCACTGTTCCTGGCACGCCAGGCCGTGGCCAGTGGCGCAGTTGATTGCGCCATCGCGGTCGGCTTCGAGCAGATGCAACCCGGCGCGCTAGCCATGCACTGGCAGGACCGGCCCAACACCTTCGAGAATTTCGACGCGCTGTGCGACGAACTGACCGACGGGGTGAAGCTGCCGCTCGCGTTGCGCTATTTCGGCGGCGCGGGCCGGGAGCACATGCAGAGGTACGGCACCAAGTTGGGGACTTTCGCGAAGATCCGCGCCAAGGCCAGCCGCCACGCTGGCAACAATCCGCTCGCCCTGTTTCGCAAGGAAGTCACGGCCGAGGAAGTGCTGTCTTCTCCCGTGCTGTGGGACGGGGTGCTCACACGGTTGATGGCCTGCCCGCCGACCTGCGGTGGCGCAGCGGCCATCCTCATGTCAAAGGAGTTCGCAGCGCGCAAAGGCCTCTCCCCTCGCGTGCAGATCCTCGGCCAGGCAATGACTACCGACCGCAACAACAGCTTCGGCACGCGCTCGATGATCGATCTCGTGGGCTTCCATCTCAGCGAAGACGCTGCGGCCAAGGTCTATGCCGAAGCTGGCATCGGCCCGAAGGATGTGGACGTGTGCGAACTGCACGATTGCTTCGCGCAGAACGAACTCTTGAGCTATGAGGCACTGGGCTTTTGCCCGGTCGGCGAGGCTGAACGCTTCGTAGAGGAGGGCCGCAACACCTATGGGGGTGACGTCGTGGTGAATCCGTCCGGAGGTTTGCTGTCCAAGGGCCATCCGCTGGGCGCCACGGGGCTGGCGCAGTGCTACGAACTCACGCGCCAGTTGCGCGGCTCTGCAGAGGGTACGCAGGTGGCAGGCGCGCGCATCGCGCTGCAGCACAACCTGGGGCTGGGCGGCGCGGCCGTCGTCACGGCCTACGGGCAGGTGTAGGGAGTTACGCATGCTGGACAAGACGCAAATCGGCAAATCGCTGCGCCGCGTAACGCGCAACGTGGAGGCGGGTCAACTGCGTTTCTTCCTCGACGTCATCGGCGACAAGGAGAAGGCTTTCAGGGCCAAACAGGCCGGCACGCCGCTGCAGGTGCCACCCACTTACTTCTTCTGCCTGGAGATGATGGACGACCCGGACCCGCTGGACTGGCTCAAGGGCCTGGGCGTGAACCTGCTGCACATCCTGCACGGCCAGCAGCGCTTCGATTACCACGCATCCGCTTTCGCGGGCGACGAACTGACGTTCGAGGCCTCCATTCAAGACATCCAGGAGAAGAAGGGCGGCGCGCTGCAGTTCGTCCTGAAGAAAACCGAAGTGACGAACCAGCACGGCACGCGCATCGCTACGGCTTCGTCCACCGTGATCTATCGCGATCCCGTCTACGCGAAAGGCCAATGAGATGAGCACTACCACCACATTCGTTTTCGAAGTTGGCACCGTTCTGCCTCCGCTCGTGATCGAACCGCTGACTCGCGCCAAACTGGCCTTGTATGCCGGTGCGTCGGGCGACCACGTGCCGCTGCACATCGACACCGATGCCGCTCGCGAGGCAGGCGCGCCCGACGTCTTCGGACACGGCATGCTCAGTGCCGCCTGGCTGGGCCGGTTCTTGACGAACTGGGTCGAACAGGATCGCATCCGCAGCATCGAACTGCGCTTCACAGGCATCTTTCAACTCTATAACGAAGCCCATTGCACCGGCCGCGTGGTCGAGCAGATCACCCTGGACGATGGCGCACCCGCCGCACGCGTCGAACTCCAGCTACAGAACCAGTACGGCGAATCCAAGGTCGTGGGTGAAGCCGTCATCGCCATCGGGAGCCGCCCATGAGGGCGTCGACTTCGACCGCGCACCGGTCCGACGCAGCGGGTGCTGCCGCGATGTTCGATACCGAGAGCTTGTACAACCGTAGAGCTGATAAGCGGTGGGATAGGGTGTGTGTCGGCGACATCACCGAGCGGATGACCTGGAGCCGCCCCGACGACGTGGCGATCGTGGGATGGGAAGGGGCCTACTCGTCACCTGAATTCGCCAGCCTGACGTGGCGCAAGGCCGACGAACTCGCAAACCGGGTCGCAAACATGCTTCTGGACCACGGCCTGCGGCGCGGCGACCGGCTGATGCTTGCCTGCGAGAACTCCGTGGAGGCCTTTGTCGCGAAGCTCGGCGCGGCGAAGGTCGGCGTCGTGGCGGCCTCCTTGAATCCGGCATTCGCACCGGATGTGGTCCGGTATCTCGCGCTGCATCTTTCGCCGTCCTTCGTGATCGTGGATGGAGGGACGCGACCGGAGGTCGTCGAGGCCCTCGAGGGCGCAGGCGCGCCTGTAAACGTCACGATACGCATCGATGGTGAGGTGTTTGCCGGGTCTGCCGATTTCGCGGCTGAAGTGGCGCGACATTCATCAGTCGAGCCGGTGGCGACGGTGCATGGCGACGACATCTGGGAGATTCTCTTCACGTCGGGAACTACGGCGATGCCCAAGGCGGTGATGTTGTCCCACACCTATGCCTACCTGGCTGCGCACGGGTTCGCGCTGTCTTTCACTCGAGGCGTCGACATCGAGTCGCACGTCACGCTCGTCGCCTTCCTGCCTGTGGTCTATCACATCGGCGACCAGATCCTGTCGCTGCCAGCCCTGGTAGCCGGCGGCAAGCTGGTCATCGGGCGTCGTTCGGACGCACAGGGGACTGCACAGGCCGTCATCGCGCACCGCGCTACCGCCGTCTGGGGTGGCTCGCCGCAGTCGGTCAAGCAGATCAGCGTCGAGCTCGAAGCGCTCGCGCCCGCAGAAAAGACGCTGAGCGTCATCGTGTACGGCTGGGGCGCGGTCGAGCCGCCGGTGCTGGCCCGGCTGGAGTCTGTGGCGCGCTCGGGCTTTCAACTCGTGGGAATCTTCGGGCAGACCGAGTCGATCAGCTGTCACCGCTTTTGGCCGGTCGTCCAGCGCGAGAAATTCGAGTCCGCCGGCAGCACGGTCAACTACGTCGGTGTGCCCAGCCCCCTGCTGGCGTCGACCGTATTCGATGTGGACGGCAACGATCTGGTTTTGCAGGGCGTGACCGGGGTTGCGGGTGAGGCTGTCTACCGCTCGCCCGTGACCATGGCCGGCTACTACCGCGACCCCGAAGCCACAGCTCAGGCCTTCTCCGGTGGCTGGTTCCATTCCGGCGACAGCTGCCTGGTGGGCGAGGACGGCATGCGCACCATGGTCGACCGCTACAAGGACATCATTAAGTCAGGCGGCGAGAACGTCTCCAGCCTGCGCGTGGAGGCACGCCTGCATGCCCATCCCGCCGTGCTGAAGGCAGCGGTAGTGGGCCTGGCGCACGCGCGATGGGGCGAAGCTGTGACAGCCTTCGTCGTCCCGCGCACCCCTGACTTGACGGGGGACGAACTGCTGGTCTGGGCCCGTGCAGGCCTGGCTGGATTCGAGTCGCCCAAGCGCGTGGTCTTCGTCGAGGCGCTGCCGGAAACGGTGGGCGGCAAGGTCATGAAGTACAGGTTGCGCACGCAATGGGCTGACCTGTACGCCGAGCGCGCTTCGTCTTCCTCTTTCATTCAAAACGCATGACGGGGATCTGCCCCCGTCACCACCGGAGCACTGCATGACAACCCGAAATCTCACAGGAAAAGTCGCCGTGGTCAGCGGCTCGGGCCGCGGCATCGGCCGCGCCCTGGCGCTCAAGCTCGCGGCCGAGGGTGCACGCGTGGTCGTCAACGACCTGGACCGCGACGTGGCCGAGCAGGCCGCGAAAGACATCCAGGCCGCCGACGGCGAGGCCGTGGCCTGCTGGGGCAACGTCACCGCGCCCGACTTCGCCGACCGCTTCATCAAGACCGCAGTCGATACCTACCAAGGACTCGACGTCATTGTCAACAACGCGGGCTATACCTGGGACAACGTGATCCAGAAGATGACCGACGAGCAGTGGTACGCCATGCTTGACTGCCACCTGACGGCACCGTTTCGCATCCTGCGTGCCGCGCAGCCGGTGCTGCGCTCGCTGGTCAAGGCCGACCAGGAGGCCGGCGTGGTGAACTACCGCAAGGTGGTCAATATCTCTTCCATTGCCGGGCTCGGTGGCAACGCGGGTCAGGCCAACTACGCGGCCGCCAAGGCCGGCGTCACGGGGTTGACCAAGGCGCTCTCCAAGGAATGGGGTCGGCTGAATGTCAACGTGAACACGGTGGCTTTCGGCCTGATCCACACGCGCCTGACCGAGGCCACGGCCGACGCCAACGCCCAGATCAGCGTGGAAGGCCGCGACATCAAGGTTGGCGTGAATTCCGGCCTGATGAAGGCGATGGAAGTGCAGATCCCGCTGGGCCGCGGTGGTACGCCTGAAGAAGCCGCGGGTGCGGTTTATCTCTTCTGCACACCCGAGTCCAACTACATCTCCGGCCAGACCATCGTCTGCGGCGGTGGTTTCACGCTCGCCTGAGCAAGACGACATGAGCAGTACCTCGCAAGCCACCGGCAACGTGATCGACGTGCGCGATGTCACGCTGCGATTCGGTGGTGTGACCGCGCTGGAAAAGCTCACCATCGAGGTGCGCGCCGATGAGCTCGTCGCGCTGATCGGGCCAAATGGCGCCGGGAAGAGTTCCTTCCTCAACGTGCTTTCTGGTTTCTACCGGCCGCAGGTCGGCAGCATCCATTACAAGGGCCAAGACATCGGCGGATGGCCGGTGCACCGCGTGGCGGTGTCAGGCATGGCGCGCACCTTTCAGGGTACGCACTTGCTGGGGCGCATGAGCGTGATCGACAACATCATGGTTGGCCGCTTCGCACACATGAAAACCAGCCTGCTGCAGGCCTTCACGTACTTTCCGTTCACGCATCGTGAGGAGGTGCACCACCGAGAGAAGGCCGAGGAGATCATTGATTTCCTCGAAATCGAGCACATCCGCCACCAGCCTGTCGGCACGCTGGGCTACGGCATGCGCAAGCGCGTGGACCTCGGGCGTGCGCTGGCCACCGATCCGCAGGTGCTCTTGCTCGACGAGCCGATGGCCGGCATGAACGCCGAAGAGAAGGAGGATCTTGCGCGTTTCATCCTCGATGTGCGCGAGTTCAAGAAGATCCCGGTGGTTCTGGTCGAGCACGACATGGGCGTGGTAATGGACATCGCCGACCGCGTGGTCGTTCTGAACTTCGGCCGCAAGATCGCGCAGGGCACGCCCGATGAGGTGCAGAACAACCCGGAAGTGATTTCCGCCTATCTGGGAGCCAAGGCATGAAGCCGCAAACCGTCCCCCAATGGCTGCTCTACAACAGCCGCGAACGCGCCCCGCTCGTCGGCCACCGCTACAAGCAGCGCGGAATCTGGCGCGAATACACCTGGCGGCAGATCTACGAGAAGGTGCGCGGCGCGGCCTTCGGCCTGTTGGCGCAGGGCATCGAGCGTGGTCAGACCGTGATGGTTATCGGCGAGAACCGGCCCGAGATCTACTGGGTCGAATGGGCAGCGATGGCCATCGGCGCGAAAACGGTGACGCTGTACCCGGACTCCTCCGAAGACGAGCTGCGCTACGTGGCCGACGACGCGGAGGTGGTCGCCATCTTCGCAGAGGACCAGGAACAGGTCGACAAGTCGCTCACCGCCTTGCCGCACTGCCCGCTGATCCGGGCGATCTTTTATTGCGAGCCCGGTGGCCTGTGGGACTACCGGCAGCCTAATCTCAGGAGCCTGGAGGCGCTGGTCGAAGGCGGCCTGTCGCTCGCGCGCGAATCCCCGCAGCGCATCGACCAGGAGATCGAGCGCGGCCAGACCGACGACATCGCACTGCTGGCCTACACCTCTGGCACGACCGGAAGTCCCAAAGGCGTGATCACGACGCACCGTGCGCTGCTCGACTGCGCCGAGCGGCTGCGGCGCGCACTGGAGATCCAGCCGCACAGCGAGTACCTCTCGTACATCCCGCTTTCGTGGGTGCCCGAGCAGTGGTTCGGCGTCACGCTGGGCATGTCGCTGCCGATGCGCGTGAACTTCGCCGAGCGGCCCGACCAGGTGCCGGAGGCGATCCGCGAACTGGCGGTCGACGTGATCGTGCTCGGGCCGCGCCAATGGGAGAACCTCGCCTCAGGCGTGTTCAGCCGCATGATCGATGCCGGCTGGTTGCGGCGCAAGATGGTCGAGTGGGCCCTGGCCGCCGGCAAGAAGGTGAACCTTGCCCGCATCGAGGGCGGCACGTCGACGCTGTCGGCGCGGCTGGCCAACGTCGTTGCCGAATGGAGCGTGTTGCGCGGCCTGCGCGACCAGTTGGGGTTGAAGCGCGTGAAGGTCGCGATCACGGGCGGTGCGGCGATGTCGCCCGACGTGGTGCGCCTTTTCGCGGGCATGGGCATTGCGCTGCGCAACATCTACGCCTGCAGCGAGTTCGGCATCGTGTCGGCTCACACCGGCGTGCAGTACGACCCTGAGACCATCGGCCTCCCGTTGACCGAGGCCACCGAGTGGGGCGAGGCGCTGCAGTGGCGCATCTCCGACGCCGGCGAACTGCAGTTGCGCGGTGGCGTCGGCTTCACCGGATACTGGAAGCGACCCGATAAGACGGCCGAGAAGTATGACGGCGAGTGGTACCGCTCGGGCGATGCCGTGGGCCGCTCGCCCGCCTCGGAGCTCATCTACTACGACCGCGTGGAGCACATGAGCGAGCTGCGCTCCGGCGCGAAATACCCCAAGCAGTTCATCGAGGTCCGGCTGCGCTTCTCTCCCTACATCAAGGAGGTGTTGGTCATCGGCAGCCAGCAGCATGACTTCGTGGTGGCGCTGGTGAACATCGACTACGTGGTGTTCGCGCGCTGGGCCGAGCAGCGCAACATCGGCTTCACCACCTTCACCGATCTGTCGCAGCGCCCGGAGATCGTCGAGCAGGTTGCGGCCGAAATCCGCGCCGTCAATGACAAGCTGGAACCCGCGGCCCGTGTGATGCGCTTCGCGAACCTGCCCAAGGAACTCGATGCAGACGAGGGCGAGCTCACGCGCACGCGCAAGCTCAAGCGCGAGTTCATCGAGGAGCGCTACCGCGATGTGGTCGATGCGCTGTATGCGAACCAGCCCGAGCTCGACGTGTCGATTCCCGTGTGCTATCAGGATGGCCGCAGCGGCACGCTGCGCGCCGCGATGCGGCTCGGCACTGCCACCCAGTCGACTTCGGGCGCATCTGCCCGGCCACCTTTTCCCATCCTCTCCGCCCGTGAAGCCCAGGAGGTGCTCTGATGGAATTCCTGAACTACGTGATCAACGGCGTGTTGATCGGCCAGCTCTACGCGCTGCTGGCGCTCGGCTTTGTCGTGATCTACCGGGCCAGCAAGGTCTTCAATTTCGCGCAGGGCGAACTGATGCTGGTCGGCGCCTTCACGGTATGGACGTTGGTGATGGCCAGCGGGCTGCCGGCCGCGATCGCGGTCCCGCTCGCCTTCGTCTGTTCGCTGGCCTATGGCGTCATCATCGAGCGCTTGTTCTTCTCCCGGCTGATTGGCGAGTCGGTGTTCTCGATGGTGATGGTCACCATTGGCCTGGTAATTCTGATCCGCGGCCTGATCCTCGTGGTCTGGGGTCCGATGGACCGGCAGTTCCCGGCGCTGCTGCCGCCCGCTCCGATCATCTTGGGCGAACTGATCCTGCCGACCTCACTGGCCATCGGCGCGGCGTTCACGGTGGCGCTGGCGGCGGCGCTGTGGTGGTTCTTCAATCGCTCGCGCTTTGGCCTCACGCTCACGGCAGTGGCGGAAGACCCGGCAACCGCGATCTCGATGGGTATTTCCGTCAAGCGCGCCACCACGCTCGCCTGGATGATGGGCGCGGCGATCTCCACACTGGGCGCCATCGTCTATCTCAACGGTCGCTCGCTCACGCTGGTGTCGGCCGAGATCGGACTGGCGGCGTTGCCGGTGGCGTTGTTTGCAGGGCTTGAGTCGATCTTCGGGCTGCTGCTTGCCGGCGCAGTCATGGGCGTGCTGCAGTCGTTGGTCAGCGCCTATGTGGACCCTGTGATCGGCGGTTCGGCCTCGACCATCGTGCCCTACGTTTTCATGCTGTTCATGCTGTTCGTTCGCCCCACAGGGTTGTTCGGATGGCGCGCGATCGAAAGGGTCTGAGATGGATGCATCCGGTGTCTACTTCACCAGCTACGGTCGCGACCGTTCGCTGATCCGCACGCGCCCGCAATGGGCGGCGCTGGTGCTCTTTGTCATCGTCCTGCTGGCGTTGCCCTGGGTGGCGCCTGAGCGCTGGGTCAGCATGGGCTACACGATCTTCATCACCGCGGTGGCGGTGATCGGCCTGCAGATCTGCACCGGCTATGCCGGGCAGATCAACCTGGGGCAGTCGGCATTCATGGGCGTCGGCGCCTACGCCTGTGCGATCGCGGTGTCGCACTGGTCCTTTCCAGTGCCGTTGGCGTTGATCTTCGGCGGCGTGGCGGCGGCGGTGTTCGGATCGCTGTTCGGGTTGTCCGCGGCACGCATCAAGGGCTTCTACCTGGCGCTGACGACCATCGCTGCACAGGCGCTGTTCCACTTCTTCGCGCTCAACCTGCCGCGCGACTGGTTCGGCGGGCCTGGCGGCGTGCACATGGAGGGTGCGACCGCCTTCGGCATCAACCTGGCGAACGACACGGCGATCTACTACTTCTCGTTCATCGTGCTGGTGATCATGACCTTCGGCGCCTTCGGCATCGTGCGCTCGCGGCACGGCCGTGCCTTCGAGGCGGTGCGCGACGACGATGTGGCGGCCGGCATGATGGGCATCGACGTGATGATGGCGAAGATGCGCGCATTCCTCGTCGGCGCCTTCTACGCCGGTATCGCGGGCGGGTTGTGGGCCATCGCGCTGCGGCACGTCTCGGTCGAGCAGTTCACCCTGTTCAGCTCGATCTGGCTGATCTCCATGATGATCGTCGGAGGGCTGGGTTCCATCGTCGGCGCTCTGGTCGGCACCGTGTTGATCCAGCTCACGCGAGAAGCTGTCGCGAGCCTCGGAGCGTCGCTGTCGCAAGCTTTTCCGATCGTCGGCCAGGACATTGTTTTCGCAAGCATGAACGTGCTGCTCGGCACGGTCGTCATTCTGTTCCTGCTTTTCGAGCCCAAGGGCCTGATGCACCGCGTCAACACGGCCAAGCAGGCCTGGCGGCGCTGGCCCTTCCCTTATTGATTCGCTCTGCATCCCGACCGCGCGAAGACAGCTTTCTAGAAACCAACTGGAGACACACCATGAGATTCACCGCACCCATCCGGTATGCCGCCGTCCTGGCGTTGCTCGGGCTCGCGCTGTCGGCGCCGACCCAGGCGCAGACCACCTACGTCGTGCCTTCGTTGTCTGACTTTTCAGGACCGTTCTCGACCGTGATGCCGTCCATCGGCGGTGGACGAGAGGCGGTCGTCAAATGGTGGAATGCCGAGGTCGGTGCCAAGCAGGGCATCGTGCTGCAGCTGAAAGCTTACGACACGCGCTTCGAGACTGCACAAACGGCCAGCCTGTGGCCCGGCATCCTGGCCGAGAAGCCGCTGGTCGGCTTCTCGCTGGCCGGCCCGGACACGGCCGCGCTGCAGCAGCGCCTGCCGAACGACAAGGTCGTGATGTTCAGCGCCTCGGCCAGCAACGGCTTCGCCTGGCGGCCCAACCAGTGGATCCTGTCGCTGCGGCCGACCTTCGCGCACGAGTTCGTCGGCTTCGTCGACTGGTTCCACAAGACCAAAGGCGAAGGCAAGCGTCCCGTGAAGGTGGCGATGGTGACCTCGGAATCGTCCCCGAGCTACGTCGATGTCGCCAAGGGCATGATCGCTTTTGCAAAGGCCAATCCGAAGGTGGTCGAGCTCGTCGAGGTCGTCTACGCGGAAGCGCAGCCAGCCGATCTGACGCTGCAGATGCGACGGGTGACCAACGCGGGCGCCGAAGTCATCCTCGCACCGGCGTCGATCCAGCAGGCGATCGCGATCAAGCGCGCGCTGGCCGCGTTGAACAAGAAGGTGCCGGTGGCATTTGCGATGCACAACGCTCCGACCTTCATCGCGAAGCCGATGGGCGGCATCCAGACGCTTGAGGGTGACTACGAAACGCAAGGCGGCGCGCTGTCCACCGACGACGACACCGAGGTCAAGCGCTTCTACGACATGCTGACTGCCAAGTACGGCCTGAAGGCGCCTTGGAACGGCGTCACCATTGGTGGCATCGCGCAGTCGCTGCTGCTGGTGCGCGCCGTCGAGGCGGCAGCGAAGAAGCACGGCCCCGACAAGCTGACCGGCGAGTTGATTCACACCACGCTGCTCGAGACGACCTTCACGAGTGCGAGCCTGCAAGGGTATGCGAGCGATATCAAGTACGACATTTCCGCGCCATTCCCGGCCACCAACATCAAGGTGAACATCGGGACCGTGAAGGACGGCAAACTGGTGCCCGCCGTGCTCGGCTACGCGGTGCCGAAGATGGACCTCTGGTGACAGCATGACGGAATCCGAGGTTTTGAAACGGCCGGCGACCCAGCGCGCATCGGATCCGCCGCGCGGCGAGCTGCTGGCGATAGAGAACCTGGAGGTTCTCTACGCCAAGGTCATCCTCGCGCTCAAGGGCGTGAACCTGAGGGTGGAGGAGGGGCGCTGCACCGTGCTGCTCGGGCCGAACGGCGCCGGAAAGAGCACGACCCTCAAGGCCATCTCGGGCATTCTGTCGATCGACGATGGCGCCGTGTCGGCGGGCAGCATCAGCTTCGGCGGCAAGCCCATCACCGGACTCGCCGCACTCGACACGGTGGCGCGCGGACTGATTCACGTGGTCGAAGGCCGCAAGGTTCTGCGCCACCTGAACGTGGAACAGAATCTTGTGATCGGCGGCCATCTCTTGCCCGGCATGGCGAGCGTGCGCGAGCAGCTGGAGCTCGTCTACGCAACGATCCCGCGGCTCGCCGAGCTGCGCGACCGCACTTCCGGCTACCTCTCGGGCGGCGAGCAGCAGCAGTTGCTGATCGGACGCGCGCTGATGGGGAAGCCCAGGCTGATGCTCATCGACGAACCCTCGCTCGGCCTTGCACCGAAGATGATCGAGGAAATCTTCACGCTCCTCGCCAAGCTCAAGACGCAGGGGTTGTCGCTGCTCATCGTCGAGCAGAACGCGCAGGCGGCGCTGGCGTTGGCCGATCATGGCTACGTGATGGAAGGAGGGCGCGTGGTACTCGAAGCGCCCGCCGAACAGTTGCGTGCGAACGAGGACATCCGCGAGTTCTATCTAGGCGTCAGCGGCGCGGGTGAGCGAAAAAATTACCGGGCCACAAAACACTACCGGCGTCGCAAGCGCTGGCTCGGCTGACGAACTGTCTCTTCATTCACGGAATCACTCATGAGCGAACCTGTCACCCTGCGCCGCGAAGGCGCCATCGCGCACCTGCGCTTCAACCGGCCCGGGCAACTCAATGCGGTGAACGTGCCGACCGCACGCGCCTTCCTCGCGTGTTGTCAGGAGATCGCCGCCACGCCGGACATCCGCGCCGTGGTGCTGGGCGGAGAGGGCGATGCCTTTGGCGTCGGCGGTGACCTGAACGAACTGGGGGGCGCGGACGCGGCCGCGGCGGTGCCGGGGCTGATCGGGCCGGTGCACGAGGCCGCCAAGCTCATGGGGGCGTTGGACGTGCCCTTTATCGCGCGCCTGCACGGCGTCGTGGCCGGCGGAAGCCTGAGCCTGGCCATGTCCTGCGATCTCGCGATCGCGGCCGAGGGCACGAAGTTCAATCTGGCCTACGTGAACATCGGCGCGACATGCGATGGCTCGGCCACGTGGTCGCTGCCGCGCGTCGCGGGCTTGCGCAACGCCATGGCGATCGCGCTGCTGGGCGAGACCTTCGACGCGGCCGAGGCTTTCCGGTACGGAATGGTCAACAAGGTCGTGCCGCTGGCGGAGCTTGATGCCAATGTGGACACGGTGGCGCAGCGCTTGGCGGCCGGCCCCACGCTGGCGATCGGTCGCATGAAGCGCCTCATGCGCGCCTCGCTGCAAAACGATCTGCCCACTCAACTGGATCTGGAGCAGGCGGAGTTCGTCGCCAATGCGCGCACCGAGGACTTCAAGGGAGCGGTGGCGGCGTTCCTGAAGAAGCAGAAGCCAGTGTTCAGTGGCCGTTGAAGCGCGAGGCGCGTCGGACTGCGCCTCCGACGGCGCTGTCTCATTCGAAAAGCTTCCGAACAGCCTTTCGATCCACCGCCCCGTCTGGCTGCTTTGGCAGCGCATCCACGAACACCACGAAGCGCGGTCGCTTGTAGCGGGCGATGCGGCTGGCGACGAAGTCCGAGATTTCTTCCTGTGTCGGCGGCGATGCGCCGGGGTGGGCGACACACACGGCCTTGATCGACTCACCCCATTGCGCGTCTGCGACGCCGATCACGGCCACTTCGGCGACGCCGACGTGTTCGCGGATCGCGGCCTCTACCTCCGAAGGGTAGACGTTCTCGCCGCCCGTCTTGATAAGTTCCTTGATCGCGAGTCGGCCTGCGTACCAGAGCCGGCCCTGTGTATCCAACCGCCCGCTGTCTCCCGTATGCAGCCAACCGCCACGCAGCAGTCGAGCGTTGTCCTCTGGACGCTGCCAATAGCCCAGGCAGGTGCAAGGCCCGCGCACGATGATCTCGCCCGTCTCGCCCAGCGGCAGCAGGCGCCCGTCCTCGCCCTCGATGGCGACCGAGCTGAGCGCCAGCGGGAAACCGGCCGCTCCTGGTGCGTCGCGAAAACGCCCGAGCGTGGCCAGCCCGGCCACTTCGGTCTGGCCGTAGCCAGCCCAGAAGATGGCGCCGGGGCAGGTGGCCTCGAAGCGGCGGATTGTTTCAGGCGAATCCAGGCCGCACACGTGGCGCAGACTCGCCAGCCGCGCAGGGGCATCGCTGCCGGCGCCAAGCAGGCTGTCGAGCATGGGCGCGAATTCGCCGAGCACGGTGGCTTGGTGGCGCTGCGCCAGCGCACCGGCCTCCTCGGGGTCGAACTGCCGCGTCAGCACGCTGGCGCCGCCGGCCAGCTGAACGGCCAGCGTGAGCGAGATCGCGGTCGAATGAAACAGCGGCAGGCAGCCCAGATGCACGTCGTCGGCGCCGAGTTGCCAGGCGACCTGGAGCTGGATGGCGTTGGCGATCAGGTTGGCATGAGAGAGCGCTGCGGCCTTGGGGCGGCCGTCCGTCCAGGCGGTGTGCACCAGCAGCAGCGGCGCGTCGGTGGACACCGGCGCCTGCGCCGACGGGTCATCGCAGGAGGACAGATCGGCGTAGAGGTCGTCGAGGCACTGGAAGCCGTCGCGCCGACTGCCGACCGTGAGCGGTTCCAGGTCCACCCCGTTGCGCGCGAGCGCCAGGTCCAGCAGGGGCCAGAATTCGTCCTCGACCACGATCGCCTTGGGCGTGTCGTTCTCAAGTACCGCCAGCACCTCGGCTGGGGAGAGGCGCCAGTTGATCGCCGAGACGATCGCGCCCAGCAGCGCTGCGGCGCCGAACAGCTCGACGTATTCGATGCGATTCTTCGACAGGATCGCGATGCGTTCGCCCGCAGCGATACCCAGGCGCCGCAGGCCTGCGGCCAGCTGTTGCACGCGCTCCAGGTGCGCACGGTGCGTGACGGCCTGCGCGTCCTGCCGGAACGCAATGCTGTCGCCGTGCACCGTCGCGTTGCGCTGCAACAGGTCGCCGAGCGTGTAGTCGGTGGCGCGGGACATCAGATCTTCCTTGCCTGTGCCTCGGCCAGCCGACCGGTGGCCTCGAGCACCGGTTTCACGCTTTCCAGTGCGCCGCCGCCGTCGCAGGGGATCACCGTGCCCGAGATGTAGCTGCCATAGGGCGAGGCCAGAAACAGCGCCAGGTTGGCGATGTCATCGAGCGTGCCGAGCCGCTGCAATGGAACCATGTTCGTCGCCTGCTCGCGTTCTGCATCGCTCTGTGCCATGAGGCGCTTGACGCCTTCGGTGCCGTCGATCGGGCCCGGCGAGATCGCGTTGATCCGGATGCCGTCCGCACCCCATTCGAGCGCCAGCACACGCGTCAACTGGTCGACCCCTGCCTTGGCCGCACAAGCGTGCGACTGGTAGCGCATCGGGATCGTCGATTGCGGCGCCGTGATGTTGATAACCGTCGCTCCGGGCTTGCGCAGGTGCTCGTGCGCCTGCCGCATGACGTGGAAGGTACCGAGCAGGTCGATGTCGATCACAGCCTTGAAACCGTTGGAGGACATGTTCTTCGCTTGCGCGAAGAAATTGCCGGCCGCGCCCGAGACGAGCACGTCTACCGGACCGTACACAGTCACCGATTCCGCCAGCGCAAGGCCGACCGAATCGAAGTCGCGCACGTCGGCACAGGCGCCGTGCACGCCGTTCCCGTGCACGCGGAGCTTCTCGGTGGCGGCAGCCACGTTCTCCTCACGCCGACTGACCACTGTGACATTGGCGCCCTGGGCAGCGAAGGCCTCGGCGATGCCGAAGTTGATGCCGGTCGTGCCTCCGAAGACGACGACGTGCCGGTTCTTGAAATCGAGGTCGATATGCATGATTTCCTTCAAGAGATCATTGCCAGAGCGCGCACTTGCTTTCGCTTCTTCGGGTGAAGACCTGCTCGCCGGGAAGTCGCTTGATGAGCTTTGCGTAGTCCCAGGGCTCTTTGGACTCGGCCGGTGCCTTCACCTGCATCAGGTACATGTCGTGCACGAAGCGACCGTCGGGCCGGATCGTGCCCTTGGCGTAGAAGTCGTCGATCGGCGTGTTCTTGAGCTTGGCCATCACCGCGTCGGCATCGGTAGAGCCCGCGGCTTCCACCGCCTTCAGGTAAGTCATGGTGGCCGAATAGTCGGCGGCCTGCAGGTCGGTCGGC
Organism: Variovorax paradoxus; assembly: GCF_018614955.1. GTDB lineage: Bacteria > Pseudomonadota > Gammaproteobacteria > Burkholderiales > Burkholderiaceae_C > Variovorax > Variovorax paradoxus_J. The sequence goes on from NZ_JAGGNV010000026.1 coordinate 155,980, forward strand.
ATGCGCTGAGTTCTGGTGAAGAACTTCCTGCCGAAGGCGCGGCTCTTCGCGTCGAGATTCCAGTCCCAGCTCGTGGTGAAGAGCAAGCCCTCGGTGTTCTTGAGTCCGAGGCTGTGGAAGTCGCTCAGAAAGACCAGCAATGCCGCCATCTTCATCGAGCGGTTGATTCCGAACTCACGCGCCGCCTTGATGGCGTTGTGCGCGTCGACGCCTGCAGTGGCGAGACCGAGGATCTGCGCCTTGGAGTTCTGCGCCTGCAGCAGGAAGGATGAAAAGTCCGCCGCGTTGAGCGGATGGCGCACCGCGCCGAGCACGGTGCCACCGCTGTCCTTCACGACCTTGGCGGTGTCCCCTTCTAGTGAATGACCGAACACGTAGTCCACTGTCAGGAAGTACCAGCTCTTGCCGCCGGCTTCGACCACCGCGCTGCCGGTGCCGCGCGCCAGCGCCACCGTGTCGAATGCGTAGTGCACGGTATACGGCGTGCACTGCTCGTTGGTCAGCGCGGGCGTGCCGGCGCCGATGTTGAAGTACACGCGCTTCTTGTCGCGCGCGAGGTTGGCTAGCGCCAATCCCACTCCCGAGTTGGAACCGCCGAAGATCGCGTGGAGTCCGGCCGTGTCGACCCATTGGCGCGCTTTCGACGCAGCGATGTCGGCCTTGTTCTGGTGGTCGCTGGCCAAGAGCTCGACCGGACGACCGAGCACCTTGCCGCCGAAGTCGTCGATCGCCATCTGAATCGCCAACGCACCGTTCTTGCCGTCGATGTCGGCAAACACGCTGGACATGTCGGTCAGGAAGCCGATCTTGACTTTCTCTGGCGGCTGCGCCCGCACCGTCGGGGCGGGCAGTGCGGCAGCGCAAAGGAGGGCGAGGGCGTGCAGGGGTGTGGTCTTCATGCGGATCTCCGGAGAGCGGCGAATGCCATCGATCAGGTGGAACACGCGCTCAAGAGTTATGGCAAACGCGGGCCCGGTGAAGCCTGCATTCAATCGAACAGCGAGGTGCGTTTGGAATAGGTTTAACCCTAACTCAAATAAATCTTCATGGATCTAGCAAACAAGACCAATTGACACAGTAGCCATGGCATCATAAAGTGAAATTGAGTCACAATCAAAATAAGGATTGACATTGACGTAGCATGACCTGCAAGATGCACGCGATGACAGGTCATGAGTGGCCCAGAGCCGTCGGCCGTCGACCCGACAACGAACGGGTCGGCTCGGCTCGGCGCCACGCAATTGAGTCTGGAGACAAAGCGTGATACCCATTCAAGAAGATTCGACCATCGGCAAGACCTTCTTCCGCGCGGCACAGGTTCATGCCAGCCGTGCGTTCCTTGCTGTGCCGGCGAACCCGCTGCGCGCCTACCACCCCGAGGGCTTTGAGATCAGCTACGGCGAGTCGATCGACGTGGTGCGTGAGCTCATGGACGTCTACGCAAGGGGTGGCTACGGCCTGGGCCATCGCATCGGCCTTTTACTGGAGAACCGGCCCGAACACCTGCTGCACAAACTCGCGATGAATGCGCTGGGCGTCTGTTGCGTCCCGCTGAACCCTGACCACCGCGCACGTGAATTGGCCTACGTGGTCGAACATGCCCGGCTCGATGCCGTCCTCGTCGTCGAAGCACTCCAGTCGCAACTGACGGCCGCCTTGGTCGAAAGTTGCGTGCAGCCGGCCGTCGTGCTTTTCGAGCGCTTCGGCGCGGGGATGCCGCGCGCGGCGCAGCCCGCCGTCTCAACCACACCAGTGCCAGACACGCCGGCCAGCGTGCTCTACACCTCGGGCACCACCGGCCGGCCCAAGGGCTGCCTGCTGTCGCATCGTTATGAGCTTTCCGTGGGTGCGTGGTATGCGACGCGTGATGGCCTCTGTACCTTCGAGGAAGGGCGTGAGCGGCTATACAACCCGCTGCCGCTGTTCCACGTCAACGCCTCGGTCTATTCCTTCTATTGCCTCATTCTGACCGGCAACTGCCAGGTGCAGACCGACCGTTTTCAGACTTCGCGCTTCTGGACCGAGGTGCGCGAATCCCGCGCCACGGTGCTCCACTACTTGGGCGTGATGGTGCCGATGCTGCTGGGACAGCCACCCGCGTCGCAAGACCGCGCGCACCGCGTGCGCTTCGCCATTGGCGCGGGCGTGGAGCCGCAGCTGCATGCGTTGTTCGAGGCGCGTTTCGGCTTTCCGCTGGTTGAAATTTGGGGAATGACCGAGATGGTGCGCGCCCTGGTTGACAACCAGTCGCCGCGCCAAGTGGGCACCCGCGCCTTCGGCCGCGCACAGCCCGGCGTGGAGGTGCGGGTCGTCGACGATGCCGATAGCGATGCGCCCGACGGCACTGAAGGTGAGATGGTGCTGCGACATTCTGCGACCACGCCGCGCCAAGACTTCTTCAGCGGCTACCTCGACGACGAGGCCGCCACCGAAAGCGCCTGGCGCGGCGGCTGGTTCCACACAGGCGACATCGTGACCCGAGCGGTCGATGGAATGTTGCATTTTGTTGATCGGCGCAAGAACATCATCCGCCGCTCCGGGGAGAACATCGCCGCGGCGGAGGTCGAAGCGCTGCTGCAGACCCATCCGGCGGTCGAGCAGGTGGCGGTGCTCGCGGTCCCCGACGAGATACGGGAGGAAGAGGTGCTGGCTTGCGTCGTGCTGCGCCCGGGCGCAGCGCGGGATAGGGCTGCGATCGCTCGCACGCTCTTCGATTTCTGTCATGCCGGCATGGCGTACTACAAAGCGCCAGGCTGGCTGTGGATCACCGACCGGATTCCGACCACCGCCACCCAGAAGATCCAAAAGCACCAGATCTTCGCGCAGGGCATCGACCCCCGCACGCAGGCCGGGATGATCGACCTGCGCGAGCTCAAGAAACGCAGTACGTCCGCCCGCTGAACGGGCGATGCACGGAAACAAGAAGGACATCCGATGGGCTGGCACTACGAAGATTTCGAACCGGGCCGCATAGTCCGCACACCGCGCCGCACCATCACGGAGGCAGACGTAGTTGCCTTCGCCGGGCTCAGCGGCGACTTCAACCCGTTGCACACCGACGAGCCGTTCGCGCGTGAGGCGGGTTTCGATGGGCGGATCGCGCACGGTCCGATGATCCTGGGCATGGCGCTGGGCTTGGGCGCGCGTGCTGGGTTGTTCGACGGGACGGTGCTCGGCATGCTGGGTGTGCAATGGTCCTTTCACGCGCCGGTGCGTGCCGGCGACACGCTTGGCGCGGCCATCGCAGTGCTGGCCGCGCGCGCCACGCGCAAGCAGGACCGCGGCATCGTGGACCTGCGCTTCGAACTGAACAATGAACACGACGTGCTGGTGCAGAGTGGGCAGTGCCAGATTATGTTTCGCCGCCGGGAACCCACGAACCAATCGTGATCGTGACGCGGCCTCCGCGGAGGCGAGCTGCCGCAATCACATTTCATTGTCGCTTCGGCCCCAGCCCCGAGGCGTTCTGTCCAGGAGAAACCAATGAGCTACGAGAACGTCGAAGTCCGCACCGAGGCCGGCAAGGTCGGCATCGTGACGCTGAACCGGCCCAAGGCGCTGAATGCGCTCAACGATGCGCTGATGACCGAGCTCGGCAACGCGCTCAAGGCGTTCGACGCCGACGAGGCGATCGGCTGCATCATCGTCACCGGCAGCGAGCGCGCATTTGCCGCGGGTGCCGACATCCGCGCCATGGCCAGCTACAGCTTCACCGACGTCTACAAGGGCGACTACATCACGCGCAACTGGGAAACCATCCGCAGCGTGCGCAAGCCGGTGATCGCGGCCGTCAGCGGCTTCGCGCTGGGCGGCGGGTGCGAGCTCGCGATGATGTGCGACTTCATCATCGCGGCGGACAACGCGAAGTTCGGCCAGCCCGAGATCAAGATCGGCGTGATCCCCGGCGCCGGCGGCACGCAGCGCCTGCCGCGTGCAGTGGGCAAGAGCAAGGCGATGGACATGGCCCTGACCGCCCGCATGATGGACGCAGCGGAGGCCGAGCGCGCAGGCCTCGTGAGCCGCGTCGTGCCCTTCGACAAGCTCATGGACGAGGCGCTGGGCGCCGCGCTGGTGATCGCCGACTTCTCGCAAGTTGCCGTGATGGCGGCCAAGGAGTCGGTCAATCGCGCCTTCGAGAGCGGCCTGGCGGACGGCGTGATGTTCGAGCGCCGCCTGTTCCACGCGCTCTTCGCCACGGCCGACCAGAAGGAAGGCATGGACGCCTTCGTGAACAAGCGCAAGGCGGCTTTCAAGCACCAGTGACCTTAGGCATCAGATGAATCCGTCGGATCCCCAGCCAACGTCGAGAGTAGGTGCTCTCAACTTCGAATCCGCTCTAATCAAGGAAAATGGTATGAAATTTTCAATCAAGCTGTCCGTAGCGTTCGTCGCAAGGACGCTGAGGCACCGATCGCCGTTTCGGTGGCCGAATACGGGCTGGAAGCCGACCTGTTCACAGCGTTGTCTGAACAGGCTGGAGGCTAGTAGATCGCCGAACAAGTACGTCCTCTGCACTTAGCCATGGCACTCCTTCGTCAATGTCTAATGGAGCTCCGCGCTCGGCAAGGCGATCCTGACACATTCCCGGCCGAATGCCTAACCTCGAGCACGAATCAGGAAGCTTGCACCGCTTCTCCCGATACGCCTTTCATCAGGCATTCACCAACAAGGTTTCCATCCTATGTTCCGCACCCTGCTCAAGTCCAAGATCCACCGCGCGACAGTTACTGATTGCGAACTGCACTACGAGGGCTCCTGCGCCATCGACGAAGACCTGCTGGAGGCCGCCGACCTGGCGGAGAACGAGCAGATCCATGTCTGGAACATCAACAACGGCGAGCGCTTCGTGACCTACGCGATCCGCGGCCAGCGCGGCAGCGGCATCATCTCGCTCAACGGCTCGGCTGCGCGCCGCGCCTCGGTGGGCGACCTGGTCATCATCGCCGCCTTTGGCCTGGTGGCCGAGGCGCAGGTGCGCGGCTGGCAGCCGAAGCTGGTGTTCGTGGACGACGCCAATCGCATCAAGGAAGAGCGCGCCCACATCCCCGTACAGGCCGCTTCGATAGCAGTCGCTGCAGCCTGAGCGCCGGCGGGTCCCGCGCGGGTTCGCTTCGGCCGGGCCGACCGATCGGGGCGCCACGCGCAGCATCCTTCACATCCATCGCATGCACACACCCATCGGCGCCAATCATTCCTGGCAGCAGCGCAGCCTGCGCAGCGTCTGGCACCCCTGCACGCAGATGCAGCGCGCGGCCGCGGTGCCGCCGCTGCCGATCGCGCGCGGCGTTGGCCCGTGGCTTGTCGACCATGAAGGGCGGCGCTACTTCGATGCCACGAGTTCCTGGTGGGTCAACCTGTTCGGCCATGCCGACGCACGCATCAATGCGGCGCTGAAGGACCAGCTCGACTGCCTGCCGCACGTGATGCTGGCCGGCTGCACGCACGCACCGGCGGTGGAGCTGGCCGAGCGCCTGTCGGCCTTGACCGGCGGCGTGCTCGGCCATTGCTTCTTCGCCAGCGACGGTGCCTCGGCGGTCGAGATCGCGCTGAAGATGAGCTTCCATCATTGGCGCAACCGCGGGCGCCCGAACAAGCGCGAGTTCGTCTGCCTGCGCCAGGGCTACCACGGCGAGACGCTGGGTGCCCTGGCGGTCACCGACGTGGCGGTGTTCCGCGATGCCTACGACCCGCTGCTGATGCGCGTGCACCAGGTGATGTCGCCCGACGCGCGCCAGGCCGCAGCCGGCGAGACCGCGGTGGATGTCGCTGCGCGGGCCGCGGCCGAATTGCAGGCGCTGTTCGAGTCGCGCCATGAACACATCGCCGCGCTGATCGTCGAGCCGCTGGTGCAGGGCGCCGCCGGCATGGCGATGCACGACGCGGCCTACCTGCGCACCGTGCGCGCGCTGTGCGAGCGCTACGAGGTGAGCCTCGTCGCCGACGAGATCGCGGTGGGCTGCGGGCGCACCGGCACCTTCTTCGCCTGCGAGCAGGCCGCCATCTGGCCGGACTTCGTCTGCCTGTCCAAGGGCATCAGCGGCGGCACGCTGCCGCTGTCGCTGGTGATGACGCGCGACGCGATCTACGAAGCCTTCCTCGACGACGACGTCGCGCGCGGCTTCCTGCACTCGCACTCCTATACCGGCAACGCGCTGGCCTGCCGCGCGGCGCTGGCGGTGCTCGACCGCTTCGAAGAGGACGACGTGCTGCAGCGCAACCGGCAACGCGCCGCCGCGCTGAGCGCGGCGCTCGCACCCTTGCAGGCCGACCCGCGCGTCGAGCACTTCCGCCAGCGCGGGATGATCTGGGCCTTCGACGTGCGCGAAGCCTTCGTCGGCGAGCGCTTCGCAGAACGCTTTCATCTCGCGGGTCGCGAGCGCGAATTGCTGATCCGGCCGATCGGCCGCACCGTCTACCTGATGCCGCCCTACGTGCTGGACGACGAGCTCGCTGGCTGGCTCGCGCAGCGCGTGATGCGAACGCTGGATGCCGTGGCCTCTGCAGGGAACGCCCATGCTGATCGAACACCTGAACCACCGACTGCGTGAGCTCGACGCCCAGGCGCTGCGCCGGCAGCGGCGCACGGCCGAGTCGCCCTGTGCGCCGCACCAGCGGGTGTCCGGGCGCGAGATGCTGGCCTTCTGCAGCAACGACTACCTGGGACTCGCGAGCCACCCGGCACTGATCGAGGCACTGGCCGAAGGCGCGCGCCTCCATGGCGCAGGCAGCGGCGCATCGCATCTGATCAGCGGCCATTCGCGCGCCCACGCGCTGCTCGAAGACGAGCTCGCGCGATGGATGTCGCCCTCCATCCCGCAAGCGCGCGCGCTGAGTTTCTGCACCGGCTACATGGCCAACCTCGCGCTGCTCACCGCGCTGGGCGATGCGAGCGCAACGATCTTCGCCGACAAGCTCAACCATGCTTCGCTGGTCGACGGCGCGCTGCTGGCCAAGGCGCCGCTGCAGCGCTACCCGCACGGCCGGCTCGACATGCTGGCGAGCCAGCTCGGGCGCTGCAGCACGCCGATCAAGCTGATCGTGAGCGATGCCGTCTTCAGCATGGACGGCGAGCTGGCCGACCTCCCTGCCCTGCTGGCGCTGGCCGAGGCGCACGACGCCTGGCTGGTGGTCGACGACGCCCATGGCTTCGGCGTGCTGGGCGAACGCGGCGCCGGCAGCCTGTCGCACTTCGGCCTGCGCAGCGAGCGCCTGATCTACATGGGCACGCTCGGCAAGGCCGCAGGCCTGGGCGGCGCCTTCGTGGCCGCGCATCCGAGCGTCATCGAGTGGCTGGTGCAGTCGGCGCGCAGCTACATCTACACGACCGCTGCGCCGCCGGCAATCGCCCATGCGCTGTGCGCGAGCCTGCGGCTCGTCGGCGGCGGCGAGGGCGAGGCGCGGCGTGCGCGACTGCGGCAGCTGATCGGCATGCTGCGCGATCGGCTGGGCGCGCTGATGCAGCAGAACCCCCAGCTCGGCTGGCGCCTGGCCGATTCCGCCACCGCGATCCAGCCCTTGATCGTCGGCGGCAACGCGGCAGCGCTGGCCTTGTCCGCGGCGCTCGATGCACAAGGCCTGTGGGTGCCGGCGATCCGCCCGCCGACCGTACCGGCGGGCACCGCGCGGCTGCGCATGACGCTGAGCGCAGCGCACACGCCGCAGGACGTGCAGGCCCTGGTCGATGGCCTGGCGCTCGCCGCCGGGAGCCTGCGATGAGTGCCGCAGCGCTGCGTGGCTGCTTCGTCACGGGCACCGACACCGAAGTCGGGAAGACGCGCGTCAGCGCCGCGCTGCTGCATTGGCTCGGCGGGCGAGGCCTGCGTTGCGCCGGCTACAAGCCGGTGGCTGCCGGCACCGAGGCGATCGATGGCGAGCAGGTCAACGAGGACGTGCGCGCGCTGCGCGACGCGAGCTCGGTGGCGTTGACCGATGCCGAGGTCGGCCCCTGCCAGTTCGCAGCCGCCTGCGCGCCGCACATCGCGGCGGCGCTCGAAGGCCGCACCATCGAGCGTGCGACCCTGCTGCAAGGAGCCGGGACGCTCGCGGTGCGCGCCGAGTACCTGGTCGTCGAAGGCGTTGGCGGGTTCTGCGTGCCGCTCGGCGCGGACTTCGACAGCGCCGACCTCGCCGTGGACCTGGGGTTGCCGGTGATGCTGGTGGTCGGCTTGCGCCTGGGCTGCATCAACCACGCGTTGCTGAGCGCCGAGGCGATCCGCGCGCGCGGCCTGCGGCTGGCGGGCTGGGTCGCGAACGCCGTCGACACGGCAATGCCGCACCGCGACGCCAACCTCGCGACGCTGCGCCATGAACTGGACGTGCGCCACCAGGCCTCTTGTCTGGGCGTCGTTTCCCGGCTGGCCAACCCCGGCCCGGCGGCTGTCGCGGCCCAGCTCGACGATGCGCGACTGCAGCTTCTGTTCGGCTTGTCGCCGGGACGCGCTTCGACCGTGGCCCCGTAAGCATGGCGCGATTTGCAACCAGATTGGCCGCCCTTGTGACGGGCGGCTCGCTATCCTGACTCGGATGGCCATCCCACACGAAAGACGACATGACCACCACAACCACCGTTCCCCTGTCATCGTTGCGCACCATGGTGTCGCGCGCCGAGCCGCACACGAACCCACGCTGGCGCGTCGCGGACGTCGAGGCGCTGCTCGCGCTGCCGTTCATGGACCTGCTGTTCCACGCGCAGCAGGTGCACCGCGAGCACTTCGATGCCAATGAGGTGCAGCTGTCCACGCTGCTGTCGATCAAGACTGGCGGCTGCGCCGAGGACTGCGGCTACTGTCCGCAGTCCGCGCACTTCGACACCGGCGTCGAGGCGAGCAAGCTGATGCCGCTGCACGAGGTGGTCGAAGCGGCGCAAGCCGCAAAGGCCCAGGGTGCCACGCGCTTCTGCATGGGCGCTGCCTGGCGCAGCCCCAAGGCGCGGGACATGGAGCGCGTGACCGACATGGTGCGCGAGGTTCGCGCCCTGGGCCTGGAGACCTGCATGACGCTGGGCATGCTCGAGGCCGAGCAGGCCCGGGCGCTGAAGGACGCCGGGCTGGACTATTACAACCACAACCTCGACAGCGCCCCCGAGTTCTACGGCGAGATCATCAGCACCCGCACCTACCAGGACCGGCTCGACACGCTGGCTCATGTGCGGGACGCGGGCATCCACGTCTGTTGCGGCGGCATCGTCGGCATGGGCGAAGGCCGCACGCAGCGCGCCGGGCTGATCGCGCAGCTGGCCAACCTCGATCCGTATCCCGAGTCGGTGCCGATCAACAACCTGGTGCAGGTCGCGGGCACCCCGCTGGCCGGCACCGAGCCGATCGATCCCTTCGAATTCGTGCGCACCATTGCTGTCGCCCGCATCACCATGCCGACGACCATGGTTCGGCTGTCGGCCGGACGCGAGCAGATGGAGGAGGCGCTGCAGGCGCTGTGCTTCGCCGCCGGCGCCAACTCGATCTTCTATGGCGACAAGCTGCTGACCACGAGCAATCCGCAGGCCGCGCGCGACCGCGCGCTGTTCGATCGCTTGGGCCTGAAGGCGCAGCGCAAGCAATGAGCGCGCTGCCGATCCCGGCACCGAACCCGCTCGGCCGTCCGCTCATCGACGCGGCTTTCCGCGCCGACCCCTATGCGACCTACGCTGCGCTGCGCGAGGCCGGGCCGATCCACTGGAGCGAGGAGTTCTTCGGCGGCGCGTGGCTCCTGACCCGCCATGCCGACGTGGAGGCGGTGCTTCGCGATGCGGTGCGTTTCTCGGCGCAGCGCACCGGCGGCTGGGTGATGCAAAGCCGCGCCGCGCGCGGCGAGCTGAAGGACTTCCAGCGGCTCTTTGCGCGCGCCATGCTGTTCGTCGACGCGCCGGACCACACGCGCATCCGCAACGTGCTCCACGCGGGCTTTCGCAACGACGTCCTGCAGCAGTTCGTGCCGGCCATCGAGCAGCGCGTCGATGCCTTGCTCGATGCGGTGGACGCCGATGCGGGCTTCGATTTCATGCAGGCGCTGGCGCGGCCGCTGCCGGCCGAGGTGATGGCGATGCTGATGGACATCCCCGCCGCCGATCGCGGCGACTTCATCGCCTGGTCGGACGATCTGGCGGCCTTCATCGGTGCGCCGATGCCCTCGCTCGAGCAGGCACGGCGCGCGCGCACCAGCCTGCTGGCAATGTGCGCCTACTTCGAGCAGCTCGCGCCGCAGCGCCGGCATGCACCGGGCGGCGACCTCGTGAGCCGGCTGTTGCACGCCGAGGCGGCGGGGGATATCCGCGCCGGCGCCGAACTGCTCGCCCAATGCGCGATGCTGCTGTTCGCCGGCCACGAGACCACGCGCAACCTGCTGGGCAACGGCCTGCAGGCGCTGCTTGCCGATCCGGCATCGTGGCAGCGCCTGCAGCGCGAGCCGGCACTGCTGGCGGGCGCAGTGCGCGAACTGCTTCGCTTCGACAGCCCGGTGCAGTACACGGGCCGCCGCGTGGCGGCCGATCTCGTGTTGCACGGCCGGCAACTGCGCCGCGGCGACCTGGTCGTTGCGCTCATCGCGTCGGCCAACCGTGACTCTGCGCGCCATGCCGAACCCGATCGCCTGGACGTCGCGCGCCTTGGGGGCGGCCTGCTGTCCTTCGGCGCCGGGGTGCATGTGTGCATCGGCGCAAGCCTGACGCTGATGGAGGCCGAGATCGTCTTCGGCCGGCTGCTTCGCCGATGGCCCGGCTTGCGCTTGGTCGATGCGCAGCCGCGCTGGAGCGGCAACGCGGTGTATCGCGGCCTGGTCGCGCTGCCGGTGCGCCACGCTGTGCACTGAGCAATTTCAAGCGATATGTTGGAACCCAGCGAACTGCCGGATGAACGGCTCGTCGAACTGGCGCGCGAGTGGCGTCGCGAGGCCTTGCGCGGTGTGCTGCACGCACGTGGGTATGCTCATATGTACGAGGCCGAGTATCGTCGCCGCATGAGGCCTGCGGTTACCTTGAGCGCGCCGTTGCGCACCCGACCGCTCGCAGATCGTCGCCTGCCATCGTGGAGGTTCTGGTAGGCGGACACGCCAAAACACGTTTCGTCCCAAGATGCAGGACCTCAACACGCAGTTGTGGCGGTTCCGTGTCTTACGACTTGACGGCAAACGAGAGCGGGTACGCTCGCTAGGCAGCGTCATCTCCTACTCCGATTGGACACCGGCCGGGGCGGCGAGCGTCGAATGGCGACGCGTCGGATTGTAGAAACGCTCGATGTAGTCGATACACATCGGCGCGTGCCTGCCCCCTGGCGTCATCGCAGCCGCCTCGGTGAACACGAGTCCGAAGCCGCCCATGGCGAACTTCGCGATGTGAGCGAGATGAAAATCATCGGCCATTCCGTCCTGAGCGGAAGGCACGAGGCGGTTTTTCAGATCAACCTCGGCGATCCGGAAGCCGCTGAACAGAGGCAACTCTTGCTCGGCTGATGCGGCATCAGGCATGCCCGTGAAAGTGTCGCCAGCCGTCCCGTGGCCTCCTGATGGCAAAGGTTGAGTTGGGCGCGGCACGACTGCTGTCGACCGCGCTGCTCGTGGCGACCGCACGAGGCGTCATCACGACGTTTAAGAATATCGACGGAGATCTGCATTGCGAGGATGTTTGATTCCGCTACGCGAAATTCGAGCGCGGTGAGGGCCTCACGCCAGCGCAAATGCCAGATGGACCAGCACGATTGCCAAACCGAGCGCTGCAAACCAGCGCTGTCCGCGGTAGTAGTCGGACAGCTGAGTGGTAGGTACCGTCACCAGATGGCCGCACATGGCGCACACCACGGTCTGTTCTTCCAGTTCCCGATTCGAGTTCATTTGCGCAGGCCCTTGGACTATGCAGACGGAGCAAGTCCCGCATTCGGGTTGAAGGCCACGGCATCGGGTGCGTTCAGCCCGACAAGCGACGCCTTTTGGGACAGTTCGATGAAGTTGCCATCGGGGTCGCGCAGGAACGAAATAACGGCCGCGTCGCCGATCCGCTTCGGTGGATCACCTTCGCACGCACCGCGCCGCAACGCTAGCGCATGCTCCGCGGCGCAGTCCGTCACCTGAATGGTCAGGTAGCTCCAGCCGCGCGCCTTCCAGCTTGCTGGGCGAGCCGTCATGGGTGCAGTGATGAGTTCGACCCGGGTGCTACCGCACGCATAGGCGGCAGGCCCGTCGCTGTCCAGTTGCAGCGTGTCGCGCCAGAACCGGTGATGCGCGGCAAGGTCCGACACTGCCAGCTGAATCGAAAGGTCCATGCCCTCGTGTTCGGCGGCTGGCAGCAGCGTCACGCGGTTGCCGTCGGGATCGCGCAAGTCGGTTCGCCGTGTGATGCCGGCACGCACGACCGCAACGCGGGTGATTGCGCCAGCCGCCCGCGAGATCGGGCTCCTGGCATGGTTCACCTTGACGATGCTCGCGCCGGCGACGAACCGGTGTTGGTGGATGCCACCGCCCAGTTTGAGGAACGGCTCTCTCGCCAGTCCCACTGCCTCGCTCCAGAATTGCAACTGCGCCGGCAGGTTGTCTGCGAACAGACCCACGTCAAGGGCGGGCTTGGCAAGATGCATGGAAGTGTGCGCCGTTGTCGATCAGGACTCAGCCCGAAATCCAACCCTTCGGATGATCGGGCCCCAGCGCTCGAATTCCTCTCGGTGGCTGCGTGCCATCTCCGCAGGCGTAGAGCCACGCGCCTGCAGCCCCATGACGGCCAGTGATTCCGCGGCCACGTTGTCCTTCAGAGCAGCGTTGATGGCCGTGCTCGCTGCGGACACCATCGACGCCGGCGTGCGTGCGGGGGCATAAAAACCGAACCACTCTTCAGCAGTGAGTTCCGGGAACCCCTCTTCCGCGAAGGTGGCGACCTGTGGCGCATAGCTGGAACGCGTTGCACCGGAATGGGCCAGGATGCGGCACTTGCCGGCACGGTGGTTCGCCAACACATCGCCGGTGGGTGTGAAGGTGGCCGCAATCTGTCCGCCGATCATCTCCGTCACGGCCGGAACGGACCCTCTGTAAGGCACATGATCGAGTCTGACGCCAGCCGTCAGCCCGAGCAGCGCGCCGATGAAGTGCGGCGTGATGCCTGCACCGGGGGAGCCGTAATTGGCCTGCTGCGGATTGGCGCGAGCCCACGCCAGGAAGGCCTTGACCGACTTCACCTCGGCTGGAACAGCCGGCCCGACGGCCAGCGCGTGCGTCATGATGGCCGCGGTGCTCACGGCCACGAAGTCGTTCTGTGGGTCGTAGCCCAGCTTGGTGTAGACGTGAGGGTAGATGGCCATGCACGCGTACGGCGTGAGCAGCAGGACCGAACCGTCTGCAGGTGCAGTCTTGACGACCTCGCATGCAATGCGGCCGCCAGCGCCGGCGCGGTTGTCGACCACGCCGCCACCGCGTGAATAGCTGGTGCCGGCGATGCGCTCGGCCACTCGTCTGCTGCAGGTATCGGCCGTGCCGCCAGCCGGGAACCCGTTGACGATGCGTACGGTGTCGTGTGGCTGCGCCACGGCCAGCCGGCCGACGGTTGTCAGCAGTGCTGCGCCAGACCACGACATGAGCGTTCGGCGATGAATCATTGTTGTCTCCTGCAGTGGAAGAGGGTGCATTTGCCGGCGCGAATCTGGTTCACTTGGCCGACAACCTGACATCGCCGGCAGCCGACCAGGACTTTTCGGCCACTGGGGACCAGCCGACGTCACGGCCGTCGATCCGACGCCAAGGGCGAGCGGCATACTCGGCCGTCAGTTCCGCAGGCAGGGGGCAAGTGAAGACGGCGTCGGCAATCGTGTATTCCGCGGCCAGTCGCCCCACGGCATGCAGACTGGCCGTGTTGATCCGGCCGTCGGGCAGCCAGACACCCTCGCCGAAGTGGAAGCGCACCACACGCCCGACCAGCACGTGGTCGCCGACGTCGCCCATCGGCGTGATGGAGTGCACCTTGCATTCCATCGCGATCGGCGCATCGGTGACGCGCGGCGGTTTGACGTTCTCGCTGGGTGTTCTGCCCAGGCCGGCGACGGCGAACTCGTCCTCGTCGGGCGCGTACTCCACTGCGCACAGGTGCATCTGGTTGGCTTGCGGCAGGCTCACCACATTCACCACGAACTCGCCGGTATCGCGTGCGTTGACCAGCGTGTCCTTCAGCGTTGCACGGTCGGAGCGCGGTTGCAGGGTCAGGCTCACCATGGGCGGCTTGCGCGACACCACCGTAAAAAAGGAGAACGGTGCCAGGTTGGCAACGCCGTCGCGCGACAAGGTCGAAGCCCAGCAGATCGGCCGCGGCACGACACTGCCGATCAGGATCTTGTAGAGCTCGTCGGTGCTGAGGTCGTCCGGATCGACTTGCATGGGATCTCCCGGTGTCCGTTTGTCTTCGTGCTTGGCGGGTCCGTCGCTGGGACTGCGCATCAGGAGCCGTGGTGGGCCGGAATGCTGCTGCCAGCCGGGCGTTCCATCTCGAACATCCGATCGGGGGTCACCTCGACGTAGTCGCCGCCGCGTCCCGCACGCAGGACCGGGCGGGCCTCGGCAGTCTGGTAGACGCCGTCCACGATGAGCGTTCGATCGATGTAGACAGCAATCACTTCGCCCAGCACGAGCCACCCTGAGACCGCTTGACCCTTGTGGTCCTTGAACTGGACGATGTCGACGACCTTGCACTCCATCGCGGCGCGGGCCTCACCGACGCGCGGCGCCTTGACGTGACGGCTGGGTACCGCGGTCAGGCCGGCATGCGCGAACTCACTCATGCCCGGCGGCAGAGGTGTTGCAGTCTGGTTCATGCGCGTGTCCAGTTCCTTGGTGACGAGGTTCCACACGAACTCTCCGGTCTCCGATGCGTTTCGTACGCTGTCCTTCCACGCGATGGATGCGAAGCCCAGGATCGGTGGCTCGTAGTTGAAGGCATTGAAGAAACTGTAGGGGGCCAGGTTTGGGCGGCCATCGCGGTCGATCGATGAGATCCACCCGATCGGCCGTGGCGCGATCACTGCATTGAACGGGTTGTGCCGCAGGCCGTGGCCTTGCGCGGGCTCGTAGTAGTGGAAGCGTTCGTCGTCCATGGCGCGGTCCTTGGTCTGGGGCGTGTCAATGCTGGCGGAGCTCATTGCGTCTCCAGCTTGAGCGACTTCGCCAGGCGGGTGTACTTCGTCACCTGCTCCTGAAAAAAGCGCTGGGCGTCGGCAAGGTTCATGCGGTCCACCGGCATGGCGGCGGATTCATTCAGGAACTGGCGAAACTCCGGCGACTGCACGGCGTCACTCGACACCGTCGACAGACGGGCAGCGACCGCCTCTGGAACGCCCTCGGAGACGAAAATTCCGGCCCAGACGGTGTGCGTGAAGTCCTTGACCAGGTTGGACTCCTCGACGGTGGGGACGTTGGGGATGACGGGGTTGCGCTTGCCGTTGGCCACCGCGAGCGCCTTGAGGCGCCCGGATGCGATGTAAGCGGCCAAGCCCGCGGTCATCGGCGTGAAGGCCATGTCGAGCTCATGACCCAGAAGCGCCTGGATGATTGGCGCGGCACCCCTGTAAGGGATGTCGACGATCTTCGCGCCTGTGGCTTGTTTGAAGTCTTCGGTCACGAGGTGACTGAACGAGCCGGGGCCCCAGTTGCCCGCAGTCAGCGGCTTGCCCGCCTTGCTGGAGTTCACCAGCGCCGCCGTATTTGGGAATGCGTGGGCGTCGCTGGTCACCAGCACCATGTCGGTCGGAAAGATGGAAGTCAAAAGCCGAAAGTTCGCCGGCTTGTACTTGGCGCTGGGAACCGTCAGCGGCGCCAGAATCAGGTCATTGCCTGTGCTGACCAGAAGCGTCTGGCCGTCCGGCGGTGCCTGTAGCACGGCGCGTGCAGCGATCCAACCCGTGGCGCCCGGCTGGTTCTCGATCACGACAGGTGTGGCGAGACCCACCTGCAGTTGGTGCTGCAGCTTGCGTATGGCCACGTCCGCCGGGCCGCCAGGCGCGTATGCGACCTTGATCGCAATCGGTTTACCGGCAGGACCCTGTGCGCCGACCCTTCCCAACGCGAGGGTTGCGGCGATGCCGACGATGGCGTGCCTTCGGGTGAGGGGTCGAGCGGGGATCTTGCGGCGTGCTTGTGTCATGGTTGTCTCCAGGTGGTCCTGACCGATTCGTCGGCATTCTTTTCAGTGGGACACGCTGTTCAAATCGGGCGTGTTGTCGCGGGTCGCCAATTCCTTGATCAACCCCTTTTGCAGTTTCCCGTTCTGGTTTCGCGGCAACGGCTCGAGCGTCACCCTCCAGAAGTCAGGACGCTTGTAGTCCGCGATTCGAGATGACAGAAATGCGGCCAGGTCCTGCGGCGACGTGGCGGCGGTCTTCACCTGGACGAGAGCGAAGGTCTTCTCGCCCAGCACCTCGTCGGGCAGGCCGACTACGGCGCAATCGGCGACGCCGGAATGAAGCAGAAGCGCGTTCTCCAGCTCGGCGCTGAAGATCTTGAAGCCACCGCGGATGATCATGTCCTTGATGCGATCGAGGATGTAGACGCGCCCGGCGGTGTCGATCTTTGCAACGTCGCCGCTGCGCCAGTAGCCTTCGTGGAAGGCCTTCTCGGTAGCCTGCGGGTCGCGCCAGTAGTGCAGGAACACGTTGGGCCCGCGCACCAGAAGTTCGCCGCTGGTCCCCGGCGCTGCAGGGGCGCCATGCTCATCGACAACAACGAGGTCATCGCATTCGAGTGAGATGCCCACGCTGTCCGGCTGCTGCTTGGTGAGCGCCGCGGGCATCATCGTGCAGACGGCGCAAGTTTCGGTCGCGCCGTAGGCGTTGACCATGCTCAAGCCCGGCAGCACGGCGGAGAAGCGCTCGATCACGGCCGCTGGCATGATTGCGCCGCCGTAGATGCAGTAGCGCCATGCCGACAGGTCGTGGTCCTTCAGGGACGGATCCATCTGGCAGAGCTGGATCATGGTGGGCACCATGACCGAATAGGTGATGCGTTCTCGGGCGAGCGTTTCCAGAACGGAAGTGGCCTTGAAGGCCTTCATCAACACCAGAGCGCCGCCGCTGGCCAGCGTCACCGACAGCACCGGTCCGAAGCCGGCGATGTGGGTGCCGGGCACCACCAGCAGCGCCCGCTGCGGCGCATCGATGCCAAGGGCGTACAGGTAGTGCAGGCAGGTGTGAATGAAGTTCAGGTGGGTGAGGCACGCCCCCTTGGGCTTGCCAGTCGTGCCGGAGGTGTACACGATCATCATCGTGTCCTCCTCGTTTGGCGACGGGAGGTCCACCGGCGCGGCGTTGTCCAGCGCGTCGAAGGGCTGGCCGTCTCGCGAGTCGTCCACGACGTAGACGCGCCGCATCGTAGACTGCACAGGAAAGCGGCTAGTGCACTCGGCCATCGTGACAGCGAAGGCCGGTTCGCAGTTGGCGATGATGTGGGCCACGTCCATCGGCCCCAGACGCGTTCCGAGTGGGACGGCGATGCCGCCGGCGCGGACGCACGCGAGCACCGCGACGACGTACTCGAGACGGTTGTCCAGCATCACGGCCACCCGCTCGCCAGCGCGCAGCCCTGCGCGCAGCAGGCCGCTTGCATACCGCTGCACCAGGTCGTCAAGCTCGCCGTAGCTCAGCCTGCGCTGTCCGCATACGACTGCCTCGGCATCCGGATTGCGTGCCACCGAAGCGCGGAACATCGCATCGTAGCTGCGTGGCCGGCTCTCGTAGACACGCACCTTGCGCCCGCCGTGGACCGTGGCTTCCAGCGTGCGGTTCAACTCGAGCGGTGCGCGCCAACGGCTGACGTCGGCCGTCGTGCGCATGCTGCGCTCGAACGCACCTGCCAGCGGGATGCCAGACGGCGAGTTCATGCGCCGATCATCCGACGGTACTCCGCCTGGGTGGCGACCGGTCGACCCACCACGTCGGACAGCTTGGATGCCAGGCCATACGCCTGCACGTTGGATTCGATCCGATCGTCCCGGTGTGGCCAGAGCCAGTAGGTGTCTTCCATGCCGATGCGGATGTGCAGGCCCATCAACGCGGCCATGGTCGCGACGTACATCGCAGCGCGCCCGGCGGCACAGACCATCACCATCGCGTCGGGATCGATGTCGCGGATCGCTGCCACTGAGCGCGTCAGCCCTTCGATCATCTGGCGCGGGTTGTCCATCGGGCTGCAGCCGGGGAGGGCAGGCAGCACCAGCCACACCGCAGGTGTCTTGATCAGGCCGCTTTGGATCAGGAAGCGATTGGCATTGGACACATCGCCATCGGTGTAGACGGCAATCTCCGGCACCGAGCCGGATTCCGCGATGAGGCGCGTCTTCTCCATCAGGATTGGGGCCGGCTTGGCGAAGAGCGAATCGCCGATGTACGTGGCCGTGGCGTTGACCGGGGCGGCATCGAGCAGCTTGGAATCGAGCACCCGCTTCATCTCGTCCCACTCGCCCTCGAGGGCGGGCACGAGGCAGCCGTCCACCGCGAGCTGAGGGTGCCGCTCCTTCAACGGTTCGATGACGGACCGGAAACGCTCGAGCGAGACGACGTTGAAGCCCTGGTCGTCGCGCACGTGGATGTGGACGGTGCTGGCGCCGGCATCGAGCACCTGCATCGCCGAATCACGGATTGCATCGGTGGTCAGCGGCTGGTTCGGGTTCTGATCGTGACGGAAGAACGCGCCGGTGATGGCGACCGACACCGCCAGCTTCTCCGGAATCTTCCAGGGCACAGACACGGGCGCGTCATGCAGGGCGGAGGTTTCGAGGCTGAGGATCTGCGGCGCGCCGTAGGGCCGCCAGATCATCTTGTTCTTCTCGCGGGCGACGCCCGCTTGCACTCGATCCCAGTGGATCTTCGTCATCGTATGCTCCTTTTGATGTATGAGGGGTTTGATCGCTGCTCAGCAACAGGCACAGGCAGCGCCATCGGGCGACCAACGGGGCTTCATCGCGTGCACCAGCGCCTTTGCCCATGGCTGAACCTGCGCTCGCCGTGCCGGCGACACACCGCGCTCGCGCGCGATGATCGCGACGTGCCGCGTGTCGATCAGCCCATGCGGGCGGGCGAGCCTGGGCGCTGCGCCGTACGACGCAGCGGGTACGACGACGTCGAGTTCGGTGCCGGGCGGTGGCGGCGTCACCAGCATCCACGCCACAAGTTCGACAGTCACGTCGAGCGCCCATGCGAATGGGCCGGGCTGCGAGAAGCCGAGTCGACGCACGCGCAGCACGGAGGGCATTGAACGACCGGTCCGCACGTGCGGCGGCAGTTCGCTCGAGGTCAAGGGCTCGATGGCGTGAACTACCAGCCGCGACTCGTCGGTAAGCTGGATCCGCGCCTGCTCAAAGGCCGTCAGCAACGCGCGGCGTTCGGCTGCGGGCATGCCGGGACTCGGGTGAAGGGTGCACTCCATCATGACCACACACGCAGCGCGAGGATGGGGGCCCGCATGCTGAGACCTGCTCGCCGGGCGCTGAACGCTTTGTTCATGGCAACACCTTTCCGCACCCCCACCCGGGGGCGTTGACAGTGGCTATCGTGGGACTGGACTTACTCGGCCGCGCAGGCCGAAATCAGCGCAGCGGTGTAGGCTGGGCTTTCGAGGCCGGGATAGTGGCCGGCACCTTCGATGCTGGCCAGCTTGGCCTGCGGGAACAGCGGCAGGACCTTCTGCTGCATGACCGCGGCCGTCAGCACGGGATCGTGCCCGCCGACGAACACCCGGACGTCGCCAGCGAACCCGCCCACTTCGCCGCTCACGTCTTCCTGCGTCCAGGCGGAAAGGTAGCGCTTGATCGCGTCTTTCGTGGCCGTCTGAGTCGACAGCGAGGCGACATGGCGCGCGAAGCCCGCGCCGAGGCGGCCGCCGGTGACGGCTGCTGCACACTGTCCGCGCACTTCGGCGCTCTCGGCCGCGGCGCCGAAGAAGGCCGCGCCTTGCTCGTCGAGCGGGAAACCGTGCGCTGGAACCGAGCAGAGCAGCGTGAGCGACTGGAGCCGATTCTTCGCCTGCGGCTGAGAGGCGGCCCATTGCGTCGCCTGGCCGCCCATCGAATTGCCCACCAGGTGATAAGCATTGAAGTCGAGGCGGTCGGCGAGTTCCAGGAGGTCGCGGCCCATTTCACGGATGCTGAACTCGCCCTGCATATCGCGCGACTTGCCGTAGCCGCGGAAATCCGGAAAGACGACAGTGAATCGCTCCGGGTCAAAGAACGGCATCATCGGCGCGTAGGTCTGGTGGTCGCACAGCCAGGTGTGCGCAGCGATGATGCGTGTCGAGCCGTGTCCGATCGAGGTATAGCCGAGCATGGTTGTCTCCTGTTTGCAAACTGCAGTTCAGTCCAGCGGCGTGTCGTTGTGGGTCTGGATGTCGCCGAGACAGCTGAGATAGCCCGAGGGCGCGAACGGAACACCGCCTATTCCCCAATTGCTTCGTGGCAGGTCGTTGAACAAGCACCAGATCCGCGACGCATTGGCGTGGTCGTGGGGGGAACCTTCGGCCTCGAGCGTGATGCGGACCAGGTCGCGCATCACGCCCTGCTTGGCGCGGTCGTCCATCAATCCCTCAATGGTCGACACCGTGAACCGGTAGCGCCCCTTGCTCGGAGGCACGCCACCAATGACCAGGTGGTCTTCGGGAAACTCTCGTGCGAAGGTCCATGCCACCTGACGCGCGGCATCGGTGTCAGGGATCTTCTCCCACCACATCAGCACCTTGGTCGCCCGGTGCAGCAAGGCCTTGAGCTTGGGCGCAGGCAGCGCGCCGCTCGAGTAAGACAGTTCGATCATCGGCATGGAATGCTCCGGCAAGGGTCAGGAAGACGCGCGCGACGGGTGGATCGCCAAGCCTTCGATGGCGTCCCGACCTTTGGCCGTGTCGGCATAAATGCGGCCGTAGACGATCTTTCCGCCCTGGACCTCGAACAGGAAGCAGTGCTCGTTTTCCATCGTTCTGCCGCTCTTGGCCTTGGCCCGCGCGACCACCGGCACGACGACGTGCGAGCCGGCGTCCAGCACCGCATGCGCGTCGTAGTGGAAGTGGTCGTAGTAGTTGGTGTAAAGGTCGTCCCAGAACGCATTGAATTCGGCGAGACCCCGGAACGTTCCACCGTATGGAAGTGACTTCGGGAACTCGAATACGAGGTCGGGCGAGAGCACGGTGCGCAGCGCCGACATCTGGTTCTTTTCGAAGCCCGTGAACGCGAGGCGACACGCTTCTATGACTGGCTGGTTGTTCGACATGGGGTGTTCCTCTTTCAGCGTAGGATGAACGTGAAAATCAGGTTGCGCGCGGTCTCCAGCGGCTCGATGGATCGGTCGACCTTCATCCGCAGGATCGCCCCCTCCCAGCTGTTCAGAACGAAGTCCGCCAGCGTGCCGGCATCTGCCTTGGCCTGCGCCTGCAGTTGGCCCGTTGCCTGGGCCTGCTCGATGCATTCGCGCAGCAGCAACGCCCACTCGTCAAAGCGACTGGCAAGTCGGCCGCGCACGAGCTCTTCGGAATCCGCGAGTTCGAGGGTCATGTTGCCCATCAGGCACCCCTTCTTGCCCCCGGTCGCCGTGAAGAATGCGATGCGCTCGTCGAAGTAGTTGTGCAGTCGTTGCAGCGCGGGCGTGTTGGTGTCGAGCAGGAAATGGCGCAGCTTCACAAGGTGACGTTCGAAGTAGCAGTCAACCACCTCGGCGCCGAAGGCCTGCTTGCTCTCGAAATGGTTGTAGAAGGAGCCCTTGGGTACGCTCGCGGTCTTCGCGATCATGTCCACGCCGGTTGCGTGGAAACCGTGGGCGTGGAACTCAGCGAGTCCGGCGTCGAGCAGCTTGCGCCGGGTGGCGCTTTCGTTGGGATTGCCTTTGGGGCGTGGCATGTTGGTGACCTTTCGATGGTTTGAAGTATGACCGGTCGTCTTAAGAATAAAATACGGACAAACCCTCGATGAAGCGGCCGATTCGGTATGGCGCAAAGCAGTCGACGATGCAGGTGTGGGGGGTGAATCTGCGACGCGGGCAAAACGTTCACGCGAAGGTTCCCTATCGTCACCAACAGGGGCACTCGCGGAGCGGTAGGGGGCCATGCCTGCGCTGGCTCAAAGAGGCGATCGAAGCTGGTCAAGCGCTGGAACAGTTGGCCGCTTGAAGCGCAGCTGAGCTGTTCCAGAGCTTGACGAGTCCTCAAAGAGTGGAATGCATCTGCGTGACCGGACCGCGGGATGCGAATGCTTTGAGACAGAACAAGCGGCCGCTTCGCAGCGCGAGCAAACCACGTGCAGCATGCGCGCGAAGCGCACTGGCGAACCCCAGTTCTCAAGGCGCCCCATCTTTTGGACGGTCACTTTGCTGTGACCCGCGGACACTGCGGGCGCGTCGACCTTTGACCATTGAGTGCTCCTCGCCAAACCATGCGAAGGCCTCGAACTGCTTACGGCGCTTCAGGCCGCGGACGGCTTGAGCAAAGCGCCGGCAGGAATCTCCCCATGCTTCACATAGGTCTCGTCGACGCGCCAAGAACGACTGGCCTTGTGGGCGAAACGATCCCAGCGCTTTCGAACTCGGGCACGAAGCGCTGCACCCATCGCATGATGGTGGTGTGGGCCAACGCGAGGCCGCGCTCGGCCATCATCTCCACCAGGTCACGCAGGCTCAGCTTGAAGCGCAGGTACCTGCGGACGCACAGAACGATGACCTCACGCTCCAAGTGCCGGCCCTTAAACAGTTCGTCCATGCTTTGCAGCCTCTGCGCCATCGATCCACCGTCAAGTCAAAACCCAAGCCTACCGGAAGAGCGGTTTGCACCAGAGCCCTCTCGTCTACGTCGCGACGTTCTCTGGCATGGGGTATTCGTCGGCGTTACAGACGATGCCTCGCTTCGAAAAATCCATGCGCGGCGGAGCGAAGATGTCAATCAGTCGCCCGACCTCGGATCCAACGTTGCGGCTCGTATGCACCACTTTCGGCGGAACGACCAGCAGCGAGGGACTTCCCATCTCAGGATGTTCGTCCTCACGCCACATCTGCATATCGGGGCCCCAGGGATAGCGCAGGTGATGGACGTAGGCGCCCTCCAGCGCAAGGGAGCCCTGCTCGAAGTCGGCATGACTGTGAGGACTGAGCTTATGCACGTCGCGCGCCACCATCCGCGGCATCAAGGCGTTCACCATCAGCTTGGTACTGCGAAAGATTCGCATCGTCGTGTCAGCCTTGACGTAGTCGGGCAGGTGGTAGTTGCGCAACTTGAAGCCTGCGAGCGGATCGGGCCAAGCCACAAGGGGTGCCGTGTCGGGGTTCGGGGTGGCATAGGCTGCTGCGTTGTCGGCCATCGCCGCAAGATCTGCGGCATCGGTCGAGAAAATGCGCGCCACCAGTCCACTGCCGCGAATCTCGACGTGCGTGACACCGGGCGGCAGGATGCTCAAGCTGTCGGATTGCGCTTCCAGCACGTCGTTGCCGGCGACGAGCCTGGCCGACAAGCCGGCCGTCTCGGGCAGAAGCAACATGTACTCATCTGGATTGTCGCGCGAGAGGCGGTCGCCGTCGGCGACACGCGAGACGGCAACGACGAAGTTCGCGCCGCGCGTTACCCAGCTTTGCGCTGTGGTGTCGCCTTCGAGTTGGCGCGGTTTCGTCGCGTGGTGTCGAGCGGTGGTGGCGATCTGGGAAGCAAGAAGTGACATGATCAATATTCCTTGAGAGGGTTCAGACGGCCACCTGTGGCCGCGCAATGGCCTGCACCGCCTGTCGCAACAGGGTCTGGTCGGACGACACGACGAACCAGTTGGCGCCGTCTGCCATGAACTGCTCGCGCTCGGTCGTGCTGCCTACATGCATGCCAGCCAGCTTGCCAGCTTCGGTGGCCGCCCGCAGCGTGGAGCGCGCGGCTTCCACGACCTCAGGGGCACGCGGATCGTCGAGCCCCATCGAGAGCGCCAGGTCGGCCCGGCCAACGAAGAGCCCTGCAACACCGGGCACGGCGGCAATCGCCTGCGCCTCCTCGACGGCCTGTGCGCTCTCGATCTGGCAAATGATCTGTGCCTGGTCGCCCAGGCGCAGCGCTTCCTTCATGCCCAGGCTGGCGTAGCCGGCAAAGCGCGGGCCACCCGAATAACCTCGCTTGCCGCCGAGGTAGCGCGCCATAGCCACCACTTCCCGCGCCTGCTCGGCCGAATCGACATGCGGCACCAACAGGCCCGCGGCGCCGATGTCCAGACATGAGAGCACCACGGCCGGGTTGATCTCGGGAATGCGGATGAACACGGGCACGCGCGCGGCGCGTCCGGCGAGCACCATCAAGTCAAGCATGCCGCGGTCGAAGGGGGCATGCTCGGCATCGACCACGACGAAGTCGATCGATGTGGTCCCGATGACTTCGATGATGTGCGGCGAACCGGTCTTGACGAAGGTGCCAATACGCAGATTGTCTTGTGGTTGCGTCATGGTGAGAAATCTCTCAGTCAATCTGGATGTGGGCGGTTTCGATGACCTTCTTCCACTTGGCACTGTCCGCCGCCATGAGTTGGGCCAACTGCTGTGCGGTGCCGCCGATCGGCGTGGCACCGAACTGCGCAAGCTTGGCGAGCGCCTCGGGCGTGGCCAGGATGGCGTTGATTTCCTTGTTAAGGCGTTCGACCGTACTCGCGGGCATTCCTGCGGGTCCAACAACTGCGAACCATACGGTCGACTCGACGTTGATACCCTGCTCGATCGCCGTCGGAACGTTGGGCAAGGCTGCTGAGCGCTTGGTCGAGGTCACGGCCAACGCCTTGAGCTTGCCAGACTGAACATTGGCGACCAGTGAAGTGAGCGGCATGCTCACTGCGTCGATCGTGCCGCCCAACACGTCGGTCATTGCGGGCGTATCGCCCTTGTAGGGAACGCTGAGCATGTCCACCTTGGCTTGCGCCTTGACCAGCTCAGCCGTCAGGTGGCCGAGCGTTCCGTTGCCCGGGTTGCCGACTGACAGCTTGCCGGGCTGCGTACGCGCCAGATCAATGAACTCCTTGAGTGTCGTCGCCTTGGCGGATGCCCCAACAGCGATCATGACTGGAATCTCGCCGATGGCAGCGACTGGCGCGAGATTCTTGACGGGGTCAAACGGCAGAGACTTGTAAAGGTACTTGTTGTTGGCCAGCGGGCCGGAGGTGGATAAGGCCAAGGTGTAGCCATCGGGCGCGGCCTTGGCAGCCAGGTCTGTGCCGAGGTTGCCACCGGCGCCAGCTCGGTTGTCCACGATCACGGGCTTGCCAAGGCGCTCGCCAAGACGCAGTGCAATCAGCCGCGCCACGGCGTCTGTGCTGCCTCCTGCAGGGAAAGGCACGATCAGTGTGATCGGTTTGGTGGGCCAAGTATCGGCCGCGAGCGCTGCGGGCGCAGCCGCGAAAGATGCCCAAAGTGCCACCGCGACGGCGACAGCTGTACGTCGTTTCATCATGTCTCCTGAGGTTCAAGCCCGGTGCCGAGGGGCACGCATAGCGCTCGATGGAGCGAATGATGTTTGACGTGAGCGCCTGCGCCAAGCTGCGATTCGGGACTTTCCGCGCGGAGAAAAGTTCAGCTCAGTGCGCCGAGCGCCGCGGAGACGGCGGTGGATGCCTTTTGCAGTGGCGGCAGGAAGCGCTCGACCGCCACATTCACCTTGACGCTCGATGTAAACCAAGTCAACCCGATCGATGCGACCACCCGGGCGCCCTCGAAGATCGGCACAGCGATCGTGGACGATTCCGGCCGCACGCGGGGGTCGCGCAGCGCATATCCACGCTCACGCACCTCCGCCAGCATCTGGCGAATCTGCTCTGGACTTCCTGCGACATGGGCTTCCGGGTTCTGCACATTCACCAGAAGTTCGATCAGCGCATCCTGCGTGGGTTCATCACAGAACGCGAGATACGCCCTTCCCATTGCCTGGCTCACAAGGCTCAGCCGCATGTTGATCGTCGAGTGAAAGAACGAAAGCGGCGAGTTCGGGATCGTGCTGTAACGCACAACCATCGAATCCCCTTCCTGCACAGCCACCGATACCGGCCACTTCAGGTCCTGGGTGAGCGTATCGGCGATGCCCGAAGCGGCCTCAACGACGCGCGGCTCGCTGTGATAGCCGCTCGCCAAGGCGATCACCTGAGACGTGAGGTAGTAAGCCCCGTACTTGGGCGCGCGATTGACCAGCCCTTCGCTCTCAAGCGTCTGCAACAGGCGCACGATGGTGGGCTTGGGAATCTTGGTGCGCTTGTGAATCGTGTCCAACGTCGAGACGGGCTGGAAATTCAACGCCCGCAGGATGTTCAACGCGCGGACCACAACATTGACGGGACGCGGCGCGGGCATATCGATGGGTTGAACGTTATGAGCCCACAAGCCTATCCCACGAAGCGTCAATTCCGCAGCACGGAAACCCCCAAGTCTTCGCTTGCCCGGCCATACCCCGCCGCAGATCATTGCTGCAGTTCCTGACGCAGCCCGACCGCCCAGGATCCATTTATCGACTACCCCCTACTCACAACGAAAGACATTCAGATGACGTCCAACACCGCCACGCGTCCGCTCCTGTTCGACTCGCACGCCCATCTGGTGGCCGACGATCAGATTGGCTATCCGCGCAACCCGATGCAACGCGCGGCCGATGCCCCGTATCGGCCGCCCGGCGTGATCGGCAAGCCAGGTGGCAAGCACGGCTTGACCCCGATCAACGAAGTGCCTGACGCGTTGCGCATGCTGCGTTGGATGAGCGACGAGAACGTCGACGGGATCGTGGCAGTTCAGAAGCGCATGATCTATCGTTACGACAACAGCTACATCCTGGACTCATCGGACAAGTACCCTGACCTGTTCTCGGCCGTGGTCATTCTTGACGCCGAAGACGCGGCGACGCCTGGGCTCGTCGAGACCTACATCGAGAAGAACGCACTGGCGGGCGTTCGTCTGTTCGGCGGTCGCAAGCCCGACGGAAGCATGCCATGGCTGAACTCGCCGATGGCGCTCAAGACCTGGGATGTTGCGCAGACGGCAGGCCTCGTGATGGATCTTGAAGTGCTTTCAGAAGGCGGCGGCGGCCCGTCGATTCCCTCGATCATCGAGTTGACCGAGAAGTATCCGAACGTTCGCATCGTGCTGGACCACCTCCTTGAGCCGGAGATGGAGGAAGGCGAGCACTTCGGGCTTGATGAGCGCTACGAGAAGTTGGCCGGCCGCGAGCGCATATTCTTCAAGTTCACTTCCATCAATCTGGACATCTGTCGGGAAGCCGGCATTCCGGCCGAGAAGGTGCTGCGCCGAGCCGTTGACATGTTCGGGGCCGACCACGTCATGTGGGGATCCGATATCGGCACGTCCTCGGGCACATACAAGGACATGGTGCAACGCATGCTGGACGCGTCTGTGCTACTGACGCCACAAGAGCAGCGCGCCGTGTTGCATGACACCGGCAAGCAGGTATTCGTCAAGGGTGGTCAGAAGGCTTGACCCCAGGATGTGATCGGGCGGCGGGCAGTACCCGTCCCCGACGCTCGCCCCAACGAACTGGACGAATCAATGACCGGCCCTGAGGCCGTGTGGTCGGCCAGGCTGTGCTCAGCCGCAGGCGCCCACCAATTGTCCATGCAGCCGCTGGAAGGCCGTGGCCGCGCGATCGTTGGCGCCCAATCCGATGATGCGCCGGCCGTGCTCGATGGGGGTCCTTTTGATCTCGGTGCAAGAAGTGACGGTTCGAAATCCCCAGCAACGACACGCGGTGCATTCGGTAAGTCATTGATTTCACGAGCATTGCTGTTCACTTCGCTGGAGCAGCCCGACACGTCACGCACACTGATCCTGGCTCGGCTGGAGAAGAAGAGTCGACACATCGCTGCCATGCAGGACCGGCCTGCTCTACATCAGCGGGAATTGACGCGGCTGACTGACATCCTCAGGCGCCATGATGATCAATCGGGTTGCACGCCGGCTGGAGGACGCGAGGCAGCTCGCGCCAGCCTCATCGCGCCGCCGGTACGGCAAGGGCGGAGGAATGCCGCTGGCACACGATGACGCAGCCGCCACGTCGACCAAGGCCAACGTCGGCCCCGGCAAGGTGGGCCTCTTCGGCACCGCCAGCCCTTGACGCGTCGCTCGCGCTTCCAGACGCTCATCAACTCGTTGAACCACTCGTCCGCAGACCACGCAAGAGCATCAGCATTCCCTCCTCCAGATCCTGTTGAAACTGGTAGCGCAATGCCGCCAGATCGGGGCGCGCAGTCACTTCGGCAGCGAGCTCGGCCGGGTTGCTGAGCGGCCACAGCCCGATCAGCAGCGGCACGGCATGGTGGATGAACTTCTCGAATCCGGATGCTGAAATCGACGGAAGGCAGCCGTGGAAGTCGAGCGCCGTCTGCTGGCGGACGGCCAACAGGCCGTGCTTGAACTGCACGATTCGTTCGGCCGAGACGTTGTGCTCCAGGATCGACGGAAATATGCTGGTCAACCGGCACAACAGCGGGCGCGCTGCCACGGTGGCGGAGAACGCCCGTGCGATGTGCTCGATGGTTCCGCTGCGCTTGCCGCCCCGGCTCAAGGCCTTGCGCAGCTCGGCGCGCCATTGGATGAACTCTTCGACCAACACATCGAGCAAAACCGCTTCGCTGCTCTCGAAGTATCGGTAGACGTTCGACTTGGTCATCTGCGCACGCCGCGCCAGTTCGTTGATTCCAAGGTCATGCACGCCTGGAATCTCCCCCAGCAGGGTCTTCGCGGTGTCGAGAAGGTGACGCCGGCGCTCCTCCTTTTGCTCGGGAGAGCGAGCGCGCAGATAGGGTAATGGAGTGCTCATGTCGGCGGCAGGTTGAGGGCATAGCTGTACAAAAGACCGACGGTCTGCTATATTAAAGACCACGAGTCCTTTAACGGTTTCAGCATAGCAGGACTTGCTCGTCCATCAGGCGCACGACGCACAAGGAGTATTTCAATGGTGACTCGCAGAACAGTCCTGCTCGGCAGTGCCGGCCTGGTGGGCGCGCTTGGCGCGCTGGCGGTGGGATGGACGGCCTTGCCACCCAAGCCACGCCTGATCACGACGCAGCCGCTGCCGGTTGGCCCGGGGCAGTCGGCGCTGAACGGCTGGGTCAAGATTGGCGCTGACAACAGCGTCGGCATCGTGATGTGCAAGGCCGAGATGGGCCAGGGCATCTACACCGGTCTGGCGATGGTGCTGGCCGAGGAGCTCGACGCCGACTGGGCGCAGGTTCGCGTCGAACGCGCGCCGATCGACAAGATCTACCAGAACATCGCCGCGACCATCGATGGCCTGCCTTTCCACCCCGATGACGACGGCACGCTGAAGGCGGTGGCCTCGCGGGTCGCGGGCAAGGCGATGCGCGAGATCGGCGTGATGCTCACTGGCGGGTCCTCCAGCATGAGAGACCTGTGGCTGCCGATGCGCCAGGCCGGCGCGTCGGCGCGCGCGATGCTGGTGGCCGCCGCGGCACAGCAGTGGAAGCTGCCTGCAGCCGAGTGCCGCGTCGAAGCAGGTCGCGTGCTACACCCGTCGGGCAAGAGCGTTTCATTCGGCGAATTGGCGGCGGCGGCCGCGAGCCAGCCCTTGCCCGACCACGTGTTGCTGAAGGACCCCAAGACCTTCAAGCTGATCGGCCAGCCACGGCGCCGCCTCGAGGCCGCGTCCAAGATGGACGGCAGCGCGCGCTTCGGCATCGACGTGCTGCAGCCCGGCATGCAGTACGCCAGCGTCGAGATGTGCCCGACCCTCGGCGGCCGCGTCGCGAGCTTCGATGCCGCGGAGGCACAGAAGCTTCCCGGCGTGAAGAAGGTGCTCGCGGTGCCCGGCCACAATGGCGGCACCGGCGGCGTCGCGGTGATCGCCGACACGCCGTACCACGCGATGCGCGCGGTCAAGGCGGTGCGCGTCGAGTGGGACCACGGCCCCTCCGCCAGCGCGTCCACCGAAGAGGTCTATGCGCGCCTGGCGCAAGCGCTGGACACGGACGACGGGTTCAACTTCTACAAGCACGGCGACGTCGATGCCGCATTGAAGAGCGCCGCGAAGACCGTCAAAGCCGAGTACCGCGCGCCGTACCTGGCCCACGCGACGATGGAGCCGATGAACTGCACCGCGCAGTTCAAGGACGGCCGTGCCACCGTGTGGGCGGCCACGCAGGTGCCCGACTTGGCCCGCAGCGCTGCGGCCAAGGTATTGGGCCTCGCGCCCGAACTGGTAGACGTGCAGGTGCAGTTGCTCGGCGGCGGCTTCGGCCGGCGCTGCGAGGTCGACGTGATCGCCCAGGCGGCGGCGATCGCCCGCGACGCCGGCGGCGTGCCGGTGCAGACGATCTGGTCACGCGAGCAGGACATGACGCACGACTTCTATCGCCCGGCCTGCGTATCACGTTTTCAGGCCGGACTCGATGCCTCGGGCAATCTGCTGGGCTGGCTGAACGCTTCGGCAGGCCAGGCCATCGTGCCGCAGGTCATGAAGCGCGTCTTCGACCTGCCCGGCGCCGGACCGGACAAGACCACGTCCGAAGGCGCCTTCGACCAGCCCTACGAATGGCCCGCCGCGCGCATCGGCCACGAGGCCGTGGAGCTGCCCGTGCCGGTCGGCTTCTGGCGCTCGGTCGGGCATTCGCACAACGCCTTCTTCAAAGAGAGCTTCCTCGACGAAGTGGCCACCGCAGCCGGCCGCGACCCGGTGGCCTTGCGCGCCGCGCTGCTGACCAAGCACCCGCGCCACCTGAAAGTGCTGCAGCGCGCCGCCGAGCTGTCGGGCTGGGACCGGCCCTTGCCTGCGTCCGCCGATGGCGCCAAGCGCGCGCGCGGCGTGGCCTTGCATCAGTCCTTCGGCTCGATCGTCGCGCAGGTGGCCGAGGTGTCGGTGTCCGCGGACAAGCGCATTCGCGTTCACCGCGTCGTCTGCGTGATCGACTGCGGCATCGCGGTCAACCCGAATCTGATCCGCCAGCAGATGGAAAGCGCCATCGTCTATGGCCTGTCGGCGGCGCTGAACGACGAGGTGCAGATCGAGAAGGGCCAGGTCCAGCAGACCAACTTCCACAACCACCCGGTGCTGCGGCTGGACGAATGCCCGGTCATCGAGACCGACATCATCGCCAGCGACGAAAGCCCCGAAGGGGTCGGCGAACCGGGGACGCCGCCGATCGCCCCCGCGGTCGCGAATGCCTTGTTCGCCCTCACGGGCCAGCGGCTGCGCAGCCTGCCGCTGAAGCTTGCCTAATCCGGAGAACCCAATGACCACGTTGACGATCAATCGCAAGCCCGTTGAAGTGCAGGCCGAGCCCGACACGCCGCTGCTGTGGGTGCTGCGCGGCGAACTGCAGATGACCGGCACCAAGTTCGGCTGCGGCATGGCGCTGTGCGGCGCCTGCACCGTGCACATCGATGGCCAGCCGACGCGCGCCTGCGTCACCCCGATCTCGGCGGTGGGCACGCGTGAGGTGACCACCATCGAAGGACTGTCCGGGCCGCAGGTGGCCACGCTGAAGGCGGCGTGGGCCGATGTCGACGTGGTGCAGTGCGGCTACTGCCAGAGCGGGCAGCTGATGGCTGCCGCCGCGTTGCTGAAGCAGAACCCCAAGCCGACCGATGCTGACATCGACGCGGCCATGTCCGGCAACATCTGCCGCTGCGGCACCTACCCGCGCATCCGTGCGGCGATCCATCAGGCTTCGGCCATCCACGACATATTGCCGCCCGGGTAGTCGAGCTCGACACGCATCGGTGCCGCGATCCACCAGGCCGCGGCCATGCCGGCGGCCTGAGATCTTTGCGTGACGCATGAAGGAGGAGACGATCTCGGCAACTTTGCGGCGATGGCGAAACGCCACGCCGCAAATGTCTCAGGGCGCGACTTTCAGCATCAGCTTGCCGTTGTGGGACCGTCGAACAGCCTCTGGAAAGTTTCGGCGAAGACCTCCACATCCGAAGCTCAACGACCACTTTTGACCATCGCCACCGAACTGGAGAAATCGAATGAGCAACCCGAGCACCATCATCCTCGAGCGCAACAGCGCCCGTCTCGCCACGATCACCTTCTCGAACCCCCCGGCGAACGTGACCGTGGGCGAGACCGTGGCCCGACTGGCCGGGATTCTCGGTGAGTTCGAGAAGGACTCCGACCTTCAGGTCGTCGTCTTCAAGAGCGCCGTGCCCGACTTCTTCCTGAACCACTTCGACTTGGCCGCGGTCGGTGACCTCCCCGTCCCGGAGGAGGGAGCGCTGCCGATCTGGACCGACCTCGTGGTCCGTCTCACCAAGGCCCCGTTCATCTCGATCGCGTCCATCCGTGGGCGTACCCGCGGCGCCGGCAACGAGTTGGCCTTGGCCTGCGACCTGCGGTACGCGAGCCTGGAGAAGGCGATGTTCGGCCAGCCCGAGGTGGGAGCGGGACTGCTGCCGGGCGGCGGAGGAACCGAGCGGCTCCCCCGCACGATCGGCCGCGACCGGGCCCTGGAAGCGATCCTGAGCAGCAGCGACTACGACGCCGCGCTGGCCGAGCGCTGGGGCTGGGTAACCCGGGCTCTGCCCGACACAGAGCTGGACGGCTTCGTAGACGCCATGGCCGCCCGCCTGGCAAGCTTCGACAAGACCTCGCTGGCCACGGCCAAGGCCATGGTCAACCGAGCGACCCTTCCGCCCGAGGCGGACCTGGTCGCAGCCTTCCACGATTTCGCCAAGTCCCTCACCCTGCCGGGCTTCACCGCCCGCGCAGCAGCCAGCAAGGTAATGAGCGCCGAGGAGTTTGTCCAATTCGAGCTCAACATGGGCGAGTACATCGGCATCGCCAACCAGAAGGCGTCCTCCTGATCTCGGACGACGCAGCCTGATCACCACAACCCGAAGGAGCACATCGTGACCACCCCTACCGCCTACTCCCCGACAACCGTGAAAACGCAGTACGTCGATGCCGGATCAACCCGCTACGCCTACCGCAGGATCGGCGTCCAGAAAGGCACCCCGGTGGTGCTGCTGCATCGCTTCAGGGCCACCATCGACTGGTGGGACCCGGCGTTCGTCGAGGCACTCGCTGAAGAGCGTGACGTGATCCTGTTCGACAACGTCGGCATTGGCTATACCAACGGTGCGCCGATGGACAGCGTGGGCGCCTACGCCGTCGGAGCCACCGCCTTTATCGAGGCCCTCGGCCTGTCGCAGGTCGACCTCCTCGGCTGGTCCTTCGGAGGCGTCGTGGCCCAGGAGATCGTGCTCCAGCGGCCCGACCTCATCCGCAAGCTCGTCGTTGCCGGCAGCGGCTCCGGCTCAGCTCCTGGCATGCCCGCGATGGGCCAGCGCGTCTCGAGCATCATGCTCAAGCCCAAATCCGACCTCGAGGATGTGCTCTACCTGTTCTACCCGGAGACCGATGCTGCCCGCGCCAAGGGCGTGGAGCACTTCAGCAAGATCGCCGCGGACATGCCGGAGAACGCGCCCATCGTCACACAGGAAGCCGCGATGGGCCAACTCGCAGCCATCACTGCAACGCTGACAGCACCGTGGGAGCAGGTCGCCGCCAACCTGAAGAAGATCACTCTGCCGGTGCTATACGCCAATGGCGCTCACGACGTCATGATCGACGCGTTCGCGTCGTACGCGGCGGTTCAGGTACTGCCGAACGCCAAGCTCGTCCTGTACAGCGACGCCGGACACGCCTTCCTGTTTCAGCACCTCGAGGAGTTCACCGCCGACGTGAAGGTCTTCCTCCGCGACTGAGAACGCTATTGCCTGACCGACCGTTGGTGGGTCCAGTGGAGAAGCCGACATGAAAGCAATACAGATAGACACGCCCGGTGGCGCCGGGCGACAGAGCAAACGTCGCTCGCTATGAATTTCCGGGCTAGGCCAATTTCTCCGCAACGTCTTGGTAAGGAATCGCAATGAACGCCACTTTGAGGCGCGCCGGACTCGCGGTCATTATCGGCCTCACCGCCCTGATGAGGTGTTCGAGTGTTGGGCCAGTCACGGCAGGCTATGTCCAGCCTCGATCACTCGGGGAGATTCAAGCGAGCCGCGACGTGGCTTCGGCCTCCGGGCTGCGCCCCAAGGTCGCCCTCGTACTTGGTGGTGGGGGACTTCGGGGGTTCGCTCACACCGGCGTCCTGCGGGCACTTGAGGAGGCTGGTGTTGACCCCGACATTGTCGTCGGAACCTCTGTCGGCGCGGTGGTCGGGGCGGCCTATGCCAGCGGCATGAGCGCGAGCCAAATCGACCAAGCCAAGCGGGAGCTGAACCTCTCCTCGCTTTTTGATTGGACCTTCAGTCGAAGCGGCCTCATCCGGGGCAACCGGCTGGCGAAGTGGGTCGATGAGGTAACTCGCGGCAAGCCAATCGAGTCGTTTCCGCGCCGCTTTGCCGCCGTTGCCACAGACCTGCATACGGAACGCGCCGTGTTGCTCGATAGAGGGGACCCGGGCGCCGCCGTTCAGGCATCGGCCGCCATCCCTGGCATGGTTGTTCCTGTGAACTATGACGGCGGCGTACTCATTGATGGCGGCATCGCAAGCTTGGTGCCGGTGCGCTTCGCACGGGCCATGGGGGCCGACTTTGTCATCGCAGTCGATATCTATTGCTCTGGCCCGAGGGCCGATGGACTGGGAGCAGCCACCGTGCTTTACCGCGTCATGCACGCGCAGAGCTGCATGGTTGCAGCACACGAAATGGCCGAAGCAGACGTGCTCATCGCGCCTCCGATCTCCGTTCCCAAGATGTCCGCCGTAGACGAGCAGCGACTTGCCACCCAAGCCGGATACGACGCCGCACGGGCCGCGCTGCCTCAGATTCTGGCGCGTGTTGGTAGTCGGATGGCACAGACGCAATAGCGCTGGAGTCCCAACCACATACCCGACCGGCTTGGCCGGCCAATCAAGGACCTTTCCCGTGACCGCTGATCCCACCTCTTCACCTTCTGTCGATCTAGTTCAACTGCTCGCGGCACAGCGCGCAGCGTATCGCCGTGATGGTGCACCTTCGCTTGCCGATCGCCGCGCCGACCTTTCGAAGCTGCGCGCAGCACTGATCGACAACCGCAGCCGGATCGAAGCCGCTATCAACACCGATTTCGGTCATCGCTCACGCCACGAGACGAGCATCATGGAACTCGCCGGATTGATCGGCGGGATCGACTATCTTCACAAGCATCTTCGGCGCATGATGCGCCCCGAAAAGCGCCACGTCGCAATCCATATGCGCGCCGGCTCGGCACGGGTCGAGTACCAGCCGCTCGGCGTAGTCGGGGTCATGGCGCCATGGAACTACCCGGTCGTGCTCGCCTTGATGCCCGTGGTGACGGCCATGGCGGCCGGCAACCGCGTGATGCTGAAGCCGTCGGAGTTCACCCCGACGATCAACGCGCTGCTCCAGGAGATTCTGGGCGCGCTCTTTCCGGTGGACCAGATTGCGGTCGTCAATGGCGATGCCGCGATCGGTGCGGCCTTCTCCGCGCTGCCATTCGATCACCTGATCTTCACGGGTAGCACGGCCGTTGGACACAAAGTCATGCAGGCGGCCAGCGAGCACCTCGTGCCGGTCACGCTCGAACTGGGTGGCAAGTCGCCGGTCATCGTCGAAAAGGACCATCCGCTCGATCACGCCAGCGCTGGCATCGTCTTCGGCAAGCTCGTGAGCGGCGGCCAGACCTGCATCGCGCCGGACTATGCACTCGTGCATGAAGACGATCTTTCCGCCTTTCTGACCAGCTACGATGCCGCCGTCAGTGCCGCCTACCCCGACGGCCCCTCGGGCGAGGACTACACCTGGGTGGTCAATGACAGGCACCTGGCTCGTCTGAACGGTCTGCTGGAGGATGCCCGCGCCAAAGGCGCGACGGTGCGCGAGGTTGGCCGTGAGGGACGGAATGCTCACCCCCGTGCGATGCGGCCAACCGTGGTTCTGGGCGTCACCGACGAGATGACGATCGCGCATGACGAAATATTCGGGCCGATCCTGCCGGTGTTCACCTATCGCACGATACAAGAAGCGATCGGCTTCATCGATGCGCGCCCCCGCCCGCTCGCGCTCTATTACTACGGACATGACCAGGCGAAGCAGCGGCAGGTGCTCGACGGCACGACATCGGGCAACGTCACGATCAATGGCACGATCATGCACATCGCGCAGGACGATTTGCCGTTCGGCGGCGTCGGCGCGAGTGGCATCGGCGCTTATCACGGCATCGAAGGTTTTCGCCGACTGAGTCATGCCAAGGGCATCTATACACAAGGCCGCTGGAACAGCACGACACTGCTCCGCGCGCCATTCGGCAAGCTGGCAGAGCGCATCCTCAGCGTCGTCCTCCGTTGAGGACGCGCGGTACCCCCTTTTTTTCCGGAAAGCAAGAACATGGCCCAAAACGACCACTCACACCTCCACGGCAGTTGCAGCTGCGGGACTTTCTCGTTCAAGACCCGCAAGGCACCGGCCGCACGCTTCGTCTGCCACTGCCTGTTTTGCCAGGACTTCACTGGCGAGGCGTTCTCCGACGTGTCGGTGCTGATGGGCTATCAGATCGAGATGAAGGGGACGGCGGATCTCATTCACAAGAAGTACCGGCTCCCGCCCAACCTCAACCGCGCCCTCTGCGCGAAATGCGGCAAGCCGGCGATGGAGACGATGGGCGCGGGACCGTTGAAGCTGGTGTTCGTGCCGTCGAAGAGCTTCGTTGAACAGAAGATGCTGCCCCCGGTTCGGCTGCACGTCTTCTACAACCGGCGCGTGGCCGATGTCGCAGATGACCTGCCCAAATATTCGCATTATTGGCCGAGCCAGTTTGCCATCACGAAGACGATCATGGGCTTTTAGATGAAACCGCCACTGCTCGCATCTACATCTTCGAGGACCGAGCTATGAAATTTTATTTGTGCAAGTTCATTCCGCCGCGCGCGGATTTCCTGGCAACGATGTCTGCTGATGAAGCCACCTGGATGAAACAGCACGCAGCCTATTTGAACGACCTTCTTGCGAAAGACCTTGTCGTCGCGCACGGGCCCGTGATCGATCCAGCCGGTGGCTATGGCCTTTCGCTCTATCAGGTCCCTGATGATCAGGACATCGCCGAATTGACTTCGGAGGATCCGATCGTCAAGAACGGCGCCGGTCACTACGAGCACTTCCAAATGCCTCACTTGAAGGCGCGCGGCTGACGGCGCATCGAGTCCATGCTGACGTCGGTTGTGGACTCTTGTCGCGATCTCGGTCTCCCAACGCAGCGCCACCATGCCCAACCCCCAGCACCTCGCCGTCTTCGCGGCCATCATCCAGGCCGGCAGCATCAGCGCGGCCGCCGCCAAGCTGGGTTGCGGCAAGTCCGTGGTGTCGCGCCAGCTGGCCAAGCTCGAAGAAGAACTCGGTGCCCGGCTGATCCAGCGATCCACCCGTCACCTCTCGCTGACGGAGATCGGACAGCTGGTGTTGCAGCAGGCCCGCCAGATCGAGCATGCGCTGGAGAACATCGGCCAGATCACCGATCACTACCAGCAGCAGGTGCGCGGCATGCTGCGGGTGTCGGCCGCTGTCGGCGCACAGCGGCTGCTCGTGCCGCTGCTGGCCGAGTTCACGCTGCTGTACCCGCAGGTCAAGATCGCCTTGCAGCTCGACGACCGGCTGGTGGACCTGATCGCAGAACAGGTGGACGTAGCCATCCGCACCTCCGACCTGGTGGATTCGTCGCTGGTGGCACGCAAGCTGGCCGACAACACCAGCATCATCGCGGCCGCGCCGTCCTACCTGGCGCGTGCCGGCACACCGCGCACGCCGCAAGAGCTGCGCCAGCATGCCTGCCTCTTGTACGTCAACGGCAGCACCGTCTACGACCAGTGGTCCTTCGTCGGCGACAACGGCATATATGCGGTGCAGGTCGACGGGCCCTTGCAGATCAACGATGGCGGTTCGCTGGTGACGGCGGCGGTGGCCGGCGCGGGCATCGTGCGCGTGCAGCGCATGCTGCTGCGGCCGGAACTGGCGCGCGGAGAACTGGTACAGCTGTTGGCGCACTGCCCGCTGCCACCCAGCCCCGTCAGCTACGCCATCTACCCGGCGCGCGAATTCCTGCCGCTGAAGACCGCCGCGTTCATCGACTTTCTGCAACAGCGCCTACGAGCCGCGCCGCATGCCGAGGTGGTGCCGCCGTGATTCGCACGCACGGCAACCTCCGGTCTTATTTCGATGAAGCGGTTGCCGCAGCAATGGGAAACGCGTCGGCCACCGACTTCCGCGTGACCGGCCCGCCATGCCCGAGGTAGAAGGTCTCGACACCCTGCTTCATCAGACGTGCGATGTTGTCCTCGTTGCGCGGCACATCGGCCTGGAAGTAGTGTTGGCCCGCGTGCTGCGGCCTGATCGCGCCCCCCAGGTAGCCGCCAAGGATGATGTCTCCCACGACGGCGCGCCGGCCGTCGAGCAGCACGACCAGTGAGCCCGGCGTGTGGCCCGGCATCACGACTGCCTTGCCGCGCACGCCCCACGGCGACAGATCGAGTTCGCTGGTGACGATGATGTCGGGCTCGAAGGCCTGAAAGCGCGGGTCGATCGCGAAGCGGTCGAGCATTCGCGCGGTGAAGTTCTGTGGCGCCAGTGTGCCGTGGTCTCCGGCGCGGGCCATCGGCACATCACCTTCGCCGAGCACGATCTTCGCGCGGCCCATCTGCTTGAACGCCGCGGCCAGGCCGACGTGGTCGGCATGGCCGTGCGTGAGCACCACCAGCGCGATGTCTTGCGGCCGAAGGCCTTGCGCTTTCAGCCCTTCCACCAGTGCCGGCATGTCCTTGGCGCCGCCGACGTCGATCAGCACCGGCGTCGCCGTCTTGAGCAGGTATGCGTTGGCCATGCCGAGCTTGATGGTGTGCACCTCCGGCGACATCGGATCCAGCGCCTTGCCCGCGTCGAGCGGCTTCACTTGCGCCATGACGGCGCCGCTCCCCAGCGTCAAGAGCAGCGAGAGGGTCGTCAATGCATTCTTGAAGATATTCATGCGCAGGACTCTGGTGATCGAAGCGAATTGCCTCACGGTGCGACTTGCAGCATCAGCTTGCCGTTGTGCGATCCGTCGAACAACCTCTGGAAGGTTTCAGGGAAGTGCTCCAGACCGACCACGACGTCCTCGCGCGCCTTCAGTTGGCCGCTGGCCAGCCAGCCACCCATCACGGTGGCTGCTTCCAGGGCGCGGGGAGCGAAGTCACGGACCAGGATGCCGCGCATCGTGGCGCGCTTGACCACCAGCTGCAGGTAGTTGGCCGGGCCCGTCATCGCGCCGACGTTGTTGTACTGCGAGATCGCGCCGCAGATGACGATGCGGGCGCCCACGGCCAGTCGCAACAGCACGGCATCCAGGACGGCACCGCCGACGTTGTCGAAGAACACGTCCACGCCCTTCGGCGCATGCTGGCGCAGCGCTGCGGCCACGTCCTCGCGCTTGTAGTCGATGGCCGCATCAAAGCCGAGTTCTTCGGTCAGCATGCGGCACTTGTCGGCACCGCCGGCGATGCCGATCACGCGGGCGCCCTTGATCTTGGCGATCTGACCCACCAGCGAGCCCACCGCGCCCGCCGCGCCCGAAACCACCACGGTCTCGCCAGCCTGGGGTTGGCCCGCTTCCAGCAGGCCGAAGTACGCGGTGATGCCCGGCATGCCCAGGGCATTCAAAAAGGCCGGCAGCGGTGCCAGCGCCGGATCGATCTTCCTCAGGTTGTCGCCTGGCACGATGGTGTATTCCTCCACGCCGAGGATGCCGGCCACGCTGTCGCCAACGGCGAAGCGCGGGTGCGCCGATGCGGTGACACGCCCCACCGCCACCGCACGCATCACATCACCGATGGCCATGGGCACGTCGTACAGGTCTTCGCTGTCGCTGACCCAGCCGCGCATGGCCGGGTCGATCGAGACGTAGGCGACCTGCACCTGAACCTTGCCTTCCGCCGGCGCCTGCAAGGGCGTGGCCGCGTAGTCGAAGTCGCTGCGCTGCGGCAGGCCCACTGGACGGCGGGCAAGGCGGAACTGGTGATTGAGGGTGGTCATGATGGAGGTGCCAGGTTGATGTCGACAGGACGTCAAGCTTAGTACTTCGTTTCGGAAGTTCGCACACGTATTCTTCAAGCGGCCAGCTTCAAGGGCTGGCTCTGGGCCCAGCGATCACGCATGCGCGCGATCAAGGCATTGAGATCGGCACGGGTGAATTTCCACTCGAATGGATGCGCGATGCTCTCGAAGTAGCGCTCGAAGCTCGCCAGCCTCCGAGCGATCGCCTCCAGGCCAGGGAAGTTGTTCGGGGTCAGCACCTTGCGCTGCACGATCGAGAAGTAGATTTCGATCTGATTGAGCCAACTGGCATGGACCGGTGCGTGAATCGGAACCAATCGGGGATGGGCTTGCGTGAGGCGCCGCACTGACGCGTCGCCGCGATGCGACGAGCCGTTGTCCATGACCCAGAACACGCGTCTTGCGTTGACGTATGGCGCCTGGCTCATGACCTGATCGACCAACCGCTCGAAGGGCGCGATGCCCGTGGTCGCTTCGCAGCGGCCGAACACCTTGGCGCGATGCACGTCCAACGCCGCCATATACGCCCAGGCGCCACCGCGTTCATACTCGTGCTCCACGCGCATCGACTTCCCCGGTTCGGTGGGCAGGCTCGGATGCCTGCGAAGCCGCGCCTGGATACTGGTCTTCTCGTCGGTCGAGATGACGAACTCGTCCTTGCGCAGCGACTGCCCTTGCCAGCGCCGCTCGTACAGATCCAGGATGCGCCCGGCCTTGGCCTGGAAATGCGGATCGCGCGGAAAGATCCAGCAACGGTGCTGCCAGGGACGAATCGCGTCCTCGTGCAGCCAACGCCAGACCGTGCTGTCACTGATGCGCGCAACCAGGCCCGAGCGCTGCGCGTGTCGCGCCACGTCAGCAACGCTCAGGCGCGACAGTGGCAGGCCCAAGGTGGCCGGCAACTCGCAGGCGAGCGCCTTGATCTCAACCGTGAGCTCTGGGGGAAAAGACCCGAGGGCGTCCCGGGCGGGCTCTCTCGTCGAGGCCCGCCAATCGATCCTTGAAGAAGCGCTGGCGCCACTGACTGACCACCTCGCGCCGAGTGTCCAGCCGCGCGGCGATCTCGTCGTTGTCTAAGCCTTCGGCGGCCATCAGGATCATCTTGGCTCGAACGACCTCGAAATACGGCAACGTATATCTGGTCGCACGGCGATTCAACTCGGCCGACTCATTCAGGGTCAACTCGATACGGAACGGACTCTTCCTTGGCATATACAACCCCCTATCGAAGGATTGCATCAAGATGCCATACATGGCCAAACTTATCAAGAATATACGTGGCCGTATTTAAGAAACGGCCTACTTAGGCAGCGAATCGTTTCCTGATAAGTCACCGCCGAGGCATCAAACTGTTGACCGCATGGCAACGATCGGGTGCGCCGTGGCTTTCAAGCCGGATTCCGCGGCTACCGCAAATCGTGCGAACTGCAGGGTGGAATGAGGAAACGGCGGATGCCTGCCCGGTTCGTCGATCAGGCGCCCTGCTTCAACAGGTGAGTAGTGAACCAGGACCGCGCCAGCGAGGCGCTCTCCGCATAGCCGTCGAAGTAGATGCCGTAGTGGTCGATGCCCGGAATGACTCGATACAGAAAGGGAACGCGGCCCTGGCGCTCCAGGTGGTCGCGCACAGCGCCTGCGTTCTCCCGGATATCGAACATGTCTTCGTTGCCAGCGTCGACCATCAGGACGGGCACCTCGAGCTTGGCGATCTCGCCCAGCGGCCGGTAGGCCCGCAGCCGCGGAAAGTGGAGAGCACCGGGCACCTTCGGCAGGCGGCCCGTCGAACCGTCGGGCACGGAGGGCAACACACCGCGCGCCATGTCGATCGCCCCGCGCCGGGCATGCTCCACAAGCGCCGGAGGCACACCGGCAACCCAAGCCACCTGGATCGCAAGGGCCTTGATGCGGTCGTCGTTGCACGCGTTGAAGAGCCCAACACCGCCGCCAAAGCTCGTGCCCCAGGCGCCGATTCTGCTTGTGTCGACGTTGTCTTCGCCCTCGATGTAATCGACGGCCACCCGGAAGGTCTGGACCCACTCGAGCGGATCGATCACTTCCGTCGCGAAACGCACGCGGGGTTCCGCATCTTGCCCTGCAGCGGCATCCTGCTTTGAATGCTCAACGTAGGCGGGCGCATCCGATCCTGACCACCCCGCATGCGTGAAGGCGAGGGCAATCATTCCGGCATCGGCGAGCTCGGCAGCGTAGCGCTCGGCCGTCAGCTTGCTGCCGCCCAGGCCGTGGCTCATCACGATCGCGGGCA
Source organism: Variovorax paradoxus (assembly GCF_018614955.1). Taxonomy (GTDB): domain Bacteria; phylum Pseudomonadota; class Gammaproteobacteria; order Burkholderiales; family Burkholderiaceae_C; genus Variovorax; species Variovorax paradoxus_J. The sequence continues at coordinate 198,211 of NZ_JAGGNV010000026.1, forward strand.
CCTTCTGCGTGGTCCCCAGCACGCGGCGCGGCTTGTACAGGTCGGCGTCGATCCGCAGCCCGTTGCTCCAGATGTGAACGCTCTGACGCGAGACATGCGCCGGCAGATCGAGCGCGGGATACTCGACTGCCGGGCCATCGGGTCTGGTTTGCCCGGTCATGTCACTTCCCGTCAAAAGGGATGACGGGGCGCTCGACGCCTCGCTGCAGCGCGTCGATTCCAGAGGCGATGCCCTTCTTCGCGTCGGACGAAGAGAAGATCCCCACGGTCATGCCGGGCATGATGGCGTCGGCCGCGGCGATTCCCCCGCTTGACCAGGCTTTCAGCAATTTTTTGTGCGCGGCGTGCGCCAGGGTCGGGCCCGTGGCGAATCGGGCTGCCCATTCACGAGCGCGCGACATCACGTCACTGGGCGCCACCACCTCGGTGACCACGCCGGCAGAGAGCATTTCCGCGGCGCTCACCCGCTCCGATGTCAGCGCCCATTTGATGGCTCTGGCACGCCCGGCCCGATCGGCGACCCGTTGTACGCCGCCCAGCAACGTGAAAACGCCCACGGTCTGCTCCGTGTGCGAAAAGCGCGCATTGTCTGCCGCGATGATGATGTCGCATCGAAGTGCGTATTCGAAACCACCACCAAAACAGCCCCCCTGCACGGCGGCAATCGTCGGAACGGGCAAGTCCTCGAGAAGGTTGGCCCGTTCAATCGCGCCAGCAAGTCGCTGCTGAAACTCAGCGGGCGGCACGTGCGGCCAGAAGGTGATATCGCCGCCGTGGCTGAAATTGTCGCCTCGTGCCGAAACAATGACAGCGCGTACGGAGCTGTCCTGCCGGATCTTCGTAATGGCTTCGTCAAACGATGCAAGCATTGCGGGGGCCAGCCGGTTGTGCGGTGGATTATCGAATTCCAGGCGGGCCACGCCGGATTCGATTGACAGATGTGTGGTGGGTGATGTCATGTTTGTCTCCAAGAAGATGTGTTGTGGTGTATCCGTCACGGCGCCGTGTCGAAGGATCACAGTTTCAGCAGCAAGTTGACGTCGAGCGCGAATGCTCCGAGATGGGTGCAGGATGGCCAAGGGCCTCGCAATCGATGACGATGGCGCTCCTTGAACTAACCCTTTCCATGCGAAGCCGGGTGGCCAGCGCCCTCAGGCCGTGCAATCTGGAAGACGTTCTCGGGCAAGACCTGGACGTAGTCGTTCATGCCGCCAGACCGCATGATCGGATGCGCGGCCGCCGTCTGGTAGACGCCGTCCTTGAGCAACGCCTTGTCGATGTGGACGGCCACCACTTCGCCCAGCACCATCCAGCCGCTGATCTTCTCGCCCTGCACGTTTCGAAATTGGACGATGTCGATGACCTTGCACTCCATGGCGGCCCGGCTTTCGCCCACGCGCGGCACATTCACCACGCGACCCGGCACGGCCGAGAGGCCCGCGAACGGGAACTCGTCTTCGCCATGCGGAAGCGGAGTAGAGGTCTGATTCATCTTGTCGCCCAGCTCGCGGGTCACGAGGTTCCAGACGAACTCGCCTGTCTCAGAGGCGTTTTGCACGCTGTCTTTCCACGCGATCGAGGAGAAGCCAATGATCGGCGGCTCGTAGTTGAACGCGTTGAAGAAGCTGTAAGGGGCGAGGTTGACGCGCCCCTGTGCGTCCCGTGTCGAGATCCAGCCGATCGGGCGCGGGGCGACGAGCGCATTGAGCGGGTTGTGGCTCAGCCCGTGGCCGTTGATGGGCTCGTAGTAGTGAAAGTCTCGCGTGTGCATCGTTGCGCTTTCATGTGAGTGCCACGCTATTGCGGGACGAGGTTGAGGGTCCTGGCGATACCGATGAACTTTTCGCTTTCCGCGCGAAAGAAAACTGAAGCCTGCTGCGGAGTCATCGGATCTGGCTTGCGCGCGCCCTGCGCTGTCACGAGTGCAAGGTATTCCTGGCTTTCGATCCATTCGTTGAAGGCGCTGCTCAGGCGTGCAACCACGGCATCGGGTGTGCGCGCGGGTGCCAGCAAGCCGGCCCACATGCCGAACTCGAAGTTCTTGAAGCGTGGGTGCTCGCCCAAAGTCGCCACCTCCGGCAGCAGCGGAAGACGTTTGGCGCCCGCGATGGCAACGGCCTTGATCCTGCCGGTCTGGATCATCCCGAGGATCGGCCCGCCCAGCGGGACGAATGCAAGGTTGACCTCGCCGCCACTCACGGCCATTGCCACTGGAGCAATGCCCTTGTACGGCACCTCCAGCAGTTTTGCGCCCACCCGCGCCTGGAAGTCGGCAGCAGCGAGATGAGCAAGCGTGCCCATGCCCCAATGGGCGATGGAAAGCTCATTGCTGCCCGGCTTCTGCATCTGTTCGACCAGCGAATCCAGATTCTTGAAGGGGAATGTGGGAGGGGCGACCAGAACCATGTCAGAGATCCCGAACACGCCAATCAACTTGAAGCTGTCCACGGTGTACTTGGCGGAAGCGACCGTGAGCGGTGCCACCAGCAAGTCCGGTCCGGCAGTAGCCAGCAAGCTGTACCCGTCCGGTGGCGCGTTGAAGACATTCATCGCCGCGATCGAACCGTTCGCGCCGGGCATGTTGTCGATCACCAGGGTCTGCCCAAGGCTGCGCTGCAGCAGCGGAGCCGCCGGCCGCACCGACGCGTCCACCCCGAATCCGGGCGGATAGGCGACCTTGATGACGATCGGTTTAACCGGGTAGGGCTGTGCGGCAGCGAGACCGGCACTGCAAAGTGCGGCAACCAAAATGACGGCTTCAGAAAGGCTGCGAATCAGAGCTCTCAAAATTGTCTCCTGGTTAATTTATGTATTCGCGCGATCACAAGCGAGCGCAACCTTGTGCGCCGTCCGATATCAACGGCGATTCACCTTTCGACTTAAAGCGCTGTCGCTAGCGTCGTCCCTTGCAAGATGGCCCGCTTCGCATCGAGCTCCGCGGCTTCCTGCGCTCCGCCGATGAGGTGCACGCTGCAGCCCTTCGTTTGCAACTGTTCGTAGAGTTCGCGCAGCGGCTCCTGGCCAGCGCAGATCACCACATGGTCCACGGCCAGCGATTGCTCGACTCCGTCCTGCGCGAAGTGAAGCCCGCTGTCGTCAATGCGGTGGTAACTCACCGACGACGACATGGCCACCCCCCGCGCCTTCAAGCCCGCTCGATGAATCCAGCCGGTGGTCTTCCCCAGTTGGTCGCCAACCTTGGTCGCCTTGCGTTGCAGCAAGTGAACCTTGCGGGGCGCGGGCTCCGCCCGCGGTGCGCGCACACCCCCGGCGTTCGCGTACGTGGGATCGATGCCCCATTCCGCAAAGAACTTTTCCGGATGGAGGCTGGCACTCTCGCCACTGTGGGTCAGGTATTCGGCGACGTCGAAGCCGATGCCGCCAGCGCCGATGATCGCCACCGAGCCGCCCACCGGCTTGCCATCGCGCAAAACGTCGAGGTAGTTCAGCGCCTTGGCGTGGTCCGCGCCCGCCAGTGTCGGCGTGCGCGGCACGATGCCGGTCGCGACGACGATCTCGTCATAGCCCCCATCGGCCAACTGATCGGCGGACACCCGCGCACCCAGGCGAAGATCGACGCCGCGCAGCGCGATCTGGCGCTCGAAGTAGCGCAGGGTCTCGTTGAACTCTTCCTTGCCGGGAACCTTCTTGGCGATGTTGAACTGGCCACCGATCTGACCGTCTGCCTCGAACAGCGTCACGTCATGTCCGCGTTCCGCTGCCGTCACCGCACAACTGAGGCCGGCCGGCCCGGCGCCCACGACCGCAATCCGCTTGCGTTGCTCCGCGGGCCGGATCACCAGTTCGGTCTCGTGGCAGGCGCGGGGGTTGACCAGGCACGAAGTGATCTTGCCGGCGAAGGTGTGATCCAGGCAGGCCTGGTTGCAGCCGATGCAGGTGTTGATCTCGTCGGCGCGACCCTCGCGCGACTTCCGCACGAACTGGGAATCGGCCAGGAAGGGCCGCGCCATTGACACCATGTCGCAGATTCCGTCTGCGAGCAGCTTCTCGACCAGCTCGGGCGTGTTGATCCGATTGCTGCCGACCAGCGGGATGCCCACCTTGCCCATCAGCTTCTGCGTGACCCACGCGTAGGCGCCGCGCGGCACCTTGGTCGCGATCGTCGGCACGCGCGACTCGTGCCAGCCGATGCCGGTGTTCAGGATCGTCGCGCCCGCCGCCTCGACCGCTTGGCCGAGCTGAATGACCTCTTCGAGGGTCGAGCCGCCCTCCACCAGGTCCAGCATCGACAGCCGGTAAATGATGATGAAGTTCGGGCCCACACGTTCCCGGGTCCGGCGCACGATCTCGATGGGAAAGCGAATCCGGTTCTGGTAGGAGCCGCCCCACTCGTCGTCGCGGTGGTTGGTTCGCGCGGCAATGAACTCGTTGATCAGGTAGCCCTCGGAGCCCATGATCTCGACGCCGTCGTAGCCGGCATATTGCGCGAGGGCCGTGCAACGAACGAAGTCGTCTATCGTCTGCTGGACCTCGTCACCTGTTAAGGCGTGGGGGACGAAGGCACTGATGGGCGCCTGCAATGCACTCGGTGCAACCAGACTGGGGTGGTACGCGTAGCGTCCGAAGTGCAGGATCTGCAGCGCGATCTTTCCGCCATCGGCGTGCACAGCCTGGGTCACGACGCGGTGGTGGTCTGCCTCCTCCTGCGACGCGAGCACGGACCCGCCCTTCATCGGACGGCCGCGCTCGTTGGGGGAGACACCGCCCGTGACAATGAGACCGACTTCTCCGCGCGCGCGCTCGGCATAGAACGCGGCCATCCGCGCGAAGCCGTTCGGCGCTTCTTCGAGGCCAACGTGCATGGAGCCCATCAGCACGCGGTTGCGCAGGGTCGTGAAGCCCAGGTCGAGCGGGCGATTCAGGTGGGGATAGTGCGTCATGGGTTCAGCGGTTCGTTAGTGGTTCGAATGGCCCAGCGCAGCCGCCATCACCGGCGCGGAGCCGGCTTCGATCTGGACAGCCAATGAGCGCACTTCCGGCAGCAGGCAGGCGAAGTAGAAGCGTGCAGTGGCGATCTTGTCGGCGTACACGGGGTCGTCGCTGCCGGCCTTCGCGTGCCCGACGGCGGCCATGCGAGCCCACATCCAGGCCAGACAGACATGCCCGCAGAGACGCAGGTAGGGCACGGCCACACTTCCCACCAGATCAGGGTCGCTGGCGACTGACTTCGCGATCTGGCGCGTGACCATGTCAAGGGTCTTGGCGGCGCTGCCCAATTCGGACAGCAAAGGCCGCAGTTGCTCGGTGCCGCTCTCCTGCTCGATGAAGCCAGCGATGTCGCGCGCCAGCAGCCGGAGGCGCTCGCCCCCGTCCATCAGTACCTTGCGGCCGAGCAGGTCCATGGCCTGGATGCCGTTGGCGCCTTCGTACAGCGGGATGATTCGCGCATCCCTCAGATGCTGCTCAACGCCGGTCTCGCGGATGAAGCCATGGCCGCCGAAAACCTGAATGGCCAGGCTCGTGCACTCCACCGCGCAGTCGCTGACGAAGGCCTTCACGATCGGCGTCACCAGTGCAAGCCGTTCGCCTGCCTCGGCGTCGCCTCTGTGCGCAAGATCGTGCTGCAGCGAGGCCCAGGCGACCAGCGCTCGACTGCCCTCGACATAGGCCTTCTGGACCAGCAGCATGCGGCGCACGTCGGCATGCCGGATGATCGCGTCGGGGCCTGCGTCGACACCCCCCGCTCCGACACGCCCTTGGTGGCGTTCTTCGGCATAGGCCAGCGCCTTCTGGTAGGCGGCCTGCATCTGCCCGAGCGCGGAAATGCCTACGCCCAGCCGTGCGTGGTTCATCATCACGAACATCGCGGCAAGTCCCTTGCCGGCCTGGCCGACCAGCCATCCACGCGCGCCATCGAAGTTCATCGTGCAGGTGGAATTGGCGCGGATGCCCATTTTGTGCTCGATGGAGCCGCAGGTGACCGGGTTGCGCTCGAGCAGATGCCCGTCGTCATCATGCAGGAACTTGGGCACGACAAAGAGCGAAATGCCTTTGGTGCCCGGTGGCGCATCTGGCAGGCGCGCCAGCACCAGGTGCACGATGTTCTCGGTCAGGTCCTGCTCGCCGCCGGAGATGAAGATCTTGGTTCCTGTGAGCTTGAACGACCCGTCCATGTTCGGCACGGCTCGGGTGCGCAGCAGGCCCAGGTCGGTGCCGGCGTGAGGCTCGGTCAGGCACATTGTGCCGGCCCATCGACCACTTGCGATGCGGGGGAGATAGACCTTGCGTTGTTGCGCGTCACCATTGGCTGCCAGGCAGATGTACGCCGCGTTCGACATGCCCGGATAGGAGGTCCAGGCCATGTTGGCACCGGAGAAGATTTCCGCGACCAGCCCGTGGAGCACGAACGGCATGTCCTGACCGCCGTCTTCCGTGGCGCACCCCATCGACGTCCAGCCCGCCTCGCAGTACTGCTGGTAGGCCTCGCGAAAGCCGGCCGGCGTGCGCACCTCGCCTGGGGCGGGCATCGAGCAGCCAGCTTCGTCGCCGCTGCGGTTCAACGGTGAGATCACTTCCTGGGAGAAGGTCGCCGCCGCCTCGAGGATGGGATCGATGATGTCGCTCGACAGGTCGGCGCCTGGAAGCTGCTGCGAAACATCCAGAAGGTCGCACAGCAGGAAGCGAATGTCCCGCACGGGGGCCACGTAGCCGGTCATTGCGCCTCCGCCTTGGTCAGCTCGCGCAGGCTTCGCCGCAAAATCTTGCCCACGGGAGACTTCGGCAACTCCTTCAGCAGCGTGATGTGGCGCGGAATCTTGTAGGCGGCCAGGTTGACTCGGCAGTGCGCCTCGATTCCGTCGGGCGTGAGTTGCGGATCCCGCGCGACCACGAACAGGTGCGGAACCTCGCCGCGCCGATCGTCGGGCACGCCTATGCAGGCACATTCGCTGACCTCGTCCATCTTTGCCACCACGGCCTCGATCTCGTTCGGATAGACGTTGAAACCGCTCACCAGAATCATGTCCTTCTTGCGATCGACCATCCTCATCAAGCCGGTCTCGTCCATCGTCACGATATCGCCGGTGCGGAACCAGCCGTCAGGCGTGAATGCCCGGCGCGTCTCCTCCTCCCGTTGCCAGTAGCCGGCGAACACCTGCGGGCCCTTCAGCAGCAGTTCCCCCGGTTCGCCCAGAGGCACATCGCGGTCTTCGCCGTCGACCACGCGGGCGTCGGTCGACGGCACCGGGCGGCCGAGCGCCCCGTTCATACCCGGGGCGTTGAAGCACGCGCTCGGCGAGGTCTCGGTCAAACCATAGCCCTCGGTGATCGGTGGGCCACCCGCCGCTTCCCAACGTCGCGCCACCGACTCATGGGTCGACGCACCCGCGCCCGAGACTGCACGCGTCTTCGAGAAGTCGACCTGCTTGAGCATCGGTGCGTCGACCAGCGCATTGAACAGGGTGTTGATCCCGAGAATGGCTTCGAACGGCCCGGCCAGCAGCTCGCCGAACAGCTGCCGTGGATCGCGTGGGTCGGGCACGAGCCTGTTGTTGGCGCCCCGCCAGATCGCGCTCAGGGCGCTCGCCAGGGGATAGATGTGATAAAGCGGAAGCGGTGTGATCAGCGACGTTCCGGGCTCGCGCAACTCGGCGGGCATCCACGCGGCGATCTGCATGAGGCTGGCATAGACGCTGCGATGCGTCAGCATCGCGCCCTTGGAGACACCGGTCGTTCCACCCGTGTACTGCAAGAACGCGAGGTCGTTGGTCGATAGGGTCACTGGCTGGAGTGGCCGCTCGCGGCCCTGCGCAACGGCCGCAGCGATGGTCACCTGCGGGGCATCGGCTGTTTCCGCTTCGAATGCGCCCTTCACCGTGGTGCGGATCAGCACCTTCAGCGGCATGCCGGAGACGGCCTGCTCGACCGTTGGCAGCTGCACGTCCCCTGCGACAACGGCGCTGACGTCGGCATCACGCAGTTGCTGCTGCATCTCGCGAGCCGTGTACAAGGGATTGACGGGTACCACGACGAGGCCTGAACGCAAGGCCGCCGCAGCCGCGACAATGAACGCCGGGCAATTGGGCGTGACGATCGCGACACGCTCGCCTGTAGAGAGCCCGCGCTCTTGCAGGAAGCTTGCCAATGCCGCGGAGAGTTCATCGACCTCCGCGAAGCTGTACTTCTCTGCCAGACAGGTGATGGCGATGCTGTCTGCGTGACGGGAGAACGCGTCGGAAAGCAGGCCTTGCAAGGTGGCATCGGCCGGCAACTCGATCTCGAAGGGTATGCCGGGCTCGTACGCTTTCTGCCAGGGTCGTGATATCACTTTTTATGTCTCCAGCGCATGTTGTTGAGGGCCGTTAGGCCGGGGGCCGTCTCTTACTGCAGCACAGCAGTGATCTCCGGCGGCGCGTAAACCCGACCGACCGTTGCCCGGGCGAAGAGATAGTTGCTGCGGGCAAGCTCGCTCAACTCGTCCATGACGACATGACCGCTCGCGTCACACGGGCAGGTGAACTGCTTCTCTTCGTGAGAAAGCGATCGGAAGCGCAGGTGGTAGGCGGCAGCCGGCTGGGTGGCTCCAGTGGTCACGACGACCTCCTCACGATCTCTTGCTCGACGTCGGCCAGCTTGTCCTTGCCGAAGAAAAGTTCATCCCCGACGAGGAAGCTCGGAGAACCGAAAGCGCCGGCGTTGAATGCATCTTGCGTGTTCGCGAGCAGACGCTCCTTGACTTCGGGTGTCTGCGAACGGGCGATGAGCTTGTCGCTGGCGAGCCCCGCATCATTGAGCGCTTGCACGATGGTGGCGGGGTCATCCATCTTCAGGCCCTGTTCCCACATATGCCGATAGACCGACCGGACGTAGTGCTCGAAGCAGCCTTCGAGTTGCGCGGCAACCGCACCGCGCATGATCTGCAGCGTGTTCACCGGCCAGTGCGGGTTGTGCCTGAAGCTCGTGATGTCGTGCCTGCGCACGAATCGCTCTGTCTCCAGGCGGTCGTACTCGGGCTTGTTCTTGATTCCCGCAAAAGCTTCAGCGGGAGACCGGTTGCCGGTCAACTTGAAAAGTCCTCCCAGGAGGATGGGTACGTACTCGAACTTCGTGCCTGTGCGCGCCTCGATCTGTGGAATGACCACGTGCGACAGGTAGGCGTTGGGGCTGCCGAAGTCGAAGAAGAACTTGGGTTGATGCAGAACTGTCATGGCGTGTCGTCTCCTGATCCAATCGCTCTTCAGAACCTTTCCATCCAGGGCCTCAAGTCCAACTCGTGCGTCCAGGCATCGCGTGACTGCCGATGCAGGTTCCAGTAGGCGTCCGCGATCGAGCTGGGCTGCACGATTCCATCCTGGTGCTTCATCGCATACCGCTCCGGAAAGTTGTCGCGAATGAACGCCGTATCGATGGCTGCGTCGACGACTGGGTGCGCGACGTGGATGCCCTTGGGGCCCAGCTCCCGGGCCATGCTCTGCGCCAGAGCGCGCAGCGCATGCTTGGCGCCGGCGAATGCGGCAAAACCATCGCTCCCGCGTAAGCTAGCCGTGGCACCGGTGAAGATGATGGTGCCGCGGCCTCGCGGCAGCATGACCTTGGCCGCTTCGCGCCCCATCAGGAAGCCACCCAGGCAAGCCATCTCCCATACCTTCGTGTAGACGCGTGTTGTGGTCTCGGTGATGCTGAAGCGCACATTGGCGCCGATGTTGAAAACTGCTACCTCTATGGGCGCGATTTCTTTCTCGATCTGCTGCACCAGCGAGACCATGTCTTCTTCCTTGCGAGCGTCGGAGCCGAATCCGTGCGCTTCGCCGCCCTCGGCCCTGATCTGGCCGACCAGGGGCTGGAGCTTGTCGATTGTGCGGCGGGTCACGCACGCGACATAGCCTTCCTTCGCAAATCGTCTGGCAATGGCGCCCCCTGTGGCGTCACCGGCCCCTACCACGAGAATTGCCTTCCTGGCTGTCATGTGTCTTGCTCCTTAGTAATGGATGAATAAAGGTACTTCAGCGGGAAGTAGTGGGCCGTTTAATAGAGAAAGAGAACGATCGTTTAGTTAACGAAGGTTAGGCCACCATCGATCGTCCTGTCAACGCCGATCTGAGGCAGAGCTGGAACTTGCGCGACAGGGCCACCGCGGTCTTGGGCCACGCAGATCTTCGGCAGTGGGCAAAGTCTTCGTGCAACTGATGCAAGCGAGGGGAGGACCCCTGTCCGGGCTAGATGTACACGGAGTTCCAGGAATGCAGCAGCACAGCGCGCCGAGGCTTGCGCCTTCCAAGGAGGCGCTGAACGCCTCTCTCGCGCCCGGCTCAACGAGCATGCGCCTGAAGCCCGCACCTTCGTCGGCCATCTGCTGCGTCACTGCTGCGTGCTGTCGCCTTCGGCGTGGCCGCGTCGCTCACGCTAAGGCGGGATCCCCGATGCCATAACGGACGTTTAGCAAACGCACGGAATGTTATGATGTCCTCACTGTCAACACGAATTTGTGAAGATCTACATTTATGCGCTATCCCAGTACGCACAAAGAGGAGACCCGCAAGAAGCTCCTGACGAGCGCCCGGGCCATCGCGAAGAAGGGTGGGTTCGGCACGACCGGCGTCGACGAGCTGATGGCGAGCATCGGCCTGACCGGCGGCGCGTTCTACGGCCATTACCCAAGCAAGGAAGCGTTGTTCGCCGAGCTTCTCGAGCACGAAATCTCGAACAGCACCGACATGCTGGCGGGCGATGAGAACTCTCCGCCCGACCACGTCGCGAAGCGGTTGCGCAGCTACTTGAGTTCGTATCACGCGCTTCACCCGGAAACGGGATGCGTGCTGCCTGCGTTAGGGCCAGAGATTGCAAGGGCCGGACCCGAGGTGCGCGCGGCAGTCGAGCAGGGCCTGAAGCGCATGCAGAAGAGCTGGAGCTCCCGAATTGGCGACCCGGATGCAGCGTGGGCGCTGATTGCCCAATGCGTGGGCGCATTGGTCCTGTCGCGTATCGTCGATTCCGAGCGCACTCGCAAGGAAATCCTGGCTTCCAGCCGCCGCTTCATCGACCAGACTCACGCGCTGGATGAAGCGTCAGCGCGGCCGTCCAAAGCATCCTGATTGCCGTCGGCTGACATCGAGTCAGTCGCCTGCTCGTCAATCTTTTTGTTGAAGGGCGGTTTGTGAACAGTCATCTGAACTGCACCAACAACAGACTGCATCAGTTGGTGCGCGTCATGAGCCGCCACTACGACGCCGAACTCCGCAAGGCGGGCCTTCGAACGACACAGTTCTGGCTATTGACCGAAGTTCTGGAGCAGGGGCCGGTGCGTCCCTGCGACTTGGCCAAAGCCCTGGCGCTTGATCCTTCGACGCTGACGCGCAATCTCAGGCCGCTGCTTGCCAGCGGTTGGTTGAAATTGGCAGCTGGAGCTGACGGGCGAACCCGAAGCGTTTGCATCACAAGCTCCGGCCGAAGCAAGTGCGCGGAAGGCCTGCGTCACTGGATGACGGCGCAGACCCGGGCTCATGAGCTGCTCGGACGTCAAAACGTACTGAAGCTGCATTCACTTGTCGAAGACAGCACGAAGGTCGCCTTATTTTCAGAGGGAGGGGGCGTCTTGGTCAAGGATGTGGTGCAACTCGGAGGTGTTGACGTGCTTTGCTCTCCCTCATCGCTTCTGAGCGCCCTGTCCGTCGCTATTGCGTGCGTTAATCTGGGCAGCGCGCTGTGGCTCGCCTCCGAAGGCGCGCCCATGATCGGCTACGTCATGTTGGCCTTAACAGGCGTGGTGTGTCTGGCCCGCTTCTCCTCAACTTCTATTGCGCCGCGAAGTTTCGCCTCCCTGCCATCGCGCCAGCTTCACTGCGATTTCAACAAAGGCAAACATCATGGCTACTACCGACGACTCTTGGGTTCTCATCACTGGAGCGTCCAGCGGTTTTGGCGAAGAGTTCGCAAGGCAATATGCGGCAAAGGGGCACGCGCTGGTTCTGGTTGCACGCCGGATCGAGCGGTTGCAAGCATTGGCCGAGTCGTTGCAGCGGAAGTACGGCGTCAAAGTCATCGTGAAGCAGGTCGATCTGTCGAACGTGGCCGCTGTCACCGAGTTGCACGCACGCCTTCGAAAGAGCGGAGTCGCAGTCGAGATCCTGATCAACAACGCTGGTCATGGCTTGCAGGGGCCGTTCCTGGATACGCCGATGGACGGGGCTTTGGATATGGTGCAGTTGGACATCGCGAGCCTTACCGTCATGACCAGCCTCTTCGGTCAGGACATGCGCGAGCGAGGTCGCGGAAAGATACTTCTCGTCGCCAGTCTGCTGGCTCATTACGGTGTGGAGAACATGGCAGTGTATGGCGCAGCCAAAGCCTATGTCCTGCGCCTTGGCGATGCGTTGCACCGTGAACTCAAACGCGATGGTGTGACTGTGACTTCGCTCTGCCCGGGCATGTCGGACACAGGATTCGCACAGGCTGCGAAGCAGAAGGTTACGTTTGCGCTGAAGCTTCTGATGATGAAGCCGGAACCGGTGGTGCGGGCAGGGATTCGTGCGCTACATGCTGGTCGTATCAGTGTTGTTCCAGGCTGGAGCAACAAGGCCGCGGTGGCCATGGTGTGGGCAACACCGAGATGGCTGCACCAAGCTGTCTTTGCGCGCATCATGAACGGCTGATCCATGTCTCGTCTACTCGGGAAGAAAGCCGACGCGCGGCTCCATGCGCGCGCGCTCGACGGTACGCTGCACATCCTCGTCGAGCATGAAGCCGCTCTCCCGCAAATTGTCTGCCGCCGCCTTGACCCGGTGCACGTATTCCGTGCGCGTCCGATAGCGCTCTGCGATGGATGGGCGGGGGTCGCGCCGCGCGGTGCGCTCGGCGGCATCCTTGGCGAAAGGAATGGAAATCCCATTCAGTCCGCAGAGATCGTTCTCGGCGAAGCCCGCCTTTCGCAGGTTCCAACCGCTGTACGTTGCCAGGGGAACTTCCACGTCGGGCAGGCGCACGCCGTCCATGTCATGCCCATCCGCATCGGTGCGTGGCAACAGCGCACGGTAACGGCGGGCTGGATCGGCGCGCCATGGTGGACCCGACGCCTCGACGACCGACAGCTCGTTCAGCACCTCGGGAAAGCGAATGCCCAACGCAGACAGGTCGGGAAAGCCCATGGCGGCGCGATCGAGTGGCGCCAGGCCCTGCCCTGCGGCAGGGTAGCGGCTCGCCGGTGGCGGCGTGCGGTCCCGGGCCCATTCGACAAGACGTGCCATGGCCGCCCGTATCAACGGGCCCTGAACCGAGGGGTTGTTGGGATGCTGGCAGATGCCGGCCACGGGCTGGCTGGCCGGGCCATGCTGCGTGCTCGCGATCAGGTAGGCCCGCACGCCGCTTGGCAGGGGCAATGCGCCGCCGTCGCCTTGGGTCGTGACGAGAGACGCGCGCGCCTGCCAGAACTCCAGGTTGCTGTCCAGATGCATCAGCCTGGGGCAGGTATCGTCGCGCTCGCAGCGCGCAAAGATCCCGTCGGCCGCACCGCTGACCGGGTCCGTGCTCGTCGCATAGCTGAACGGGAACTGGTCTCCCGGATACAGGTGATCCTCATGCTGGCGCGAATAGCGCCCCGGCTGCGCAAAGCGCGCATTCACGAAGCTCTTCCGCGATCCGGCGATCAGCGGCATCGCTGCATCGAAGACGCGGCCGCCGTCCGAGGCTGCATTGAATCCCAGCCACACGAAGTCGCGCAGGAAGCGGCCGGATTGCGAGATGCCCATGAGCACGCTGACCGAGGGACGCAGGTCTGCCATGGGATTGGCTTGCCCGGCCGCGTCGGGCCGGCCCGACTTGAGAAAAGCCGCGACGTCGCGCATGGCGGCAAACCCCAGACCCATGACCTTCGGATCGCGCGCCGTGTACTCGAATTCATAGATGGCGCCGGCATCGAATCCGGGCGCACGTGTGATCTCGATGCGGCGGGGGTCGAGGAAACGCCAGGCCGTCGATGGCAGCGTGGCGGCGGGCGTACCCGGGCGCGCACGAACGCTCAATCGTGCGTCATCCGGGTTCGAGGAATTGGCCGGGTATGTGAGGGCGCCGATGTTCTTCGATTCGGCGTTGTCGAACACGAACTCCTCGAGGCTCCGGCCCGTGATCGCTTGCCCGTGCGCCGTTGCAATCGGCAGGTCCGTTCCCACCGTCTGCCCACCCTTGCCCAGCGGCACGTCGCCCTGCCATCCAATCCAGGCCAGCGTGTGTCCTTGTCGCATCGCCCAGCCATTGCCGGCATCTGCGGAGTTGTCCAGCTGATTGCCTCCATCGGACAGGCGGCTCAAGGCAAGCTTGTTGCCCCGGTTGGGGATGTCGACGATCAAGACACGCGATGCGCGCGCGGCCTCTGTCGGGCGCAGTATCACGACGTCCGTGCGAAACCGCACGAGGCCGTCGGCGTCGGCTGCGCTTGCCAGGTCCACGATGGCCTTGTTGGCAGGGTGACGCGCATCGACGCGCACCGTCGCGATGCCGGCAAGAAGCTCATAGCTCCCGCTTTCGCCGAAGCGCTGGCCGCCGAATGCAGGCCTGCGAGTTCCGACATCCAGTCGCTCGACGACGGCAGCGCGCCCCGACGCTGGCGGCGATTGGTTCGAGGTCGAGCATGCGGTCAAGCTCAGTACACATGCCACGATCCAGAGCGATCTTTTCAGAGTGGTCTTCATTTCGATTCCGGCGAAGTTTTTTTTTGGGGCGTCTCTAAGGCGCTTGCGGCAACGAAGGATCGAAAGCATCGCCCGGGATTCCCGGCGGATGCCAGGCCGGCAGTCCGCGCAGGTTCGATCAACGCTTGCGAGCGTTCGGTGATCGATCGGAATGCGGGTAAGTCAGGTGCTGCGATTCGTACCCGCCGCGGCTCGAACACCATGCGCACCGACGCCGGGGCCCCGCAACCTGGCCACGCTGCCGCGTGCCCAGGTTGGAGCGGAGACCCGCGCATTCATGCGCTCGCACCCACTGGGAGGAGAAGAAGGGGGCTGGGTCGCGAACGCTCCGCTGAAAAGGCGGTAGTGGCTGAGGAAAGCGTGTAGCGGGAGCGGCGAGAACCAGAGGCAGCCTTTCGACGCCGTCGGTGCGACGATTGGATCTCACCAGCGAACGTGCTCGAGCCGACTTCAGGCAACGGTTGATATTCAGGGTGTCATCGGCTCGCACGTATGCCCCAACGGTCTTGCACATGGCTGTAAACGCCGATGGAAGCCGTCTGTCGTCGCGGATCCTGGCGCGGCTGCCACACACGCGCCGACTGGTCTCCAGGCTCATCATGTCCGAGGAGGCGAGATCGGATCGGCTGCAGGTCGAGGCGATCGCGTGGCGTTGCATGAACTGCAGCACCGCCTTGCAAGCCCGTGCCAGTCGACGGCAACTGCAGCCTGAAAATATCCACAACCTGCTGCCGCTTAGTCGCAAATATCCGCGACCTTAGGAAATTTACGGCTGCTTAATGCGCGCCTAAGCAGTGTTTGGTGAGAAAAAACTCGTAGTCGGCGAAATAAAGTCGTAGTGCGTGGAATAAAGACGTAGAGCCGCGCCTAGCAAACTTGACCCTCGCCATACAGGGAACGTGGGCGGCCCACTGTTGGGAAAGAATAAAGTTCGTCGACAACAATAAAGATGGTCGGGAAACGGCCTACAACTCGACCGGCACTATCGACGAGCCATCCCGCGTATGGGACTGGTAACTGCGGCTTCAGACTCTCTTAGCAGGATGCGGAAATACTCCCCTTCAAAGCGAGCCATCTCTTTCGGCGAGGATCCGCTTTTCACATAGTGCGTCGAGCAGCGATTTCGGAAGCCGTTTTCGCTGACTCGAGGGCGTTTTGCTGACCTTTGGGTGCCTCAGAGTGTCTGCGG
>NZ_JAGGNV010000027.1 GCF_018614955.1 Variovorax paradoxus
GACCCCGCCTGAACGCAGAAGCAGCGAGCACGCCATGGCCACCGCAAAGTCGATCGACACCGGCGACTACAAGCTCTTTCCTTCGCCCAGGAACGTGCACCGCGTCATCTTCGAACACCAGGTCTTCGTGCCGTATCCGTACGCGCTGATCGTGATGGACGAGTTCTACTTCAAGGGCCGCTACAGCCTGTTCTCCGCCTGCCGCCTCAGCGACGGGAAGATGGGGCAGGTGGCGACGTTCGAGTTGGCATCGGACGTCGACATCTTCAACAAGAAGTTCACGCCGGATTGAGCCGGCCCTATTGCAGCGCGAACCGATCGCGCTGCGCCTGGGCGCATTCGCCCATCACGTTCAATGCGCGCTCCACGGCGGGCGCGCCGATCACGAACGGGTTGGCCGCGCCGGCCGGCTGCTGGCGCAGCGCAGCCAGCTTGGCCTGCGAGCCATCGATGCCCGAGTGGTTCGACAGCAGCACGTCGATGCGCTGCGCCTGCGCCACCGTGCCCATGCGCCGCGTCGAATCGATGTAGCTGTCCAGCCGCGGCACGTCCTTGCCGAAGTTGAAGCCCGTGCCGCCCCAGAGCATGGCGCGGTGCTTCCTGCCGCCGGACGTCACGTCGAACACTGGCGAGATCGTGCCCATGGTGTGGCCCGGCGTGATGTACAGCGAGACGGAGGTATCTCCGAGCGTGATGCGATCACCGTCCTTCACGGAAACGTCGCGCTTCGGCGGCGCGCCCCAGATCGGCGTTGCGAATTCGAGCCTGGTTTCGATCATGGTCCAGTCGGCCTCGCTCATCACCACGCGCGCACGGTACTTCTGCGCGAGGTACGGCGCGCCGCCGTAGTGGTCGCCGTGCCCGTGCGTGACGATCACGTACTTGATCTGCGCCGGATCGAGCCCCAGCTTGCGCATGCCGCCTTCGATCAGTGCTGCAGCCTCCGCCTGGGTGTTGAGCGCATCGATGAGGATGATGCCGTCCGAGGTCTTGATCGCCCAGGCGCTGACCCAGTCGGCGCCCACGAAATACAGGTTGTCGAAAGCCTGGCCGGGCGGCGGTGCGGGCTTGGCGATGAAGGCCGCAAGGCCCTTGTCCAACTCGGCCTGTGGCGGACGCGCGGCGGGAGCGGGTTTGCAGAGAGTCAACAGGGCCGTCAGATCGGATTCGGCGGCGCGCGTGGCGGCCGCAACATGTGCGGCGACGGTGGCGTCCGACGGCGCCTGCCGCTGGGCCGTGGTTTGCGCGCAGCCCTGCGCCAGGGCGACAACCGCTGCGAGGGCGGTTGTCTTCAGCAGAAGGGTGTCTGTTCGATTCTTGCGGTTTGCCATTGCTGTCTCCGAGCCGTCGCTGCGGCCTATTGTGGAGACGTCATTCTGCGACACGGGCACTTATTCGATTGTCGTCTCCGAGCATGCACGATGCCCTTCCACTTCCCGTAAGCGTCACCCAGATATTTCTGCACGACCGCCTGGACGTCGGCTTCGTCCACACACGCCGCGTGCCAGCGTCGCCAAACCGCTTAGTGGACTTGCTTGGGCAGGTTCAGGCTCTGGAGCAGCGGGACCCAGCGATCGTGCTCCGTGCGCACGAACTTCGCCAGTTCCTCGGGCGTACCGCCGCGCGGCTCCATGCCGATGGCGCGGGCTTTGGTGACGAACTCCGGGTCGGCGATCACCTGGTTGACGGCCTTGTTCAGACGGTCGATCGCGTCCTTCGGCGTGGCGGACGGCACGGAAAGCGAGTACCAAAGGGTGGCGTCGAAGTCGTAGCCCATCTCCTTGAACGTCGGCGCCTCGGGCACCTGCGGCAGCCTGCGGCTGTCCATCACGCCCAACACGCGGAGCTTGCCGCTGCGGATATGCGGCAAGGAGCCGGTGATGGACGTCCCATGGATGTCGATCTGGCCGCCGAGCAAGGCCTGCACGGCGGGGGCATCGCCGTTGAAGGGGATATGGGTCGTGCTGATGCCGACGGCCTTTTCGAAGCTCATGGGAGCGAGGTTGGTCAGGATCGCCGCACCCGGGGAGCCGCGGTTGATCTTGCCGGGGTTGGCCTTGGCGTACGCGACCATCTCCTTGATGTTGTGGTACGGCAGGTCGGCCCGGCCGACGATGATCGCCGGTTGGTAGGCGATCTGCGTGACCGGCGCGAAGTCCTTGTTGGGATCGTAGGGCAGCTTCTCGTAGAGGACGGTGTTGTTCGCCAGGGTTCCCAGCGACGACACCAGGACGGTGAGCCCGTCCGGGCGCGACCTCGCCACGTAGTCTGCGGCGACGATTCCGCTGGCGCCGGGCTTATTTTCCACGATGACCTGGGTCCCGCGCTTCGTCAGTTCGGCTGCAAGGATGCGGACGTACTGGTCGGTGCCTCCACCGGCGGCGAAGGGGACGACGATCTTGGTGGCCGTCTGCGCATGGGCCGAACCCAGCGCCACGACCAGTCCGAACAGCAGTCCCGGGATGAACTTTCGATAACTCACTTTGTCTCCTTTTTGCCCTCGGCGGGGCAGGTAAATCCTGAACTCAGTCTATGGCCGGGTACAGCGCGCGGACATGCAGGGAATGAAAAGCTGCTTTGTATGTCGTGCACGCGGGGCAGGCCTGCGCGGCCTATCCTGCGGGGCGCTACAAGCTGCCGCCAGTGGAGCGTGTGGACTGATCGGCCTTCACGACGCCGGCCTCGCGCAGTGCCGCGATCTCGGCATGGCTCAATCCCGCCTCCCTCAGCAATTCCTCGGTGTGCGCGCCGTGGGCCGCTGCGGCCTGGGTCTGGCGGCGCGGCGTGTCGCACAGGTCGTAGGGTAGGCCGAAGCTGCGATAGCCGGGGCGATCGCCGTTCGGCGCAGCCTCGATGACCATGCTGCTGGCCCGGAAGTCTTCGCCTGCAAGGGCATCGCTGTAGCTGCGCACGACACCCACCACGATGTTGTTGCGCGTGAGCAGGTCGACGCACTCGCGCGTGCCGTAGCGCGAAAGCCGTTCGCTCACGGCCTCCTTCATGGCCGGCCGGTTCGCGACGCGAAGCTCGTTGGTGCGGAAGCGCGGGTCCGTCGCCAGCTCGGGGCAGCCGATGGTCTCGCACAGGCGCACCCAGTGCGCCTGCACGTAGGCGGAGACCACGACCATGCCGTCGTGGGTGCGAAAGATGTCTGCCGCCGGGGCACTCAGCGGCTGGCCGTCGCCGCTGCGGGTGGGCTCGACGCCGCGCGCCAGGTAGTCGCTCCAGTTCGGCAGCTGCAGGTTCAGCGCCACTTCCAGCAGCGAGATGCGGATGGTTTCGCCGATGCCGGTGCGCGCGCGACGGAACAGCGCAGCCAGGATGGCCTGGGCCGCCACCTGCACGGTGGCCGTGTCGATGATGGTGGCGCCGACCTTTTGCGGCAGGCCCTGCGGCTCGCCGGTCACCGACATCAGGCCGCTTTCCGCCTGTGCCGCGATGTCGTAGCCGGGCCGGTCGCGCGAAGGCGCGCTCGCCGGAAAGCCGCTGATCGAGACGTAGACCAGCCCCGGCTGTCTCTCGCGCAACGCATCGGCCCCCAGTCCGAGTGCTTCGGCTGCGCCGGGCCGCAGGTTCTGCACGACCACGTCGGCGCGCGCGATCAGGCGCAGCGCGATCTCCACTCCGCGCGGATTGCGCAGGTCCAGAGCGATCGACTTCTTGCTGCGGTTGTAGGCGCGCAGCATGGCGTGGCCGAAGTGGCCCGTGTGGCGTGCCATGTCGCCTTCCAGCGATTCGATCTTGACCACCTCCGCGCCGAGGTCGCCCAGCGTCATCGCGGTGCCGGGGCCCGCAATGTAGTTGCCGAGTTCGATGACGCGGATGCCTTGAAGAGGCGGGGGAGGAGCGGCTCGTTCGTTCATCCGGGTGACTCTAGGATCCGAGTGGGACGACGGGAACGCAGGATGCGCAAAGCTGCTTTGCAGGGTGTGCCGTCGGCGGTGCAGGATCGCCGCCAGACTTCGACCCCATGATGACCGTGGAGATTCGAAGGGTCGGCGAGACGAAGGACCTGCTGGGCGAAAGCCCATGCTGGGATGCGCGCGCGCATGCCGTCTGCTGGATCGACTCGCTGGCGGGAACACTACGGCGGCTATGGCCTGCCACCGGGGAGGCCGAGCAGCACGGCCTGCCCGCGCCGATCGGCTCGATCGCGCCTTGCCAAAGCGGCGCGGTGGTCGCGGCGCTGAAGAACAGCTTCGGCCGCTACGACTTCGGCACGCGCGAGCTGGAGATCCTGGCCAGCATCGACATCGATCATCCGGACGTGCGCCTCAACGACGGCAAGTGCGACCCCTGGGGCAACTTCATCGCCGGCACCATGCACATCAACCGCCAGCCGGGCGACGCTGTCCTCGGCGGCCTGTACCGGCTGCGGCCCGACCGCTCCGTGGAGCGCATTGCGGATGGGTTCGGGTTGACCAACGGTCCCTGCTTCAGCCTCGACGGCCGCACGCTCTACGTGGCCGACAGCACGGTCCGCACGATCTGGGCCTATGACTACGCGCCGGAAGGGCCGTTGTCCGAGCAGCGCGTCTTCGTGCAGACCGAGGGCTACGGCTCCGGCCCCGACGGCGCGACCGTGGACGCCCAGGGCTTCGTCTGGACCGTGCTGACCCGGATCGGGAAGATCGCCCGCTTCGCCCCCGACGGACGGCTCGACCGGATGGTGGAACTGCCGGCAACGCATCCGACCAGCCTGTGCTTCGGCGGCCCGCAGTTGGAAGTGGCCTATGTCACGTCGATTTCCAGGAGCACGCATCTCTCGGGACTCCTGCCGCAGGACGGCGGCCTGTTCGAGCTGAGCGGGATGCCCGCCGCCGGAATGCCGGCGCACCGCTTCGCGGACTGAGGCCGGCCTCAGGCGGCGTCGCCTTCGCGCAGCGCCTCGGTGATGAAGTCGACGAAGGCGCGCACCTTCAAGGGCAGCGCGCGGCTCTGGCGGAACACTGCATAGATCCCGTTGGAGAACCCGCGCACTGCGAACCGGTAGTCGGGCAGGAGCCGCACCAGCGAGCCGTCCTGGATGCAGCTGCGCACCGTGGGCTCCGACAGCAGCGCGATGCCCATGCCGCCGATGGCGGCCAGCCGCAGCAGCTCGCCGTTGTTCGAACTCAGCACGCCCCGGATCACCAGCTCCTGCTGCTCTCCCTGTTCGTCGATGTACTTCCAGGTGGTGGCCTCGTGCTCGCGGCGGTAGGTGAGGCAGCGAACCTCCGGCAGATCTCGCGGGTGCCGGATCCGCTTGTAGACCTTCATGAAGGAGGGGCTGGCCACCAGCACTTCGTCGCTGCTGAGCAGCCGCTTGATCACGAAGCTCGAATCGTGCGACTCCCCGGTGCGGATGTCGATGTCGAAATCCTGCTCCACCAGGTTCACCGGGTGTTCGGAGAGTTCCATCTCCAGCTGGATGTCCGGATGGCGCTCGGCGAAGCGGGGCAGCAGCGGCGCGATCACGCGCAGGCCGATCTGCGTGCGCGAGTGGATGCGCAGCCGCCCCTCGGGCAGAAGTTTCGAGCTGCGTGCGGCTTCCTCCGCCTCTGCCATGGCCTCCAGCACCACCTCCGCGCGCGTCAGGAAGGCCTGTCCAGCCTCGGTGACCTTGAGCTTACGGCTGGTGCGGTCCACGAGTTGCACCCCAAGCTCCTCCTCCAGCGCGCTGATGCGGCGCGAGATCGTGGCGGGCGAAAGGCTGAGGCTGCGCGCCGCGGCCGAGAGGCTTCCCTTCCTCAAGGTGGTCACGAAGATTCGCAGCGAGTCGAGGGCCTTCATTTCAGAAAACGCAAAGAAGGTGTGCGCGGCGTGGTGCGCAGGGCAGGCACCCCGTTCCTAAGATCACTCCACGCAACCAAGCCAACCAGGAGCCTCGTCATGGATTTCGGAATCTTCATTCTGATGCAGCAGCGAAACAAACATAAGACCTCCCACCAGATCCTGCGCGATGCCGTGGAGCAGACGCGGCTGGCGGACGAACTGGGCTTCGGCGGCGCCTGGTTCGCAGAACATCATTTCAGCAACTACGGCATGTGCTCGTCGCCGCTCACGATGATCGCGCACTGCGCCGCCGTCACCCGCAACATTCGCCTGGGCACCGGCATTGTCGTCGCACCGCTGTACACCCCGGCCCGCCTGATCGCCGACGTCGCGATGGTGGACCAGCTGTCCGACGGCCGCCTGAACCTTGGCATCGGCTCCGGCTACCAGCACTTCGAGTTCGAGCGCTTCGGCGTTTCGCTGGAGACCTCCAAGCAGCGCACGCTGGAGATGCTGGACATGCTGGAGCTCGGCCTGAAGGAGCCGAAGTTCGCCTACGACGGCCAGTTCTACCAGCAGCCCGAGAGCGCGATCAGCCAGCGCGCGGTGCAGCAGCCGATGCCGCCGTTGTGGGTGACCAGCGTGGACCCGACCTTCCTTGCCCGCGCCGTGCGTGGCGACCACCACGTGTTCGTCTCCGGCGGCGACGGCGGCGTGGAGAAGCTGCAGGCCACCCGGGCCTTGATCGACAAGGTGGCCCTGGGTGAAGGCAAGAACTCGGCCCAGGTGCCGGTCGGCGTGCTGCGCGCGGCCTACGCCAGCGAAAACAAGGCCGAAGTGGATCGCTACCTCGATTGCGCCCGCTACCAGCGCCGCGTGGCACTCAGCCTGAAGCGCCGCACGGCGCAGATCGGCGAGGACTACCAGGTGGCCGAGACGATGGTGGAAGGCGAGCCGACCCTGGACGAGATGCGTGCCCTGTTGCCCGTGGGCTCGGTGGACACGGTGATCGAGCGGGTGGTGCGCGAGATCCGCGCCATCAAGCCCGTGCACTACTGTTTCCAGACGCAGATGGGTGACTTCGACCACCCCACGATGCTGAAGCACCTGGAACTGTGGGCCAAGGTCATCATGCCCGCCGTGCAGCGCGAGATCGCCAACGACCCACCGCACGTGGCCAAGCCGGCCACCGAGGTCGCCGCCGCCTGAGGCGCAGGCGTACGCCATGAGCAGCACGACCTTGCACCGCGATGCCATCGAACCGACGCTGTTTCGACAGCTGCTCGGCTGCTTTCCGACGGGGGTGGCCATCATCACGACGCGTACCGCCGACGGGCGGCCCGCAGGCCTGACCTGCAATTCCTTCAGCTCGGTCTCGCTGGAGCCGCCGCTGGTGCTGTTCAGCCTGCGCAAGGCAAGCAGCTTGCTGGGCGCGTTCGCCGAAGCCGATGCGTTCGCCATCAACATCCTGTCCGAGCGCCAGGATGCGCTGTCGAGTCGTTTTGCCTCGAGCAAGATCGCGGACAAGTTCGAGGGCGTGGCCTGGCGCTCGGGGCCTCTCGGAATGCCGATCATCGAAGACTGCCTGGCCAGCTTCGAGTGCAGCGTCCACGCCCGTCACGAGGCCGGCGATCACGACGTCTTCATCGGAGAAGTGAAGCACATGAGCGGAGGCCCCGCCGACCAGGCGCTGGTGTTCTACAAAGGCGCCTACATGATGCTGGCGGAGTCGCTTCGCACGCTGGTGATCCAGGGGCGGCTCGGCTCGGCCGATCTCGACGAAGCCTACCGCACGCTCTATGGAACGCTGCTGCGGCTGGCGTGCGAGCGAGCTGCCGAAGGCGAGATCGATGCCATCGAGGCCGCCGTCGACGCCATCGAGCGGCATCAGGACGCGGACTCGCTCGACCAGCGCATCGAGTCGGCCAGTCGCTTCTTCTCCGCCATCGCGGCGGCCGGGCACAACGAGGCCCTCACGCTGATGGCGCAGACGATGACCACCATCCTGCGCGAACGGATGACGCACGTCATCCCGGTGCGACCGCGGCCGGACTTGTTTCCGCTTCGGCGCAAGGTCGTGCTCTGCCTTCGGCGGCGTGACGCGGACGGGGCCGCTGCCGCCCTGGACGAGCTGATCACGAAGCTGCGCACGGGCGGCGACGCAGCCGCCGAGCCCGGCGGCAAATAGACAACAGGACAGGAGACAACATGTCGAACACCGAAATCGCCGATGGCGAGGCGGATGCCTACGCCGCATTCCGCCGCGAGCTGGAGGACTTCGCCCGCCGCGCCTGCCCGCCGGAGATCCGCGCCGTCGTCGCCGCGGGCCAGAAGGTCACCAAGCGCGAGTACCTGGGATGGCAGAAGATCCTCCATGAGAAGGGCTGGGGCGCGCCCAGCTGGCCGCGCGAGTACGGCGGCACCGGCTGGGACATCCAGCAGCGGTTGATCTTCGAGGAAGTGATGGCCGAGACCGATTGCCCGCCGCTGTACCACCACGGGCTGGGCCACATCGGCCCCGTCATCATCCGCTTCGGCACTGCCGAGCAGAAGGCCCGCTTCCTGCCGCGCATCCTGGATGGCTCCGACTGGTGGTGCCAGGGCTACTCCGAGCCGGGCTCGGGCTCGGACCTCGCATCGCTCAGCACCAGCGCGCGGCTGGACGGCGCCGACTACGTGATCAACGGCCAGAAGATCTGGACCTCGCACGCGCACGAAGCCAACATGATCTACATGCTGGTGCGCACCTCGAAGGAGGCGAAGAAGCAGGACGGCATCTCGCTGATCCTGGTGCCGATGGACAGCAAGGGCATCACGGTGCGTCCGATCCGCACCATCGACGGCTGGCACCACCTCAACGAGGTGTTCTTCGACGAGGTGCGTGTGCCTGCCGCCAACCTGATCGGCGAGGTCGGCAAGGGCTGGACCTGTGCCAAGTACCTGCTGGAACGAGAGCGCCTGCCGCCGGCGAATGTCGCGCGGCTGGAATTGGTGCGCCGGCAGGTCACGCGCGTGGTGGAAGAGGCCGCGAAGGCCGCAGCCGGACGCCGCGATTTCAGCAGCCTGCGCTACCGGCTGTTGCTCGCCGAAGCCGACGTCAAGGGCGCGCGCGTCATCCTCGCCAATGCGACGGACGACCTGAAGCACCAGCGTCCGCTCGGCGTGCAGCCGTCGGTGATCAAGCTGCTGTGCAGCGACGTCGCGCAGCGGCTGACCTCCATCGCGCTCGATGCGGTCGGGCCGGAGGCGGCCCACCGCTTCCTCGCCGATGACGGCGAGGGCGTGCCTGGCGCCACCTGGGTGCAGAACTACATGTTCACGAGGGCGAGAACGATTGCCGGCGGCACGTCGGAAGTGCAGCGCAACGTCGTCGCCAACGAACTGCTGGGAGCCTGAGAAGTGTCCATGTCATTCACGCCATTGTTTCCCGGCATGCTGCTCGATGCGGCCGACCGCTTCGCGCAGGACCATGCCGCGACGCAGGACTTCGCCGATACCGACCCGATCCGGGAAATGGGCTGGGCCTGCACGCTCGTGTCCGAAGAGTCCGGCGGCGTCGGCGGCACGCTGGCCGACCTTGGCTCCATCGTCGAAGGCCTCGCCACGCACGGGCTGCACTTGCCGGTGGTGGAGACCTGTGCCATCGCCCCCATCCTGCTACAGGTTGCGGCGCCGGAATCTTCCGCGCGCTGGCTGGAAGCCGTGTGCGAGGGCAGCGCGAAGATCGCGCCGCTGACCGCGCTGTCCGCATCGCTGGACGACATCACGGTGCAGGCGAAGCAGCTGGACATCGGCTGCGAGCTGACCGGCATAGTCCAGGGCGTCGATGTGTCGCTGGAGGCCACGCACTATCTCGTGCCCGCGCTGCTGCAGGGCACGGGCGAGGCGGCGATCTTCCTGGTCGACAAGGAGCGCATCCCCGCGCCCACGACAAGCTACCGCACGATGGAAGGGCGGCGCGGCGCCGACTTCCGGCTGGAGCAACTGACGGTGCCGGCGCTGGCCTGCATCGCGCGCGGCGCCGAGGCCCAGCGCGCGCTGGCTCAGGCCGACAACGCGGCCCTCCTGCTGACGGCGGCGGACACCGTGGCCGCGCTGGCCGCGCTGATCCAGCAGACCGTGAACCACCTGAAGGAGCGGCGCCAGTTCGGCGTGACGCTGTCGTCATTCCAGGTGCTCAGGCACCGCACGGCCGACATGTACGTGCGCTACCTCGGCGCCAAGGGCCTGCTGATGCACGCCTTCCAGGAATACGAGAGCGGCGCGGCCAGCCTGCGCCGCACGCTGCACCTGATGAAGGTGGCGCAGGCAGAAAGCGCAAGGGCTTGCGCGGAAAGCGCAATCCAGATGCATGGCGGCATGGGCGTGAGCGAGGAGGTCCTGGCCACCCGCCTGGCCCAGCGCCTGCTCGCCTCCGAATTCCGCTACGGCGACCGCCTCACGCAGGCGGCGCGGCTGCTCGCGCCGCAAGACCCCGATGCCCCGGCGGACGAGTCGACTCGCGCCGCAACCCACCTTTCCAGGAGTTCGCCATGAACGTCAGCCTTGAAGTTTCCGAGTACGTCGCCATCGTGCGGCTCGACAAGCCGCCGGTCAACGCACTGGACCGCGCGACGCGGCAGCGCCTGATCGATGTGTTCGACGAGGTCTCCGAACGCGCCGACATCCGCGTGGCCATCCTCACCGGCACGGGCAAGTATTTCTGCTCAGGCGCCGACCTGAAGGATCGGCCGGACGCCGACAAGCCCGGCGATTTCCTGGGCCACAACCGCCTGACGCGGGAGACCGGCAATGCGATCCGCGAGTGCGCCAAGCCCGTGATCGCCGCCGTCAACGGTCCTGCGTTGGGCGCCGGCTTCGGCCTGATGGCCGCCTGCGACATCTTCCTGGCCTCCGAGGACGCGAGCTTCGCGATGCCGGAGATCAACGTGGGACTGGCCGGTGGGGTGTCGATGCTGCGAACCCTGTTCGGCCGCTCCTTCACGCGTCGTATGTTCTTCACCGGCATGCGCGTGCCCGCCGCCGAGTTGTACCGCCGGGGCGTACTGGACGAAGTGCTGCCGCCGGACGAGCTGCTGCCCGCTGCCCTGCGCCTCGCGCAGGAGATGGCATCCAAGAGCCCGCTCGCGCTGGCCTACGCCAAGCAGGCCGCCAACATGATGGACCTGATGCCGCAGCGCGACGGCTACCGCTTCGAGCAGAACATCACCATGGCGCTGTCCAAGACCGAGGACGCCAAGGAAGCGCGCCAGGCCTTCCTGGAAAAGCGCCAGCCTGTCTACAAGGGGCGCTGAGCGATGAAAGCCGCGGAAGTGGTGGAAGTAGGGAGAGGCCTGGATGCGCTGTTCCAGCCGCGCTCGATCGCGATCTTCGGCGCGTCGGAGGACGTGACCAAGATCGGCGGGCGGCCGCTGCAGTTCCTCCTGAAGTACGGCTACCGCGGCGCGATCTACCCGATCAACCGCAAGGCCGGCACGGTGCAGTCGCTGCCCGCCTACGCGAGCGTGGCGGACCTGCCCGAGGCGCCCGAGCTGGCGGTGGTGGCGGTGCCGCCCGAGAGCGTGCTGGATGCAATCAAGGACTGCGCGCGCCGGGGCGTGCGCGCGGCGGTCATACTCTCCGCCGGCTTCTCCGAGATGGGCGAGGAAGGCAGCCGGCTGCAGGCCGCGATCGGCCAGGTGGCGAAGACATCGGGCATGCGCATCGTGGGGCCGAACTGCCTGGGCTCCATCGGGGTGGCCGAGAAGAGCATCGCGACCTTCTCGGTGGCGCTGGAGTCGGCCATGCCCGCCGCGGGGCATGTCGGCATCGTCTCGCAAAGCGGCAACCTCGGCAGCTACACCATGCGTCTCGCCGCCGAACGCGGCATCGGCATCAGCCGGCTGCTTACCACCGGCAACGAGTGCGACGTGGACATCGCCGACGGCATCGCGTCCCTGGCCCAGGACCCCGGCACCTCGGTCATCCTGTGCTGCATGGAAACCTGCCGCGACGCCGGCAAGCTGCTGCGGGCGATGGCGATGGCGCGCGAGGCCGGCAAGGCCATCGTCGTGCTGAAGGTCGGCGTGTCGGCGGCCGGCAGCGAGGCAGCCGCATCGCACACCGGTGCGCTGGCAGGTTCGGACGCCGTGTTCGACGTGGTGCTGCGCAACGGCGGCGCCATCCGGGTGCCGGGCATCGAGCAGCTGCTGGACGTCGGCCACGCGATCTCGGTGGTCGGCGCAGCGCGCGTTCCGAAGGGCAACCGCGCTGCGCTGGTGACGGCGTCGGGCGGTTTCGGCGTGCTGATGGCCGATGCGGCGAGCGCGCAGGGGCTGGCCTTGCCGAAACTCTCCGCGCACACGCAGGAGCGCATCCTCGCCGTGCTGCCGTTCGCGTCGCCTGCGAATCCGGTCGACATGACGGCCCAGGTGTCGAGCCGGCCGGAGCTGCTGGTCGAGGTGCTGTCGGCGGTGGCGGAGGATGAATCCTGCGATGCCGTGATCCTGCAGTCCGCGTATGCCTTCCAGCTGCCGCGGCTGCGCGACATCTACCTCGCCGCGCTGGAACAGGTGCGCCGGGACCATCCGTCGCGGCTCATCCTGCTGTGCTGCAAGCCGCCGCGCGACACCATGGCGCAGCTGAACGAGATGGGGTTCCCCACGGTTGAAACCATCGATGCGGCTTGCTCGACGCTGGCGGCGCTGGTGCGGCTCGGCACACGCGGCGAGCCCGCTGCGCCGGCGGCGCAGGCGGCATCGGACGAATTGCTGTCCGACGAAGCCTTCGTCAACGAGGCGAATGCCAAGGCGGTATTGGCACAGGCGGGGCTGCCCGTGCTCAAGGAGATCACGGCTGCGAGCCGGGACCAGGCGCTGGCGGCGGCGCGCGAGATCGGTTTCCCGCTGGTGCTCAAGATCGTCTCGCCCGACATCCCGCACAAGACCGAGGTGGGCGGCGTCGTGGTCGGCGTGCGCTCGGAGGCGCAGCTCCTGGACGAACACGACCGCTTGCTTGCACGCGTCGCGCAGAAGGTGCCGCGGGCCCGGATCGCCGGCGTGCTGGTGGCGCAGATGGCGCAAGGAGGCATCGAGTTGATCCTCGGGACCAAGAAAGACCCGGTCTTCGGTCCGGTGGTGATGGTGGGCCTGGGCGGGATCTTTGCCGAGGTGCTGCGCGACGTGGCTCTGCAGATCGCGCCCGTGACCGAACAGCAGGCGACGCAGATGCTGCGCTCGCTCAAGGCCTTCCCCTTGCTCGACGGCGCACGCGGCCGGACTAAGGCGGACGTGGCGGCTGCGGCGCGCGCCGTCGCGGCGCTCTCGCAATTCGCTGCGCAGCACGCCGATGTCGTCGCGGAGATCGACATCAATCCATTGGTGGTGATGGACCAGGGGCAGGGCGCCTTCGCGCTCGATGCGCTGCTGGTGCCGGAAACGAAAGGCAAGCAATGAATGCATCTCTCGAAGGCCGCGCGGGCTTCATCAGCGGCGCCGGCCATGGCATCGGCCGGGCCGCCGCGCTCGCCATGGCCAGGCTGGGCGCCACGGTCGGCGTCAATGACCTGAAGCAGGAGTTCGTGGAAGACACCGTCGCCGAGATTCGCAGGCTCGGTGGCAAGGCGATCCCGCTGCCGCAGGACGTCTCGACCCGCGACGGCATGCGCGAAGCCGTGCTGCGCTTCGCGCGCGACGCCGGCCACCTGGACGTGATGGTCAACAACGCGGCCTGGGTGCGCTACCAGCCGCTGGCGGAGATCACGCCCGAGGTGATGGACCGCATGGTCGACATCGGCTTCAAGTCGGTAATCTGGGGCATCCAGGCCGCCGCCGAGGCGATGGACCCGGAGCGCGGCGGCTCCATCATCAATGTGGCGTCCATCGCTGCCTTCAAGTCGCCGGCCCGGTCGGTGGTGTACAGCGGCCTCAAGGCCGGCGTGCTCGGGATAACCCGCGCCGCCGCCGCCGATCTGGGTGCGCGGCGCATCCGCGTCAATGCGGTGGCGCCGGGCGCGGTGCCGACCGAAGGCACGGCGAAGCACCGCAATGCGGAACTCGATGCGAAGCGCATCGCGCGCACGCCGCTCGGCCGGCTCGGCACGGT
Source organism: Variovorax paradoxus (assembly GCF_018614955.1). Taxonomy (GTDB): domain Bacteria; phylum Pseudomonadota; class Gammaproteobacteria; order Burkholderiales; family Burkholderiaceae_C; genus Variovorax; species Variovorax paradoxus_J. The sequence continues at coordinate 13,837 of NZ_JAGGNV010000027.1, forward strand.
GGAAGACATCGCCGACGCGATCTGCTTCCTGGCCGGCGACGGCTCCCGGTTCATCAGCGCGGATGTGCTGCGCCTCGACGGCGGCGCGTCGGAGACTTCGCTGTGAGCGGCATGGACAACGCTCCCCAACGCCTGCAGAACGTGTTCGTGGTGGCGCAGCGGCCGGCCGAACTGCATTCCTTCTACGAATCCGCGCTGGGGCTCAAGCTCAAGTTCCGGGACAAGGACCGCTGGTTCCAGTACGGCGTGGGCAACACCAGCGTGGCCGTGGCGTGCAAGGAAGAAGCGGTGCCGGCGACGTCCGGGCTCGTGATGGTGTTCGAGGTGGAGCACTTCGCCGGGGCCGAGGAACGCATCGCCGGCGCGGGCGGCCAGGTGCTCGGAATCCGTGACATGGGGGCGCACGGCGCGGTGATGTCGCTGCGCGACCCCGAAGGCAACGTCGTGCAGCTGTTCAAGCGCGCGGCCACCCCGGCGCCATGAGTTCCGCTGCGCAGCTGCAGGCCCTGCTCGATCGCGAGGCGATCCGGGAGTGCCTCCATCGCTACTGCCGCGGCATCGACCGTGCGGACGAGGCGGCGCTGCGATCCGCCTACTGGGAGGACGCCACGGACTGCCACGGTGCCTGGAACGGCAGCGCAGCCGGCTTCATCGACCAAGCCTTGCAACGCCTGCGCCTGGGCGGCCGCCGCGTGCACCAGGTGAGCAATGTCTCCATCGAGTTGCATGACGGTGTCGCCGCGGTGGAGAGCTGCTTTCTTGCGCTGCAGGCCGCTGCCGGGAACCCCAAGCAGACCTTCTTGTGCGGACGCTACGTCGACCGCTTCGAACGCCGGCACGGCGAGTGGCGGATCGCCGCCAGGACGGTCGTGTACGACTGGATCGAGGAGCGCGAGCGCCCGGAGCTCGCGCTTGCCGATGAGGCCCTGTTCGGTGTGCGACAGCCGGTGGGTTGCGCAGCGCCCGGGGATTCGGTGTACGCGCTGCTGCGGCAAGTCCGCGTCGGATAGACACGTGATCCGCAACCCTGAAAAATTCTCGGCCCTGCTCACCGAAGTTCGGCAGTTCGTCCGCGCCGAGTGCCTGCCCCTCGAGGAGGAGGTCGACCGCAACGACGAGATCCCCGAGGCGCTGGTGCAGCGCATGCGCGAGATCGGCCTGTTCGGCCACAGCATCCCCGAAGCCTATGGCGGCGCCGGCCTGAGCACGGAGGAGTTGTCGCTGGTGAACATCGAGGTCTCGCAGGTGGCGACCACGTTCCGGGCGCGCTTCGGCGGCAACACCGGCATCGCGTCGGAGTCCATCGTGGTCGACGGGACGCCCGGGCAGAAGAAGACCTACCTGCCGCGGCTCGCCAGCGGCGAGATGACCGGCTGCTTCGCGTTGACCGAGCCGGAAGCCGGCTCCGACGCGACGGCACTAAAGACGGTCGCGGTGCGCGACGGCGACAGCTTCCTGATCACCGGGAAGAAATGCTTCATCACCAACGCACCGATCGCCGACCTGTTCACCGTCTTCGCCAGGACGGACCCGGACGCGAAAGGCGCCAAGGGCATCACCGCATTCCTCGTCGAGCGGGGCACACCGGGCTTGTCGACCTCGGCGCCCTATCGCAAGCTGGGCCAGCATGGCTCCCCGGTGGGCGAGGTCGTGCTGGACCGGGTCAGGGTTGCAGCCTCCGCCATCGTCGGCGGCATCGAAGGGCAGGGCTTCCGCACCGCCATGAAGACGCTGAACAAGCAGCGCATCAACCTGGCCGCCCTGTGCACTGGCCCTGCGATCCGGCTCGTCGAGGAAATGGCCAAGCACGCGCAATCACGCCGCCAGTTCGGGCAGCCGATCGGCGGGTTCCAGCTGGTGCAGCAGATGATCGCCGAGAGCAACACGGAGGTGCATGCGGCGCGTGCACTGGTGCTCGAGACCGCACGCAAGCGGGACGACGGCGCCGACGTCACGATGGAAGCGTCCATGTGCAAACTGTTCGCCTCCGAGATGTGCGGCCGTGTCGCAGACCGGGCCGTGCAGGTTTTCGGCGGCAGCGGCTACATGGCCGGCAACGTGGCTGAGCGCTTCTACCGCGATGTGCGCCTGTTCCGGCTCTACGAGGGAACGAGTCAGATCCACCTGGTCAACATCGCCAAGCGAACCATCGCGCTGGCCGCACAGGAAAGCGGCGAACGCCTGAGTACCGCTCGGGACAAGGTGAACGCGCGCGGCGAGCGGCTATCGCCCTGAGTTGTGACCGGCACCGGGCTACGTCCCCGTTCAGGGAGAACCTGCCTTGAGGGATCGAGGCCTACTTGTGCCACCACCACCAGAGGACAAGGCTCAGGACGATCGACACGATCAGCGAGGTCGTCAGCGGAAAATGGAAGCTGAAGCCTTCACGCTCGATCGAGAAATCCCCCGGCAAGCGCCCCCACGGCAGCCGCGAGAGCCAGGGCCAGGCAAGGCCTGTGACGACGAGGAGCACGCCCAGCGCAATGAGCAAGCGTTGCATGCGGAAATACTAGCGGGGCGGCTTGACCATGATTGCGAACGCGCCGAACCCGGCCGGCGTGGCGCTTCTGAAGCGAGGTTTCTCCGACGCGACAATCAGCGCGGGAGGGCTGCTTCTAGGCGCTTCACCTCCAACGCTGGTCGCACTGGCAGCGTTTACTCTCTTGTAGAAGGTAGCTGACGCAAACATCGCGTTCAGCACCACGCGGGCAACGTGAACTTGGAGGCTTCCATGGCTATTTCACGGCAACACCGCCACAGCTCTTGGGGACCCGCGGCGCTCAGACGTTCGGTGACTGTGGTACTCATCTTGATCGCCGCGGGCATAGTTCATTCGCAGCCGCGCAAGGAGGTCAGAGACGGTTGGCAGCTGGCCTCCCCGAGCGAGCAAGGTCTCGACATTGAGCTCTTGAACGAACTCGTGAACAAGCTCAAATCGCAGGAAAAGGCTATCCGCAGCGTGGTCATCGTCCGAAACGGCAAGCTTGCCCTCGAGTACTACCGCGACGGCCTAGGTCGCTCCACGCTGCACGACATGCGCTCCGCCACCCTGAGTGTGGTGTCAACGCTTGTGGGCGTCGCGCTTCAGAAGGGGATGATCAAGAGCGTCGACCAACCGGTCGCTGACTTTCTTCCGGAAGCTCTCGGCGAAGGGGTCGATTCGCGCGTCAGCGCGATGACCCTTAGGCACATCCTGACCCTGACGGCCGGGTTCGACCCGGATGTCAAACAGGTCGGAAGGTGGGCCTTCCCGGTCGATTTCGCGCTCCGGCGGCCACTGGTCAGCGACCCCGGGAGGAAGTTCGACTTCAATCCAGGAACGGCGCACCTGGCGGCGCGAGTAGTGGTCAGCGCAACCGGAGAAAGCGTTTCTCAATTCGCGGAGAAGCAGCTTTTTAGGCCGCTTCGAATCGAGCGCTACCTTTGGCGAATCGATCGACCCGGTGGAAGCGAGCTCGGCTACAGCGGCCTGCAACTCACGACGCGGGATATGGCGAAGCTCGGCCAGCTGTACCTTCAGCATGGTTCCTGGAATGGAACAACAGTGGTGCCGGCCCAGTACGTCGAGGCGGCGACGAGGAAGCAGAGCAGCGGTGGTCCGCCCATGCATTGGGCATACGGTTTTTCATGGTGGATCGCGCCTGTGTCCAGGCTCCCGGCCCCGTTCATGGCGGGAGCAGACGATGGCCAGCGGATCTACGTCAATCCAGGCTTGAGCTTGGTGGTTGTCGTCGCCTCCGACCCCAGACAAGGGCGCAGTACCAGCCAAAGCCAGGTCGACCTCGTGATCAACGACATCGTTCTTCGAGTGCTCAGAAGGTGAGCATGGGCTCGTCGGCAGCTTGGATCCGATCGATTGCCAGGAGGTCACCGATGGCGAGGCGCGGGGTCATGCGAGACGCAGAGACGGGCGCTGTGCCTCGGCTGCTCTGCCAGCAGCGCGCTGGTGACGCCGTTGGTCCAGCCGAAGCCGTCCTGCAGCGGATACTCGCCGCCGCCGCCTGAGGAACTCTCGCGCTTCACGGAGCGCAGCGCATACTTCTCGACCAGCTTGCCTTCGCGTTCGTACACCGCTGCCACGGTGGCGAGCCAGCGCCTCGCAATGGTGCCCGAGAGCGAGCGGCATCCGTAGGCGGAGAATCCGCGAAAGCCCATCCACTGGACTGGCGCCCAGCCATTGGGCCGATCCCATTGCTGGTCGCTCCAGCATTCCGTTGTCGACAGCCCGCCCGGCGCGAGCATCCTGGCCGAGACGCTGGCGGCCAGGGCCCGTGCGTGCGCCGGCTCGGCAAGGCCGACGAAAAGCGGCGCGACGCACGCTGCCGTCAGACAGGTGCGCCGCGCTCCACGGCGCCAGTCGTAGTCGAAGAACGCAGCTTGTTCATCGTCCCAGCAAAGCTCCACGAGCGCTGTCCTGCGTGCCTCTGCGCGATCCGCGAACTCGAGGGAGCTCGACTGGTCGCCGGCACGCCTCGCGAGCTCCGCAATCTTCGCTTCTAGCTTGTAGAGGAAGGCGTTGAGATCGACCGGCAGCACGTCGGTGGTGCAGATGCTTGTGAGCGATGGTGCCGTGGCTGCGCGAGCGTGGACAGCTACCGGCCCGGCATGGTGCAGCGGCGCTTCCTGCCGCCAGCGTGTGCTGAAGTCCCAACCCGATTCGCAGGCTGCGCGCAGATCACGGTACACCTCGGAAGCCTCGCGCTGGCACGCCTGCACGGTGGTCACATCCTCGAGCCACGACTCCTCACGCGGCGTGTCTCGGTCGTCCCAGTAGCGATTGAGCAGCCCGCAGTTGCGCAGCTGCACGACCCGCCGCCGCGCCTGGCCTGGTGCCAGGCCATCGCTGCCGTCCATCCAATAGGCATGCTCCTGTCGAAGCTGCGGCAGGAAGTCCGTCTCTTCGACAGCGCCGTGCCGCTGCGCAAGTTCCACCATGAGCGCGAACAGCGGCGGCTGCGAGCGGCTCAGGTAGTACGTGCGTGTGCCGTTCGGTATGTGCCCGTAGGTGTCGATGAGGTAGGCGAAGTTGTGGACCATGTCGCGTACTCGCTGCAGATGGCCGGCACAGGCGAGCCCCAGCATGGTGAAGTACGAGTCCCAGTAATAGAGCTCGCCGAATCGCCCTCCCGGCACCACGTAGGGATGCGGCAGTTGCAGCAGCGAAGCATGAGGCGGATGCGCCTTGGGATGACGGGTAAGAACTTGCCAGAGCCCCTCGATGTGCTCGCCGATGGGTTGGTCCGGCACCGACACGTATTCGCTGGGCGCCGGATGGATTGCCCTGAAGTTCGCATGCACGAATTCCGCCAGGTCGAATCCCGACTCGTGGCATCGGGTGCGATAGGCCTCGAGAATGGCCGGCGGTTCGCCCCTGGGCGCGCAGTCCACGAAAGTCTTGCTGTCGGAGAAGATGCCCGATCGCTGGACAGCGGCGAACAGTTCCTGGTAGCGATCCGCCGGGGTCAGAATGTCCGGCGCAGGCGCTTGCGCTGCCTTCCTCGAACGCTGCGCACCATTCTGTGCGCTGAGCGCTTCGGCTTTCATTGCTCGGCATAGTTCCAGAGCAAGCCTCCGTCCACCACGCTCGTCGTACCGGTGATGTAGTCGGCGTCGGGAGAGGCTAGGAAGGCGGCCATGCTCGCGATGTCGCCCGGTTGGCCCAAGCGCTTGAGCGGTATGTTCGCGAGCAATGCATCGCGCATCGCGGGATCGCTCAGCACGCGCGCATTGATGGGCGTTTCGATGGCACCCGGCGCGATGTTGTTGACGGTGATTCCCAGCGGTGCGAGTTCGATGGCCAGGTTGCGCGTCATCATCCTCATGCCGCCCTTGCTGATGCAATAGGGAGCGAAGTGGGGGAACGGCAAGTCCTCGTGAACAGAGCTGATGTTGATGATCCTGCCGCCGCGCCCGGCCGCCTTGCACAGTGCGGCAAAGGCCTGCGCGAGGAAGAATGCAGCCTTCAGGTTCACGTCCATCACCTGGTCGTAGTCGGCTTCGGTGACGTCGAGAAAGTCCGCACGTCTTTCGATCCCGGCGTTGTTGACCAGAATATCCATCGTGCCGAGCTGACGGGCCGCCTTCTCCAGGGCGAAGCGCATCAGCTGGATCTTCGCCACGTCGCACGGCACCACGACGCAGCGGCGCCGCAGCGCTTCGATCTGCATACGTACTTCTTCCGAGCGTTCGTCGGCCCGCCGGACGTTGAGCGCAATGTCCGCGCCCGATTCTGCAAGCTGCAGCGCGATCGCTTTGCCGATCCCCTGCGAGGCGCCGGTGACAAAGGCATTCTTCTTCTGCAGATTCATGGAACATGCTCCGGAGAACGGAGCTCGCACTCGGTGGCTCCGCCGATGTCTCGTCAGGTTCTTCCCGTCTGTGTCAGCTTGCGGGGGGTGCTTGGCATGGCTCCTACGTCCAGGTACTCGATCCACCGTAGACCTTTGCGCTGACCGATGCATGTAGGAGCGGGCCGCGCGACAACCGCCGGATGGGACGCACGCAACCATCGACGGTTTCAATGTGGCTTCCGCGGTCACCAGCGATGTCGACCCCGTCGGCGTGGCGGCGATGGTCAGTTCCATCGTGGCCATCAGCAGCGTCGTCTCGGAGGAGGCTCGTCTGGGCCGCCACAAGAGCGTGATCGTCCAGACGGAGTCGGGCTTCGCAGTCTTCTGCAGCGTGTACCGGCGCGACGTCGAACTCGTCATCAATGTGCTTGCCCGGGACACGACCGTTCTGGCGCTGGTCGCCTATCCGCGGCCGGCAACACCGAGGTCGCGTGTGGCCAAGTCAATACTTCTGCCGACTGTGCTACCGCCGATCGCTGAATCGTGATTGGGTACCTTCTCACACGCAGTGCTATGCCAACTGCAGCCTGTTGCTCCGGCATTTCCTTTTTGTCGGCCTCAACTTAAAAGCTAACCATAGCTGTCGCACGTCGAATCCGGAGCGACGCTCCGTGTCACTTTCTGGATCAATTCCCGTGTTCTTCTTTGGCAGGGAAGTGGGCATGGATCGTGCACTTTGTGCCACGGCTGGCGAGTGGATCTGGCCCGGGCCGGCGACATGCCGTTGGACATGAGTGCCGACAGCAAATCCACGGCAAAGCGATCCAGGCGGCGGCTGGTTCTCTTTCAATCTCAAAAACGTTTTTTCATGATCATGTTTCCCCGACGATGCGTTTCTGCACTGATGCTTTCGCTGATCCTGTTCGGCTGTGGTGGCGGAAACGGCGGTACTCAAGGTGGTGGCTCGGCCGGCCTGATCGGCCTGGCCGGCAGCAGTGGTAGCCAAGGCGGGAATGGCGCCAGCCAGGGTGGCGATAGCCAAAGTGGCGGTGGCACAGGTGCCACAGGTGGAGGCGCTTCGCCCGTCGCGGCGAGTGCCGCGTTGGTGGCCAAGCTCGGCAAGCCCTCCCGGGTGCTGGTCGGACTCGGCACGGGCAATACCCTCGCGCAGATGCAAGGCCAGGACATTCACCCGGACATCGTGGACACCTACCTCGTGGGTGTTGGCGCAGGCGCCTGGCCCAGCTGGAACAGTCCCGACGGGGCGTACGTCACGTACACCGCGCAGGCCATCCAGGCTTACGGCGCGATTCCGATGTTCACGCTGTACCAGATGACGGCGAACGGCGAGGGCAATTTGAGCGGCCTCAACGACGCGACTTTCATGAACAACTACTGGGCGCAGGTCCGGCTGATGTACCAGCGCATTGCAGCCCTCGGTACGCCCGTTCTGATCAATCTGGAGCCGGACTTCTGGGGGTTCGTTGCGGCGCAAGCGCCGAATCGCGATGCGACGCAAATGGCGGCCGTCGTGAACAACCAATCCGAATGTGGCGGCTTGCCGAACACCGCCGGGGGCCTCGGCCAATGCCTGGTGCAGATGGGCAGGCAGATCGCGCCCAAGGCGCTGGTGGGGTTCCCGCCCGCGTTCTGGAGCGGCACCCCTGCCGCGGTCGGCGCCCAGATGCGGGCGGTCGGGGCACATCAGGCGGACTTCATCGTTGCCCAGACGAGCGACCGCGACGCGGGCTGCAGGGAAGTCCCATCGCCTCCCGCGGAATGCACGGGACGAAGCGGTCCGTTCTATTGGGACGAAAGCAACATCGCCAGCCCGAACTTCCACGAGTCCCAGAGCCAGATTTCGGACTATCGCGCTGCCCTGGGCAATGGACTGCCGATCCTGTGGTGGCAGACGCCGATGGGCGTGCCGTCCGCCACGCCTGGTGGCACCGACCTGCACTATCGCGACAACCATGTCAACTACATGCTGCGCAACACCCAGGAGTACGGTGACACTCACACTTTCGCGATCGTCTTCAGTCCTGGGGGGGCCGTTCAGACCTCGATCAGCACCGACGGCGGCCAATTTGCCCGCCTGTCGGGTCAGTATCTCGCACGAGGCGGCGCCACTTTGAAGTAGCGATCGGCAACCGTGGAACCCGAACAACTGAACTCCCCCGCTTCGGAGCAAGCCGAAGGTCTGGTCCGTTCCGGAAAAACCAGCTTCGGGTCAGTTCCGCTCAGCCAGTTGTTCCAGGATGGCCGGGTTCTCTAGTGTCGAGGTGTCCTGCGTGATGGTCTCGCCCTTGGCGACGGATCGCAGCAGCCGGCGCATGATCTTGCCGCTGCGGGTCTTGGGCAGGTTGTCGCCGAAGCGGATGTCCTTGGGCTTCGCGATCGGGCCGATCTCCTTGGCGACCCAGTTGCGCAACTCATTGGCGATCTTCTTCGCTTCGTCCCCGGTGGGGCGCGCGCGCTTCAGGACGACGAAGGCGCAGATCGCCTCGCCTGTGGTTTCGTCGGGGCGCCCGACCACTGCGGCTTCGGCCACCAGATCGGTGCACGACACCAGCGCGGACTCGATCTCCATGGTCCCCATGCGGTGACCCGAGACGTTGAGCACATCGTCGATGCGCCCGGTGATGGTGAAGTATCCGGTCTCGGCATCTCGGATGGCGCCGTCACCGGCCAGGTAGTAGCCCTTGAGTTCTGGCGGGTAGTAGCTCGCCTTGAATCGCTCCGGATCGCCCCAGATCGTGCGGATCATGCTCGGCCAGGGCTTCTTGACCACCAGGATGCCGCCCTGGCCGTTGGGCACATCGGTGCCGGTCTCGTCGACGATGGCCGCCGCGATGCCCGGGAAGGGCAGGGTGCAGGAGCCCGGTACCAGCGGCGTGGCGCCCGGCAGCGGGGTGATCATGTGGCCGCCTGTCTCGGTCTGCCAGAAGGTGTCCACGATGGGACAGCGGCCGCCGCCGACATGCTGGTGGAACCACGCCCAGGCCGCTGGGTTGATCGGCTCACCGACCGAGCCCAGGATGCGCAGGCTCGACAGGTCATAGCGCTTCGGGTGAATGGTTTCGTTGGCTTCGGCCGCCTTGATCAGCGAGCGGATCGCCGTTGGCGCGGTGTAGAACACGCTGACCTTGTGGTCCTGGATCATTTTCCAGAAACGCCCGGCGTCGGGATAGGTAGGCACGCCCTCGAATACGACCTCGGTCGCACCCAGTGCGAGAGGGCCGTAGGTGATGTAGGTGTGGCCCGTGACCCAGCCGATGTCGGCGGTGCACCAGAACACGTCCTCTGGCTTCAGGTCGAACGTCCACTTCGTCGTCAGCACCGCATGCAGCAGGTAGCCGCCGCAGGAATGCTGCACGCCCTTGGGCTTGCCGGTCGAGCCCGATGTATAGAGCACGAACAGGGGGTGCTCGGCGCCCACCCATTCGGGTTCGCAGGTCTCTGCCTGCGCCTGCGTCTCGTCGTGCAGCCAGCAGTCACGCGACGGATCCCAGCCGATCTTGCCGCCGGTGCGCCGGTAGACGACGACGTTCTTGACGGTCTCGCAGCCGCCCCCTGCAATGGCGTCGTCGACGATGGCCTTGAGCGGCAGCTGCTTTCCGCCGCGCACCTGTTCGTCGGCGGTGATCACCATCACTGCGCCGGCATCCTGGATGCGGTCGCGCAAGCTTTGCGCCGAGAAGCCGCCAAACACCACCGAATGCGTGGCGCCGATGCGCGCGCAAGCCTGCATTGCGACCACACCCTCGATGCTCATCGACATATAGATGACGACGCGGTCACCCTTCCTCACGCCGCGCGCCTTCAGCGCATTGGCCATGCGGCAGGTGCGCGCCAGCAGCTCGGCATAGCTGACGCGCGTCACCTGCCCGTCGTCGGCTTCGAAGATGATCGCGGTCTTGTCGCCCAGCCCGCGCTCGACGTGGTGATCGAGGCAGTTGTAGGACACGTTCAGCGTGCCGTCCTCGAACCACTTGTAGAAGGGCGCCTGGCTTTCGTCGAGACCCTTGGTGAACGGCGTGTTCCAGCTCAGGAACTCGCGCGCGAGGCGCGACCAATAGCCGCTGTAGTCGGCCTCTGCCTCTGCCACCAGTTTGTCGTAGGCGGCCATGCCGCACACATGGGCATCCTTCATGTCTGGGACTGGAAGCAGACGGGTCTTTACATCGTTCTCGTTCACGGTAGATCTCCTATGGCCTCGATTTAAGAAGTCGGGCGGACTGGCCAATTCATCGGTCCGCATGGCTGTTCAGCCAAGCTGCAATCGCGGAAGAACTGCGGAAGTCGTCGCAAGCGCGAGCCGGAACGCTGGGGTAGCGCTGATTCCACATGCGCGCCAGCGCCTGACCAGGGCCAATTTCCAGCACGCAACGAACCTGACGCGCCATGACGTTTTCCATGCATTCGTCCCAGCGAACAGTTCTGGCGATCTGGGCGGCCAACGCAGCCCGGGCCGACGCTGCATCCCGGATGCGGTCTCCCGCATTGCTGAACAACACGACTTGAGGCGCGCGAAACGGCACGTCCGCCAGCGTGCGCGAGAAGCTCTCTGCTGCCTCGCGCATCCAGGGCGTGTGGGATGCAACATTGACCCGCAAGCGCGTGCACTGCGCGCCAGCGGCCACGGCCATGCGTTCGGCGTTTCCCAACGCGACCAGCGGGCCGCCGAGGATCACGTTCGGGCCGCCATTGCAGATGGCGAGTTCGAGGCCCGCCTCGACGCGCAGCCGCTCGAGCTCCGGCTCGGAAATACCGCTGACGGCGAGCAGCCCGCCGGGCACGCGAGCGGCGCATCGATCCATGGCCTCGGCCCGCAGCGGCGCCAGCGCTGCGGCCGTGGCCGGGCCGATCACACCGGCCGCACTGAAGGCCGCCAGTTCGCCAACGCTGTAGCCGGCGACTGCGGCCGGCGATGCGACGAGGGGCGCCAGCTGACCCCAGGCCGCCAAGGCGAGGCCGGTCAGCAGCGTCTGCGCGTTGTCGTTGCGCTCAGCCCACCCTGGGTCTGCGAGGGCACGACGCCAGTCGTCGACGCCAAGCCGCGCGCACATATCGCGCACGAGCTCATCGTCGGCCAACCAGGGCAGCATCGCTGGATGCTGAGTGCCTTGGCCAGCGAAAAGCAGCGCGAAGCTCATGAGCTGGGACACACGCGCCTGATCCAGCAGGCTGCGGCGAGCGTGTCTGCCGCCCCGCCGGGCGACAGCCGGCGCCGCACGAAATCGTCTGCAATGGCCTGTGCCTCCTGGAGCCCCTCGGGCCGCGCGATGCCTCCTCGATCCAGAAACTGACGCGCGGCGCGCTGGGCGTAGCGCAAGCCGGCGAGGCCGCCGCGGTGCGCGAGATTGCTGTCGTCCAGAACGGCCATGATGTGGAACAACGTGTCGAGCCGGGCTCGGTGGGGCGTCAGGCCCCGGGCCAGTGCCCCCGTCAATGCGGGAAGCGCTGTTTCGAACAGCACCGGAAACGCGAGCGCCGCCTCTTCGGAGGCGCTGCGCAGGCCGTGGCGCCGCGCGGCGATGCCGCCGGGCAGGGTGGGCGGGCGTTCGCTGCGCCTGGCCAGCGCGTCGCCCCAATGCCGGCGCAACGCATCACGCAGTGGGTCTGGATGCGAAACGCCGCCGCGCTCGCTTAGGGCGGCGCCCGCCGCGGCGCACAACAGGCCGAGCATGAAGATCGCGCCGCGATGCGTGTTGACGCCGCCGGTGGCGGCGAGCATGCGCGCCTCTGCCGCGATGCCGCACTGCTCCAGCACGGCGAAGTCTGCGCCGCAAGAGCCGGCATCGGCGATCTGGACGAAGTACCGGCGCAGCGAGAACAGGCTGCACATGAAGGTGTGCGCGTCCATGTCGTCATGGCTGCCGCAGTCGATCAATGTCACCAGACCTGGCTTGGGCGCCAGTGACAGTTCGTCATACAGCGCAAGCGTGGCCGCGCGCCCGATCGCCGCGGGCGTGAGCTGTGGGTGCGGTTGCACATGGAGCGCAGAGGTCCTCATTCGGCCAACTCCGCCAACTCGCGATGCTCGCACCACACGGTATCGCGCTGCAAGGTCACGCCGTCCAGCCGCTTGACCATCACCGCCCTCGCGCGTCCGGCGCGCCACTCGATCCATTCGCGCCACGCAACGGCCGCGCCGTCGCCGAACAGGAGCTCGCCGTCCAGCCGGGGCCGTACGGCGCCAAAGGACCGGAGCACATGCGCAACCGCATCCGCGTGTGCCGCCCCTTCCACGGCGACCGAAAGATCGAGGTCGGAGTCCGGCCGCACGTGATCGAGACCGCTGATCGCCTGCCAGCCATAGCTGCCGAATACACGCGCCGTCGCATGGCAGGCGTCGAGTCCGCCCTGCAGATCGCGCACCGGGCCGCGTGCCGACGGCGGCAACAGCCCTCGCACCTCGGCCAGGCGCGGGAACTCGTCAAGGCCAAGCACTGCAGTGCGCGGCACCTGTAGCGCCAGGCGACGCCTATCCCAGCGCGCAGGGGACGGCAAACCGAGCGCAATCCATCCATTGGCGGCGGCATCGATCGGTTGACGCGTCACCACCAGCGGCAGCTGAAGCATCGCCCAATGCGTCAGGCAGTTGCGCGCCGGCCTGTCCCACGGCTGGCCGAGGACGGCTGTCCAGCCGGCCTCGGAAAGCCGGGCGAGTTGGTGGCGGCGCGGGGAAACCATGGCGTTCATGCGGGGTTCACGCGGCGTCCAGCACGCGTTGCACGACCCCGGCGGCAAGTCGGCGTCCACCGCGTTCGGCGCCGTCCTGTGCGCGCCGGTCTTCTGTCGGCGTGTTGTCCAGCGCATCGCGCAGGCAGGTCTTCAAGTCGCCACGCCACAGCGAGCGCACGCCGCCCATGGCCACGTAGTTCTGCACGCCCGGAGCGAACACCGGGTTGGATTTCGACAGTGCCGTGAGCTTGTCCTCCGGCAGCTTGGTCACGCGCGCCATGGCGGGAATACGCATGACCCGGATCTCGGCATCCGGCAGCGCGTAGCAGGCGTCGGCAATCAACCCCGAGGTGATGAAGCCGCCGGACAAGGCTTGGTCGTACACCAGGCCGATAACCCGGTGGCCGCGGCGTCGCGCCAGGTCGATGCTCGCGCCGAGGTGCGCCATCGCACGGTTGATGCCGAGCAATTCATCGCGTCGGCGAAGTTGCTGGCCCTGCGTGTCGATCAGCAGCAGGATCGGCCGACCCGGGTGTCGCGTGATGGTGTCGAGCACCACGCGGGCCTGCGCCAGCGCGAGCCGGACCCCGATCGGCGCATGGTTGGTGGTGCCTATCACCGTGAGCGGCTCGCCTTCGAATATGACTTCGCCCTGCAGAAAGTCGCCGGCGGCGCGCATGCCGTGATAGGAGCCGAAGAGCTGGGTGACAAGGAAATTCCACTGCATCTGAATGCTCCTCAAGGGATCGCGCGCAGCGCGCGCACGGCTTCGACCGGAAGGTCAGGAACCTGCTGCGCGTCGGCGATGCCGAGCGCGCTCCAGAGCAACGTCGCTTCGTCACCGCCAGCGTTGTCGTCCGGCAGTGCGTGCAGGCGGGCGGTGAGCAGCGCGTGCTCCTGCTCCAGCGCCGCCAGGGTCAATGGCCTGGACGCATCGATCGCCGCGACAGCCGCCGCGCGGAATTCCGCGACGTCGTCTTCGATCAGCGCGTCGCAGTCACCGGTCAGCCAGCGGTGCTTGCCGCCGGTCGTGCGCCAGACCAGCGCACGGTCGCGCGAATCGAATTCCTCCACACCGTGGGATGCTTCGATCACTTCGGGCCCCGACATCGCCAGCCGACCGACATCGCTCATCACGATGTGGTCGGCACAACGCGCCACGATGCCCATGCCGCCGAAGCAACCGTTGGCGCCGCCGATCAGCACAATCACCGGGATGCCGGCAGCGCGCACGTCGAGCAGTGCGCGCATCACTTCCGACACCGCGATGAGCCCCGCATTGGCCTCGTGCAAGCGCACGCCACCCGATTCGGCCAGCAACAGCACGGCCGCCGGCCGGTCGCGCAGCGCGCGCTGCAGCAGGCCGACCAGCTTGGCGCCGTGCACCTCGCCGACGCCGCCGCCCATGAACGCGCCTTCCTGCGCGGCCACGAACACGTTGCGGCCATCAAGCGTCGCGCGGCCGATGGCCACGCCGTCATCGAAGGCCGAGGGCACGCCGAGCTGCGCCAGGTGCGGGCTGGTGACCCGCTCGGCGGGTGGCAGCCATTCGTGGAAACTGCCGGGGTCGAGCAGCAGCGCCAGCCGCTCGCGCGCCGAGCATTCGGAAAAGCTGATCATGGATTTCCTCCGGTGATCTCGGCCACCGCCTGGTCGAGCCGCAGGCTCACCACCGCCGGCGTGGCGCCCATGTCGTTGATCGAGACGCGCACGCCGGCCAGCGGATGACGCGCGTGGAAGCCGTTCATTACCGCCTGCCAGATCGGGCCGAAGCCGCGCGCCGAGGTTTCCACCCGCACCGCGCAGTCATTGCCGTCGGCCGGCTCGAGCATGACCTCGAGGTTGCCGGAGCCGACGACGCCGACCAGCACCGGCGCAAAGGCGCCGGCCGGCCGGCCGCCGGAGAAAGAAAAGTCCAGGGTTTCGAGCCCTGCGGGAACATCGCTCATGGTCGGATCTCCTGCTACCAGTTTCTGAAGCGCTTGGGCGGCTGGTACAGCCCGCCCGAGGCGCGCACCAGGTCGCGCATGCTGCGTGCGGCCAGCAGATTGCGCGTGGCCTGGCGCGGGTCGATCCCCAGGTCCTGCGGCCGGCGGATGACGCCGCGGTCGCGCAGGTTCTCCACCGCGCGCCGGTCGCGCGCCAGGCCCACCGCGGTGTAGCCGGCCACGCCGCGGATCGCCTGCTCGCGCTCCGCGTCGCTGCGGCACAGCAGCAGGTTGGCGATGCCTTCCTCGGTGAGGATGTGCGAGACGTCGTCGCCGTAGATCATGATCGGCGGCAGCGCCATGCCGGCCTGCTCCTGCAGCGTCCAGGCGTCGAGCTTTTCAACGAAGGCCGGCTGCATGTGCTCGCGGAAGGTCTCGACCATCTGCACGACCAGCTTCTGTCCGCGCGGCGTGCCGGCCGCGCCGCTGCGCCCGGCACGCGCCTCGCGCCCGGCCTTGAGCCAGGCCGGACTGGCATGGCGCCGGCCGCGCGCATCGGCGCCCATGTTGGGCGCACCGCCGAAGCCGGCAATGCGGCCCAGCGTCGCGGTGGAGCTGTTGCCGTCGAGGTCGATCTGCAAGGTCGAGCCGATGAACATGTCGCAGGCATAGTGGCCGGCCGCCTGGCAGAACGCGCGGTTGCTGCGCAGGCTGCCGTCGGGGCCTGTGAAGAACACGTCGGAGCGCGCGCGGATGTAGTCCTCCATGCCCAGCTCGGAGCCGAAGGAGTGCACCGACTCGACCCAGCCCGCCTCGATCGCCGGGATCAATGCCGGATGCGGGTTCAACGCCCAGTGCTTGCCGATCTTGCCCTTGAGGCCGAGCGACTCGGCGTAGGTCGGCAGCAGCAATTCGATCGCCGCGGTGTCGAAGCCGATGCCGTGATTCAGGCGCTGCACGCCGTACTCGGCATAGATGCCCTTGATCGCCATCATCGCCATCAGCACCTGGACCTCGCTGATCTGCGCCGGGTCGCGCGTGAACAGCGGCTCGATGAAGTTCGGGCGCGGCGCCTTCACGACGAAGCTCACCCAGCCGGCCGGGATGTCGATGCGCGGCAGCGTCGTGGTCTTGCCGTCGACCAGTTCGTTCACCTGCGCGATCACGATGCCGCCGGAGAACGCCGTGGCCTCGACGATGGCCGGCGTGTCTTCGGTATTGGGGCCGGTGTAGAGATTGCCTTCGGCGTCGGCCGCCTGCGCCGCGACCAGCGCGACCTTGGGCGTCAGGTCGACGAAGTAGCGGGCGAACAACTCGAGGTAGGTGTGGATCGCGCCGATCTCGATGCGCCCGGCCGACACCAGCTTGGCCAGGCGCGCGCCCTGCGGCCCCGAGAAGCTGAAGTCCAGCCGGGCGGCCACGCCGTTCTCGAAGATGTCCAGATGCTCGGGCAGCGCCAGCACCGACTGGACCATGTGCAGGCCATGGACGCGCTGCGGATCGACCTGCACCAGCGCCTGCGCGAGGAAGTCGGCCTGTTTCTGGTTGTTGCCTTCGAGGCAGACGCGGTCGCCGGGCGAGAGCACCGCTTCGAGCAGGGTGGCGATCGCTTCGGTGTCGACACGCTTGCCGGCGAGCCGCGTCCCAAGTGCAGCGGCCGCGCGTGCCAGCCGGGCGGCGCGGTCGTCGGCCTTGGAGGTCCAGGATCTGGAGTTCATGGGAGTCCGATCGGGTTGAATGGATGTCGGCCGATTGAGAGGCGCCGCCTCACAGCACCACGAAGAGCAGCCACACCACCACGGGGGCCACCAGGGTCACGATGGCGCCGTACACCATCAGCTGCCGGAAGAACACGTCGCGGTCCACGCCCTTGGCATTGGCGAGCACCAGCGCGCCATTGGTGGAGAACGGACTGACGTCGACGATGGTCGAGGACACGGCCATCGCCGCGATGAAGCCGACTGCGCTGACGCCAGTGTCGCCCTGCAGGAACGGCACCGCCAGCGGGATCAGCGAGCCGAGCACCGCGGTCGACGAGGCGAAGGCGGAGACCACGGCGCCGACGAAGCACAACAGCAATGCGGCCACCATGGGCGAGGTGAGGCCCGCCACGCTGTGGCCGACGAAGTCGATGGTGCCCATCTTGTCCATCACGCCCACGTAGGTGCTGACACCCACGATCAGCATGATCTCCGGCCACGACACCTGGCCCAGGGCGCGCTTCTGCAGGTTGGGCGCCATCAGCGTCAGCAAGAGGCCGATGGTGATCGAGACGAAGCCGATGTCCTGCTTGAAGAACAGCGTCAGCACGGCCAGCGCCAGCAGACCGAGCACGGTGACGATCTGGTAGAGGCGCGAACCCTGGTCGGTCGGGACCGCCGGCGCCGCGTCCATGAGCGACTCGCCAGCTGCAGTCGCGACGCGCCGCTCTTCCGCGAACGATTCGGCCTCCGCGCCGCCGAACACTTGCGCTCCGCCCTGTGCATGCGCCGTGCGGCGCGTTGCCGGCACTGCGCCGGTCACGTCGGCCTTCTGGCGCAGCAGCTTCATGCCGCCCATGAGGAAGAACAGCAGCAGCGACACGGACAGGTTGACGCCGAGGCTTGCCAGCATCGTCGCGATCTCGTTGAGCGGCAGGCCGGCCTTGGCGACGATCTTGTTGGTGATACCGCCGTAGATGCTGATCGGCGAGAAGCCGCCGCCCTGCGCGCCGTGCACGACCATCAACCCCATAAGCAGCGGATTGATGCCGTACTTGGCGGCAAAGCCGAGCGCGATCGGCGCGATGATGGCCACCGCCGCTGGGCTGACCGCTCCCACCGCCGTGAGCAGCGCGGCGATGAAGAACATGATCCAAGGAATCGCGGCGATGCGCCCGCGCACGGCGCGCACTGCCAGCTTGACGAGCCAATCGATGGTGCCGTTGTTCTGGGCCAGCGCAAACAGGTAGGTGATGCCGACCAGGGTGAGGAACAGGTCGGCGGGGAAGCCGCCCATGATCGCCTTGGCGTTCATGCCGGCCACCAGCGTGCCGACCAGGAAGGCACCGACGAAGGCGATCACGCCCATGTTGATCGGCAGCACCGTGGCGAGCACGAACATGCCAATCAATGCGTAGATCGAGATCCAATGAGAAGTCATCAATGCGTCTCCGGGGGTTTTGGGGTTCGACGCATCGGCTGTGCATCTGGGTGCGTAAGGTACGCACCCCCTCCGGGACGATCAATGAAGCGGCGGCGTCGATCTTTACGCCAACTGAAACGATCGAGGGTTAACCCGAGTCACGCCGTTGTCGCGTGCTCAGCCGAGTTCGGCTCTCGTCAGGCGGCACACGGACAGCAGCGCGAGCAGGTTGGGATCGCGCTCGCGCGTGCGCAGGAAATTGAGCGCGATGGTCTGGCGCATCAGGTACCTGGGCTGCAACGGGATCAACTGCACCTTCTGAGGCATGGCGCCGCGCACACGGCCCGGCAACAGCGTGTAGCCGACGCCACCGCTGACCAGGTTCATGAGGGAGAAGATGTCGCCGGTCTTCATCACCACGTTCGGTGTGAAGCCAGCGACACGAAACGACTCCATAAATCCGATGTAGGTGACGAAGCCTTCGCTGAGGCTCACGAAGCGTTCGCTGGCGCAGGCGCTCAGGTCGATCTCCTTCTGCGCCGAATAAGGAGAGTCCACTGGCGCGGCGAAATGGATGTCGTCCTGGAACAGCGGCTCCGATTCGACGTCGGAAGCATCCTCGGGGATCGCCATGAGGGCGGCATCGATCGCGCCGTCCCGCAACTTCTGCAGCAGGTCGGCATTGGACCCCAGGACGAGCTCGGTGTGCAGTTCCGGCTTGCGCAGCTTCATTCCCATGATCAGCTGCGGCACAGTGCGACTCGTCAGGGAATAGAGCGAGCCGATCCGGATCCGATCGGCCGAGTAGCCGGCGACTTCTCGGGTGGCGCGGATACCTGCGGACATGGTGCGAAGCACCTCGCGGGCCACCTCGGCCAATGCCTGTGCGGCTTCAGTCGGGTGCAGATTGCGGCCTTCGTGCCGGAACAATGTGCAGCGCAGCCCGGTTTCCAGCGAATGCAGGGCGCGATGCACGCTGACGGCGCTGATGTCGAGCTTTTCTGCCGCGCGGGCGAGATTGCCGGTCTCCATGAAGGCCAGGAGGATCTCGAGCTTGCGGAAGGTGATCTCTTCGTCGACGCGGAGGAGCATGGGCAGCCTGCAGATGGAATCCAATCGTAACCCTGGCAAGCGCGAGCGGATCGCGTCGCCCCGGGCGCGCCGCATTTGCAGAAAGTTGCGTCGCGCGCGTTACGCCCTGGCATGAGGATCTGCTTGCTTGCGCTCGGTGAATTTCCTTGCGCCCAAGGAATAGGCGCCGGACGCAAAATTGATGGCATGGCCACGACGGGCAGCGGTCGCGGCCCTTGCGAACAGCTCGTCGCCCATCTCCTTCCACCACGACCTGGTGATCGCCACGGAGGTTGGCGACCACTGCGACACTTGCGCACAGATCTCTGCCACGCGCGCGTCCAAGCCGGCATCGTCCACGACCTCATGCACCAAGCCGAGCGCCAGGGACTGTGCGGCCGGCACGATCTCGGCGAGCAGCACCAGCCGCTTCATTGCAGCCTCGCCGATGATCGAGGCCAGCAGTGCGCTGCCGAAGATGGCCGCGGAGCCCACCTTGAACTCCGTCATGCCGAAGCGCGCCTTGGTGGAAGCAATGCGAAGGTCCGCCATGAGCGCGATCTGCAGTCCGGCGCCGGCAGCCACTCCGTTGACCCGGGCGATGACCGGCTTGGTGAGCGCACGAAACACTTCGTAGAGTGCCATGTAGCTGTCGATGCGCGCGGCGGAGCCTGCCGCATCCATTGCGGCGCTCTCGTGTTGGTCCTGACCGGCGCAGAAGGCCCTGCCGTGGCCGGTGATCACGATGACGTGCACTCCCGCGTCGGCATCGGCGGACAGGAGCGCGCTCTGGAAGAGTTCACGCTGCGTGCGGTCGAACGCGTTCATGGCTTGCGGACGATCCATGGTGATCAGGGCCACGCCCTTCTCCACGGCGAGAGTGACGCAAGGTCTCGTGGAAAGTGCTTCGTTCATCGAGTGTCTCCTGAATATGCCGATCTCAGCGGGTGGCTGCCCTGATGCGCTGTACCACCTGCTCCCATTTGGTCGATTCCTGCTGCAGCTTGTCGCGCGCCTGGACGGGCGTGCTGTGGACGACCTCGACCCCGAGCTGCGCGAAGCGGCGCTTGACCGCCTCATCATCCAGCGTCTCGTTGAGCGCTGCGTTCAGGGTGGCGACCACGTCGTCGGGAGTCCCCTTGGGTGCCAGCACTGCATACACCGAGGCGGCAACGAACTGCGGCAGGCCCTGCTCCGCGAAGGTGGGAAGCTCCGGGAAGATGGCCAGTCGCTGGGGGCTCGCCACGCCTACGGCAGCCACCCGGCCTGTCGCCAGATTGGTGAGAGCGGTCGGCGAAGTGGTCACCATGATCTGGATCTCGCCCGCGAACAGGTCGGCCATGGCGGGTGCGGAACCGCGGTAGGGCACGTGCAGCAGATCGACGGACGCCTGCTGCCGGAACCATTCGGTGACGATGTGCTCGGTCGATCCATTGCCCGACGAGCCATAGGCGAGCTTGCCCGGCTGCTGCCGGGCCTTGGCGGACAGATCCGCGTACGAGGTGATGCCGCTGCCTTTCGACACCAGCATGACCAGGGGCAACTCACCAACCGTGGCCACCGGCCTGAAGTCCTTGGCGATCTCATATCCCACAGACTCGGCACCAGACATCTTCTCCAACATGACATAGGAAGTGGTCGGCGCCATGAGCAGCGTGTGGCCATCGGGCGCCGCCCGCTTCACGAATTGCGCGCCGATCGCACCGGAAGCGCCGGCCTTGTTGTCCACCACGACAGATAGCTTCAGCTTCTGCGCCATGCCTTGGGCAAGGATGCGCCCAACCACGTCGACGCCGCCTCCGGCCGGGAAGGCCACGATCAAGGTGACCGGCTTGTCCATGAGGCCGGCCTGGGCCCATGCGCAGAAGGCGAAACTGGAAACCACCGCGATCGTGCGGCGCCAGCGATGCAGGGCAACTCGGATCATGTTTCTTCCTTTCAGTTGGGAAATCGGAAAACGATGGAGATCCTGATCGGGCGTGGCGTCAGCGCTTGACGACGCGAATGCCGGCAGCCTCGGCGTCCCACACGCCCGCCACGGCGCGCGAGAGTTCCTTCTTCTGAATCCTCTGCGTCGGTGTCTTCGGGAAGGTATCGATGAACTCGACGTAGCGGGGGATCTGAAAGTAGGGCAGCTTGTCGCTGCACCACCGGATCAGCTCGAGCGGCGCGATGCCTGCACCCTCACGCAGGCGCACGAAAAGCTTGAGCTCGTCTTCGCCGAGTTCGCTGGGTACCCCGACCAGCGCCACCTCGGCAACCGCATCGTGCTGCGCAAAGACACTCTCCACGTCCCAGGCGGCAATGTTGATCCCACGGCGCCGCAGCATGTCCTTCTTGCGCCCTGCGTAGAAGAGATGGCCGTGCGCATCGGCGTGTGCGAGGTCGCCGGTGAGGAACAGCTCGCCGCGGCGCGCGGCGGCATCGGCCTGCGGATTTCTGAAGTAACCCAGGAAGCCGAGCCGCGGATCGAGAGCGCGGAGCGCGATCTCGCCCTTGTCCCCCGGCTTGACCGGCGTGCCGTCGTCCGCAACCAGCGAGATCTCGTAGTACGACAGCGCCTTGCCGATGGAGCCCGGCGGACCGTCGATATTGGCGGTCACGAAGGTGATCAGCTCGGAGAGGCCGTAGCCCTCCCGCACGGTCACGCCGAAGCGCTCGGCGAACGCCTGCCAGACATCGGCGGGACAGCCGCCGCCCCAGGCGATGCGCACGCCGTGCTGGCGGTCGTCCGGGCGCACCGGCTGCTTCAGCAGCATCGGCAATACGCTGCCCAGATAGTGGATGTGCGTGGCCTTGTGGCGGCGAACGTCGTCCCAGAAGCCCGAGGCGCTGAAGCGTTCCAGCATCGCCAGCTGGAAGCGGCCCATCAGCGCGGCGATTGCGACGGCCACGCCGGAGCCGTGGTGCATCGCCTCCCAGAACAGGAAGACATCGCCCGGGCCGGCCTCGCTCAGGCGAAGGATCGCCATCGGTCCGGCGCGCAGATGGCGGTCTGTCTTCAGAACGCCCTTGGGTGCGCCGGTGGTGCCCGAACTCGGGCTGAGAGCGATGACCTCGTCGGCCTGTACGACTGGCGCCGCCTCGTCCTCGGCGCAGGAGGCGAAGCGGTCGAACTCACCGTCGATGCCGTTGCGCCAGATCACCCGGGGCAGGGTACTTCCGAGTTCGTTCAAGGCGGCGCGGAACGCGCTGTCGGCGACGATGACTTGCGGATCGAGTTCGTTGAGCAGGTGGGCCAGCGGTGCTCCCAGCAGGTGCACATTGATTGGCACGCGGACCATGCCCAGCCGCGCCAGTGCAAAGAGCAGGTAGAGGTGCTCGGGATGACTGGGCAGCATGACCGCCACTCGGTCGCCCTTTTGCAGCCCATGCGACTTCAGCAGGGTTGCCACTTGGTTCGCGCGCCGGTCCAGCATCCCGACGCTGATGCGCTCGTCCCTGAAGGAGCAGTAGATCTCTTCCGGGTTTGCGCGGGCGCGCCGCGCGAGCAGTTCGCCGATGGTCTCGTCAGCGACTTCCTTCATGGCGACCGATTCCGCCAAAGGCGTTCCTTGCGACATCCTGTTCCCGTTGAAGATTGCCCCAGCCAGCAGAGCCAGATAATTGCTATGCGATTAGAAAGCTTGTATTGCAATTTAATCTTCGGGCTTGTGCTTCGCCGAGTCAAGTGCGTAGATGCGTGACTCCTGGCGCGAGCACGCCCTGTGCGTCGGCTGAGCCGACACCCTACGGTTGATTCGCGAGGGAAGGGAGGAGGGCCGCAGCCCTCAGATTGAAGCTTCGCGCGCGGTCGACTTGAGCCGGGGCAGGATCAGTTCGCGCACCTGCGCGATGTCGAAACGCGAACGCACGGTGGACACGTTGAGGGCGGCGATAGGGCGCCCGGAGAAATCCGTCACCGGCACGGACACCGAGACGCCGTCATCACCGAAATTCTTCTCGGTGAATGAATGGCCCTCTTCCGCCGCCTTGCGGAAAACAGCAAGTATTGCTGCGCGGCTGCGGCTGCCGAAGCGGGCCCGCACCTCAGGAGGCAGCGCGTCGAGCATCTTCAAGAGTTGCGCCTGCGGGGCTTGCGATAGGAGCACTTGGCCGGAGGAAGAGGTGAGCGCAGGAAAGCGGCTTCCAACCGGAAGGTTAATGGTCGTGACGTGCGAGCCTGGGATGTTCAAGAGCACCACGACCTCGTCTCCGTCCAGTTCGACCCATGACACCGTCTCGCGCGTCTCTTTCGCGAGCTTCTCTAGCAGCGGATAGGCCAGCTCTCGTTGTGGATGGTGACGATGGATGCCGCGCACCAGCCCCAGCAGCTTCAGCGCCGGAAAGTACTTCTTCGACTCGCTGTCCTTGTTCAGGTATCCAAGCCAGTGAAGCGTATAGACGAAGCGCTGCGCCGCACTTCGGCCCATGCCCGTGTTCGCCGCAATGTCGCCGATCGAAAGAGCAGAGGCATGTTCGTTGAATAGCTCCAGAACGCGCATGCCCTTGTCCATCGAGCCTACGAATAAGCGCGGATCGGGTTGGCGGTGATCGCCGTGCGAACTTTCTCGAACGCGGGCGCGATGCTTTGAGAGATTTTGAGGCGTATCCACGGGGAGTGTGACGATCGATAGTGTGAATACGTATCGAGGTGCGGTGCTCCTTGAAGGGGAGCGGCCCGGCTGCGGTACGGGGCGCGCGAGCAGTGTAGTGCACCCGCGCGATTCGAGGCTACGGGCGATGGGGGTGGCACCTGTTTGCGAACCCTCCGGATGACCGACGCTCGCGAGGCTACGCAGGAAGCGCGCCAGACCTGCTGGGCGGTTTGCGGAAATATTGGTCCTCAACAGCCCCCGCTGTTCGGGGTCATTAAAGTCGCGAACATGCGAATCCCCGAACTGAAACGCCGACTACGGGAAGCCGGAGCGGGCCCCAGCCACGAGCACCGGATCTTGCGGCTATGGTCCCACGCGCTACCCCGAGACAGCGGCAAGCGTCGACCGGAGAGCTTTTTTCCGTCGTCGCTGCTGGCCGCCCTGCCGTCCATTGAGGCTGACCTTGCGGGACTGGCGCGCATCCACGCGGTCCATCCCGGCGCCGATGGTTCCGAGCGGCTGCTCGTCGCCCTCGCGGATGGTCAGACCGTGGAGAGTGTGTTGCTGCCTCGGGACGGCCTGTGCGTCTCGTCGCAGGTCGGGTGCGCCGTCGGATGCCAGTTCTGCATGACGGGCCGCGACGGATTGCTGCGCCAACTGGGAAGCGCCGAAATCATTGCCCAGGTCGCCCTCGCGCGAGCGCGCCGGCCGGTACGCAAGGTGGTGTTCATGGGCATGGGCGAACCGGCCCATAACCTGGACAACGTGATGGAGGCGATCGATCTGCTCGGCACGGTGGGCAACATCGGCCACAAGAATCTGGTGTTCTCCACCGTGGGCGATGAACGCTCGTTCGAGAGACTGCACCAGCAACGCGTCAGACCTGCGCTGGCGCTCTCGTTGCACACGACCAAGGCTGAGCTGCGCAGAAGGCTCCTTCCGCGCGCGCCGAACATGGCTCCCGAGGAACTGGTCGCGGCCTGCGAACGCTATGCACGAACCACCGGCTACCCGATCCAGTACCAGTGGACGCTGCTGGAAGGCGTGAACGACGGGGAAGAGGAGATCGAAGGCATCGTCAGACTGCTCTCAGGCAAGTACGGCGTGCTGAACATGATCCCCTTCAACGCGGTGGATGGCGTGGCGTTCAGTCGCCCGTCGTGGGAGCGCTGCGAACAGATGGCTCGCACGCTGCACCAGCGGGGCATTCTGACGAAGCTGCGCTATTCAGCCGGCCAGGATGTCGACGGCGGGTGCGGTCAGCTGAGGGCGCGCGCAGCCGAAATACGGGTGCCGCTTCGAAGGGCCGAAGATCGGCGTTAGGCCCGATTCGGGTCGAGAATGACGGCGTGTTTTCGCTGTCCATCGTCCAAAATGCAATGCGGCGCGCCCTGGCAGACGGTGCACTGCAGCCGATCGAGACTCAAACCCTCCTCCTCGACAGCGATGGCGTCCGGTTCGTCTTGCGCACGGTGTCGAGCCTCGCGCGCAAGGACAAGGCGCGCCATGTCGCGGCGGCCGCGGATCCGCTTGGCGACTACGACCGTTCTCTGTTCGTAGGCGACTTCGCGCCTTCGCACTACGTCCTGCTGAACAAGTTCCAACTGCTCGCCGGCCATGTGCTGCTCGTCACGCGCCGCTTCGAACGCCAGGAGTGCCTCCTTACCGTTGAGGATTGCGCGGCGCTCATCACTTGCCTGAGCGAAGTCGATGGACTCGGCTTCTACAACGGGGGCGTCGAAGCCGGGGCCAGCCAGCGGCACAAGCACCTGCAGCTTGTGCCGCTCCCGCTCACACGCGAAAGCCCGGACGAAGTACCGATGGAGCGAGTGCTCGGCAGCGGCTCGCGGCTGCCGTTCAGACATGCGTTCGCACGTCTGGCGCCGCACGCGACGGCTCCCGAGTTGCATGCCATCTATCGCGAGTTGCTTCATCGGTGCGGCATTTCCGCTGTCGCCGCCGAAGAGGGCGAAGTTCAGTCGGCACCTTACAACCTGCTGGTTCGCCGAGGCTGGATGCTCGTCGTGCCGCGTTCGCGCGCATGCTTCGAATCGATCTCCGTGAACGGGCTCGGCTTCGCTGGCTCATTGTTCTTGCGCTCGCAAGAGGAACTGGACCGCGTCCACGCAATAGGGCCTATGCAGGTGCTGCGCGCGGTTGCGATGCCGCAAGACGTGCCTCATGGCGCATGACCGAATCATCCGTGACCGAAGGACCGCAAAGGGTCGTACCTGGTCATAGAGATCCCCTTCGGGAGAGGTGGGCAGCGACAGTGGAGCGGGGGCTCGTGCGTTCAGGCCGCCAACCCGGCCTTGCGAAGGCCCGCCACGAACTGCTCAAGAGGCGCCGGGCTGCTGTAGGGCAGAACGCGCAGCGTGAGTTCGATTTCATATTCGGGATGGATGTCCATCAGCTCGCTCCAGATTTGGCGCGCCTCCTCATGGCGACTGGTGTGACCGTAGAGCGAGGCAAGGTAGGCGCGCGTGACGTCCGAACCCGGCATGTGGATGAGGCGACGCTTAAAGCTCGCTTCGGCCTCTGCATAGCGTGCGAGGACGAATTGGGCCCGCCCCTGCGCATGCCGCCACAGGCTGAATTGCGGGTCGAGGCGCAACGCCTTCGAGAGCGATTCGATCGCCTCCTCGTGGCGCCCGGCGAAATCCAGGATGATGCCCAGCGTCCCATAGCTCTGGGAGGAGTTCGGGTCGAGCGCGACCGAGCGCCGGGCGGCGCGCTCGGCCTCGTCCAGCCTGCGTAGCCACATCAGCGCGTTGGAAAGCGCATGGTGTGCCATGGGCTCAAGAGGGTCGCACTCGCACGCCTTGCGCGCCAACGCCAGGTTCTCTTGCAGATCGTCGGCTGTCCGGCCGTTCCAGGCATTGGCGTACTCGACGCCGCGGGCGATCGCCAGGTAGGCATAGGCCTGCGCCATGCCCGGATCGATCGCCAGTGCGCGCTCCAGCATCTCGCGTGTCTCGACCAGGGCCGGCGCCGTAAATTGCACGATGCAGCTCTTCGCGCGAATCAGATAGTCGTAGGCCTCGCCGTTGACCTTGCCGCGTTCCTGCCGGCGCTCCTCCTCGTTGCCGGTGAGCCTTACCTCGAGCGTCTCCACGATCTTGCGAGTGACCTCGTCCTGTACCAGGAAGATGTCCTCGAGCTCGCGGTCATAGCGGTCGGCCCAGACATGCCCGCCGGATTCGGCATCGATGAGCTGCACGTTGATGCGCACTCTCATGCCGGCGCGCCGCACGCTGCCCTCGAGCACGTGGCGCACGCCCAACTTGCGCCCGACCTCCTGGATGTCGACGTTCTGCTTCTTGAAGGTAAATGTCGAGTTGCGCGCGATCACGAACAGGCCCGAAATCTTGGAGCAGTCGGTGATGATGTCCTCGGTGATGCCGTCCGCGAAGTACTCTTGCTCTGGGTCTCCACTCATGTTGGTGAACGGCAGCACCGCCAGCGAAGGCCGATCCGGCAAGCGCAGTGCCGGCGTTCGCGAGGACACCGGCCCGGCGGGCGTCAGCTTGAAGGCGTGGACCGGGTGCGAAATGTTCTTCATCGGCTGCTCGCCCTGGTCGACGAAGCTCGCGCCGATCCTGTCCCGCACGGCGCCGTACACCGCGTCGGACACGGAGATGCCGCCCGGCTCGGCCACGCCGCACAGCCGCGAGGCGATGTTCACGCCATCGCCGTACACCGTGCCGTCCTCCTTCTCGATCACGTCGCCCATGTGGATGCCGATGCGAAAGAGCATGCGCCGGTCCTGCGGCAGGACGTCGATGGACGCGCCCAGCTCCCGCTGGACGACGATCGCCGCCGCCACCGCGCCGGTCGCCGTCCCGAATACAGCGAGTACCGAGTCCCCTGCCATGTCGATCACGCGGCCATGATTGGCCTCGATGCGGCTGCGGAACACGACACGAGCCGCGTCGAGGGCGGCCACGGTAGCGCGGTCGTCTACTGCCATCAGGCGCGAATAGCCCGCGGCGTCCGCTGCGAGGATCGCCACCAAGCGCTGCCTGAGATCAGCCGAATTCACCTGCGCCGACTCCATAGGGGGAAGGATGGCCGGTGCATATTACGCTTCTCGCGGGCAATTAGCGGCTCGATTAGGCACCCCTGGCTTCGCCTCAAGGACGTGCGCACATGCGGGCGTTCCGGATCTATGACGCCCCGAGCTAGGTGCGCGTCAGCTCTTGGGCTTTGCGTATTCCTCTGCGCTCATCATCTCGAAGCCAACGAACGGGTCGTTGCCTTCGACCCATGCGTCGTGGCCCGGAGGAATGGTGTACGACATGCCTTCCTCAATTGCGGTCTTCGAGCCGTCATTCATCTGCACGGTGATTCGACCGGAAACCGCGTACCCCACGTGAGCTACTTGGCAGCTATCCGTGCCGACGACCGGCTTGATGCATTTCGACCAGCGCCACCCGGGCTGAAACTTGAAGCGTCCAAGCGTGTACCCCTCGAGGCGGACCACTTCGACCCGAGTCTTTTCCGGCTCTCGGACCTCATCCGGTTCGTCATGGGATTTCGTCTGGAGCTTGGTGACATTCATCGGACTTGCCATCACTATTCTCCTTGCACGAGTGAGCAATTGGTCCGCGGCAGCCTCGTGCTAAGCCGCGCGTCGAACGATTGAATATCGTTCCGCCCCGGTGCGCTTACTCCGGCAAGGGGTTTGCAAGCCGCTTGTATTCGTTGCGCTTCATGGCGAGATAGTCTTCCCGCTCCACTTCGTGCAGTTGCCGCGCATAGCGCTCCGTGCTGTCGAACCATGCCGCCAGGCGCGGCGCCAATTGTTTGGGGGCGTCCATGTAGGCGTCGATGGCGAGGTAGTAGCGCATGGTGTTGCGCTCCACCACGCCGCGCACGCCGCCCACGTATTCCGATTGGCCCCCCGGGTCCTTGCCCGTTGCAGTGAATCCCACCTTGTCCGCACCGAGGGTCGCGAGGTAGCCCCGCATCGCGATGCGTGCTGCCACTCCGTAGGCATAGGCGTAGCCGAGATGAATGAAGGTCTTGCCGTTGCCGAGCGGCGTCGCCTCTAGCTCGATGCGGTAGTCGCGGGTGGACAGCGGCCCCTTGTCGGCGCTCAGTCGCACGCTCAGGTAGTCGTCGGCGATGTTCGGCGGCTGCCAGACGAAGTCAACGCGCTGCGCCTCCGCAAGCGGCTGGTCGAACTTGCGGCCGACCGTGACGGCGAGTGCCCTGGCACCTTCTGTCCCGCGGACCGCGCAATGCTTGGTGTTGAGGTGCAGCATCAGCACATCGCACCAGACGCCGGGCTGGCTCAAGGAACCGCTCACCTGGTCGAACGGATGACTCAACACCGCGAAGATATCGCCGCTCAATTGTCCGGAGGCTTCCGTCGATTCGAGCACCAGCGGTCGCCCAAAGGCGTTGCGGTCGAACTGCGACTGAACGGCGTCGTACTTGGCCCGCAAGGCAGCGGCGCTTCCGAGCTGTGCCTGCGCCTGGGCGAGCACCGGCAGGATCAGGAGCCAGACCCACAGCGCCAGGCGGCGAAGTGTTGTCGCGCGTTTCATGATGTTGCACATTGTCATCCCGCATCGGGAGCCTGGCTAGTCGTTGATTTGCAATAGGTTGTTCGCGCCGGGTCATCGCATGATCAGGTGACCGGCGAGGCGGCCGCGAGTCGATCTTCCAGGCGCTGCCGGTCAGCCAGGAGCCGTCCGGCCACCAAGGTCACCACCTCGAATCCAAAGGCCGGGTTCTGAAAATAGAGCGACTTGAAAGTCATCTCGTCCATCTGCAGCACGGTGCAGTTCGTGGCGCAGCGGGCGGTCAGCGTGCGTTGCTTGTCAGGCGCAAAGAACCCGATCTCGCCGAACAAGCGGCCAGGCTCCATGGTCTGCCCGATCTCGACAAACTCGATCTGCCCTTCAGCGAGGAAGTACAGGCGCTTTGCCGCATCGCCTTTGCGGAACAGGATGGCATCTTTCTTCAGTCGCCGCCGGCGCATGTAGGGGCGCAGCCAGACGCCGGAAAAGTCGTTCGCCGCCGCCGCGACCTGCACACGGCGCGTGAGGCGGACCATCTGGGCTGCGCGGACAATGTTGATCGGCAGCAGTGCGCCGTGCAGGAGCACCAGGATCAGCGATGGATGCAGCGCGCCGTAGATCAGAAAGCCCATGTTGCCGCCGATCGCAAGGCAGCGCAGGGGGATCATGGTCTTCACGAAGGAACTCACGATCACCAGCGTGCCGGCGACGCCAGCCGAGCAGAGCGCAACGATGCCGGACGGAGTGGCCAAGGCCGAGGTCAAGGCGGCAACCGCGGTGTCGAACAGTGCGAGCGTTGACATGAGCATTCCTTCTCGGTGCGGTCCTGGACGGGGTGATGATGAACGAACTGAGCGTTGGTGGGCGTTCAATTGCAATCCGAACTCACCCCGAGCTCTTCACACCCACTGCTGCAGCCACTTGAGGCCGAACGCGCCGGGAGCCAGGATGCCGGTCGCCCACACGATAGCTGAAGCGAGGTTGGCAACCTGAAACGTAGACGCGGGCATTTCGCAGATGCCGGCCACCAATGGCACAGACGCGCGAAGGGGGCCGAGGAAGCGCCCGAAGAATACGCCGACCACTCCCCAGCGCTCGAAGAGCCTATGACCGCGCGGGATCAGGTCCGGATGGCGAGACAGGGGCCAATAGTTGCCGACATTGCCCTTCAGCCGTCCGCCGATCCAGAAGGACAACCAGTCCCCCAAGACGGCCCCGAGGACCGCGGCGCACCACAGTGGCCAGAACGCAATGCCGCTCCCCCCGATGAGCCAGCCGACACCAAACAAGATCACGGTAGCCGGCAACAACAGGGAAATGAACGCCAACGATTCCCCGAAGGCGAGGGCCAGCACGATAGGAGCGCCCCAGGCCTCATGCGCTCGGATGAAGGCGATGGTTGCCTGCGTGATTGCGTCAAGACTCATTGGCCCCACGGTACCGCGAATACCTCGACCGGTGACGCCTTTCCCCGAAACAGCACCGTCCCGAGCACTTCGACAGGGACTCGGCCGTTGAGCGAGGCGCAGGTGGCCGCGTCGATCAGGATCGTGCGCTTCGCCTCCTTGGTGTGCGTCTCGAGCCGCGCGGCGAGGTTGACCGTGTCGCCGATGCAGGTGTAGGTCGCGCGCTGCTGGGTGCCGGTGTAGCCGGCGATCGTCTCGCCGGTGGCGATGCCTACGCCGATGCGCAGCGGGGGCTTGGTCGCAGCGGTCCGCTCGGCATTCAGCAGCTGGATCATCTCGACCATGTCCAGCGCCGCGCGCACGGCGGCCACGGCATGGTCGGCCAGCGGCAGCGGCGCGCCGAAGATGGCCATCAGGCCGTCGCCGATCATCTGGTTGACCACGCCGCCGTGGCTGCCGATGGCGTCGAACATCAGCGTGTAGTAGGTGTTCAGGAGCTCGATGGTTTCTTCGGGCGGCTGCGACTCCACCAGCGCGGTGAAGGCGCGGATGTCGGCGAACATCACCGTGCTCTGTACGCGCCGCCCGCCGAGCGCGAAGCCGGATTGCGCCAGGTCTTGCGCGACCTCGGGGGTGGCGAAGCGGCGCACCATCTCCTTCTGCTGATCGCGCAGGCGCTTCTTCTCGAGGCTGGCGCCGATGCGCGCCTTGAGCAGCACCGGGTTGACCGGCTTGTTCAGGTAGTCCTCGGCGCCGAGCTCGATGCAGCGTGCGATGTTGGCCACGCCCTCGAGCGAAGAGGTCACGATCACGGGCAGGTCGCGCAGCCTGGCGTCATCGGCCAGTGCCTCCAGCACCTGGAAGCCGTTCATCTCTGGCATCTCCACGTCGAGCAACATCAGGTCGAAGGCATCGCGCCGCAGCAGTTCCAGCGCCATGCGTCCGTTCTCGGCGCACCGGACGGTGTGGCCCTGCAGCTCGAGGTTGCGGGTCATCAGCAGGCGATTGACCTTGTTGTCGTCGGTCACCAGCAGGTGCGCCGGCGCACGGCGAAGGTCAACCACGGCTCAACGCCTCGAGGGCTGCGGCAGCCCGTTCGTACTCGCCTTGCAGCGCGACGAGGGCGTCCGCCTTCGGCGCCCCTCCCAGTCCATCGAGTTCCAGGTCGCGAGCGATGGCCGCAAGTGCCAGCGCGCCGAAGGTCAGGCTGTTGGATTTCAGGGAGTGCGCGGCGCGGCGGAAGGCTTCGGCGTTGCCCGCTTCGAGCGCCTCGCGCAGTTCCCGAAGCATCACCGGCGCTTCCTCGAAGAAGGTCTGCAGCAGCTCCTTCACGAAGTCCGCGCCCGCGGTGTCCTGAAGCTCGGCAAAGATGGCGCTATCGATGGTGGCGTTGCTCATTCAATGGTCCTTGCGCGGTGACACGTTGTTCAGTGCGGCGACCAGCCGGTCGACACGGATCGGCTTGGTCAGGTAGTCGTCCATGCCGGCGGCCATGCACATCTCCTGGTCGCCCTGCATGGCGTTGGCTGTCATCGCCACGATGTACGGGCGTTGCGGCGCCCCTATCAGCTCGCAGATCCGTCGGGTCGCGTCGAGCCCGTCCAGCTCGGGCATCTGCACGTCCATCAGCACCACATCGTAGGCCTGGCGCTGCACCGACTCGACGGCCTCGATGCCGTTGGACGCCAGGTCCGCCCTGTACCCCATCTGCTGGAGGAGGCGCATCGCGAGCTTCTGGTTCACCGCGTTGTCTTCGGCCAGCAGGATGCGCAGCGGATGGCGCGCCGCCATCGTCGGGTCGATCTGCGGTTTGGCCGCATTGCCGGGCAGCGCTGGCTTGGCCGGCCGCTCGTGAGCCAGCACGTTCACAAGGGTGTCGAACAGCTGCGACTGATGGATGGGCTTGAGCAGGCGTGCGCTGAAGAGCGACTCTCCGTCGCCGGTCTCGCGCCCACCTGCGGAGCTGAACAGCACCAATGGCAGCGCGCCATGGCGTGCGCGAATGCGCCGTGCCAGCTCGATTCCGTCCATCTGCGGCATGTGCATGTCGAGGATCGCAAGGTCGAACTGCTCGCCTCGTTCGAGCCATTGCAACGCTTCTGGCGGCGATTCAGTGTCGAGCGAGTCCATGTCCCATGTGGCGATCTGGGCCGCCAGCACGCGTCGATTGGTCGCGTTGTCGTCGACGATCAGCACGCGCTTGGCCTTCAGTTCCAGCTGCGATCCGGGGGAGATGCGGTGCCTGCTCGGCGGCGACTCGGCGACGGACGCCTGGATGGTGAAGAAGAAGGTCGAGCCGGCGCCCGGCCCATGGCTCTCGAC
This sequence comes from Variovorax paradoxus, assembly GCF_018614955.1. Taxonomy (GTDB): domain Bacteria; phylum Pseudomonadota; class Gammaproteobacteria; order Burkholderiales; family Burkholderiaceae_C; genus Variovorax; species Variovorax paradoxus_J. The sequence continues at coordinate 46,769 of NZ_JAGGNV010000027.1, forward strand.
CCACATGCTCCCGCCCATCAACTCGGCCAACCGCTTGCTGATCGCCAAGCCCAGCCCGGTGCCGCCGTACTTTCGCGTTGTGCTGGAGTCGGCCTGCGAGAACGACTGGAACAGCCGGCCCATGCCTTGCGCGGACAGGCCGATGCCGGTGTCGCGCACGGCGAAGGTCAGGGTCACCTTGCCCGCTTCCTGGTGTCTCGTGGCGACACTCAGCACCACCTCGCCGGCTTCCGTGAACTTCACTGCATTGCTCAGCAGGTTCAGCATGATCTGACGCAGCCGCGCGAGGTCGCCGTTCACGCCGGCCGGCACGTCGCCCTCGAAGACGTAGGCGAGGTCGAGGTGCTTCTCGCCCGCGCGCGCGCTGACCAAGTCCAGCGCCGACTCCACGCATTCGCGCAGGTCGAACGGATGCGACTCGATGTCCATCCTTCCGGCCTCGATCTTCGAGTAGTCGAGGATGTCGTTGATGATGGTCAAGAGCGCATCGCCCGATTCGCGGATGGTGGCCACGTAGTCCTGCTGGTCCGCGTCGAGCTGGGTGTCGAGCAGGAGGCCGCTCATGCCGATCACCGCGTTCATCGGTGTGCGAATCTCGTGGCTCATGGTCGCGAGAAACGCGCTCTTGGCCTCGTTGGCCGCTTCGGCGGCGGCGCGCGCCTCCTTGGCCTCGTTGAACAGGCGAGCGTTCTGGATCGCGATCACGGCCTGGTCGGCGAAAGTCTCCAGCAGCTTGATCTCCTTGTCGGCGAACGCCCCTGTCGGTTGGCGCGTGACGTGGATGGAGCCGATGTTCCGGCCCTCCCAGAAAAGAGGGGCGATCATGATGGCGTAGTTGCCCATCTCTGCGACGAGCTCGCGCATGAACGAAGGCAGGTCCGGCTCGGCGAGCGCATCCGGAATGTGGAGGACTTCGGTGCCTGCCATGGCCGCACCGATGGACGACTGATCGATGCGCCGGGGATAGAAGCGCGCGAGCGCCTCGTGGGCAGAGCCTCGATGCGCGCCCAGGTGCACCAGCCCGTCGTCGCCGATCAGCGAGATGCCGAGCTGGGCGCCCGAGAACAGGCGCTGGCAGCTCTCGAGGATCTTGTCGAACACGGGCTGCGGGTTCTCCATCGATTCGCTGATGACCTGGAGCACGTCGGCGGCGGCCGTCTGCCGCTCCAGTGTTTCGTGGGTCTCGTTGAACAGCCGCACGTTCTCGATCGCGATCACGGCCTGGTCGGCAAAGAGCTGGAGCAGGTCGATCTGCCGCTGCGGCGTCTTGCCGGGCTCCGGCCAGGCGATGCCGATCGCGCCGAACGCAACGCCATCCTTGAGCATCGGTGCGGCCATCAACCGGCGCCAGCTGCCGGTGTTCACCAGCGTGCGGTCGTAGTCCGGGTCCGCAGCTGCATCGTCGTTGGACAGCGCCCTGCGCTCGATGATGACCCGGCCGGTCATCTGGCGCGGATCGGGCGGCGCCGGCCACATCAGGCGTGCTGCCTCCAGCGCTGCCGCGGGCCAGTTGCGCGTCGCCGCCAGGTGGACCCTGCAGCCATCGAAGGTGAAGATGGCGGCGGCAGGCCCGCCGAACAGCCACATCGTGCAGTCCAGGATGGCCTCGAAGACCGGCGCCACGTCGGTGGGCGATTCGTTGATCGCGCGCAGCACATCACTGACGGCGGTCTGGTACTCGAGCGACTCGGTGAGTTCGGCGGTGCGCTCTTCGACCTTGCGCAACGCCTCCTGCGCCTCGTTGAAGAGGCGTGCGTTCTCCAGCGCCAGGCCCATGCTGGCCGCCACGTTTTCGAGCAGCCGGACCTCGTGCGCCCCGAAGGCGTACTCCCGCTCGTGGTCCTGCAGCGCGATCATGCCGAGGACGCGGTCGCTGCCGATGATCGGGACGGCGACGATCGAATGCGCCCAGTCGGTTCCCGGCGCGGGCTGCAGCCCGATCCGGGTCTGCTCCTCGCGCGTATTGGCGATGCCGACGCGGCGCCGGAGCAACACGTGCGTCATCGGCTCCTCCGGCTTCAACGGCCGTGCCTGCAGGAGTGGCAGGGGCTTGCCGTGCTCGTAGCGGTACAGCCCCTGGACCAGGTTGGTCTTGTCGTCCCACCACACGATGTTCAGGTCGCCGGAGCCGAACAGTTCGCGCAGCTTGTCGCCCACCAGGTCGATGATGGCCTGGAAGCCCAGCTTGGCCGCCATGCCTTGCTGGATGCCGTTGATGAGCGTGAGCTCGTCGGTGGGCCGCGCGATCTCGCTCCGGCGTTCGGCCAACGCCCGCCGGGCGTCTCCCCGAACGCGGATGCCGGCCAGCGCCCCGGCGGCCTGGCGCGCCAGTTCTTGCAGCAGTTCGCGGTGCACGGACTCGAAGCGACCGAACCTGCCTTCGATGTCGGCATAGAGGTAGCCGAACAGCCGGCGCCGCGCGACCAGCGGCGCGATCAGGCACGAGCGCTGGCCGGCCGCGTCGGTGCCTTCGGGTCCGTGGCGCAGGCTCGCCTTGCGGGTGCGGCGTGTCTCCACAAGCCAGGGTGTGATGGCACGGAGCAGGGCGTCGGCGTGTTCGGCAGGCGGCAGCATCGCGCCGGCGCTGTGCAGGCCGGCCTCCGTGTCGAGCACCAGCAGCACGCGCTGCGCGCCGACGAGCTGGGCAGTGGCGTCGACCAGCACGCGGTGCACCTCGGCCGCACTTTCCAGTGCGCCCATCTGCAGACCGGTTTCGACCAGGCGTCCGAACGGTTCGCGCAGTGGGCTGCCGCCACGCCGTGCGTGCTTCGAGTGTGTTCGAGACCTGGTCTCAGCCATGAACATCGGCCTCCAGCGATCGTCGGGTTGATGCGCGAAGTGCGCACTTGCGAAGTCTATCGACGTCGCCGGTATTTGGGCGTAAGCTAGAAAAAGGTTCTATCTGTCGAGCGCGAGAGGATCTTGTTTTTATTGAGAACAAGAAAGAGTGTCCGAGTGAGGAATTCTTGCGGCGGAAGACCAGTTCAGAAGGCATCGACATCGACATCGACTGCGGAGAACGTATGGACCTGAGGAGTGAGCAGCTGGCCGACGGCGTGGAAAAGATCACCCTGGTCGGACGCATGGACAGCATCGGCGGACACGACATCAATCTGCGCCTGGCCGCGCTCGTGGGGAGCCGCAAGCTTCTCGCCGTGGTGGACCTGTCCGAAGTGTCGTTCCTGGCATCCATCGGCATTCGCACCCTCGTCATCAATGCAAGAGCCCAGTCGATGCGCGGTGGTGTGATGGCGTTGGCGAACCCACAGCCCGTTGTGGCGGAGGTGCTCAAGATGGCAGGCATCGACACGATCATCCCGGTGTACCCAGACGTCGATTCCGCCTGGTGCGCTCTGATGGCGTCAACCGAAAGCCGCTGATGTCCTCCTCCGGCGGGGAGTCGCAGGCGTCCTTGGCCGTCGGCCGGGAGTTGGGCGATCTCTCGCGGGTCAGCGCCTGGGTCCACGATTGGGCCGAGCGCCAACAGCTTCCTCCCAAGATCGTGTCGAACCTCGATCTCTGCTCGACGGAGGTGGTAACCAACATCATCAGCCACGCCCACAGCGACGGCACGCAACCTATCCTCCTGCGCCTGGGTTGGCAGGGCGACGATGTGGCCCTGGAAGTGGAAGACGAAGGCAGCGAGTTCGATCCGCGGCTGGTTCCGCAGCCGGCACCGGTCACCAGCATCCACGACGCGCGCATCGGTGGTTGGGGCATCCCCATCGTGCGCCGCTTCTCCGATGGCCTGCGTTACCGCCACCAGGACGGACGCAATTGCCTAACGCTTCTTTTCCGGGCGACGGCGCCCCCCTGACCCAGGCTCAACACCGGGAATCTGCACGACGGCGCCGTCGCCCCTGGCGCCACCCCCTAATTCGCAACCGAGGAGTTTTCAAATGGGAACTGCAGCCAAGGCCACACCAACCATCGATACCCAGAGCGCGCTCGCTGCGCAGGCGAGTCTCGCCAGTCAAGGGAACGGCGAGTCGTCCGGTGTCGACAAGATGCGCGAGTTGCTGTTCGGCAACCAGATGCAGGATTACGACAAGCGCTTCGGCATTCTCGAGGAGCGCTTCCAGCAAAGGCTGCGCGACCTGGAGGCAGAGTCGTCCCGCAGCCTGGCCAGCCTCGAGGCCACGATGAAGAAGCAGCTCGAATCGGTCGCCGGCCAGTTCCGCGAGGAAAAGGAGCTGCGTGCCGATGGCGACAAGGAGCTGGAGCGCAGTCAGCGTGAGCACAGCCAGGCGTTGGAAAAGCGCCTCGCCCAGATTTCGGAGCAGCTCACGCGGCAGGAGCGCGAGTTCACGGATCGCCTGAGCCATGAAGTGCAGGGTTTGCGCGAGGATATGCGTCGCCGCCAGGAGGATGCCCGTGCCACCACGGAGCGGATGTTCGCCGAGCTCAGCAACGTCAAGACCGATCGCAATCTGCTGGCGGGCCTGTTCGTCGAGATCGCCAAATGCCTCAATCAGGACGTGGCACCCAAGGGCAGCATCGGCGGCGAGCGCGGCTGAGCCGCAAGGTGGGCGCACGGTGAACGCTCGCCTGTCGCTGACCCCCGCGAGCGCGCCAGGCAGCGCCGCCGAGCAAGACCCGAACAGCCGCCTCGCCGGACTTCTGCTGGAGCTGGCACGCTGCGTCGACCCGGGCGTGGCCGCGACGCTTCCGAGCCGCCTGGACAGCGATCCGCGGCTGGAGGCCATGCGCGGCGTGCTGCTGCAGCGCGAGCAGGTGGCGCTGGCCAGGCTCGAGAAAAAGCTGGACGATCCGCGCGAATTCGCGGATGCGGTCAGCGCGGTGCTCCCGGCCGCCTTCGCGCTCGCGGCGGCGCAGCACGACCAGCTGGGCCAGGCGCTCGCGCCCAGCGTCGAGCGGGCCACCCAGGTCTCGATCCGCAAGAACCCGGGCACCATGGTCGACATCCTGTACCCGGTCATGGGGCCGGCGATTCGCAAGGCCATTGCCGAGACGCTGGACGGAACGCTGCAGTCGCTCAACCAGGCGCTCAAGTACGGCCTGTCGTGGCGCGGCCTGAAGTGGCGCATCGAGGCCTGGCGCAGCGGGAGCACCTTTGCCGACGTGGTGCTGCGGCACACGGCCACGTTCAGCGTCGAACACCTCTTCCTGGTCCATCGCAAGGCCGGGCTGCTGCTGGCGCACGTGGCCAGGGACGACGCGACCACGCGAGATCCTCAACTGGTCTCTGCCATGCTCTCCGCGATCCAGGATTTCGTGCGCGATTCATTCGACGAATCCGCAAGCGGCGCGACCCGCGGCCGCAGCATCGACAGCCTGCGCCTGGGCGACCTGCTGCTGTGGTGCGAGGAAGGGCCATCGGCCTTCCTGGCCGCGGTGATTCACGGCAATCCGCCTCCCACGGTGCGTGCGCGCCTGGGCGAGACGCTGGCCGCGGTCCACGAGCACTGGGGCACGGCGCTGCAGGAATTCGAAGGCGACACCGCGGCCTTCGAAGAGGCCAGCGAGCGCTTGCGGCCTTGCCTGTTGTCCCAGGCGGCCGAGCCGCAGAGGCGATACAGCCCGCTGCTCTGGCTCATCCCCCTGGCGCTGCTGGCGGCGCTGGGCTGGTGGCTCACGCAACGCATCGTCGAGGGCCGGCGCATCGACAGCTATGTCGCGGCGCTGCAGGAGCAGCCCGGCATCGTCGTGACAGGCGCTGATCGCCGCGACGGCAAGTGGCTGGTGTCCGGGCTGCGCGATCCGCTGGCCGTACCGCCCGAAGCGTTGCTGGAGCCGGCCCGCCTGGACCCGTCGCGCGTCGCCGGGCGCTGGGAACCCTACCAGGCGCTGCATCCGGCCATCATGCTCAAGCGCCTGAGAGCGACCCTCGATCCGCCGTCGACGGTGAATCTGTTCCAGGAGGCGGGCGGCATTCGCGCCACCGGCAGTGCCTCCCAGCGCTGGCTGGACAAGGCGCGGGCCTTCACGCTGACCTTGCCTGCCGGCGCCCCGAAGGTCGACCTCAGTGCTCTCACGGATGTGGAGGATCCGGACTTCATTCGCCTGCGCGACGCCATCCAGGCGCGCCTGATTCATTTCGAATTCAGCATGCCGCGGCCCGCGGCAGACCAGGAAGGCAAGCTCGACGCCGCCGCGGCAGACATGCGCGAGCTGGTCCAGGTGGCGCGCACGCAGGGGTTCCCGGTGAAGGTGACCATCGTCGGCCACGCCGATGCGACCGGCAAAGACACCTCGAACCTGGCTCTGAGCATCGGCCGCGCGGAAGTCGTGCGCTCGATGTTGCGGACGCGCGGCGTGGATCCGGGCTTGCTCACCGTGCGCGGCGCCGGCCCGCTCGAACCGCTGCGGCCCGGCGCCAGCGAGGACGAGATGTCGATGAACCGGCGGGTGTCCTTCGGCGTGAGCACCACTGACTAGGGATCGGGCCCGACCCATGCTGCAAAGGAAGATCTGCTTGCTGGGCGCCTTCGGCGTAGGCAAGACCAGCTTGGTGCGCCGCTATGTCGACACCATCTTCTCGGACACCTACCTGACCACGGTCGGGGTGAAGATCGACAAGAAGGTGCTCTCCGTCGGAACGGAGGAGCTGGCGCTGATCCTCTGGGACATCGCCGGCGAGGACGAGGTGGCGGCGGTACGGGTGAGCTACCTGCGCGGGGCGGCCGGGTACCTGCTCGTGGTGGACGGCACGCGGCCGGAGACCATGGAGACCGCAGCGTCGATCCAGGGCCGCATCAGCGTGGAGCTCGGCGCCGTTCCATTCTTCGTCCTGCTCAACAAGGCGGACCTTCAGGAGGACTGGGCCATCCCGCCGGAGCGGATCGAGTCGCTGGAGGCAGCGGGCTGGATGTTTCGCCGCACCAGCGCCAAGACGGGCACGGGTGTCGAGGAGACCTTCCAGGAACTGGCGGTGCGCCTCGCGCGATAGATGGCCATGCTGGACCTGCCGCCGCGCATCTCCGACTCGCTCCTGCTGCTGCTTCATGCGCAGCGCGTTCTCGCGCACCTGGTCATCGATGGCTCGCAGAATTTGATGCTGTCCGGCGGACACCTGGCGCACTATGGCCTGGCCGGCCTCCAGTCCGGCGTCCCCGCCGCCGACCAGTTGCCGTTCCTCGAAGGCCTGCTCCCGCTCGCCGAGACCCCCTTCCTGATCCGCTCCATGGAAATGCCCAGCGGGCGCGTGGCGGACGTTCACTTCTTCGCCGACGAGGGCGCTGTCTGGGTCCTCCTGCTCGACGTCACGGCGGAGTACGAGGAGGCGCGCCTCGTGCAGCAGAAGGCCTACGACATGACCCTGCTCAGCCAGCGCGAGGCCAGGCTCATCGCGCAACTCGAATCGGCCAACCGGGAACTGACGCTCGCCCATCGCGAACTCGCCGCGTCTCGCGAGGCCCTGCAGCTCACGCACGACCGGTTGCAGCAGGAGCTGCGCGATGCGGAGCTCTACGTTCGCGCCATCCTGCCGGCACCGCTCGCGCAGCCCTGGACGGTCGACTGGCGCTTCGTCCCTTCGACCGAGCTGGGCGGCGATTGCTTCGGCTATCACTGGGTCGACGACGAGCACTTCGCGCTCTATCTCATCGATGTCTGCGGCCACGGCGTCGGCTCTGCGCTGCTCTCGGTGGCGATCGCCGAAACGCTGCGCTCGGAGGCCTTGCCGCGGACCGACTTCCGCAGCCCCGCTGAGGTACTCACCGCGCTCAACCAGGCCTACCAGATGGACCGCCACGGCGAACTGTTCTCCACCGTCTGGTACGGCGTCTATGGCCGGGCCACCGGCCAGCTGCGCTATGCCTCGGCCGGCCACCCGCCGGCCCTCGTGGTCGGTGGCCCCCGGCAGTACGCAGGTCACGCCTTGCCCTTGCAGGCCAGCGGCCCGTGCGTCGGCATCTCGCCGACTGCACGCTACCAGGAGGAGCACTGCGTCCTGGGGTCGCCCACCAGGCTCTATGTCTTCAGCGACGGCACCTACGAAATCGAAAGGCCGGATGGCTCGATGCTGGAGTTCTCCGCCATGACGGAGATACTGGCCCGGCCGCTCGACGGCGGACAATCCGAACTGGACAGCTTGCTGGCGTATGCCCGGGACGCGCATGGCGGCGGCGCGCTGGAGGACGACTTCACCATCATCAAGATGGCGCTGTGAGCGCTCGATCGAACTCTCAGCGCGGCTCGAGCGTCGGTGGCGGGTCAGCTGCAGCAACTGCCGAAGGCGCCACGCGTTCAAGGGCAGGAGAGCCAGGTGAAGCAGCAGTACCGGGTAGACGTGACCAAGGACACCGTAGGCGATGAAGGCCATGTTGGACACGATGCCCACCATGCGGAGGTGCAGCATCGTCTTCGTCGAGAAGGTTGTCAGCGTCATCAGTCCGCCGAGATACCCGAACGTACCGATCTCTACAAGCTGATGGACGCGGCCGACGAGCTGGGTGCACGCAAGATGGCGGGCGGCCAGGAGGACATGATTGTCGATGTGGCACTCGATCTGCTTCGCCGGTCCGAGCATGGACCGCATGCATTCCGGACTCGCGATGATGTAGGCAGCGAGCCAGCACAACTCGCCACGAGTTTTTTCTCGCAAAACAACCCATTGCGCCTGTAGTCATCCGCGTGGCGCCGTGACAGCGATCACGAGGGCGTTCAGAATAGTGTTCGCCACCACTCATGGAGGAGCCGGCCCTACCACCGGCGCTGCGCGACATGCTGCGGTTCACATGCCGCGACGCCTATCGGAGTCGCTCGTGACGAAACGTAAGAACGACGAAACGCTGTCGCGCCCGGCGTGTCGGCCTTTCGAGCAGCAGGCCGAAGCCTCGCTGCGCGAGCACGTCGAGCTGCTGAATCTCACGCACGACGCCATGTTCGTGCGCGACATGGAAGCAGCGATCAAGTACTGGAACCGCGGCGCCGAGGAGATGTATGGATGGACGGCAGAAGAGGCGCTCGGCAAGTCCGCGCTTGAGCTGCTGAAGACCATCTCCTCCGTGCCGCTGGAGCAAATCGAATCGCAGGTGCTGAGCACCGGACGCTGGGAAGGCGAGCTGGTGCATCACAGGCGCAACGGAACACCGGTGGTCGTGGCGAGCCGCCTGGCATTGCAGCGAGACGAGCAGGGCGAGCCGGTGGCGATCCTCGCGACCAATACCGACATCACGGAGCGCAAGCGGACCGAGGAGGCTCGGCAGGATCTCGAGGAGCAATGGAGAGCCGCCTTCGAAGCGAATCCCACGATGTACTTCATCATCGATGCGGCCGGCGCGATCCTGTCGGTGAACCCCGTCGGCGCAGAGCAGTTGGGTTGGCGCGTGAGGCAACTGATCGGCCAGCCGGTGCTGAACGTGTTCTACGAAGCCGATCGGGCCTTCGTCCAGGGAAACGCCGAGCAGGCTTTCCGGCAGCCGGGGCGCGTGATGCGCTGGAAGGCGCGCAAGGTCCGCAAGGACGGCTCGATGCTGTGGGTCCGGGAGTCGGCGAATGCGGTCGTGCTGAGGAGCGGGCCGGTGCTGCTCGTGGCCTGCGAGGACATCACCGAGCGCAAGAGCGCAGAGGATGCGCTGCGCGAGAGCGAGGAGCGCTTTCGCACGTTGGTGCAATTCTCCTTCGACGTGTACTGGGAGAGCGACGCTCAGCATCGCTTCACCCGGCAGGAGTACTCCGCAAAGTTCGGCAGCGCGCCGGCGCCGGGCTCGGAGATCGGCAAGACGCGCTGGGAAGTGCCCTACCTCGAGCCTGATGAAGAGGCGTGGCGGCAGCACCGCGCCACGCTCGATGCCCATCTCCCATTCCGCGACTTCGAGCTCGCCCGGGCGGCGCCCGAAGGCGGCAAGCGCCATGTGTCGGTATCCGGGCTGCCGATGTTCGACGAGGCGGGGCGCTTCATCGGCTACCGCGGCGTCGGGCGGGGCATCACAGAGCGCAAGCGCGCCGAGGAAGCGCTGCGCCGCAGCGAGAAGGAGCTTCGGGAGGTGCTCGAGACCATGCCGGCGATCGCCTTCGTCACCAACGCCGATGGCTCCGGTGTGCTCGTCAACCGGCGCGGGAGCGACTACACCGGCTTCTCGCCTTCTGGATGGAACTGGCAAGCTGCCGTTCATCCCGAAGACCTGCCCGGTTATCTGGAAGCGCGGGCGCAACGCATGGCAACCGGCGAGCCGTTCGAACAGGAAGCCCGCTTTCGCCGCGCGGACGGCGAATACCGCTGGTTCCTGAGCCGCGCCGTGCCGGTGCGGAGCGAGGACGGAAGCATCCTGAAGTGGTATGGAGTCCTGACCGACATCGAAGACCGCAAGCGCGCGGAAGAAGAACGCCGCGCGCACATGTGGTTCCTGGAAAGCATGAACCGCGTCAACCGCGCCATGCAGGGAACCAACGACCTCGAGAAGATGATGAGCGATGTGCTCGAGGCGGTCCTCGAGATCTTTGCTTGCGACCGGGCGTGGCTCACCTATCCGTGCGATCCGGAGGCTGCCCGCTGGCGCGCGGTCATGGAACAGACGCGGCCCGAGTTTCCCGGCGCGTTCAGCCTGGGCGCCGAGCAGCCCCTCGATACGGATGTCGCCACGGTGTTCCGGACAGCGCGCGCTGCCAGCGGAGCCGTGTCATTCGGTCCTGGCTGCGAGCTCCAGCTGCCGGCGCAGCTCACCGAGAGTTTCAGCATCCGGTCCGTGCTCGCCATGGCGCTGTACCCCAAGGGCGATCAACCTTACCTCTTCGGGCTGCACCAGTGCTCGCGCCCGCGCGCCTGGACGGCGCAGGAGGAGCGGCTGTTCGAGGAGATCGGGCATCGGCTTGCCGACGCGCTCACCAGTCTTCTTATCTTCCGCAGCCTGCGCGAAAGCGAGCGCAAGCTCGAAGAGGCGCAGCGCATGGCGCATCTCGGTCATTGGGAAGCCGACCTGGACAGCGGTCGCGTGGCCGCCTCGGAAGAAGCCTTCCGCATCCACGGCCTCAAGCGGCCCGAGTCCGGTCAGCTGGAAGGCCGGTTGCTGGACCTCGTCCATCCGGACGACCGGGAAAGGGTGGAGCAGGCCAATGAGGCCGGCGTGCAGGGCGGCCCGCGCTTCGACATGGAATACCGGGTGGTGCGTCCGGACGGCGAGGTGCGCGTGGTCCACAACAGCGCTGACGTGGCGCGCGATCCCTCCGGCCGGCCGCGGCGCTTCTTCGGCATCGTGCAGGACATGACGGAGCTCAGGCATGCGGAAGAGGAGCTGCGCGAAAGCGAAAGCCGATACCGGCACATCTTCCAGGGCGCGAGCGTTTCGATCTGGGAAGAGGACTTGTCCGCGGTCGAGGCAGCCATCGACGACCTCAAGGCGCAGGGCGTGCGCGACTTGCGCCGGCACCTGGCCACGCATCCCGAATTCGTGCGGCAAGCGCTCGCCATGGTGAAGGTGCTCGACGTCAATGACGCCACCATCAAGCTGTTCGGAGCGCAGAGCACGGAGGAGCTCATGGTGTCGCTCCCCAAGCTCGTCCTGCCGGAGACCGAGCACGTGTTCGCAGAAGAGCTGTGCGCCCTGGCAGAGGGCCGGACTTCCTTTACGGCCGAGACGGTGCGCGCAACGCTGAAGGGAGACAAGTTGTCCGTCCTCCTCACGATCGCGTTTCCGCCTCGGCCGGCCAAGTTCGGCAGCACGCTCGTGAGCATCATGGACATCACCGAGCGCAAGCGGGCCGAGTATTTGACGCGGCAGATGTTCGAGAGTGCCTCCGATGGCGTGGCCGTGATCGGCCGGGATTACCGCTACCAAAGGGTCAATGCGGTCTACGAGCGCAATTGGAGGATGCCGGCCGAGAAGATCGTCGGCATGCATGTCGCCGAGCTCTATGGGACCGACTTCTTCGAGCGCACCATGAAGCCGAGTCTCGACCGCTGTCTCGCCGGAGAGCAGTTCACGTTCGCGGAATGGTTCACGACCGAACTGGGCCGCTTCTACCTGTCGGTGTCCTATTCGCCGCTGCGGCTCGACTCGGAGCGCCTGGAGGCGGTGCTCGTGATCTCGCGCGATCTCACCGACCACGTCCTCGCGTCGGAAGCCCTGCGCGAGGCGCAGGCGGCGCTTGCGCGAGTGAACCGCGTGACCACGCTCGGCGTGCTCGCGGCCTCGATCGCGCACGAGGTCAACCAGCCGCTCGGGGCCATGGTCGCGAGCGCGGGGTCCTGCGCGCGCTGGCTCGCGGCTCGGCCGCCCGAGCTCGAAAAGGCACAGCGCTCGCTCGAACGCATTGCCAGGGACGGCAAGCGCGCGAGCGAAGTCATCGACCGCATTCGCGCCCTGGTGATGCGCCAGCCGCCGCGCCGGGATCTCGTCGATGTCAAAGAGACCATCCTCGACGTGATCGCGCTCACGCGCGACCAGATGCGCCGCAACGACATTGCGCTCGAGAAGACGCTTGCCGAGGGCCTGCCGCCCGTGTGGGGCGACAGGGTGCAGCTCCAGCAGGTGGTCCTCAATCTGATCGTCAACGCCGTCGAGGCCATGAGCGCGTCCGGCGATCGCCCGCGACAGCTGGTCATCGGCGCGAGCGAGGCGGAGGGCGGCGTGTGCATCGAGGTGCGCGACTCGGGCCCCGGCATCGCGCCGGAGATCGCGGACAAGCTCTTCGAGCCCTTCCATACCTCCAAGGCACAGGGCATCGGCATGGGGCTTTCGATCAGCCGGTCGATCGTCGAGGCCCACGGCGGCAAGCTATGGACCGCGCCGAACCTGCCCCACGGCGCCGTGTTCCGCTTCTCGCTGCCGATCGGGGAACGGGAGCCATAGTGGCAACCGAGCGCCCCGTGGTCTTCGTGGTCGACGACGACCTGGCCATGCGCGAGGCGCTCCAGGATCTCCTCGCCTCCGTCGGCATGGACGTGCGCGTCTACGCCTCGACGCAGGACTTCATGCAGGCGCAGCGCCCGGACGCGCCCGGCTGCCTGGTGCTCGACGTGCGGCTGCCCGGCGCAAGCGGATTGAGCTTCCAGGAAGAACTCCCGCGAGCAGGTGTCGATCTGCCGGTGATCTTCATCACCGGGCACGGAGACATTCCAATGACGGTGCGCGCCATGAAGGCCGGCGCAGTCGAGTTCCTGAGCAAGCCCTTCCGCGACCAGGAGCTTCTCGATGCGATCGATGCCGCGGTCGAGCGGCACCGCGCGCAGCGCCGCGAAACGGCGCTCGTCGCGGAGCTCCGGCAACGCTTCGGCGCGCTCACCCAGCGCGAGCGCGAAGTCATGGCGCTGGTGAGCACCGGGCGCGTGAACAAGCAGATCGCGGCCGAGCTGAGCATCAGCGAGGCCACCGTCAAGGTCCACCGCGGCCAGATCATGCGCAAGATGCAGGCGAAGTCCCTGGCGCAGCTGGTGCGCATCGCGGACACGCTCGGCCTCTCCAACCCGAGGCCTTAGGCCCCAGAGGGCTGACCGGCCCTATACCAAAGTCGTAGCGCGCGTGACGCACGTGCAATGGTCTTGCGCGCGCAATCCGCCTAGTCTTGCGTCAACGCTCAAGAAGACCTGCTAGGAGAACCCAGTGCGCAACAACCCGACCGTAGCGATCGTGGACGACGATGAATCGGTTCGAGACACCACGAAGGACCTGCTCGACTCCGCCGGCTTGTCCGCCGCCACCTTCGACTCGGCCGAGAGCTTCCTGCAATCGAAGGGTACGTGCGCCATCCGATGCCTCATTGCCGACATGCGCATGCCGGGAATGACCGGGCTCGAGCTGCACGACCGCCTGGCCGCCGCCGGCACCCCGATTCCCACGGTCCTCATCACCGCCTACCCCGACGAACGGGCGCTCGTGCGCGCCCTGGAGACGGGCGTGATCTGCTTTCTCACAAAGCCCTTCAGTGCGGAAGACCTCCTCGCCTGCATCGACATCGCCCTGCGGGGACGCGATCCTGCGTGAGGCGCACGACCATGCTTCCCGAAGCTGCTTCATCGAAATGAATCACGAGCACACCGCCATGCACGCCGCCCCCAACTCATCCGCTGCACAGTCCGCCTTCGAGCTGCGCTTTCCCTCGCTCAGCGGCACGGGCCGCGCCCTGACGTTTCCCTGCGATGCCAGCGGCTCGGTGCAAATGGACAGCTTGAGCGCGCGCGCGCTGAACAACTACCTTCTTGCGCGCGCACTGACGGGCCGCGACTACGGGTGGCCCAGCGTGCAGGCCTCGTGCCAAGTGCAACCCTGAAGCGAAGGAGCAAACCCATGAGCGATCGAGCTGCCGAAATCCCTGGCGGCGGGGTGCCGTTCCAGGATCCGACTCCCCACGCGTCGCTCGGCGGCGAAGAAGCCGCAGCGAAGGCCGACAGCGCAGTGGAGGTCATCATCGGCGTAGCCTCGCCCGATCTTCTATGCGGCCTCGAATCGCTGGTGAGCGGCACCGCGGGCCTCGCTTTCGGGCGCTCGGCGCCCACGATGGATCGCCTGCTCGCCTGCTGCATGGAGGCCGAGGACTGCATCGCTCTGGTGGATCCGGCCCTCGGTCCGCACGGGCTGCGCGCATTCATGCAATTGCTCCGCATGATGGCTGCCAGGGTGCGCGTCGTGCTCATCAGCGACATGCATTCGCCGCACATGGTGCGGGAGGCGATCCGGTGGGGCGCCAGCGGATTCGTCGAGAAGACGGCCGAGCCCGCCGAGATCCGCGCCGCGCTGGTCGCGGCCGCCCGCTCGCAACGCTACCTTTCGCCGCGGATGGCGGCGGACCTGGCCGATTCCTTCGTGCTGCAGGACCTGACCCCACGCGAGATGGATGTGCTTGCCCTCCTCACGCGCGGCGACTGCAACAAGCTCATCAGCTCGTTGCACCCGAATTGGCGGTGACGGTGGGCACGGTCAAGACATGAAGTCGCTGCAAGACCTCCTCTATGAAAAGAAGGCGGGGATCGCCTACGTCACGATCAACCGCCCGCAGGCGATGAACGCGCTGAGCCACACGGCGCTCGACGAGCTGAGATCGGTGATGGAGGACGCGCGAGAGGACCCCGTCGTCCAGGGCGTGATCGTGACCGGCGCGGGCGACAAGGCCTTCGTCACCGGGGCCGACATCACCGAGATCGCATCGATCTGCGCCATCGACGCACAAACGTTCACGCGCAGCAGCCGGCTTGCGTTCGATCTGATCGAGCACCTCGGCAAGCCGGTGATCGCCGCTGTGAACGGCTTCGCGTCGGGCGAAGGGTGCGAACTGGCGATGGCTTGCACCTTGCGTCTTGCAACCGCGCATGCGAGATTCGGCCGGCCGGATGAGAAGGCCGGTTTCGTTTGCGGCTTCGGCGGGACGCAGCGCCTCCTGCGTCTCGTCGGCAAGGGCCGTGCGCTGCAGCTCATTCTCACGGCGGACACGATCGACGCGACAGAAGCGCACCGGAACGGCCTCGTCAACGAGATCGTCGATGCAGGCCAGCTCATCCCCCGTGCCGAAACGATCCTCAGCCGAATGGGGCTGAACGCGCCGCCGTCGGCTGGCACGCCACGATCAAGCGTTATGTGACCCGCGTGCCGGCACGCGCTCCGTGCGCGGCCGAGAGGACTGCCGGCGCGCCGCGCGCGATCGCGTGGTCGCAGACGGAACTGCCACCGGTCGTAGAGAATCTTCATCCTTCTACGACTTTGTTCCTGGCAAACAATGAAGACGCTTCAACTTGCAGCAGGCACTCCGCTGCCCGTGCTCGGCCTGGGTACCTGGCGCCTGGGCGAAGACCGCGCGCTGCGCCGCACCGAGGTCGCCGCCGTGCGCGCTGCCATCGAGATGGGCTACCGCCTCATCGACACGGCCGAGATGTACGGCGAGGGCGGTGCCGAAGAAGTGGTCGGGCAGGCGATCGCAGAGGCGCTGCGCGCCGGCGACGTGAAGCGCGAGGAGCTCTTCATCGTGAGCAAGGTCTATCCGCACAACGCGAGCCGCAAGGGCACGCCGGCCGCTTGCGCGCGCAGCCTGGCGCGGCTGGAGCTGGAGCAGATCGACCTCTATCTGCTGCACTGGCGCGGCGAGCATCCGCTCGCCGAAACCTGCGAGGCAATGCGCAAGCTCGCGGCCGATGGCCGTATCGGGCACTGGGGCGTCAGCAACTTGGATACCGACGACATGGAAGAACTGGCCACCGTGTGCGGCGAGCCGCTGGACTGCGCGGCGAACCAGGTCTACTACTCGGTGGGCGAGCGCGGGCCCGAGTTCAGCCTCTTGCCCTGGCAGCGCGACCGCGGCATGCCGCTGATGGCCTACAGCCCGATCGACCAAGGTGCGCTGGCGGGCGATGCGGCATTGAAGAAGATGGCGCAGCGGCTCGGCGTGACGGCGGCGCAGCTCGCGCTCGCGTGGGTCATTGCACAGCCCGGCGTCGTTGCCATTCCGAAGGCAATGCGCGAAGCGCATCTGCGCGAGAACCTCGCTGCTGCCGACTTGCAATTGAGCGCGGACGATCTGGCCGAGATCGACCGCCTGCACCTGCCGCCGCGGCGCAAGACGCCGCTGGTGATGATCTAAGGGACCAGCGCCGCCATCTTGGGCAGCAGGCCCGGCACGATCGGGACCGGATCGAATGCCCGTTTGGAAGGCACTCCGTGGGAACGCGCGCCGTGCCACACGATGAAATGTTGCTCGCGGGCTTGTCCACAACCTTATCCACCTGCCCGGGGGATAAATTGCCCTCTGCCTGCGAAGGCGCAGTTGAGCGTGCGCTTCGACTTGGCCACATGCGGGCCCTGCAAATAAGTCACGCGGCGGCAGGGGGCAGCGGGGCGCCTGCGCGAAGCAGTCCGTGTAGGCTCGCAGACAGTCCGCAACACATCCGAGGAGCACCTTTCGATGACGCAGTCCCTTCGTGTCCGCCCGGTCGTTCAGAGCGACCATACCGCCTGGAGACCGCTCTGGGATGGCTACAACGCCTTCTACGGCCGCCATGGCGCGACCGCGCTGGCCGAGCACGTCACGCAGACGACCTGGCAGCGCTTCCTCGATCCGGGCGAGCCGATGTTCGCCCTCGTCGCGGAAGACGAGGGGCAGCTCGTCGGGCTGGCACATTGCGTCTTCCATCGCAGCATGACCCGTGTCGAGCCGGTGTGCTATCTCTCCGACCTGTTCACGCTCGAATCCCGGCGCGGGCGCGGCATCGGGCGCCTGCTGATCGAGGCGGTCTACGAGGAGGCGAAATCCGCCGGCGCCTCGCGGGTCTACTGGCAGACGCACGAATCGAATGCCGCGGGCAGGCTGCTCTACGACAAGGTCGCGAAGCACCTGGGCTTTATCGTCTACACGAAAGAGCTGTGAGCACCATGCCCACCAAGCGAACCGCCCTCTGCGCCTGCGGACAGGCCTCCATCACGGTCGAAGGCGGCCCGCAGATGCAGGGCGTCTGCCATTGCACCGATTGCAAGCGGCGAACCGGCAGCGCCTTCGGAATCTCGTCCTACTTTCTCAAGACGAGAGTTGCTTCGACAAGCGGTGAAACGAGCGTCTATGCCTTTCATCATGCCGCCCGGGCGCAAGACCAAGCGCGCCATTTCTGCCCGCGATGCGGAAGCACGCTCTACTGGACCATCTCTTCGCTGCCGGATCTGATTGGGGTGGCTGGCGGGTGCTTCGCGGACGAAAGCCTGCCCGAACCGACCCACTCCATCACACATCGCAAGAAGGAAAGTTGGCTGACGCTGCCGCAAACATGGAAGGTGATCGAGGAATGAGTCCGAACCCGAAGGAGAAGCCGATGCAGTTCATCGCCTGCAAGCACGACACCCACGCCGTTGCGATCCTGGAGATCTTCAACGACGCCATCGTCAACACGACCGCCCTCTACGACTACAAGCCTCGCACGCCGGACAGCATGGCCGGCTGGTTCAAGACCAAGGAGGCGGGCGGGTTCCCCGTGATCGGCGCGGTCGACGAGAAGGGCGAGCTGCTCGGCTTCGCGAGCTATGGCACCTTCCGCGCCTGGCCCGCGTACAAGTACTCGGTCGAGCACTCGGTCTATGTCCACAAGGATCACCGCGGCAAGGGCCTGGGCCTGCTGCTCATGCGGGAGCTGATCGCGGCCGCCAGGGCGCAGCAGTATCACGTCATGGTCGGCGCCATCGATCTGGCCAACAAGGGCAGCATCGCGCTGCACCAGCGGCTCGGCTTCGAGCATGCCGGAACCATCAGGCAGGCCGGATTCAAGTTCGGTCGCTGGCTCGACGTGGACTTCTGGCAGCTGGTGCTCGAGACGCCGGAGCATCCGGTCGACGGCTGAGCCTGCCGTCCGGTGCACGCTCCATCGTCTCCTCATGTACAACGCCTTGCCCTCCGATCGACCATGACCGCCTCAACCCTTCTTCACTCCCTCTTCAAGTACAAGGCATGGGCCAACAAGGAGCTCTTCGCCGAGATGGAAAAGCTGGACCCCGTGGCGCATCAGGTCCAGCGGCACACGGCCATCCGGGTGCTCAACCACATCTACGTGGTCGACCGCATCTTCGCGGCCCACCTGTGCGGCACAGCGCACTCGTACCAGGCGACCAACACCACCGAGACGCCCCTCCTGGCCGACCTGCGGGCCGCAGTGGCAGAGTCGGATGGCTGGTATGTCGACTACGTGGGCAGCCTACCGCCCGAGCGTCTGGCCGAGCCGCTGAGCTTCACCTTCACGGATGGGGGAAGCGGCCGGATGTCGCGGGAGGAGATGCTGGCCCACGTCGCGACGCACGGTGGCTATCACCGGGGAGCGGTCGGCCGGATCATGGCCGAACTGCCGGTCGCGCCGCCGCGGGACACCTTCACGCGCTTCTTGCACGAGGTCGATCCAGAGCGGCGGATTCGCGACTGAGCGGCGCGGGGCCACGTCAGTCCCAACCCTCGGGCGCTTTCAGGCCAGCAAGGCCTTCACCAGATCGAGCTGCCGGTCCGGCACCCCGCTCGTGAGTTGCAGGTTGGCTTCGATGCGCGACAGGTGATCCGTCATGCAGGCCACCGCGGCCTCTACGTCGCCGCTCTTGCACACGCGCAGGAAGTCCGAGTGCTCATCGGAAGAGCAGTGCGGGTCGTTGGAGGAGTGATAGAGCATCGCGATCAGCGAGCTGCGCGCGACCAGTTCGCGCACCAGCTCGGCCAGCGTGCCGTTGCCTGCGGCCTCGGCCAGCGCGACGTGGAAATCGCCCAAGAGCTTTTCGCGCACGGTGCCTGTGGTCGTGGAGCGCAGCGCGCTGCGCTCGAACTGGATGTGCTGCTCCAGCGCACGGTAGTCCGCAGGCCGGGCCTTGGCGATGAAGAGGCGCACCACCTCGCTCTCGAGGATGCGGCGCACGCCGAAGACCTCGCGCGCTTCCTGCACGCTGGGCTTGCTGACGAAGGCGCCCTTGTCGGGAATCATCTCGATCAGCTTGTCCTTCGACAGCATCAGCAGCGCCGCGCGGATCTTGGTGCGGCTCACGGCATAGACGCGGCCCAGCGCCTCCTCGCGCAGCCAGGTGCCGGGCGGCAGGCGCTTCTCGACGATGGCGGTGGCGATGTCCTGCGCGATGCTTTCGATGGTCGCGCTCTTGTCGGGCACGGCGGCCGCTTCGGGCGCGGCCGCCGGCATGGTCGTGGTTGCTTTGGTGACGCGGGGCATGGAGCGATTGTGGACGAGCGGCGCCGCGCCGCGCGCGGGCTTCAGGCTGCGCGTTTCAGCGCCGGCGCCGAAGGCGGCAGCGCGAAGCCTTCCAGCAAGCCGGCGATCGGCTTCGGCAGCGGCTGCGCCAGCTCGCCGCGCTTGCTGGTGCAAAGCCGCAGGTTCACCAGCGATTCGATTAGCTGCGTGCCGGCGGCCACGCCGTCGACCACCGGCACGCCCAGCACCTGGCCGATGTGCGCGCACAGGTCGGCCATGCCGGCGCAGCCGAGCACGATGGTGTCGGAGCCGTCTTCGTCGAGCGCGCGCCGGCATTCGTCGACGATGCGCTCGCGCGCCTTCGAGCCCGGCGCCTCCAGCTCGAGCACCGGGATCTCGCAGGCCCGCACGTTGGCGCAGAAGCGCTTCATGCCGTAGGCCTCGGCCAGGTGCCAGGCCTGGCCCGTGGTGCGGCCCAGCGTGGTCACCACGCTGAAGCGGCTGCCGACCAGGCTGGCCAGGTGCATGGCCGCCTGCGCGATGCCCACCACCGGCCCGCGTGCCAGTTCGCGTGCGGCCGAGAGGCCCGGGTCGCCGAAGCAGGCGATCACGTAGCCGTCGATGCCTTCGCGTTCGCCGGCGGCGATCTCCTGCAGCAGGCCGGGCACCGCCAGCGCCTCGTCGTAGTGGCTCTCGATCGAGGCCGGGCCCATCGCGGGGCTGACCGCGACGATCTCGGTGCCGGGCCGCGCGACGGAGCGCGCGCAGGCACCGATCTTCTCGGTCATGCTCCAGGTGGTGTTGGGGTTGATGATCTTGATGCGCATGAAAGTTCAGGTCTTGCGGTTGAGGAGGGCGTAGATCACGAAGCCGAGGCCCATGCCGATGAACCAGGCGTAGTTGGCGGCACCGCGCCAAGCCGGGATCAGCACGCACAGGATCGGGATCAGCGCCGACGGGATCATGGTCCACACGGCCTTCAGGTTGTAGCCCTTGCTGTACCAGTAGCGGCCCTTGGGGCTCAGGGTGTAGAGGTCGTCCACCACCACGTGCTGCTTGCGCACCAGGTAGAAGTCGGCGATCAGGATGCCGAACAGCGGGCCGATGAAGGAGCCCAGGATGTCCAGCGTGTAGTGGATCACCTCAGGGTTGTTGTAGAGGTTCCAGGGCGTGAGGAAGATCGAGCCCACCGCGGCGATCATGCCGCCGGTGCGCCAGCTGATGTGCTGCGGCGCCACGTTCGAGAAGTCGAAGGCCGGCGAGACGAAGTTGGCGACGATGTTGATGCCGATGGTGGCGATCATGAAGGTCAGCGCGCCCAGCACGACGGCGGTGGTGCTGTCGATCTTGCCGACGGTATGCACCGGATCGGTGATCAGCTGGCCGAACACCGGCAGCGTCGCCGCGGTGGTGATCACGGTCAAGAGCGAGAAGAACACGAAGTTGATCGGCAGGCCCCAGAAGTTGCCCTTCTTCACGGCGTCGAAGCTCTTGCTGTAGCGCGAGAAGTCGCCGAAGTTGAGCATCGGGCCGCTGAAGTAGCTGACCACCAGCGCGATGGCCGAGAGCATCACCGGCAGCGCGTCCCAGCCCTGGAACTTGACGCCGCCGAGGTTGAGGTCGATGTTGCTCCAGCCGGCCTTCCACACCAGCCAGCCGCACAGGATCGTCATCACCACGTAGACGCCCGGGCCGGCCCAGTCGATGAACTTGCGGATCGCTTCCATGCCGTGCCAGAACACGAAGGCCTGCAGCACCCACATCACCATGAAGGCCAGCCAGCCCAGCGCCGACAGGCCCGCGAAGCCGTGCAGCTTGACGTCGGCGTACGGCGCGAGGGTGGGGAACAGGTGCAGCGCCAGCACCATGAAGGCGGCCGAGGCCAGGTAGGTCTGGATGCCGTACCAGGCCACCGCGATCAGGCCGCGGATGATGGCGGGGATGTTGGCGCCGCGCACGCCGAAGGAGGCGCGGCAGATCACGGGGTAGGGCGTGCCAGTCACCTGGCTCGGCTTGGCCACCAGGTTGCAGAAGAACTGCACGATGCAGATGCCCACCAGCAGCGCCACCAGCACCTGCCAGCTCGACAGGCCGAGCGCGAACAGGCTGCCCGCCGTGATGTAGCCGCCGACGCTGTGCACGTCGGACATCCAGAAGGCGAAGATGTTGTACTGGCCCCAGGTCTGCTTCTTGAGCGGCGCGAGGTCTTCGTTGGTGAGGGCGGGGTCGTAGCCCGGCTTGATGAGTGCGTTGGATTCGGCATGCGGCGCATGGCCGGCGATCGGCAGTTCGATGCTTCCCTGGCTGACGGCTGTGTTCACGGGTGTCTCCTCGTGGGGGATGGGGCGGTTGGGCGGATGTCCGAACGGCGTGTTCGGTTCGTTGATTGCACCCTATATTTGTATACAAAAAATGGGTGCAATCAAGGACGATCTGCGACCGAGGGGTTGGTATTTACCCTTGCTTCGGGAACAATCGCACCATGAACCCTGGCGACAAGAATGAGGCAATCGAGTGCCGGCTGGTGCGCTTGCGCGGCCGCGTACAAGGCGTCGGCTACCGCGACGCTTGCGTGCGCCACGCGCGAGCCAAGGGCGTCGCGGGCTGGGTCCGCAACCGTGCCGACGGGTCGGTGGAGGCGATGCTCCAAGGCTCGCGCCGCGAGCTGGATGCCATGTGCAAGTGGCTGCGCGACGGCGTGCCCGGCGCACAGGTCGACGCGCTCGAGCTCACGCAGCTGCCGCCGCCCTTCGATCGCCTCGATCGATTCGATCAGCTGCCGACCTTGTAGGAACAGACGCAAAAGAAACTATCTTTTGTCTTTGTTGCAGCCGCTTCAACGCGCGCGCCCGGCTGGCCACACTCCGAGCCCAAGGAGATAAACCATGAAAGCCAGCCACTTCGCGCGTCGCGCGATCCTTCAGGCCTGCCTGGCCTGCGGCATCGCCATCTGCGCCCCCGCGGCCATCGCCGCCTATCCCGACAAGCCCATCAAGCTCGTCGTTCCCTATCCGCCGGGCGGCGCCACCGACGTGATCGGGCGCATCGTCGCGCTCAAGCTCGGCGAGCTGCTCGGGCAGCAGGTCGTGGTCGACAACCGCGGCGGCGCCGGCGGCAACATCGGCGCCGAGGCTGTCGCGAAGGCGGCGCCGGACGGCTACACCCTGCTGATGGGCGCGCTGACTTCGCACGCGACCATGGCGACGCTGGAGAAGGGGCGCATGCGCTACGACATCTCGAAGGACTTCGCGCCCGTCATGATCGTCGGGTCGGTGCCGCTGGTCGTGGTGGTCAATCCGCAGGTCCCGGTGAAAACGCTGAAGGAGCTCGTCGCCTACGCCAAGGCCAATCCCGACAAGTTGAACTACGCCTCCTCCGGCGCCGGCGCGCCCCAGCGCATGGCGGCTGAAATCCTCCAGCGCGAGACCGGCATCAAGATGACGCACATCGCCTACAAGGGCAGCGGCCCGGCGATGACCGACGTGGTCGGCGGCCAGGTCGGGCTGATGGTCGAGACGGCACCGGCCTCGCTGCCCTTCATCACCACGGGCAAGCTCCGCGCGCTGGCGGTCACGACGCCGCAGCGGATCTCGATGCTGCCCGACGTGCCCTCGGCGGCCGAGGCCGGCGTGCCGAATCTCGAAGTCAGTTCCACCTTCGGCGTGCTGGCGCCGGCCGGCACCCCCCCGGCCATCGTGGCGCGCCTCAACGAGGCGCTCGCGAAGCTCGTGCAGTCGCCCGAGGGCAGGGAGATGCTGCTCAAGCAGGGCGTGTATGCGGCGGCGCCGACGACGCCGGCGAAGTCGGACGAGCAGATCCAGGCCGAGATTGCCCGCTGGAAAAAAGTCATCGTCGAGGCCAATATCAAGTCCGACGAATGAGGGCCCCGCTGAACATGTCCAAAGACTCCTCCAAGCCCGACGGCACCGACGAACCCTCGGGCATGCGCAAAGGCCTGACCAGCTACGGCGACCAGGGCTTCTCGCTCTTCCTGCGCAAGGCCTTCATCAAGGGCGCCGGCTACACGGACGCGGCGCTCGATCGCCCCGTGGTCGGCATCGCTAACACCGGCAGCGCCTACAACCCCTGCCACGGCAACGCGCCGCAGCTCATCGAAGCGGTGAAGCGCGGCGTGATGCTCGCCGGCGGATTGCCGATGGACTTTCCGACGATCTCGGTCCACGAGAGCTTCGCGGCGCCGACGAGCATGTACCTGCGCAACCTCATGTCGATGGACACCGAGGAGATGGTCCGCGCGCAGCCGATGGATGCGGTGGTGCTGATCGGCGGCTGCGACAAGACGGTGCCGGCGCAGCTCATGGGCGCGGCCTCGGCCGGCATTCCCTCGATCCAGCTGATCACCGGTTCCATGCTGACGGGCAGCCACCGCGGCGAGCGCGTCGGCGCCTGCACCGACTGCCGGCGCTACTGGGGCAAATACCGCGCGGGTGAAATCGACGACGAGGAAACCGCCGACGTGAACAACCAGCTGGTGGCCAGCGTGGGCACCTGCTCGGTGATGGGCACGGCCAGCACCATGGCCTGCATCGCGGAAGCGCTGGGCATGACGATGCCCGGTGGCGCCTCGCCGCCGGCCGTCACCGCCGACCGTATCCGCATCGCGGAGCAGACCGGCGCGCAAGCGGTCCGGATCGCGCGCGACGGCTTGACCATCGACAAGGTGCTCACGCCCGCCGCCTTCGAGAACGCGATGCGGGTGCTGCTCGCGATCGGCGGCTCGACAAACGGCATCGTGCACCTGGCCGCGATCGCGGGCCGCATGGGCCTGGACATCGACCTGCAGGTGCTCGACCGCATGGGACGCGAGACGCCCGTGCTGCTGGACCTGAAGCCTTCGGGCCAGCACTACATGGAAGACTTCCACAAGGCCGGCGGCATGGCGACGCTGCTGCGCGAACTCCGACCCTTGCTGCGGCTCGAGGCCATGACGGTCACCGGCAGGACGCTGGGCGAAGAGATCGAGCGCGCGGGGCCGGGATTCGCGCAGGACGTGGTGCGCACGGCCGCCAATCCGATCTACCCGCAGGGCGGCATCGCGGTTCTGCGCGGCAACCTGGCGCCCGGCGGGGCCATCATCAAGCAGTCCGCGGCGGATGCCGGGCTGATGGAGCACGAAGGCCGCGCCGTGGTCTTCGAGAACATCGAGGACCTGGTCCTGCGCATCGACAGCGACGATCTCGACGTCGCGCGCGAGGACGTGCTGGTGCTCAAGAACATCGGTCCCAAGGGCGCACCGGGCATGCCGGAGGCGGGCTACATCCCGATCCCGCGCAAGCTCGCGCGCGCGGGCGTGAAGGACATCGTGCGCATCTCCGACGGCCGCATGAGCGGTACGGCCTTCGGGACCATCGTGCTGCACGTGACACCGGAGTCGGCCATCGGCGGTCCGCTCGCGCATGTCCGCAACGGCGACCGCATCCGGCTGAGCGTGGCGAAGCGCGAGATAGCGCTGCTGGTATCGGACGACGAGCTGGCACGCCGCGCGAAGGAGTCGCCGGTGGTCGAGCCGACGGCCGAACGAGGCTATCGAAAGCTTTTTCTGCAAACGGTGATGCAGGCCGACAAGGGCGTCGACTTCGACTTTCTTCGCGCGCCGAAGCGCTAGGCGCGTCCTTTGCAGACGGCCTGCGCCTCGGCGAGCAGGGCTTTCGCCAGCCCGGCGCGCGGCCCGTGGGTGGCCCAGATCAGGCCCACGCGCCGCACCGGCGCGCGCGCAGGCAGCGCCACGCGCGCGATCGCGAATCCGCTGTTCCACATCGGCGCCCAGTCCGGCAGCAGGGCCACGCCGAGCCCCTGGCCGACCAGAGCCGCGACCGCCATCAGGTTGTCGATCTCCAGCCGCTGCCGCACGCCGATGCCGTGGTCGCGCAGGTAGCGGTCGGCCAGCTGTCCGCCCACCACCGAGCGGTCATAGCGGATGAAGGGCTCGGTCGCGAGCAGCTCGTGGGCCTTGCGACGCGCCAGGGCCTTGGGCGCGACCACGACCAGGCGCTCCTCGAACAGCGCCTGGAAGGTGCAGCCCTTGCCGATCGCGAATTGCGGCTCGACGACGATGGCGGCGTCGAGCGCGCCGGTCGTCACCTGCCGGCACAGTTCCACCGAGCTGCCGGGCGCGACGAAGACCGACAGATCGGGAAAGCGCGCGTACAGCCGCTTGAGCACCAGCGGCAACACGCTGGTCATGGCCGAGACGAACACGCCCAGGCGCAGCTCGCCCAGCGACGCGCCGTCGCTCGTGACCGCCCGCAGGTCGCGCACGTCGCGCAGCACGTTGCGGGCCCGGTCGAGCATCTTGAGCCCCGCCTCCGTGGGCCGCACGGAGCGGCCGGAGCGCTGGACCAGCGGCAGCCCGATGTCTTCCTCGAGCGCCTTGACGCGCGCGGCGATGGCCGCGGGCGTGAGGTCGAGCCGGCGCGCCGCCTCGGCCATCGAGCCCAGTTCGGCGACGGCGACGAAGCTTTGAAGGTAGCGCGTATCCATCGGCGCGAATGTACAGGCCGCTTTCGGTCAGACCCAAAAAAGATTTTGCTTTGACCGCGCTGTCTTCTCGCCCTCGCGAGCGCATGTCATTCGATACTTTTTCGCATGAACTCCCCCATGACGAAGCGGCTGCGCGGCGTGATCGCGCCGGTCCTCACGCCTTTCAACGACCAGCTCGAGCCCGACGTCGACCGCTTCATCGCCCACTGCCGCTGGCTGGTGGACAGCCATGCGGGGCTGGCGATCTTCGGCACCAATTCGGAAGCCGCATCGCTTTCGGTCGGCGAGCGGCTGTCATTGGCAGATGCGCTGGTGGAGGCCGGCGTCCCCGCCGCCAGGCTGATGCCGGGAACGGGTGCCTGCGCGCTGCCGGACGCGGTCGAACTGACCCGCCACGCCACCCGGATCGGCGCCTCGGGCGCGCTGGTGCTGCCGCCCTTCTATTTCAAGGGCGTGTCGGACGACGGCGTCTTCGCCTATTACGCGGAGATCATCGAGCGGGTCGGAAGCGGCTGCGTGCCGATCTACCTCTATCACATCCCGCAACTCAGCCAGGTGCCCATCACGCTCGGCCTGATCGGGCGTCTTCTCGCGCGCTACCCGGGCACGATCGCGGGCGCCAAGGATTCCTCGGGCGACTGGAACAATTCCAAGGCGATGATCGACAACTTCGCGGGCGCAGGCTTCGACGTATTCCCGGCCAGCGAGTCCTTGCTGTCCCTGGCCTTGCCGATCGGCGGTGCCGGCTGCATCAGCGCGACCGTGAACATGAATCCGGCTGGCATCCATCGCCTGTTCGAAGGCTGGCAAGGTCCCGAGGCCGCCGAGCTGCAGGCCAGGGCCGATGCCGTTCGCACGATCTTCCAGGCCGTGCCGATGATCCCGGCGATGAAGCACGTGGTCTCGCGCTTCGCCGCGCAAGCGTCCTGGCGCAGGGTGCGTCCGCCGCTCGTCGCGCTGGGCGACGCCGCGGGCAGCGAGGTCCTGGCCCGGCTGGATGCGCTCGGATTCGACATGCCCGGCTATCCGCGACGTCCGCACTAGGGCCTGTTAACAGGCCCTAGGCTCTGCGCGTTCGCGCCGCGATCACTATGATGGCCTGCCGCCCCCGCATCACAGAAATCCCATGAGCATTCCCACCACCCGCCTGGGCCGCACCGGCCTGACCGCGTCGCGGCTCGCGCTCGGCACCATGACCTTCGGGCTGCAGACCGACGAAGCCGTCTCGCAGCGCATCCTCGACAAGGCGACCGAGGCCGGCATCAACTTCCTCGACACCGCCGACGTCTATCCGCTCGGCGGCACGGTCGAGACCACCGGCCGCACCGAAGAGATCATCGGCCGCTGGCTGCAATCGAAGGGGCCGGGCGCGCGCAGCCGCTTCGTGCTCGCCACCAAGGCGGTCGGCAAGGTCGGCCCGAACCCCTGGGACCAGGGCGCATCGCGCAAGCACCTGCTCGACGCCATCGACGCCTCGCTCAAGCGGCTGCAGACCGACCACGTCGACCTCTACCAGCTCCACAGCGACGACCGCGAGACGCCGCTCGACGAAAGCCTGGAGGCGCTCGATGTCATCGTCAGGTCGGGGCGCGCGCGCTACATCGGCGTTTCCAACTTCCTGGCCTACCGGCTCGCGCGTGCGCTCGGCCGCTCCGAGCTGCACAAGCTCACGCGCTTCGTCTCGGTGCAGCCGCGCTACAGCCTCCTGTTCCGCGAGATCGAGCGCGAGCTGCTGCCGCTGGCCGGCGAAGAAGGCCTGGGCGTGATTCCGTACAACCCGCTCGCGGGCGGCCTGCTGACCGGCAAGTACAAGGCCGGCGCCAAGCCCGAGGACAACACGCGCTTCACGCTCGGCACCGCGGGCACGATGTACCAGGACCGCTACTGGAACGAGCGCAGCTTCGCCACCGTCGCGCAGCTGCATGCGCTGGCCGACGAGGCGGGGGTGCCGCTCGCGACCCTGGCCGTCGCGTGGGTGATGGCCAATCCGCTGATCACCGCGCCGCTGCTCGGCGCCAGCCGGCCGGAGCAGCTCGATGCCACGCTCGCGGCGGCCGACTACAAGCTCGATGCCGGGCTGAAGCAGCGGCTCGACGAACTCACCGCCGACTACCGCAAGGGCGATGCGCCGCGCTGAGCGCAGCCGCCCGGCTCAGCCGTAACGCTGGCGCGCGAGCGCAGCGCCGGCGGCCAGCGCCTGCAGCTTCTGCAGCGCGACGGCGCGGTCCATCGGCGCGAGGCCGCAATTGGTGCAGGGCAGGAGCCGCTGCTTCGGCACATGCTGCAGCGCCTGGCCGATGGTGTCGGCCACCTGCTCGGGCGTCTCGACCACCTCGCTCGCCACGTCGATGACGCCGACCATCACGTCCTTGCCGTCGAGCAGGCGCATGAGCTGCGGCGGCACGTGCGAATGGAAGCATTCGAGGCTCACCTGCTGGATGCTGCTCTTCGCGAGCGCCGGAAACACCTGCTCGTACTGGCGCCATTCCTCGCCGAGCGTGGCCTTCCAGTCGACGTTGGCCTGGATGCCGTAGCCGTAGCAGATGTGGACGGCCGTGGTGCAGCGCAGGCCCTGGGCCGCGCGCTCCAGCGCCCGCACGCCCCAGTCGGCGGCCTCCTTCATGTAGACATTGAAGGCCGGCTCGTCGAACTGGACGATGTCGACGCCGTCGGCCTCCAGGGCCAGCGCCTCCTGGTTCAGCAGCTCGGCGAAAGCCATCGCGAGCTTCACGCGGTCGCCGTAGTGCCGGTCGGCCACGGTATCGACGATGGTCATCGGGCCGGGCAGCGTGAACTTGATGCGGTGCCGGGTGTGGGCGCGCAGCAGCCGGGCCTCCGCGGCATGCACGCGGCCTTTCAGGCGGAGCTCCGAAACCACCTGCGGCACCATCGCGTCGTAGCGGTTGTCGCGGATGCCCATCCTGACCTTGTGCTCGAAGTCGATGCCCTCGACCTGCTCGAGGAAGCCGTGGACGAAGTGCTGGCGCGACTGTTCACCGTCGCCGATCACGTCCAGGCCCGCATCTTCCTGCGCCTTGATCCAGAGCAGCGTGGCATCGGCCTTGGCCTGGGCCAGCTCGGCGCCCTCGAGCTTCCAGGCCGGCCAGAGCTTGCGCGGCTCCGCCAGCCAGGCGGGCTTGGGCAGGCTGCCGGCGATGGTCGAACTGAAGAGGGGACGGGTCATGGGGGTTCCTTGGTCATTGGCTCTGTTATTGGATCACCTTGTCCGCCCGGTTCAGCACCGAGCGCGGGATGGTGAAGCCGATGCGCTTGGCGGTTTTCAGGTTGATCAGCAGCTCGAACTTGGTCGGCTGCTCGATGGGCAGATCGGCCGGCTTGGCGCCCTTCAGGATCCTGTCGACGTAGCGGGCGCCGTCCTTGCCCTCCATGCCGTAGCCGGGCCCGTAGGCCATGAGGCATCCGTTTTCCGCGTAGTCGCCCCGTGCGCAGATCGAGGGCAATCCGTTGGCGATGGCCAGTTCGGCGATGAGTTTCTGGTTCGAATTGGCGACCGGGTTGAGCGTGACCCAGACGGCGTTGTTGCGCGCCTTGACGGCTTGCGTGAATGCAGCCACGTACTCGTCGACGCTGCTGGCCTCCATCGAATAGAGCTCCAGGCCCAGCTTCTTTGCGGGCGCCTGGCTTTCTTCCCACTGCGGGATGGAACCCGGCGCCTTGCGATCCCAGAGCACCGCGACCCGGGTGACCTTGGGCATCATTTCCTTCAGCAGCTCCAGCCTTTTTCCGGCCAGGACCGCCGCCACATTGGTGATCCCCGTACTGTTGCCGCCTGGCCGCGCCAGGGTTTCGGCCAGGCCGGTGGTGATCGGGTCGGTGACGCCCATGAAGACGATGGGAATGGTGCCGGTCGTCTTCTTGGCCGCCAGGGCCGCGTTGGTCGTGACCGTGACGAGCACGTCCACCTCCAGCCGGAGCAGTTCGGCCGCGTGGCTCGGGAGCCGCTCCAGATCCAGGCTTTCATGGCGGTAGTCGATCTGGATGTTCTGCCCTTCGACATAGCCGAGGTCGCGCAGGCCCTGCCGGAATGCCTCCAGCCGGGGCGCGTCCGCGCTGGCCGAGACGGCCGCCAGATAGCCCACGCGCGGCACTTTCCTCGCCTGCTGGGCCTCGGCCACGGGAGCGGCGGCAAGCATCAGCGCGCAAAGAAGAAGCCGCAGGTTGTTGCCGTTCATCAGGTTTCTCATTCGGAGCTTCCATCTTCCATAGGCTGATTGGTGGATCTCGCCGAGCCCGCAAAGGCGGAAAATCGGCGCCGCGCCGCTGTAGATGGCGCAGCCAATCGACGACAAAGTGATCGAATCATGAAAGCCCCGGCCGCGCGAACCTCGCTGGGCTTCCATGGCGACGCGCCATCAGCAGTCGAAATGAAAGCAGCCGAGGAAGATGGCCGTGCCATGCCGGATGCCGCTCTGCCGGCAGAGTCCACGCGCGACATCCACCGCGGGCACCTGTTCCGCAAGTACCTGCTGCTGATCCTCTCCTTGGTCATGGCTGTGCTGCTGGCGTCGGGCGCGATCAGTCTCTACTTTTCCTATCAGGAAAACAAGGCGGCGCTGGCCAGCCTGCAGCAGGTCAAGGCGCTGGGCGCGGCCTCGCGGATCGAGCAGTACATCCAGCAGCTCGCCGAACAGCTGAGCTTCGCTTCGCTTCCGATGTTCGACGAGGCGGACCTGGAAGCGCGCCGCATCGAGTTCCTGCGCCTCTTGCGCCAGGTCCCCGAGGTGACCGACGTGGCGCAACTCGACGGCAGCGGCCGCGAGCGGGTGGCGGTGTCGCGCCTGGGCATGGACACGATGGGGTCCGGCAAGGACCGCTCGTCGGAAGCGGCGTTCCAGAACGCCCGGGCCGGCTCGCCGTGGTTCGGGCCCGTGTACTTCCACAAGGGCACCGAGCCCTACATGACGGTGGCGATCCGCTCCGCAGGCGACAAGGGCGCCGTGACGGTGGCCGACCTCAATCTCAAGTTCATCTGGGACGTGATCTCGCGCATCAGCACCGACGACGCGGGCAAGGCCTACGTGGTGGACAGCAAGGGCCTGCTGGTGGCGGACCCCGACATCGGCCTGGTGCTGCGCAAGACCAGCCTCGCGTCGTTGCCGCACGTCCGGGCTGCGGCGGCGGCGAAGGCGCCGGGCCCGCAGGCCATGGTGACGCACGACCTGCAGGGCGCGGAAGTGCTGGTTTCGGTGGCGCCGATCGAGCCGCTGGGCTGGAACGTGTTCGTCGAGCGGCCGATGGCCGAGGTGTATGCCAAGCTGAACGCCTCGATCCTGCGCACCGGCCTGCTGTTGCTGGCCGGCCTGATGGTCTCCGCCGTGGCGGCATGGGTGCTGGCGCGCAACATGGTCCGGCCGATCCGCACGCTCGCCGCAGGCGCGCGGCGCATCGGCGAGGGCGAACTGGACGCGCAGATCGTCGTCAGGACCGGCGACGAGCTGGAAGCCCTGGCCGACCAGTTCAACCGCATGTCGGCGCAGTTGCGCGAGTCGTACGGAGAGCTGGAGCGCAAGGTCGAACAGCGCACGGCGGAACTGACGGCGTCGCTCGAATTCCAGACCTCGGCGGCGGAAGTCCTGCGGGTGCTCAGCCACACGCCGTCGGATCTGCAACCGGCCTTGCAGGCGATCGCCGAGCGCTCCGTGCTGCGCTGCCGCGCGGATGCCAGCAAGATCTGGCTGCAGGAGGGCGATCATTTCCGGGCCGTCACCGGCTACCAGCTCAGGGGCGGTTCCGGGCCGGGCCGCGACGACGCACTGCCGATGAGCGCCAGGTCGGTGGTCGGCCGGGCATTCGTCGAAGGCCGGACGATACATGTCGAGGATGTCGCCCAGTTGATCGATTGGAGGCCCGCGGGATCGCGCAAGGCGCCAAGGCCCAACGGCGTTCGTACCGTGCTCGCCGTGCCGATGGTGCGCGAGGGCGCATCGATCGGGATCATCGCCGTCCTTCGCAAGGAGGTGCAGCCCTTTTCGGATGCGGAAGTCCGCCTGGTCGAGACTTTCGCCGACCAGGCCGTGATTGCGATCCAGAACGCGCGCCTGTTCCGCGAGATCGAGAACAAGGGCCGCGAGCTCGAGGTGGCCAACCGCCACAAGTCGGAGTTCCTGGCCAACATGTCGCACGAGCTGCGCACGCCGCTGAACGCCATCATCGGCTTTTCCGAAGTGCTGGCCGAGCGGATGTTCGGCGAGGTCAACGACAAGCAGATGGAATACCTGCAGGACATCCATTCGTCCGGCCAGCACTTGCTGACGCTGATCAACGACGTGCTGGACCTGTCCAAGATCGAAGCCGGGCGGATGGAGCTGGACCTGAGCTGCATCGACCTCGGCCCGCTCATGGACGACGCCCTGACCCTGGTGCGCGAGCGCGCGCAGCGGGGCGGTGTCCGGATCGCCCTCGAAGTCGGCGCCGGGCTGACGGAATGGGTGGCCGATGCCCGAAAGGTCAAGCAGGTGATCGTGAACCTGCTGTCGAATGCGGTGAAGTTCACGCCGGCCGGCGGCAGCGTGCGCCTGCGCGCCCGGCGCCTCGATGCAGCCGGCCAAGGCGTCGCCGAGGTCAGCGTGGCCGACACCGGCGTCGGCATCGCCCCGGAAGACCAGGCCCTGGTGTTCGACGAGTTCCGCCAGGCCGGCAGCGACGCGCTGCGCAGGTCAGAAGGCACGGGCCTGGGCTTGTCGCTGGCCAAGCGCTTCGTCGAGCTCCACGGCGGCACGATCCGCGTCGAGAGCTGGCCCGGCGAAGGCGCGACCTTCAGCTTCACGCTGCCGCAGCAGGTCCCGGAGGCCGTGGTATGAGACGCCGGGCCGCTCCCGAGTCGAATAGCACCGCGGCGCACAGCGCGGAGGTTACCGAATGAGCACCATCCTGATCGTCGAGGACAACGACAAGAACATGAAGCTGATGCGCGACGTGCTGCAGCACGCCGGCCACGCCACGCTGGAGGCGCGGACCGGCGAGGCGGGCGTGCAGCTGGCCATCGACCACCCGCCCGACCTGATCCTGATGGACGTGCAGCTGCCGGGCATGAGCGGCATCGCGGCCTTGCAGGAGATTCGCGCGCATCCGGTGTTGCAGGCGATCCCCGTCATCGCCGTGTCGGCCTCGGTCATGCCCGACGACCATCGCAGCATCGTGAATTCGGGTTTCGACGCTTTCCTGACCAAGCCCATCGCCCTGAAGACCCTGCGCGCGACCGTCGATCGCTTCCTGAAACAGAAGGGACCGCGATGAGTGCCCACGTCCTGGTCGTCGACGACGTCGAAAAGAACGTCAGGCTGCTCGCCGACGTCCTGACCGCGCGCGGCTATCGAACGAGCACCGCGGCATCCGGCGAGGAAGCGCTGGCGCGCATCGCGGCCGATATGCCCGACTTGGTCTTGCTGGACGTGATGATGCCGGGGATGAACGGCTACGACGTGTGCCGCGCGATCCGTGCCGATCCGGCATGCGCGGTGCTGCCGGTGGTGCTGGTGACCGCGCTGGACCCGGAGCACGAGCGCGTGAAGGGACTGGAGGCGGGCGCGGACGACTTTCTGACCAAGCCCATCCACCAGGCCGAGCTGATGGCGCGCGTGCGCTCCCTGCTGCGCGTCAAGGCCCTGTACGACGAGGTCCAGCGACAGAGGGCCGAGCTGCAGGCCTGGAACCTGACGCTCGAGCAGCGCGTGGCCGATGCCGCCCGGCAGCTCGAGCGCATCGGGCAGCTCAAGCGCTTCTTCTCGCCACAGCTGGCCCAGGCGATCCTGGCCGGCGGCGCCGACGATCCGCTCAAGAGCCATCGGCGCGAGATCACCGTCGTCTTTCTCGACCTGCGCGGCTTCACCGCCTTCACCGAGACCGCCGACCCCGAGGAGGTGATGGCCGTGCTGGCCCAATACCACGCGGCGATGGGGCGGCTGGTGCTGGCCCACGAGGGCACGCTGGAGCGCTTTTCCGGCGACGGCATGATGATCTTCTTCAACGATCCGGTGCCGGTGCCCGATGCGCCGTTGCGCGCGGTGCGGA
Organism: Variovorax paradoxus; assembly: GCF_018614955.1. Lineage (GTDB taxonomy): Bacteria > Pseudomonadota > Gammaproteobacteria > Burkholderiales > Burkholderiaceae_C > Variovorax > Variovorax paradoxus_J. Next base: position 80,844 of record NZ_JAGGNV010000027.1, read on the forward strand.
TGGCGGTCCGGATGCAGGAGGAGATGCGCCATCTCAGCGACCAATGGCGCCGGCGCGGCTACGACCTGCACATGGGCATCGGCATCGCGCAAGGCTTCGCGACCATCGGCAGCATCGGTTTCGAAGGGCGTATCGACTACGGGGCCATCGGAACCGTGACCAACCTGTCCGCGCGCCTGTGCGGAGAAGCGGAGGCTGGCGAGATCCTGCTGTCGCAGCGCGTCCAGGCCGCCTTGCAGGAGGCGCGGCCCGAAGGCGAGTGGTCGATCCAGCAGGCCGGCGAGCTGGCGCTCAAGGGCTTTCAGCGCCAGGTGCCGGTATGGCGCGTGGTGCCGGATTCCTGAGCCGGGCCGCTACCAAGCGGCCGGCAGCTTGCGCAGGATCACCAGGCGGCCGTCGCGCTGCGTGACATAGCCGCCGGCGGTGAGCTCCTTCATGACCCGGTTCACCATCTCGCGCGAGGAGCCGATGCGGCCCGCGATGTCCTGCTGCGTCAGCTTGTGGCGCAGCACGCGCTCCTCGCCGGCCGGCTCGGACAGCTCGATCAGCACGCGCACCATGCGGCCGTAGACGTCCTGCAGCGCAATGCTGCGAACCTGCTCGGTCAGGCGCCGCACCATGCGGATCAGCTTGCGGGTCAGGTGCACCGCGAAGTCGGGGTGCTCCGCGAGGAACTGGCGCAGCTCCGAACCCTGGACCACGCGGCAGCTGCACGCCGTGAGCGCCTTGATCGATGCCGAGCGCTTCTCGCCGTCGATCGAGAGTTCGCCGAAATACTCGCCGGGACCGTACTCGGCGAGCACCACCTCGCGGCCGTCCTCCGAACTGGCGTAGACCTTCACCCGGCCGCTCAGCAGGATGTAGAGCGAGTCGGTCGTGTCGCCCTCGTTGATCAGGATCGCCTGGGCGGCGAACGAGCGCGTCGACCCGTGCGGCGCGATGGCATCGAGCAGGGGCTGCGGCAGGCGGTCATTGGCGTCGTCGGTGGCGGAATTCATCGTTCACTCCGGATGCTGCGCAGGGGCGCGGCCAGGCGGCTGCATGGCGGCAAACGATTATCGGACGCGCCGCCGCCTGTGACCAATGTCACATCCGTGCGGCGCACTGCGCACTCGTGAGAAAGGGGGGGCCTGCCTAGATTAGAGGCACACCAGACAGAGCCCGCCATGACCTCCCTTTTCCCTCGCTGCCCCCTGCTGATCGCCCATTGCGTCGGCCTGCGCCTGATCGCGCTCGCCCAAGCCAAGGCCGACTCGCGCCTGGCGGTGTGGGCCTTCATCGTGGTGCTGTTCGGGATGCTGACGGCCTGTGCCGGCTTGCCGAGCGGCGTGCAGCGTCCGAATTCGCAAGCCCGCATCGACGTGGCCGACACCCGCCTCGCCGCGGTGGCCGCCGCATCGATGCCGGCAGCCAACGGCCAGCTGTCGGGCATGCGCCTGCTGCCCGCCGGCGACCAGGCTTTCGAGGCGCGCATCGCGCTGGCCCGTGCCGCCGAGAAGAGCATCGATGCGCAGTACTACCAGATCGCCGACGACCTGTCCGGGCGGCAGTTCCTGCGCGCGCTGGCCGACGCCGCCGCCCGCGGCGTGCGCGTGCGCCTCCTGGTGGACGACCTGCACGCAGCCGGCCAGGACGCGCTGCTGGCCGGCCTGGCCGCCCGTCCGAACCTCGAAGTGCGCATGTTCAACCCCTTGGCGGTGCGCGACGGCGGTGTCGCCTCGCGCGTGCTGTTCTCGCTGCACGAGTTCTCGCGCGTCAACCGGCGCATGCACAACAAGCTGTTGGTCGCCGACAACGTGTTCGCGATCACCGGCGGCCGCAACATCGCCAACGAGTACTTCGGCCGCAGCGAGCCCGCCAACTTCATCGACATGGACATGTTCGCGGCCGGACCGGTGGTGCGTGAGCTGTCGGTGGTGTTCGACGGCTACTGGAACAGCGAGCATGCCTATCCGATCCAGAGCCTCGCGGCAGCGGAGTTCTCGTCGGAAGCCGCCCGGCGCCAGTTCGACGACACCGTGCGTGCAGCCGGCGCCGCCGACCTGACGGTGGCGGCGCGCGACCCGCTCGGCCAGAGCAGCGTCGGCTCGCAGCTGGCCAATGGGCGCCTCGAACTGCACATCGCCGCCGCCCGCGTGATCGCCGATGCGCCGGCCAAGGCCGCGCCGGGCGATGCGTCGCTCGCCGATGGCGCCGTCATGAACGGCAAGCTCGAGCTGATGCAGTCGGCGCGTTCCGAAGTGCTCGTCGCCTCGCCCTACTTCGTTCCGGGCCGGCGCACGCTGGAGATCCTCAAGCAGGCCACCGACAACCGGGTGCGCGTGTCGGTCATCACCAACTCGCTGGCCACGACGGACGAGCCGCTGGTGCACTTCGGCTACGCGCGCTACCGCAGCGCCTTGCTGCAGATGGGCGTCTCGCTGTTCGAGCTGATGCCCGGCGCCGAGACGCGGGACAGCGCCGCCGGCGAACTGCGCGGCTCGCTCGGCCGCCTGCATGCCAAGGTGGCGGTGGTGGACCAGCGCTGGCTCTACATCGGCTCGCTGAACATGGACCGCCGCTCGGCCCACTCCAACACTGAGATGGGGCTGATCGTCGACAGCCCGGAGCTGGCCGGCCAGGTGGCGAGCCTGCTGCAGGGCGAACGGCTGCCCCGGAGCTACCAGGTCCGCAGCACCGCCGACCAGCCGGGCCTCCAGTGGGTCGCGCAGGAAGGCGAAGAGAAGGTCGTCTTCGCGCAAGAGCCGAACTCGACCTGGGGAACGCGGCTGCGCCTGTCGATGCTCTCCATGCTGGTGAACGAAGACCTTCTCTGAAGCGCCGGTCGACGCAGTTCCCGCGCTGTCAGTTTTCGCCGTAGGTGGCTGCCCCGTTGGCCGCCACGGCCCGCGCGCCGGCACGAACCGCGGCGCGGTCGGCCAGGCTGATCGGTGCGCGCACGCCGGTGCCCCCGTTGCTGATCCGCAGCGGCGTTTTCGCCTCGGCCTGAACCTGGGCGCGCGACAGGCTCGACTGGAAGGGCGGCGGCGGCAGGGGGTTCTGCTCGCCCTGGAAGGCTTGCGCAGCCAGGGCTGCGAGGCTGCCGAGGGCGGCGAGAGCGATGCGCTTCGTATTCATGGTGCAACTCCTGAAGAGATGAATCGGTCGGGGCCGCCTGGAAATGCAGGGCAATGGACTGCGGCCGCCACATGTACGCCGGCGCGCGCCGGCTGGATTCATCGCGGGAGTGCCGCCCTAGATCAGCAGGTCGCTGAGTGTGCGCGCGATCACCTTGGTGGCGCGCCGCAGGTCTTCGAGCACCACGCGCTCGTCGTTGCGCTTGGCATGCGACTCGAGCACCGTGCGCGGTCCGGCGCCGTAGATCACGCCGGGGATGCCGGCTTCGCCGTAGAGCCGGACGTCGGTATAGAGCGGCGTGCCCATGGCCATGATCGGCTCGCCGAAGATCTCCCGGCCGTGCTTCTGGATCGCCTCGACCAGCGGCTTGTTGCCCGGCAGCGGCTTCATCGAATTGGCCAGCAGCAGGCGCTTGATCTCGACCGTGATGCCGGGCAGCGCTTCCGCGGCGTCGGCGATCAGCTTGCGGATCGTGGTCTCGACCTCGACCGGGTTCTCTTCCGGGATCATGCGGCGGTCGAGCTTGAAGACCACCTTGCCGGGCACGACATTGGTGTTGGTGCCGCCCTCGATGCGGCCGACGTTGAGGTACGGATGCGTGATGCCCTCGACCTTCGACGTCACCTGCTTGTACAGCGCGTTCTGCGCATAGAGCGCGTTCAGGATGTGCACCGCGCCCTGCAGCGCGTCGACGCCGGTCGTCGGTATCGCGGCATGCGCCATCTTGCCGTGCACCGTGACTTCCATCTGCAGGCAGCCGTTGTGCGCCGTCACCACCTCGTAGCTGAACCCGGCCGCGATCATCAGGTCGGGCTTTGTGAGGCCGTTCTTGAGCAGCCAGCCCGGACCCAGGATGCCGCCGAATTCCTCGTCGTAGGTGAAATGCAGCTCGACGCTGCCGCGCGCCGGCCTGGCCACCGCTTCGAGCGCGCGCAGCGCAAAGGTGAAGCTCGCGAAGTCGCTCTTGCTGACCGCGGCAGCGCGGCCGTAGAGGCTGCCGCCCTCGATCTCGCCGCCGTAGGGGTCGTGTGTCCAGCCTTCGCCGGGCGGCACCACGTCGCCGTGGGCATTCAATGCCACGGTCCTGCCGTCGCTTCCGTACTTGCGCCGCACGATCAGGTTGGTGATCGATTCGAGGCCGTAGTCCTTCACCTCCTGTTCGGGCACGGCATGCTTCTCGGCTTCGAAGCCGAAGTCCTTCAGCAACTCGGCCGTGCGTTCGGCGTGTGGCGTGTTGTTGCCCGGGGGCGTGTCGGTCGGCACGCGCACCAGCTGTTGCAGGAACTGCACTTCCTCGTCGAAGTGGGCGTCGATCCAGGCGTCGAGTTTGTTGTAGTCGGTCATGGCTTCAAGGTCGATTTAAGAGACTGTTCGGTTCCCGGTCCCTTTCGGGAAACACCGCGGAACCGGCTTTGCCGGGCCGCTGGTGTTGCCCCCTTGAGGGGGGAGGCGGCTACACGCAGTGAGCAAGCAACGGGGGTGTTCAAATTTCTGTGGCGAGGTTGTTCAGCAGCAGCTGGAAGGCTTCCACCGCCAGCTGCATGTCGTCGTTGGTGCTCGATTCGAGCGGGTTGTGGCTGATGCCGGAGTTGATGCCGCGCACGAAGAGCATGGCCTGCGGCATCACCTCGTGCAGCTTCATCGCGTCGTGGCCGGCGCCGCTGGGCATGCGGAACAAGGGCACGCCGAGCGTGTCGACCGCCTTCTCCCAGCGCTGCTGCCATTCGGGCGCGCTCGGCGCGGCGGAGGCACGCATGCTTTCTTCCAGCGTGTAGCGCACGCCGCGGCGCTCGCAGATGGCCTCGAGCTCGGCGAGCACGTCGGCCGTCAGCGCGTCGCGCTGGGGGTTGTTGGGCGCGCGCATGTCCAGGCTGAACCTGCAGACTCCCGGCACCACGTTGATCGAGCCGCTCGGCACTTCGAGCATGCCGACGGTGGCGACCGAGTCGCCGTCCTTCGCGGCGCGCTGCTCGGCGAAGAGGATCAGCTCGGCCACCGCCGCGGCGGCATCGCGGCGCCGATTCATCGGCGTGGTGCCGGCGTGGCTGGCCATGCCGATCACCTCGCCCACGTAGCGCACGCCGCCGTTGATCGAGGTCACGATGCCGAGCGGGATGTCGAGCTCGTTGAGCACCGGACCCTGCTCGATGTGCACTTCGACGAAGCCGAGGTACCTGGCCGGATCGCGCTGCAGCTTGGGGATGTCTTCTTCCTTGAGGCCGGCGATCCGACGCGCCTCGCGCATGGTGATGCCGTCGGCGTCCTTCTGGTCCAGCCACTTGGGATCGAAGTGGCCGATCAGCGCGCCCGAGCCGAGGAAGGTGGCCTTGTAGCGCTGGCCTTCCTCTTCGGCGAAGCCCACCACCTCGAAGGCAAAGGGCAGGCGGCGGTTCTGGCGCTTGAGTTCGCGCACGCAGGCCATCGGCACGAAGATGCCGAGCCGCCCGTCGTACTTGCCGCCGTTGCGCACGGTGTCGTAGTGCGAGCCGGTGAGCAGCGTCCGGGCGCCCGGCGTGGCGCCTTCGTAGCGGCCGACCACGTTGCCGACGGCATCGATCTCGACGCTGTCGAAGCCGGCTTCGCGCATCCAGCCCGCGATCTGCTGCGCGCAGGCGCGGTGCGCCTCGGTGAGGTAGGTCACGGTGAGCTGGCCTTTTTCGGCGTAGCCCGGGTCGGTGTACACCGAGAGCTGTTCCTGCCAGTCCCACACCTCGTTGCCGCGCGTGGGCTCCATGCCGAACTTGTCGTCGAGCCGGATCTCCGCGATGCGGTGGATGTTGCGCAGCGCCTCGCCGAGTTCGAAGCCCGGATGGTTGTGCAGCCGGCGCTCGAAGGTGTCGATGATCTCGCGTTTGGAGAGGCCCGTGCCGCGCGGCCCGCGCACCGCGAGGATGAAGGGAAAGCCGAACTTCGCGTTGTAGTCGGCATTGAGCTGCTGGATCTTCGCGAACTCCTCGGGCGTGCAATCGGTCAATCCGGCCTTGCCCTGTTCGTTGGTGGATTCGGCGGTCAGCGTCTTGCTGACCATGGCCTTGCCCGCGAGTTCGGGGTGGGCGCGGATCAGGCCCAGCTGCTCGTCGGCCGAGGCCTTGGCGACCACCTGCACCAGCGCATGCTTGAGATGCGCGAGCGAGCGGAAGGGCCGGGCGGCGGCAGCGCGCTTCGCGATCCACGGCGAATGCTCGTAGGTCCCCTCGAGCAGCGCCGCGACTTCGTCGGGCGTGGCGGCGTTCAGTTGTTCGATGGTGAGTGCCATGTCAGGCTCCGTGCGTGGCGGGGTAGGGGTGGGTCTTTTTCCAGTGGCGCGCGATGTCGAGCCGGCGGCAGACCCACACGCGCTCGTGCTTCGCGATGTGATCGAGGAAGCGCTGCAGCGCGGTGATGCGGCCGGGGCGGCCGAGCAAGCGGCAGTGCATGCCGATGCTCATCATCTTGGGGGCCTCGTCGCCTTCCGCATAGAGCGCGTCGAAGCTGTCCTTCATGTACTGGAAGAAGGGGTCTGCATGCGAGTAGCCCTGCGGCAATGCGAAGCGCATGTCGTTGCAGTCCAGCGTGTAGGGCACGATGAGCTGCGGCACCACTTCGCCGTCGGTCTTCTGCACCTTCATCCAGAAGGGCAGGTCGTCGCCGTAGTAGTCGCTGTCGTATTCGAAGCCGCCGTAGTCGGCCACCAGCCGGCGCGTGCGCGGGCTGTCGCGGCCGGTGTACCAGCCGAGCGCACGCTCGCCGGTGAGCTTCTCGATCGCGGCCATGCCCAGGCGCATGTGCTCGCGCTCGGTGGCCTCGTCGAGGTTCTGGTAGTGGATCCAGCGCCAGCCGTGGCAGGCGATCTCGTGGCCCAGTTCCTTGAAGGCGGCCGCGACTTCCGGGTAGCGCTCGAGCGCCATGCCGACGCCGAACACGGTGAGCGGCAGGCCGCGCTTCTCGAACTCGCGCAGGATGCGCCAGACGCCCGCGCGCGAACCGTATTCGTAGATGCCTTCCATGCTGATGTGCCGGTCGGGGAAGCTCGCCGGGTTGAACATCTCGGAGAGGAATTGCTCGGAACCGGCGTCGCCGTGCAGCACGCAGTTCTCGCCGCCTTCCTCGTAGTTGAGGACGAACTGCACCGCGATGCGCGCGCGGCCGGGCCATTGCGCATGGGGCGGATTGCGACCGTAGCCGACCAGGTCGCGCGGGTAGGGCAGGGTGGTGTCGTAAATGCTCATTAAGTAACCTCCGCGCTTCGCGCTCCGGTATTCGCCTTGGGAACGGCCCTACGGCTCATGGGGCTTCAGGCCAGTGCCAGGCTGATGTCGTGGGTGGGCACCTTGCGGTCGAAAACCAGGTTGGCCTCGACGTTCAGCAGGTGCTCGGTCATGAGCTGCACCGCCCGCTCTTCGTCCTTGGCGGCCAGCGCCTTCACGATGTCGGCGTGCTCGTCGTTCGAGTGCTCGGCCGCGCTTGCGCTCTGGTACATCAGCGTGATCAGGGCGCAGCGCGAGATCAGCTCGCCGAGGATCTGCGCCAGCACCGCGTTGCCCATAAGCTCCGCCATGCGCACGTGGAAGTCGCCGAGCAGTTCGGTTCGGCCCGAAATGTCTTCGCCCGAGACCGCGGCTTTTTCCAGCGCCACGTGCTCCCTGAGCGCCTTGATCTTGGCCGGCGTCACGCTGCGCACGAAGGCGCGCGTCATCTCGGCTTCGAGCATGCGGCGCACCGCGAAGACCTGCTTGGCCTCGTCGACCGCCGGTGCCGCGACGAAGGCGCCGCGCGCGGGCTCGAGCCGGATCAGCTTGTTCTGCGACAGCTGGAACAGCGCCTGGCGCACCAGCGTGCGCGAGACGCCGAAGTGGTCGGCCAGCTTCTGCTCGGCCAGCTTGCTGCCGGGCTGCAGCCGGTGTTCCACAATGGCCTTGGTGAGTGCGTCGACGATGGCGCGGGTGGTGGTCGAGTCCATGTTTTTCATGATAGACCCAAAGCCTAGAACTGTATACACTTTTGTCGACCGGAATTTCCCGAATGCCTTGAAGGAGCACAACCATGGGCTTGAGCACCCACGTACTGGACACCATGCACGGCGGCCCCGCGGCTGGCATGGAGGTCGCGCTGTTCACCACCGACGGCGACCAGGCGACGCTCGTCAAGCGCTTCACGCTCAATGCCGACGGCCGCAGCGATGCGCCGCTCTACGACAACAGCACGCTGAAGGTCGGCACCTACCGGCTGGTGTTCGACGTGGCTGCGTACTTCAAGGCCAAGGGCGTGACGCTGCCCGAGCCCAACTTCCTGAATCGCGTGTCGCTGGATTTCGGCGTGGCCCACACCGACCAGCACTACCACGTGCCGCTGTTGGTGAGCCCGTGGAGCTACTCCACCTACCGCGGATCTTGAAACGAAGAGAGCTGGCCTTCCGTCAAGGTATCGAGCTGGAAATGCCCTCCCTTGTCCCACAACCAGGTGTCGGTCCAGACCAGCTTGCCGACGCGGCTCGCAGCAGGGTAGGGCGAGGCTTCGAGCACGGTGCGCTCGATCTCGGCGATCACTTCGGGCGCGTGCTTGGGCGCGCGCATCCAGTGCATCGAGACCACCTTGCCGTTGGCGTCGAGGCTGACCTGCAGCGTACCGACCGCATAGAGCAGCGGCGGCAGCTTGCCGCTGTAGATGCGTGCGCCGTTGCGTGCATAGATGTGGCGTGCGGCGTCCTGGCGGTATTCGCGCGCGTTGGCTGCGTTCGAGGGCCTAGGCATCGCGTGGGCCGTCGAGCCATCGGGAACGGCGCGGGTCAATTGGCCGGGCACCGTCGAAGTGATCGGTGCCGTGGGGCTGGGCGTGCCGCAGCCGGCCAGGCCGAGTGCGGTGGTCAAGGCGGCCGCGAGGGCGCGGCGCAGCGGCGTGAAAAGTTGCAGATCCATCGGTGGATTTATACCTTGCGCACAAGGCTCTCCCACTACAGAAGGTATCGCACATGAACGGCATGGTCGACGAACTGCTCGCACGGCTCGCGCGCGAAGAGGGCGTGCTGGTGCGCGTCGAGAAGACGCAGGGCTCGGCGCCGCGCGAGGCCGGCACCTGGATGGCGGTCTGGGCCGAGGGACTCACGGGCACCATCGGCGGCGGCCAGCTCGAGTTCCAGGCCATCGAGGAATCGCGTGCCTGGCTGGCCGGCGGCCCGGCCATCGAAGGCGTGCGGCGCTACCCGCTCGGCCCGAGCCTGGGCCAGTGCTGCGGCGGCGTGGTGTTCCTCTCGTTCCGCCGCATCGCGGCATCGGACGCGAAGGCGCTGCAGGGCGAGCTGCTGGCGCACCTGGAGCCGGTGGCGCTCTTCGGCGGCGGCCACGTGGGCGCGGCGCTGGCGCGGCTGCTCTCGACCCTGCCTTTCACCGTGCGCTGGATCGACAGCCGCGACGGCGTGTTTCCCGCCGCGCTGCCGGCGCAGATCGAGACCGAGCATTCGGAGCCGGTGCAGGACGCGGTGGCGCAGCTCGCGCCGGGCTCGCGGGTGCTGATCATGAGCTTCAGCCATGCCGAGGACCTCGACATCGTGATCGCCTGCCTGAAGCGCCTGCGTGTGCGCAACGACCTGCCCTACGTCGGCCTGATCGGCAGCAAGACCAAGTGGGCGACCTTCAGCCACCGGCTGGAGGCGAGGGGCTTCACTGTCGACGAGCTGGCGCGCATCACTTGCCCGATCGGTGTGCCGGGCATCGGGGGCAAGGAGCCGGAGGTCATTGCCGTGGCAGTGGCGGCACAGCTCTTGCAATCGCTGAGCTAGGGTTTTCCAGCACGCCCGCGGGAAGAAAAGCCTCGAATTCAAGCTCAAAAGTGTATACACTTCAGTCCACAAGCCGCAGCGGAGCGAGACCCCCACGATGGTCTGCGTTCGCGGCACTCTCTCTGCTTACAGCGCCCGCAGTGGTGAGCAGGCCAATACAAGGTTGAGCACATGGAAAGCTACTACCTCGACTGGGCCAATCTGCTGCTGCGCTGGGTCCACGTCATCACCGCCATCGCATGGATCGGCGCGTCCTTCTACTTCGTGATGCTGGACAACAGCCTCGAGAAGCCGCAGGACCCCGAGTCATTGGACAAGGGCGTCGGCGGCGAGCAGTGGGCGGTGCACGGCGGCGGCTTCTACAACATGCAGAAGTACGCGCTGGCGCCCAAGAAGCTGCCGGACCACCTGCACTGGTCGTACTGGGAGAGCTACTCCACCTGGATCACCGGCTTCGCGCTCTTCACGATGTCCTACCTGTGGAACGCGAGCACCTACCTGATCGACAAGTCCAAGATGGACTGGCAGCCCGGCGCCGCGATCGCGGTCGCGCTGGCCTTCTTCGTCGTCTTCTGGATGGTCTACGACGGCATCTGCCAGCTCTTCGGCCGGCGCAAGAACGGCGACACCATCGTGGGCGTGCTGGTGGCGCTCTTCATCGTCTTCGCGACCTGGCTGGCCTGCCAGTGGTTCGCGGGCCGCGCGGCCTTCCTGCTGGTCGGCGCGATGATGGCCACGACCATGAGCGGCAACGTGTTCTTCTGGATCATTCCGGGCCAGCGCAAGAACGTGGCGGCGTTGCGCGCCGGTCTGCCGGTCGATCCGATCCACGGCGAGCGCGGCAAGCAGCGCAGCGTGCACAACACCTACTTCACGCTGCCGGTGCTGTTCTCGATGCTGAGCAACCACTACAGCTTCACCTACACGCACAAGTACAACTGGATCGTGCTGCTCCTGATCATGCTCGGCGGCGCGGCGATCCGGCAGTTCTTCGTTGTGCGGCATCGCTTCAAGCTCGGCAACGCGGGCAATCCGCTGCCCTATGCGATGGTCGGCGTCGTGGTGCTGGGCCTTTCCATCGTCTGGATGCGGCCCGAGCCCGCGGCCGCGCCGGTGGCGGGCGCCGCGGCGCCGAAGGTGGCCTTCGGCGACGTCAAGAAGGTGCTGGAGCAGCGCTGCTACATGTGCCACGGTGCGCAGGTGCAGATGAAGAACGTGCGGCTCGACACGCCCGACCAGGTGGCGGCGCATGCGCAGGGCGTCTACCAGCAGGTGGTAGTCACGAAGATCATGCCGATGAACAATTCGACCGGCATCACCGATGCGGAGCGCGCGCTGATCGGCAAGTGGTTCGAGACTGGCGCAAAGACGAATTAGCGCCTGTGGACAATCGGGCCTGGAGACACTCGCAATGAAGCCAACAAATCCCGTACCCGATCCCCATTCCGCGCCGCGCGAATTCCTCGAACATCTCTACCGCGTCGCGGTCGAACGCGCGCTGCCGCTCGCCAGCATGGGCCCCTACCTGCCCAAGCCGCCCAAGGGCCGCACGCTGGTGCTCGGCGCCGGCAAGGCCGGCGGCTCGATGGCGCAGGCGCTCGAGGCGCTGTGGCCGGCCGATGCCAAGCTCGAAGGCCTGGTCGTCACGCGCTACCACCACATTCCGCCCCGGCCCGAAGGGCTGGCGAAGCGCATCGAGATCGTCGAGGCCGCGCATCCGGTGCCCGACGAGGCCGGGCTCAAGGCGGCCGAGCGCATCCTCGCGCTGACCGAAGGCCTCACGGCCGACGACCTGGTGCTGTGCCTGATCTCGGGCGGCGGCTCGGCCCTGCTCACGCTGCCGGCCGAAGGACTCACGCTGGCCGACAAGCAGCGCATCAACAAGCAGCTGCTCGAATCGGGCGCCCACATCGGCGAGATGAACTGCGTGCGCAAGCATCTCTCGCGCATCAAGGGCGGCCGCCTCGCCGCGGCCTGCGCGCCGGCCCAGGTGGTCACGCTCACCATCAGCGACGTGCCGGGCGACGACCCGGCCGTGATCGCGAGCGGGCCCACGGTGCCCGATGCGACGACCTGCGCCGACGCCCTGGCCATCCTCGAGCGCTACGGCATCGAGGTGCCGGCTGCCGTGCGCGCGCAGCTCGAAAGCGGCGCACTCGAAACGCCCAAGCCCGCCGACGCGGTGTTCAAGGGCCATGCCACGCACCTGATCGCGACGCCGCAGCAATCGCTCGAAGCCGCGGCCGCCGCGGCGCGCGCGGCCGGCATCGAGGCCCACATCCTGAGCGACGAGATGGAAGGCGAGTCGCGCGAGGTCGGCAAGGTGCACGGCGCGCTGGCGCGTGCGGTCGCACTGCGCGGCGCGCCCTTCGCGAAGCCCTGCGTGATTCTTTCGGGCGGCGAGACGACCGTCACGATCCGGCCGCGCCAGCCGGGCCAGGCCAAGGGCCGCGGCGGCCGCGCCGGCGAGTTCTGCCTCGGGCTCGCGGGCGCGCTGGCAGGGCAGAAGAATGTGTGGGCGCTGGCGGCAGACACCGACGGCATCGACGGCGTCGAGGACAACGCCGGCGCCTTCGTCACGCCCGACACCCTCGCGCGCGCCGAGGCCGCGGGCCGCAAGCTCGCCGACCACCTGGACCGCAACGACGCCTACGGCTACTTCGACACTATCGGCGACTTGTGCGTGACGGGACCGACGCATACCAACGTCAACGACTTCCGGGCCTTGCTGGTGCTGTAGGACGTCTTCTTCAGTCCCATGGATGCGCGTCCGGTATGCGGTGCGGGCCGGTCGACTTCCGGAGGGAGAGGGGCAAGACAGCAGCGTCTCCGCGCCCCGTCCCTTCTTCAAACGCCGGAGCTTCGTCAGCGCCCACCGCGCCTTGCTCGTCCTGCAGCGACGGGAAAGAGTGCCATCGCTTCTTCGCGCACCGCCTCGACCAGCCGCAGCCGCAGCGATGCACGCGACCAGATCAGCCCGATGCGGCGCGGCTCGAAGGGCAGGGGCAAGGGGATGCGCGCGAGCCGCAAGCCCTCGGGCCAGGGGCGGATCCAGTCGGGCACCAGCGACACGCCGAGGCCGCGGTCGACCATCACCGCGATGGCGCCGAGCGCATTGAGCTCGAAGCGCTCGCGCGGCTTGATGCCGGCCTTGCGCAGGTACTGCTCGGCCTGCCTGCCGCCCCATTGCGTGCGGTCGTAGCGGATCAGCGGCTGGGTGGCCAGCAGCTTGTGCGGGTCGGCGCCGGCCCATCTCGCGGGGGCCAGCACCACCAGGGGCTCCTCGCGCAGCAGCTGCCAGCACAAGGCCTTGGGCAGGGCGACCGGCGACTGCAGCACGATGGCGGCATCGAGCTCGCCGCGCTGCACCGCGGGATGCATGTCCACCGAATAGCCGGGCTGCACGTAGACGTTGACGCCCGGATAGCGCTTCACCAGGCCGGCCAGGATGTCCGGCACCATGCCGAGCAAGGCGTTGGTGCCGGCGCCGAGCCGCAGGTCGCCCGACAGCGTGGCGTCGTTGGCCACCGTGCGCAGGTCGACCACCTGGACCAGCAGCTCGCGAGCGCGCAGCACGATGCGGTCGCCGGCCTCGGTGGACGTCACCGTGCGGCCCATGCGCTTGACCAGCGGCGTGCCCATCTCGCGCTCCAGCGCGCGCACCTGCTGGCCGATCGCCGCCGGCGTGAGGTTGAGCCGGCGCGCGGCTTCGGCCATCGACCCGTGCTCGATGACCGCGACGAAGCTCTTGAGGAAGTCGGTGTTCACAGTAAATGAAATCTATATTCTGAAAATAGCACAAGGCGGTTTTTCTTTTGGATGTCTGCGCGCAGACTCGGCTTTGGAGTTTCTTCTGGAGACAAAAAGTGCGCAGCAAGCTTTTCGTGCCCGGCTCGCGCCCGGAGCTTTTTCCCAAGGCGCTCGACGGCCCGGCCGATGCGCTCTCCTTCGACCTCGAAGACGCGGTGGCCGAGGATCGCAAGGCCGAGGCGCGGACACAGGTCGGCGCGCTGCTGCGTTCGGCGGCGGCGCAGGCTTCGGGCAAGACGCTGATCGTGCGCGTCAACGCGATCGACACGCCGCACTTCGAGGCCGACATCGCGGCCGTGGTGTGCGAGGGCCTGCATCTCCTGAATCTTCCCAAGGCCGAATCCGTCGACCAGGTCCAGGCCGCGGCAGCGGCGCTGCAGGCGGCCGAGAAGACGAACGGCGTCACGCGCCCGGTGCGCCTGCTGCTGAACGTCGAGTCGCCCAGGGGCCTGCGCCAGGCCGCCGCGATGGCGCAGGCGCATGCGCGCGTGGCCGGCCTGCAGCTGGGCTTCGGCGACCTGTTCGAGCCGCTCGGCATCGCGCGCCGCGACGTGGCCAACGTGCATGCGGCCATGTTCGCGATGCGGCTGGCGGCGGGGGAGGCCGGCGTGTTCGCCTACGACTCGGCCTTCGCCGACGTCAAGGACGCCGAAGGCTATGTGGCCGAGGCCGAGATGGCGCGCCGCCTCGGCTACCTGGGCAAGAGCTGCATCCATCCCAGCCAGGTGGCGCTCGCGCACCAGGTGTTCCGCCCCTCGGAGGCCGACATCGCGCGCGCGCTCCGCGTGGTCGAAGCGGCGCGCGAAGCGCAAGCTCGCGGCGTGGGCGCCTATCTGGTCGACGGCCGCATGGTGGACGCGCCCTTCGTGCGCAGCGCCGAGGCCATCCTGGCCGACGCGAAGCGGCTCGGCCTGCTGCCTGCGCGCTGAGCGCCGGCGACAGCCATCGATCGACCTTCACAGAACGAACACACCGGAGACAACATGACCATCCTTCGACCCTTCATTCCTTCCCTCACCGGCCGCCGCCGCGCGGCAGCGGCCTTGATGTCGATGCTCGGCGCCGCCGTCTTCTACGGCAGCGCATCGGCGCAGGAGGCCTGGCCTTCGCGGCCCATCACCATCGTCGTGCCTTATCCCGCGGGCGGCTCCAACGACGTGTTCGCGCGCGCGGTGGGACGGCGGCTGTCGGAAGCGCTGGGCCAGCCGGTGGTGATCGACAACAAGCCCGGCGCCGGCGGCACGCTGGGCACCGGCACCGTCGCCAAGGCACCGGCCGACGGCTACACGCTGGCGGCGGTGTCCTCGAGCTTCGTGACCAACGCCGCCGTGCAGCCGCGCCTGCCTTTCGATCCGGTCAAGAGCTTCGCGCCGGTGGCGATGATGGCGCAGGGCCCTTTCGTGGTTGCGGTGCGCGCCGACCTGCCGGCGAAGACGCCGGCCGAGCTGGTGGCGCTGGCGAAGCAGCGGCCGGGCAAGCTCAACTACGCCTCGTCCGGCCCCGGCAGCACCAACCAGTTCGCGACCGAGCTGCTGAAGGGAAGCGCCGGCATCTTCATCACGCACATTCCCTACCGCGGCATGGCGCCCGCCACCACCGACCTGATGGGCGGCAACGTCGATGTGCTGATCGCGAGCGGCCCCTCGCTGCAGCCGGCGCTGCGTTCGGGCAAGGCGCGTGCGATCGGCATCACCAGCGCGAAGCCCTCGGCCACCGCACCGGAGCTGGTGCCGATGGCGCAGGCCGTGCCCGGCTACAGCTTCAGCATCTGGTGGGGCCTGCTCGCGCCCGCGGGCACGCCGCCGGCCGTGGTGCAGCGGCTGAACGCCGAGGTCAACAAGATCGTCGAAGGGCCGGAGATGAAGTCCTTCCTCCAGCGCGAAGGCGCCGAGCCCGCGGGATTGACCGCGGCGCAGTTCGCCGCGCAGATCCAGCGCGAGATCCCGTACTGGCAGAAGGTCGCCAAGGACGCGGGCATCTCGACCGAATGATGGCGAACGCGTTCCCCAACTCCGGCGGCAGCGCGCTGCCGCGCGAACCGGTGCCGGCCGATGCCTGCGATGCGCACATCCATGTCTTCGATGCGCGCTTTGCGGAAGCGCCAGGCGCGAAGCTGGTCCCGACGCCGCCGCAGGCCACGGCCGCCGACTACCGATTGATCCAGCAGCGGCTGGGCACACGCCGCGCCGTGGTCGTTCAGCCGCGCGCCTACGGCACCGACAACAGCGCGACCCTGGATGCGATCGCGCAGCTCGGGCCGGCGCACGCACGCGGCATCGCAGTGCTGACGCCCGAGGTGAGCGATGCGGAACTGCAGCGGCTCGATGCGGGCGGGATCCGCGGCCTGCGGCTCACGCTGCATGCAGCCACCGGCGCGCCGACCCGCTTCGACATGCTGCTGCCGCTGGCCGAACGCATCGCGCCGCTCGGCTGGCATCTGCAACTGCATTTCCACGCGGCGCAGATCGTCGAACATGCGGCCGTGCTGCGGCGACTGCCGTGCCCGGTCGTCTTCGATCACCTGGCGCGCCTGCCGGTGGGCGGCGAAGCGCGGGATGCGGCCTTTGCGGTCGTGCAGGCACTGCTTCGCGAAGGGCGCGCCTGGGTCAAGCTCAGCGGCGCGTACCTCAACACGCGCACCGGCGCGCCGGACTATGCGGACACGGTGGGCGATGCCCGCGCGCTGGCCGCCATCGCGCCCGACCGGCTGGTGTGGGGCAGTGACTGGCCGCACCCCACCGAAGTGGCGCACAAGCCCGACGACGCGCGCCTGCTGGACCTGCTGGGCGAATGGGTGCCCGATGCCGCGACACGCGCCGCGATTCTGGTCCACAACCCGGCCCGTCTCTACGGCTTCGCCTGAAGCCCTCCGTCTTCCTCTTCCCGAAAGCTTCATCCCATGACTTCCCCGCGCCGAGCCTTCTTCCTCGCTCCGCTCCTGATCTCCCTGCTGGCGCTCGCGCCGCGCGCCCAGGCGCAAGCCGACTATCCGAATCGCCCGGTGCGGCTCGTCGTGCCGATCGCGGCCGGCCAGGCCACCGACATCCTGGCGCGACTGGTGGCCGAGCAGCTCTCGCGTTCGCTCGGCCAGCCTTTCGTGGTGGAGAACAAGGCCGGCGCCGGCACCACCATCGGCACCGACTTCGTCGCCAAGGCCGCGCCGGACGGCTACACGCTGGTGATGGCCACCAGCGCCGGCTTCGCGGTGGCGCCGGCCATCTATGCCAGGTTGCCCTACGACCCGGTGCGCGACTTCGCGCCGGTGACCAACGTGGGCCTGGTGATCCAGACCCTGGTGGCCAGCCGCGATGCGCCTTTCGACAACCTGCCGCAGTTCATCGCCAAGGCGAAATCGGGCGCGATGAACTACGCCTCCGCGGGCAACGGCTCGACCTCGCACCTGACGACCGAGATGTTCCTGCACCGGGCCGGCGTTGCGGCCGTGCACGTGCCCTTCAAGGGCGCGGCGGAGGCGCAGCCGCAGCTGATCGGCGGCCAGGTGCAGTTCATGTTCGATGCGTTGCCGGCGGTGCTGCCGCAGGTGCGCGCCGGCAAGCTCAAGGTGATCGGCGTCGGCTCGGCAGAGCGCACGCCCTTGCTGCCGGAGGCGCCGACCCTGGCCGAACAGGGGCTGAAGGGCTTCGAGGCGGTGGGCTGGATCGGGATGGCCGCCCCGGCGGGCACCCCGGGCGCCGTCCTGGACAAGCTCAACGAAGCGGTCCACCGCGCGATGGCGACGCCAGAGATGCAGGAGCGCATGAAGGCGCTGTCGTTCGCGCCGGCGGTCGGTACGCGCGAGCAGTTCGGCCGCTTCATCGCGAGCGAAATCGCCAAGTGGGGCGAGACATCGAAGAACGCGCGCATCGCTCCCCAATGACAACGCAAGGTCCTTCCATGACGACGAACACCGCAGAACAAGCCGTCCGCGGCCCGCTGTCGGGCATCCGCGTGCTCGACCTCAGCGCCTACATCGCGGGGCCCTACGGCTGCACGCTGCTGGCCGACATGGGGGCGGCCGTGGTCAAGATCGAGCCGCCCGGCGGCGACAACCTGCGCAAGTACCCGTCCACGCTGGAGGCCGAGAGCCGCGCCTTCATCGGCGTCAACCGCAACAAGCGGGGGCTGGCGCTGGACCTCAAGAAGCCGGAAGGCCTGGAGGTGCTGCATCGCCTGCTCGGCGAGGCCGACGTGCTGGTCCACAACTTCAGGCCGGCGGTCCCGCCGCGGCTCGGCATCGCCTACGAGCAGCTGCGCGAACGCTATCCGGCGCTGGTCTACTGCGCCGTCACGGGCTACGGCGAAGTGGGCCCGCTCAAGGACAAGGCCGGCTACGACCAGGTGCTGCAAAGCATGACCGGCATCTGCGCAATGCAGGGCAAGGCGGGCGGCCCGCCGGAGATCGTCTACGGCTCGGTGGTCGACTACTACGCGGCCTCGATGCTGGCCATGGGCGTCAGCGCGGCGCTGGTGGAGCGCGCCCGCAGCGGCCGCGGGCAGTACGTCGGCGTCTCCTTGCTGCGCAGCGCGCTGGCGATGCAGTCGGCGCGCCTCGTGTGGGCCGACGGCGAGGGCAGGGAGGTCGGGCGCGACATGCGCTCGGGCGGCGTCACGGGGCTGCATCCCACGCGCGAGAGCTACCTCTACCTGTCCGCCAACACGGCGCATTTCTGGTCGGCGCTGTGCGAACGCACCGGCCTGCAGGCGCTGGCTGCCGATCCGCGCTACGACACGGTGCGCAAGCGCGCGCAGCACGCGGCCGAGATCGTGCCGCGCCTGCGCGCCGCGCTGCAGCAGCACAGCGCGCTCGAATGGGAGGCCATCTTCGGCGAAGCGGTGCCCTGTGCGGCGGCGCGCGCGGTCGAGGACATGTTCGTGCACGAGCAGGTGCTGGCCGAGCAGATGGTGGCGCACTACACGCATCCGGAGGTGGGCGGCTACCGCGGCTTCGACAAGCCGGTCAAGTTCGGCAGCACGCCCGGACCCGCACCCTTCGCATCGCCCGGCTTCGGCCAGCATGCGGCCGACATCCTGGCGGCGCACGGCTACAGCGAGGAAGAGATCGCCCGGCTGCGTTCGCTCGACGTGCTGCCCGCGCGGATGGCCTGAGCCGGCGCCTAGGCGCGCGAAGCGCGCGCGGGCTTGCGATGCGCGCGCGCGAGCGCGTCCAGCCCGGCGAACATGTAGCGCATCAGGTCTTCGAGCAGCCCCTCGCTGTCTTTCGCGATCGCGGGCAGGACCTTGCTCGGTATCTCCTTCGGCGCGACCAGCATCACGATGCAGGGCAGCACGGAGAACACGAGGGCGCGCTGCACCGCGGGATGGTCCGGCGGCAGTTCCAGGATCTCCGAGATCAGGCCCAGCAGCAGCCGGGCCTTGGGCCGCACCGCCTTGTCGACCAGCGCGGGCGCCAGCGGCCCCGGCGACATGAACTCGCGCAGCATGACGCGAAAGCCCCAGGGCGCGGGCTCGCGCGAAGAGGGCGCCAGCATGTGCGCGAGCAGCGCGCGCAGCTTCTGCCGCGGATCGCCGAGCGAGCGCGTCATCTCGACCAGCTCGTCGACGCTCACGATCTGGCGGTGCGCCTCGACCAGCACCTCTTCATACAAGGCCTCGCGGCTGCCGAAGTGGTAATTGACCGAGGCCATCGGCGTGCCCGCGCGTTCGCAGATCTCCTTGCTGGTGGCATCGGCATAGCCGCGCTCGGCGAACACCCGGCCGGCGGTTTCGAGCAGGTGCGATCGGGTGGCGGCGCCGTCGGGGCGCGGTGCGCGCCGCACGGGCGCGGCGAGAGCCTTCTTTTTCGCGGTGGTTGACATAAGACTGCAGGAAAGGCGGAATTAGTTTGAATTTGAATTCAAATTCGTTATCATCCAGTCTACTTCATCGACGACGCACCGGCGAGAAAGCAAGAGCAAGCCATGAACAAGAAGCCTCTCATCGTTGGCGCCATCGTCCTGCTGGCGGCCGTCGCTTCGGCCGCCTGGTACTTCAACCGCAAGCCCGCCGACAGCGACACGCTGGTGCTCTACGGCAACGTCGATGTGCGCCAGGTCTCGCTGGCCTTCAACGGCAGCGAGCGCATCGGCAGGCTCGAGGTGCAGGAGGGCGACCATGTGAAGGCCGGCCAGGTGCTGGGCGCGCTGGACACGCGCACGCTCGAACTGCGCGCGGCCCAGGCGCAAGCGCAGATCAGCGTACAGCAGCAGGCGCTGCAGCGCCTGAAGACCGGCAGCCGTCCCGAGGAAGTGGCGCAGGCGCGCGCCAGCGTGTCGGCCGCCCAGGCCGATGCCGAGCTCGCGCGCCAGCAGCTCGATCGGCTGCAAGGCATCCGCCAGACCACCGCCGGCCGCGCGGTGAGCCAGCAGGACCTCGACAGCGCGCAGGCGCGCCGCAAGGTGGCCGAGGCGCAGCTCGAGAACGCACGCAAGGCGCAGCAGCTGGTCGTGACCGGACCGCGCAAGGAAGACATCGCGCAGGCCCAGGCCCAGTTGGAAGTCGCGCGCGCCGAGCTCGCGCTGCTGCAACACCAGTTGAGCCAGGCCGAGCTCAAGGCGCCCATCGACGCCGTGGTGCGCGCGCGCCTGATGGAGCCGGGCGACATGGCCTCGCCGCAGCGCCCGGTGTTCACGCTCGCGATCACCGATCCCAAGTGGGTGCGCGCCTATGTGACGGAGGCCGACCTCGGACGCATCAAGCCCGGCATGGCCGCCACGCTCGCGACCGACAGCCACCCGAACCAGCCGCTCGGCGGCAAGGTGGGCTACATCTCCTCGGTGGCCGAGTTCACGCCCAAGACCGTGCAGACCGAGGAGCTGCGCAGCAGCCTGGTCTACGAGATCCGCGTGCTGGCCGACGACAAGGAAGACCGGCTCCGGCTGGGCATGCCGGTCACGGTCCGGCTGTCGCTCGACGGCGCCAAGGTCGCGGCGGCCGGAGGCGTGCGCTGATGAACGCCGCCGCGCCGGCGCTCGTCGGGCAGGGTCTGCACAAAGGCTTCGAAGTCAAGGGATCGAAGCCGGTGGTGCAGGCCCTCGGCGACGTGTCGCTGCAGGTTCCCGCCGGCACGCTCTGCGCACTGGTCGGCCCCGACGGCGCGGGCAAGACCACGCTGTTGCGCCTCGCGGCCGGGCTGCTGCGCGCCGACCAGGGAACGCTGTACGTGCTGGGCATCGACGTGGCGGCCGATCCGCAGGCCGTGCAGGACCGCATCAGCTACATGCCGCAGCGCTTCGGGCTCTACGAAGACCTGAGCGTGCAGGAGAACCTCGACCTCTATGCCGACCTGCACGGCGTGCCGAAGAATGTGCGGCGCGAGCGCTATGCGCGGCTGATGGAGATGACCGACCTGGGCCGCTTCACCGCGCGCCCGGCCGGCAAGCTCTCCGGCGGCATGAAGCAGAAGCTGGGCCTGGCCTGCACGCTGGTGCGCTCGCCCGAACTGCTGCTGCTCGACGAGCCCACGGTCGGCGTCGATCCGCTGTCGCGGCGCGAGCTGTGGGAGATCGTGCGGCAGCTGGTCGACGACGAACGGCTCTCGGTGATCGTGAGCACCGCCTACCTCGACGAGGCCGAGCGCTGCGCCCAGGTCTTCGTGATGCATGAAGGCCGGTTGATCGCGCAGGGCGCGCCCCAGCAGATCCGCGACAACGCGCGCGATCTGTGCTTCATCGCCAGGCCGCCCGAGGGCGTGCCGGCGCGCACCTTGCAGGCGAAGCTGCTCGATGCGCCGGCCGTGATCGTCGATGCCGTGCCGCAAGGCGGCGAGGTGCGTTTCATCCGCCGGCCCGATGCCGACGCGCAGGCGCTGGCCGCACTGTTCGACGGTGCGCCCGTCGAGCCGGTGCCGGCGCGCCTCGAAGACGGCTTCATGGTGCTGCTGCGTGCGAAGCAGAAGGAGAAAGAGAGAGAGAAGGGCACCGCCGCAGCGCGGCCGCAGGTCGCGGCCGTTGCCGTCGCGGGCGAGCCCGACGAAGTCGTGATCGAAGTGAAGGACCTGGTGCGCAAGTTCGGCGACTTCACCGCCGTCGCCAGCACCAGCTTCGACGTGCGGCGCGGCGAGATCTTCGGCCTGCTCGGCCCCAACGGCGCTGGCAAGACCACCACCTTCCGCATGCTCTGCGGCCTGCTGCCCGCGACCAGCGGCTTCCTGCAGGTGGCGGGCGTCAACCTGCGCCATGCGCGCGCGCAGGCTCGCAGCCGCATCGGGTACGTCTCGCAGAAGTTCGCGCTCTACGGCAACCTCACCGTCGCCGAGAACCTCGAATTCTTCGGCGGCGCCTACGGCCTGCGCGGGCAGCGCCTGCGCGATCGCATGCAGACGGTGCTGCAGCAGTT
This sequence comes from Variovorax paradoxus, assembly GCF_018614955.1. GTDB lineage: Bacteria > Pseudomonadota > Gammaproteobacteria > Burkholderiales > Burkholderiaceae_C > Variovorax > Variovorax paradoxus_J. The sequence goes on from NZ_JAGGNV010000027.1 coordinate 102,859, forward strand.
CGACCTGCTGGGCCAGGAGAAGGCCGCGAGCGGACTCCTGCCCGGCGGCTTCAAGCAGCGCCTGGCCATGGCCACGGGCCTTTTGCACGAGCCGGAGATCCTGTTTCTCGACGAGCCCACCAGCGGCACCGATCCGCTGGCGCGGCGCGAGTTCTGGCGCCGCATCACCGCGCTGTCGGAAGCCGGCGTGACGGTCATCATCACCACCCACTTCATGGAAGAGGCCGAGTACTGCGACCGCATCGTGATCCAGGACGCCGGCAAGCTGCTGGCCATCGGCACGCCGCAGCAGGTGCGGGTGCAGGCGGGCAGCGCACCGGACATGGAGGAGGCTTTCATCGGCATCGTCACCCAGTCACGCGAGGCCGGAACATGAGCGGTTTCTGGCGCCGGCTCATCGCCCTCACGCGCAAGGAAACGCGGCAGCTCGTGCGCGACCCGAGCAGCATCGCCATCGGCATCCTGCTGCCGATCATCCTGATCCTGATCTTCGGCTACGGCCTCTCGCTGGACGTCAAGAACGCGCCGCTCGCGGTGGTGATGGAGGACAGCTCGCCCACGGCCGCCGATGCGGTGGCCGGGCTGCAGCTCACGCCCTATATCTCGCCCGTCATGCTGGGCTCGATGCGCGATGCCGAGCTTTTGATGCGCGAGCGCAAGGTCGACGGCATCGTGCGCGTGCCCGGCGATTTCTCGCGCCGTCTCGCGGCCGGCGATGCGCGGATCCAGGTCATCGTGCACGGCGCCGATGCGGGCCGCGCCAGCATCGTGCTGCGCTACGCCATGGCCGCGCTCGGAGGCAACGCGCAACGGCAGGCCGATCGCGGACAACCCGGCACCGGCATCGGCACGGTCAGCATCGAGCAGCGCATGTGGTTCAACAGCGCCAACACCAGCACCTGGTACCTGGTGCCGGGGCTGATCGTGCTGATCATGACGCTGGTCGGCGCCTTCCTCACGGCGCTGGTGATGGCGCGCGAATGGGAGCGCGGCACGCTGGAGGCGCTGTTCGTCACGCCGGTGCGGCCGGTCGAGATCCTGCTGGCGAAGATCATTCCCTACTTCGGCATCGGCATGGTCGGGCTCGCGCTGTGCCTCGTCGCCGCCCGCTTCCTGTTCGAGGTGCCGATGGTCGGCTCGCTCGCGCTCGTGATCCTGAGTGCCATGCTCTACATGCTGGTCGCGGTGGGCATCGGGCTGGTCATCTCCTCGGTCACGCGCAACCAGTTCCTCGCGAGCCAGGTCGCGCTGCTCGCGAGCTTCCTGCCCTCGCTGATGCTCTCGGGCTTTCTCTTCGACCTGCGCAACGTGCCGACGGCGGTGCGCATCGTGGGCCAGGCGCTGCCGGCCACCTACTTCATGGAACTGATCCGCACGCTGTTCCTGGCCGGCGACGTCTGGCCGCTGGTGCTGCGCAACTGCGCGATCCTGATCGTCTATGCGGTGCTGCTGCTCGGCCTGGCGCGCTTCGTCACGCGCAAGAAACTCGACTGAAGGCTTCGCCATGCACGGTTCATTCGTCGCGCTCCTGCTTCGCATCGCCAACCTCTGCCGCAAGGAGTTCCTGGCGATCCTGAAGGACCCGTCCAGCCGCGCCATCCTGGTGGTGCCAGCGCTGATGCAGAGCCTGCTGTTCGGCTACGCCGCCACCTACGACCTCCGCAACGTCGACTACGCGCTGCTCGACCAGAGCAGGAGCGGCGCCTCGACGGCGCTGGTCGCCAAGCTCGACGGCACCGGCGTCTTCCGCCGCGCCGCCACGCTCGCCACCCAGGCCGACATCGCGCGCGTGATCGATGCGCAGCAGGCGCTGCTGGTGGTCCAGATCGGCCCGCAGTTCGAAGAGCAGCTGCGCGCGGGCGAGAGCGCGCCGATCCAGCTCGTCATCGATGCCCGCAACTCGAACACGGCCGGTTCCGCCGGCGGCTACATCGCCTCCGTGGTCGCGGACTTCAACGACGAGTGGCGGCTGCAGCACGGCGGCGCGAAAGCGCCGGTGACCATCGCCTCGCGCGCCTGGTACAACCCGAACCTCGAGACGCGCTGGAACCTGATGCCCGGCATGATCGCCGCGCTCAGCATGCTGCAGACGCTGCTGCTGACGGCCTTGTCGGTGGCGCGCGAGCGCGAGCAGGGCACCTTCGACCAGCTGCTCGTCACGCCGCTGTCGCCGATGGAGATCATGGTCGGCAAGGCGGTGCCGCCGGTGCTGATCGGGCTGGTGCAGTCCACCATCGTGCTGCTGGTCACGCTCTTGTGGTTCAAGGTGCCGATGGCCGGCTCCTTCGTCACGCTCTATACCGGCCTCGCTTGCTTCACCATCGCGAGCGTGGGCATCGGCCTGTCGATCTCTGCGGTGTCGGCCAGCATGCAGCAGGCCATGCTCTACACCTTCGTGCTGATCATGCCGCTGATGCTGCTGTCGGGGCTGACGACGCCGGTCAGCAACATGCCGCAAGCGCTGCAGATCGCGACCCTGGCCAATCCGCTGCGCTTCGCGATCGACCTGGTGCAGCGCGTCTACCTCGAGGGCGTGGGCCTCCTGACTGTCTGGCACAACCTCATCCCGCTGCTCGTCATCGCGGTCATCACGCTGCCGCTGGCCGCCTGGCTTTTCCGCAACCGTCTTGTTTGAAGAAAAGGGGACACGACATGAAGATCTCCCATCGACTCCTCCATGCGCTGCCGGCGTTCGCGGCCCTGATGCTGGCCGGCTGCGCCGTCGGTCCTGATTTCAAGGCGCCGACGCCCGCGGCGCCTGCCGACTTCTCGGCCTGGCACGGCGGCTCGCCCGAGCTGCTCGATCCGCAGCTTCGAAGCACGGCGAGCGCACCGATCGGCTGGTCCGTCTTCGCCGACCCGGTGCTCGATGCGCTCCAGGCCAAGGCGCTCGCGGCCAACCACGACCTGCAGACGGCGGCGCTGCGCTTCGCGCAAAGCCGAACGCAAAGACAGGCGGCGGAGGCCCAGCGCGGCCCGCAGCTCAACGCCAGCGCGGCGGCGACGCGCCAGCGCCAGAGCGAATTCGGCTCGGGCACGCGCCTGATCGACGCGCTCAATCCTTCGAACCGCGAGGAGCTGATCGGCGTGCTGAGCGAACCGCACAACCTCTACCAGGCCGGCTTCGATGCCGCCTGGGAGCTCGATCTGTGGGGCCGCGTGCGGCGCTCGATCGAGGCGGCGGACGCCAACCTCGCGGCCTCGCAGGCGATGCTGGCGCAGGTGCAGCTGAGCGTGCAGTCCGAGCTGGCGCGCAACTACTTCGAGCTGCGCACCGCGCAGCGCCAGTTGCGCATCACGCGCGCCGACATCGCCGCGGCCGAGGAGACGCTCGAACTGGTCAAGGCCCGCGCCGACGGCGGCCTCACGACCGACCTCGACGTGACGCGCCAGCGCGCGCAGACGGCCGACTTGCGCGCGCGGCTGCCGCAACTGCTGGCGCAGGAGGCGCAGGCCGTCAACCAGATCACGCTGCTGGTCGGCGAGCGCCCCGGCGCGCTGCAGGCGCAACTGCTCGAGCGTGCCGATGCGCCCGCGAGCGCATTGCCCGATCTCTCGCCCGGCCTGCCTTCGGAGGCCGCGCTGCGCCGGCCCGACATCCAGCGCGCGCAGGCGCAACTGCATGCGGCCACCGCCAGTATCGGCGTCGCCGTCGCCGACCTGTACCCGCGCATCACGCTGGGCGCGAACTTCGGCTTCGAATCGGTCGGAAGCCGCAGCTTCGGCGAATGGGGCAGCCGGCAGTGGTCGGTCGGCCCGAGCCTGCAGCTGCCGATCTTCGACGGCGGGCGGCGCCGCAGCACGGTGACCCTGCGCGAGCTGCAGCAGCAGGAGGCCGCGGTGGCCTGGCAGCAGACGGTGCTGAAGGCCTGGCACGAGATCGACGATGCCTTGAGCGCCTACACGGCAGACCGGCAGCGCCACCTGCAACTGGTGGAGAAGGAGCGCCACAGCCGCGACGCCCGGGAATTGGCGCGCGTGCGCTACGACAACGGCCTGACCGACTTCCTGGTCCAGCTCGATGCCGAGCGCACGCTGCTGCAGGCGCAGCGCGACCAGGTGGCCAGCAGCGGACGGCTGGCGCTGGACCTCGTGATGCTGACCAAGGCCCTCGGCGGCACGGCGCACTAGGCCCCCCGGGCGGCCTCGCGCGTCTCGGCGAAAGCGCTGCGACCCAGCCAGCGCCACAGGTCGCGCGCATCGCGCGCGGTGCCCGTAACGCGCAACCGGCGTTCGCAGATCAGCGCGTCGGCGTCGCGGTCACCGGTCCAGACTTCGGTCAGTGCCAGCACCGTCGATTCGACGATCAGCGTCGCGTCCTCGCCGGGATCGTCGCGGCACAGGTCGGCGCTGCCCTTGTCCACCACCAGCCACCAGCGGCGCTCGCCCTCGGGCGCGTCGGTGAAGCGGAAGTGGACGACGACGCAGCGTCCGCGCGGGCATTCGTCGAGCCGCACGAAGCGGCGGATGTCCCACATCAGGAAGCCGGCGTCGAGCTGGCCGCGCTTCAGGCGGCTGCCGATCCAGCGTGCGCCCCAGTGGCCCAGCGCCATCACGATCGGCCGCAACTCCTCGCCGGCACCGGTGAGGTGGTACTCCGCCGACACGCCCGTGCCCTGCACGCGCTTGACGACACCGACCTCCTCGAGCTTGCGCAGCCGCTGCGCGAGCAGCGAGCCCGACATGCGCGGGACGCCGCGGCGGATGTCGTTGAAGCGGGTGCTGCCGCACATCAGTTCGCGCACGACCAAGGGCGTCCAGCGCTCGCAGAGCACTTCGGCGCCGCGCGCGACGGTGCAGAACTGGCCGTAGTCGATCATGGAGCGAATCTATTCCTGTCGGCCCGGCAAGGCCAGTTCAAATTCTGGACTGGCGCGCAGGGCTGTGCGCAACGATGCTTCATGCACCTTCTTTCTTCTGGAGACGCACCATGAGCACCGTTCTGCAGCCGGCATTCGATGCCGCCGCCTTCAAGACCACGACGCGCGCGCAGTGGCAGGCCGCCGCCGAGGCCTGGCACCGCTGGGGCCCCTTCGTCGGCGACTGGCTCGGCGAGGCGACCGAGACCATGTTCGACCTGGCACGCATCGGCCCGGGCTCCCGGGTGCTCGACGTCGCGGCGGGCGCCGGCGAACAGTCGATCTCGGCGGCGCGGCGCGTGGGCGAAAGCGGCCATGTGCTCGCCACCGACATCGCACCGGCCTTGCTCGAACGCGCGGCCGCGGACGCCCGGACGGCCGGCCTCTCCAACGTCGAAACGCGCGAGCTCGACGGCGAGGCGCTCGACGCGCTGCCCGCCGGCTCCTTCGACGCCGCGATCAGCCGCGTCGGCCTGATCTACTTTCCCGACCAGCAGCGCGCGCTCGCGGGCATGTGCCGCGCGTTGCGGCCCGGGGGGCGGGTGGCGGCCATCGTCTATTCGACGCCCGAGCGCAACGCCTTCTTCTCGATCCCCGTGAAGATCATCCGCGAGCGCGCCAAGCTGCCGGCGCCGCTGCCCGGGCAACCGGGGCCGTTCTCGCTCGGCGCCGAGGGCGTGCTCGAAGCCGCCTTCACCAAGGCCGGCTTGCGCGACATCGAGGTGCGCAAGGTGCCGTCGCCGGTTAAGCTGCCGAGTGCGGCGGAATGCGTGCGCTTCGAGCGCGAGTCCTTCGGTGCGCTGCACCAGATGATGGTGGCCTTGAGCGAAACGGAGCGAGCGCAGGCCTGGCAGGCCATCGAGGAGGCCTTGCGCACCTTCGAAACCGGCGACGGCTTCGTCGGGCCGTGCGAGATGCTGGTGGGCGCGGGGACCGTCTAGGCGCGCAGGTGGCGGACCAGCAGGTCCGCCGCCGGCGACAGCAGCTCGCCGGTCTTGGTCGCCATCATCAGCCGCCGCACCGCCCACGCGTCCTTGAGCCGCACCACCCGCAGATCGAGCGCGATCACCTGCGCCTTGCAGGCCGCCAGCGGCACCACGCCGATGCCGAGGTTGGCCGCGATCATGTGGCACATGGCGTCGAAGCTGCGCACCTGCACGCGCAGCCGCATCGGGATGCCGGCCTGCTCGGCGGCGCGCGAGGTCAGCTCCAGCAATGAGCTGCTGCGGTTCAGGCCGACGAACTCGTGCGCGAGGCAGGTCTTGAAATCGGCGCGCCGCGTGCGCGCCAGCGGATGCTGCCTGGCGCACAGCACCACCAGCTCGTCGGTCTGGAAGGGCGCCACGTCCAGGCCGTAGGTGGGCGTGTTCTCGGCGAACACTCCGACGTCCGCGAGACCATCGACCAGCGCGCGGACGATGTCGCCGCTCAACTGCTCCTCGACCTCGACGCGGATGTCCGGATGGCGTTCGAGAAAGGTCGCCAGCGCCGCCGGCAGGAACTCGGTGAGCGCCGACATGTTGGCCCACAGGCGCACATGGCCGCGCACGCCGCTCGAGTAGTCCTTGAGCTCGGTGCTGAACTGCTCGAAGCCCTGGAACAGCCGCATCGCATGCTGCATCGCGACGTGGCCGGCCGGCGTCAGCGCAATGCCCTGCGGGCTGCGGTCGAGCAGCTTCGAGCCGGTGGCGTTCTCGAAATCCGACAGGCGCCGGCTCGCGGCCGACAAGGCCAGGTGGCAGGCCTCGGCGCCCTTGGTGATGCTGCCCGACTGGGCCACCGCGCAGAACAGGCGCAGGGTGACGAAGTCGACGCGGGCCGGGTTGATGGTGCTCGCCATCGGGCCATTCTAGGCCGGGGGGCTTCGCGTTTCGCGAAGGGGTGCTGCCGTCATGGCAATTCCGCAAACCGCGATGCTTTTCTACAGTGCAGCCATCGAACAGCAAAGAGAGACAAGGGCAAATGAATGCACTCGAAGGCCTCAAGGTCCTGGAGCTCGGCCAGCTCATCGCCGGGCCCTTCGCCGGCAAGACATTGGCCGAATTCGGCGCCGACGTGATCAAGGTCGAGCCGGCCGGCGTCGGCGATCCGCTGCGCAAATGGCGCATGCTGCGCGACGGCAGCTCGGTGTGGTGGGAAGTGCAGTCGCGCAACAAGCGCTCGGTGTGCCTGGACCTGCGCAGCGAAGAGGGGCAGGAAGCGGCCCGCGCGCTCGCGCTCGAAGCCGACGTGCTGATCGAGAACTTCAAGCCGGGCACCCTGGAAGGCTGGGGCCTCGGCTGGGAGCAGCTGCATGCGCTCAACCCGCGCCTCATCATGCTGCGCATCTCGGGCTACGGCCAGACCGGCCCCTACCGCGACAAGCCCGGCTTCGGCGTGCTCGGCGAATCGATGGGCGGGCTGCGCTACTTGAGCGGCGAACCGGGCCGCGTGCCGGTGCGTGTGGGCATCTCGCTCGGCGACACGCTCGCGGCGCTGCACGGCGTGATCGGCGTGCTGACCGCGCTGCACCACCGCACGGCGCACGGCGGCGAGGGCCAGTTCATCGACGTGGCGCTCTACGAGTCGGTGTTCAACGTGATGGAAAGCCTGCTGCCCGAGTACGACGCCTTCGGTGCCGTGCGCGAACGCGCCGGCAGCGCGCTGCCCGGCATTGCGCCGACCAACGCCTACCGCTGCAACGACGGCCACTACGTGCTGGTGGCCGGCAACGGCGACAGCATCTTCCGCCGCCTGATGCGCGCCATCGGCCGGCCGGATCTCGAGGAAGACCCGGCCCTGCGCCACAACGATGGCCGCGTGCAGCACGCCGAGGCGCTCGATGCCGCGATCGAGGCCTGGACCCGCCAGCGCAGCCGCGACGAGGCGCTGGCCGCGCTCGATGCGGCCGGCGTGCCGGTCGGGCGCATCTACTCGGTGGCCGATATCGCGACCGATCCGCAGTACCTGGCGCGCGAGATGATCGTCGAGGCCCCCACCTCCGACGGCCGCACGCTCAAGGTGCCGGGCGTGGTGCCCAAGCTCAGCGCCACGCCGGGCCGCATCGCGCACCCTGCGCCGCGGCTCGGCGAACACGACGACGACCTGCGCTCGGGCGGCTGGCCCGCGCGTTCACGCTGAAGGAGCAAGAAACGCCATGAACACCGGCAACGGCACGCGCATCCTCGTCAACGAGGTCGCCACGCGCGACGGCTTCCAGATGGAGGGCCGCTTCATTCCCACCGAAGACAAGATCGCGCTGGTCGATCGGCTCAGCGGCCTCGGCTACGCGAAGATTGAGGTCACTTCCTTCGCTTCGCCCAAGGCCATTCCCACACTGCGCGACGGCGAGGAAGTGATGATGCGTATCGCGCGCCGGCCCGGCGTGATCTACACCGCGCTGGTGCCCAATCTGCGCGGCGCCGAGCGCGCACTCGACAGCCAGGTCGACGAGTTCAACATCGTCATGTCGGCCAGCGAGAGCCACAACCTCAGCAACTTGCGCATGACGCGCGAGCAGTCCTTCTCGCAGCTGTCCGAAGTGATCGCGCTGGCGCGCCAGGCCGCGGTGCCGGTCAATGTGTCGCTGTCCTGCGTGTTCGGCTGCCCAATGGAGGGCGAGGTGGCGATTTCCACCGTGCTGGGCTGGATCGAACGCTTCGCGGCCCTGGAGGTGCGCGGCATCACCTTGTGCGACACGACCGGCATGGCTTATCCCACCCAGGTGCAGGCGGTCTGCGCGGCGGCGCTCGAACGCCATCCGGCGCTGGACTTCACCGCCCACTTCCACAACACGCGCGGCATGGGCCTCGTCAACACCGTCTCCGCGGTCGAGGCCGGCATCCGTCGCCTCGACATGTCGCTTGGCGGCATCGGCGGCTGTCCCTATGCGCCGGGTGCGACCGGCAATGTCGCGACCGAGGACGTGGTCCACATGCTGCAGTGCATGGGCTACGACGCCGGCATGGACCTCGAAGGCCTGATCGGCGCCGCCGCGCAGCTCGAAGCGCTGGTGCAGCACGAGCTCCCGAGCCAGGTGTCGCGCGCCGGCCATCGCTTGACGCGGCACGCACCGCCGGCGGATTTCGACGACATCGTCGCCCGCGCGAAGGCGCGCGAAGAAAAGGAGCAAGCATGATCGACCATCTGGACCACCTGGTGCTCACCACCGCCGACGAGGAAGCCTGCGTGCGCTTCTATGTCGAGGTGCTGGGCATGTCGCTCGAGACCTTCGGCGGCGGCCGCAAGGCCTTCCGCTTCGGCAACCAGAAGATCAACCTTCACCTCAAGGGCCACGAGTTCGAGCCCAAGGCAGAGGTGCCGATGCCGGGTGCGCTGGACCTGTGCTTCATCGCCGCCGTGCCGCTCGACGAGGTCATCGCGCGCCTGAACGAGAAGCAGGTGCCGATCATCGAAGGGCCGGTCTTTCGCACCGGCGCCACCTCGCGCATCCGCTCGGTCTACATGCGCGACCCCGACCTGAATCTCATCGAGATCTCGGAGCTCGCGCCCTGAAGGGCCGAGCGCCCGCGACAGCTTTTCCACACACGACAGGAGACACATATGAAACCCGTTCGCTGCCTTCTCGCGGCCTGCCTTGCGCTGGCCGCCGCCGCATCGCACGCCGACACCTTTCCCTCGAAGCCGATCACCATGATCGTGCCGACGGCGCCGGCCGGCTCCACCGACATCATGGCGCGCATGGTCGCCGATCCGCTGCAGCGCGCGCTGGGCCAGGCGGTGGTGGTCGACAACAAGCCGGGCGCCAGCGGCAACATCGGCACCGAGGCCGTGGCCCGCGCCACGCCCGACGGCTACACGCTCCTGATGCAGTACTCCGGCTACCACGTCGGCAATCCGGCGCTGTTCCAGCAGATCAAGTGGAGCCCGACCAAGGACTTCGTTCCGGTCGCGCTGGTGATGCGCGCGCCGCACGTGGTGGCCGTCAGCGGCAAACTGCCGGTGAACTCGATGAAGGAACTGGTCGAGTACGGCAAGAAGAAGGGCGACGGCGGGCTCAACTATGCGTCGTCCGGCAACGGCTCGATCCAGCACATCGCGGGCGAACTCCTCTCGCGCCAGGCCAAGCAGCCGATGACCCACGTGCCCTACAAGGGTTCGGGCCCGGCGATCAACGACCTGATCGCGGGCAACGTCGACATGTTCATCACCACGCCGCCTTCGGTCATCAGCCACATCGCGAGCGGCAAGCTCAAGGCGCTGGCCTATACCGGCAGCAAGCGGCACCCGTCGATGCCCAATGTGCCGACCTCGGCCGAGGCGGGCTTCCCGGGCTACGAGGTGGAGTCGTGGTTCGCGGTCTTCGCGCCGGCGAAGACGCCGCCCGAGATCGTCGCCAGGCTCAGCGCCGAGATCCGCAAGATCGTGGAGAGCGAGAGCTTCCGCAAGAAGGTCGACGACCAGGGCGCCTTCGCGGTCTACATGGACCCGCCAGCGCTCGGCAAGTTCGTCGACCAGGAACTGGCCCTGTGGTCGAAGGTGATCAAGGCAGCGGACATCAAGGCGGACTGAGCGGCCCCTCCCGCGGGTACGACTTCCGTCCCGCCGCCTCCGCGGACCGAAGCTCCTTCGCAGTCAGGACGTAGGCCGGGTTGTTCAGCAGGCGGCGAACCGCCAGGTCGATAAAGGCCCTGGCGCGAGCAGGCTGGGCGGTGCGGCTTCCGTAGTAGATGAAGGTGCTGGACCTGTCTGCCACGTGCGCAGTCAGCAGCGGCACCAGGCGTCCCGCGCGAATGTGCGGTGCAGCGGCGACGCCGGTCAAGAGCCCGAGGACATGCCCGGCCAGCACGGCTTCGGTCTCCAGGACTTCATCGTTGACGCACAACGCAGGCACCACATGGTGCTCGACGATGCTGTCTTCCACCTTGACGTACCAGGGCATGAGCGTGCCGGTGCGAGGACGGCGAAACACGCTGCAGCGGTGAGCGGCGAGCGCGTTCAGGTTGCCTGGAGCTCCATGGCGGACAAGGTAGGCCGGCGCCGCGCAGATGATGAGCTGCAGCGGAAACAGCCTGCGCGCGACGACGCCCTCGGCCGGCGACGGCCCCACTCGAAAGCCCACGTCGACACGGTCATCCACCCAGTTGCCGATCCGGTCGTCCAGTTGCACATCGGGTTGCACTTCCGGATACAGCCCGCAGAACTCGTCGAGCACGGACCACAGCACGGGCGCGAAGACCGAATGCGGCCCGACGATGCGCAGCGGCCCGGCGAACTCGTCCTTGGCCAGGCGCGCCATGTGAAGCGCGCGCTGCAGTCCCATCAGCGCAGGCTGCGCGGCTTCGAGGAACTGCCGGCCCTCGTCGGTGAGCGACAGGCTGCGCGTGGTGCGGTGGAACAGCCGTACGCCGAGGTGCTGCTCCAGCTGCGCCAAGGCCTGGCTCGCCGCCTGCGGCGTCATCCCCTGCGCAGCGGCAGCCTGGCGCAAGCTGCCGAGCTCGGCGGCCTTGGCAAAGGTCGCGATGGAACGCAATTCGTTGATCGGCATGAGTTGCCCTTTCTTCATTGATTATCAACAGCAACTTGCCAGTCCTTCAAGGTTGCACGGTCTATTCGGCGCCGGGGCACCGACCTAAAGTCCTTTGATCAAGGAGCGATACCGACGATGAAAACCCCCGATGAGTTCACGATTTCCCGGCGCGGCCTGCTGAAGGCCGGTGCGGCGACCGCATCGGTCCCGGCGATCGGCGCAGCCGCGGTCGCCGCCGCGCCCACGCGCGCAGCCAGCGGGCCGGGCTCTTCGACCGTGACGCTGCGCGTCAACGGCAAGACGCACCGTCTCGTGCTGGACACCCGCACGACATTGCTCGACGCATTGCGTGAGGACCTTCATCTGACCGGAACCAAGAAGGGCTGCGACCATGGCCAGTGCGGCGCCTGCACGGTGATGGTCGACGGCCGCCGCATCAACTCGTGCCTGACGCTCGCCGTGATGCACGAAGGCGCCAAGGTGACCACGATCGAAGGCCTCGGCACGCCGGGCAAGCTGCACCCGATGCAGGCGGCCTTCGTCAAGCACGACGGCTTCCAGTGCGGCTACTGCACGCCGGGGCAGATCTGCTCGGCCGTGGGCATGCTGGATGAGATCGCCCAAGGCATACCGAGCCACGTCACCGCCGACCTGGCGGCCACGCCGCAGCGCACGACCGTCGAGTTCCGCGAGCGCATGAGCGGCAACATCTGCCGCTGCGGCGCCTACAGCAACATCGTCGAAGCGATCACCGAGGTGGCGGGGGTGAAAGCATGAGGGCCTTCAGCTACGAACGCGTGAGCTCGCCGGCGCAGGCGGTGGCCGCGGCGGCGCGCGCACCCGGCGCGCGCTTCATTGCCGGCGGCACCAACCTGCTCGATTTGATGAAGCTGGAGATCGAGACGCCCGGTCATCTGATCGACGTCAACGGCCTCGGCTTCGACAAGATCGAGCGCACGCCGGACGGCGGCCTGCGCATCGGCGCGCTGGTGCGCAACACCGACTTGGCTGCGGACGTCCGGGTGCGGCGCGACTACGGCCTGCTGTCACGCGCATTGCTCGCCGGCGCTTCGGCCCAGTTGCGCAACAAGGCGACCACCGCAGGCAATCTGCTGCAGAGAACGCGCTGCCCCTATTTCTACGACACGAACCAGGCATGCAACAAGCGCCAGCCGGGCAGCGGCTGCGCGGCGATCGGCGGGTTCAGCCGGCAGCATGCGGTGGTGGGCGCGAGCGATGCATGCATCGCGACGCACCCCAGCGACATGGCCGTCGCCATGCGCGCGCTCGATGCAGGCGTCGAGACGATGCGCCCCGACGGCTCGCGCCGGACCATCCCGATCGCCGACTTCCACAAGCTTCCCGGCGCCACGCCGCAGGTCGAGACGGAGCTCACGCCGGGCGAGCTGATCACGTCGGTGAAGTTGCCGAGCCCGGTGGGCGGCAAACACGTCTATCACAAGGTCCGCGACCGCGCGTCCTATGCGTTTGCGCTGGTGTCGGTCGCGGCCATCGTGCAGCGCGACGGCTCCGGCCGCGTGGCGCTGGGCGGCGTTGCGCACAAGCCCTGGCGTGTCGAAGCGGCAGAACGCGAGCTGCCGCGCGGCGCCAAGGCCGCGACTGCCGCGCTGCTCGCCGACGCCAGGCCGACCGAGCAGAACGCCTTCAAGGTGACGCTGGTCGAGCGCACGCTCGATGCCGTGCTGACGGATGCGAGGAGCTGAGCGATGAAGTTCGACACACCCGCCACCACGAACCCGATCGACCAGCTCAAGGTCGTCGGCAAGCCCGTCGACCGGATCGATGGCCGCCTGAAGACGACCGGCACCGCGCGCTATGCCTACGAACGGCACGATGTCGCTCCGAACCAGGCCTATGGCTACGTGATCGGCTCGGCAATCGCCAAGGGCCGGATCGCCTCGATCGACCTCGGCCGCGCCAAGGCCGCGCCCGGCGTGCTCGCCATCGTCACGGCGGACAACGCCGGCAAGCTCGGCAAGGGCAGCTTCAACACCGCCAAGCTGCTCGGCGGTCCCGAGATCGACCACTACCACCAGGCGGTCGCGCTGGTGGTCGCAGAGGCCTTCGAGCAGGCGCGAGCCGCAGCACAGCTGGTTCGCGTCGACTACGTCAAAGCGCAAGGATCGTTCGAGCTCGCGGCCGTCAAGGACGCCGCGGCCAAGCCCCCGCGCATCACCGCCGGTGCGCCGGACACCGCCGTCGGCGACTTCGCAGGCGCCTTCGCCGCCGCGCCGGTCCAGCTGGACCAGAGCTACACCACGCCCGACGAGGCGCACGCGATGATGGAGCCGCCTGCGTCGATCGCGGCCTGGAACGGGGACAAGCTCACCCTCTGGACCTCGAACCAGATGATCGACTGGGGCGCGAGCGAGATGGCGAAGACGCTCGGCATCGACAAGTCGAACGTCCGCCTCATCTCGCCCTTCATCGGCGGCGGCTTCGGCGGCAAGCTGTTCCTGCGCGCCGACGCGCTGCTGGCGGCGCTCGGTGCGCGGGCCGCGAGGCGGCCGGTGAAGGTCGCGCTGACGCGGCCCCTGATGTTCAACAACACGACGCACCGGCCCGCGACGATCCAGCGCATTCGCATCGGCGCGACGCGCGACGGCAGGATCACCGCCATCGGCCACCAGAGCTGGTCGGGCGATCTGCCGAACGGCAAGCCCGACGGCGCGGTACACCAGACCCGCCTGCTCTATGCAGGCGCCAATCGCATGACGGCCACGCGGCTCGCGGTGCTCGATCTGCCCGAAGGCAACGCGATGCGCGCCCCGGGCGAGGCCACGGGCATGATGGCGCTGGAGATCGCGGTCGATGAAATGGCCGAGAAGCTCGGACTCGACCCCGTCGAGTTCCGCATCCGCAACGACACCCAGGTCGATCCCGAGAATCCCGAGCGGCCCTTCTCGCAGCGCCGGCTGATCGAATGCCTGCGCACCGGCGCGGAGCGCTTCGGATGGAGCCAGCGCGATCCGCAGCCGGGCAAGAGGCGCGAAGGGCGCTGGCTGATCGGCATGGGCATTGCCGCGGCGTTCCGCGGCAACCAGGTCACCAAGTCGGCCGCGCGCGTGCGGCTCGACCGGCGCGGCGTCGTGACGGTCGAGACCGACATGACCGACATCGGCACGGGCAGCTACACGATCATCGCGCAGACCGCGGCGGAGATGATGGGGGTGCCGCTCGACAAGGTGGTCGTGCGGCTCGGCGATTCGAGCTTTCCGGTGTCCGCGGGCTCCGGCGGGCAATGGGGCGCCAACTGCTCCACCTCCGGTGTCTATGCCGCCTGCGTCAAGCTGCGCGAGGCCGTGGCGCAGCGCGCGGGTCTGCCGGCGGACGGTGCGTCCTTCGCAGACGGCATGGTGCGTGCGGGCGGACGCAGCGTGCCGCTCGCCGAGGCCGCGGGCGAGAACGGGCTCGTGGCCGAGGACACGATCGAATTCGGCGACCTCGACAAGAAGTACCGGCAGTCGACCTTCGGCGCGCACTTCGTCGAAGTCGCCGTCGATGCCGCGACGGGAGAGACCCGCGTGCGGCGCATGCTCGCCGTGTGCGCCGCCGGCCGCATCCTGAATCCGAAGACCGCGCGCAGCCAGGTCATCGGCGCGATGACCATGGGCGTCGGCGCCGCGCTGATGGAGGACCTCGTGATCGACAAGCGCGAGGGCTTCTTCGTCAACCACGATCTGGCCGGCTATGAGGTTCCGGTCCACGCCGACATTCCTCATCAGGAGGTGATCTTCCTCGACGAGACCGATCCGATCTCGTCGCCGATGAAGGCCAAGGGCGTCGCCGAGCTCGGCATCTGCGGGGTGGCTGCGGCCGTCGCCAACGCGGTCTACAACGCGACCGGCGTGCGTGTGCGCGACTATCCGGTCACGCTCGACAAGCTGCTCGAACGCATGCCTTCCCTGTCTACCTGAAATCGCCTCCCAAGGAACACTTGTGAAATCTGTCGCGATGACCGCGATCTCCCTTTCCATGGCCGCTTCGGCCCTTGCGCAGACCGACGCAGGCCTGCAGATCGCACGCAATGGCTCACAGCCGTCCGCCAAGGGGCCGGCCGAATCCTTTACCGGGTCCGTTCGGGTCGATCCGCTGTTCCAGGCCAAGGCGACGACACGCGCGACCGGCGCGTACGTCACCTTCGAGCCCGGCGCACGCACGGCATGGCACACCCATCCCGTCGGACAGACCTTGATCGTGACGGCGGGCGCCGGTCGTGTGCAGCGCTGGGGCGACCCGGTGCAGGAGATCCGGCCGGGCGACGTGGTCTGGATTCCGCCGGGCCAGAAGCACTGGCATGGCGCATCCCCGACCACCGCCATGACGCACATCGCGATCACGGAGCTGGCGGACGGCAAGGCCGTCGACTGGCTTGAGAAGGTCAGCGACACCCAGTACGGGAGCCGGCAATGAGCGATCGCCGAGCCCCACGCAAAGGAGAAAAGATTTGAAGAAATCGGTTGCAGGCTCGCTGGCCGGCGTCGCGATGGCGCTCGCCGGGACGATGATGTCCACGCCAGCCCGGGCGCAAACATCGCCATCGCCCGGCCCGAATGCCCCGGCGCGTCCGGCGCGCGACAACGGGGTGACGCAAGAGGAGCTGATCGAATCGATCACGCACCTGGCCTTCTAACGCCGGCTGGCCGAGCGCGGTGACCGCG
Source organism: Variovorax paradoxus (assembly GCF_018614955.1). GTDB lineage: Bacteria > Pseudomonadota > Gammaproteobacteria > Burkholderiales > Burkholderiaceae_C > Variovorax > Variovorax paradoxus_J. Next base: position 118,869 of record NZ_JAGGNV010000027.1, read on the forward strand.
ATTTCGGTGGCCAAGGAAGTGTTCCAGAAGAAATGACCGCAACGGCCGCCTCTGGAGCCCGCGCCTTGCGCGGGCGCGGCGCGGTGCTCGCCATCATCGTCGCGAGCTATTTGATGATCGTGATCGACATCTCGATCGTCATCACCGGTCTGCCGAAGATCCAGGCGGGCCTGCACTTCACGCCGGCGGGCCTGTCGTGGGTCCAGAACGCCTACACCCTGAGCTTCGGCGGCCTGCTGCTGCTCGGCGCACGCGCCTGCGACATCCTCGGCCGCCGGCGGATGTTCATCGCCGGTCTCGCGCTTTTCACGCTGGCATCGCTGGCGATCGGCGTCGCGCAAACGCCCGCATGGCTGCTCGCTTCCCGTGCCGTGCAGGGTGTCGGCGCCGCGATCCTGGCGCCCTCGACGCTGGCGTTGCTGTCCACGCACTTTGCAGAGGGACCTGAGCGCACCCGCGCGCTGGCGTACTACGCCGCGGCAGCCGGCGTGGGCGCGAGCCTGGGGCTGGTGGCGGGCGGGCTCGTGGCCGATCTGCTGTCCTGGCGCGTCGGCTTCTTCATCAATCTGCCGATCGGGATCGCCCTGATGCTCGGCGCGCGCCGCTACATCGAGGAAGCGCCGGGACGCCCGGGCCGGCTCGATCTGACAGGGGCGGCAAGTTCCACGCTCGGCATGAGCGCCGTGGTGTACGGGCTCGTGCGTTCCGCCGAGACGGGATGGGGCGATGCGACCACGATCTCATCGCTGGTGATCGGTATCGCGCTGATGGCGCTCTTTTTCTTCAACGAGTCGCGCGCACGGCCGCCCATTTTCCCGTTGCGCCTGTTCGCCAGCCGCGAGCGCAGCGCGGCCTATGCGGCACGCGTGCTGTTCCTTGGCGGAATGGTCGGCTTCTGGTTCTTTGCCACCCAGTACCTCCAGGGCGTTCTGGGCTTGCGGCCGTTCCAGGCGGGCCTCGCGTTCCTTCCGACGACGATTCCAAATTTCGCAGCGGCGATGATGGTGCCGCGACTCACGCGCAAGTTCGGGAACGCGCGCTTGCTGGCTGCCGGCCTGGCGGTCGGCGCTTGCGGCATGGCCTGGCTGGCGCAGGTCTCGGAGCACACGCCGTATTGGGCCGGCATCGCGTTGCCGATGATCCTGATCGGCATCGGCCAGGGCGGTGTGCTGGGGCCGCTGACCGTTTCCGCAGTGGCCGGCGTGGCCAGCGAGGACGCGGGAGCCGCATCGGGCCTGGTGAACGTCGCGCACCAGCTGGGCGGGTCCCTCGGCCTCGGCGTGCTGGTCGTCGTGTTCGCCGCCGCGGGTTCCGGTTCTGCGCCGGACGCCGCGCAACTGGCGCACCGCGTCGCCGCTACGTTCAATGCGAGCACGGTCATGCTGTCGGTCGCGCTGGTCGTCGTGTTGACCCTCATCGTGCGGCCAGGCGGACGATATCGCCGAGATGATGAAGCCTTAAAGGGCAGCTGAGCCGCTAAGCTCGGCCGCATGGCAAGAAACATCGAAATCAAGGCGCGCATCCCGAGCGTCGAGCGTCTTGTTCCGAGGGCCGCGGCCATCGCCGACGAAGGCCCCGTCGACATCCAGCAGGACGACACCTTCTTCCTCTGCAACACGGGCCGGCTCAAGCTGCGTACCTTTGCCGCGGGCAACGGCGAGCTGATCTACTACCGGCGCGCCGACCTCGCGGGCCCGAAGGAATCCTTCTACCTGCGCACGCCGATCGCGGCGCCCGACATCCTGCGCGAGTCCCTGAGCCTGGCCTACGGCCAGGCGGGCAGGGTTGTCAAGCAGCGCATGCTCTTCCTCGCCGGGCAAACCCGCATCCACCTGGACCGCGTGCAAGGCCTCGGCGACTTTCTGGAGCTCGAGGTGGTGCTCGAAGACGGCCAAAGTGGAGAAGAGGGTGCGCAAGAGGCGCGGCGCATCATGGCGCTGCTCTCGGTCGATGCGTCGCAGCTGATCGAGGGCGCCTATGTCGATCTGTTGAATGGAAAGGACGTATCCCGATGACTGTGATCCAGCACAACCCGGAGGGCGTGTTTCCGCCCTACCGCTGTTACAGCCATGCCACGGAGATCAGAGGCGACTCGCGCCTGCTGGTCATCAGCGGGCTCAACGGCTACCTCGCCGACGGCATCACCATGCCCGAGTCCTTCGAGGAGCAGGGCGATCTGATCTGGACCCACATGGGGACCATCCTGCGATCGGCCGGCATGGATTACCGCGACCTGGTCTCCGTGCGCACCTACCTGGCCGCGCCCGAATTCGACGAGGCGAACGTGCGCCTGCGCGTCAAATACCTGGGCGACCATCGGGTGTCCTTGACGGTGGTCTGCTCCCGATTGCTCGATCCTCGCTGGAAGCTCGAGATCGAGGCAATGGCTGCAAAATAGGCGGTATTGCGCTCTTTCAGGAGACACCCGTGGCCGTTGTCCCCCGCGCCCGGCCGGAAGCGGAGAAGGTCGCACTGAGCCGGGAGAAGGAAACCCTCCTCATTACCCTCTACGCCAAGGGCGAGGAGAGCCGCCTGCCCGATTCGCTGCTGCACGACCACTTCGCCGCGGAGGCGATGAGCCGCATCGATTACGACTTCTCGAAACTGCAGGTCAGCCGCGACGACATGATCGGGCTCGCGATGCGCGCGCACATCCTGGACGGCTGGACCCGCGAATTCATCGCGAAGTATCCGAGAGCGACCGTGCTGCATCTGGGCTGCGGCCTGGACAGCCGCGTGTTCCGCATCGATCCGCCGCCCAGCGTCCGATGGATCGATGTCGACTATCCGGAGGTCATAGCGCTGCGCCGGCGCCTCTATCCGGAGCGCGAGGGCTACGCCATGATCGGCGCGTCGGTGACCGAGCCCGGCTGGCTGGCCTCGGTGCCCTCGTACCGTCCGGCGATGATCGTCGCCGAGGGGCTTTTCATGTACCTCGCCGAGGATGCGGTGCCGCAACTCCTCGCACGGCTCACGCGGCATTTTCCGGGCGGCCATGTGGCCTTCGACAGCTTCAGCCGGCTCGGCCTGCAACTCGTGCGGTACCACCGGTCGGTGCGGGCCACCGGCGCAATCCTGCGTTGGAGCATCGACGATGCGCACGAGCTCGAACGCCGCATTCCCAAGATGAAACTGCTGACCGAGCTGACGGCCTATGACTCGAACGGCTACGACCCGCAGCAGATCGCCCGGATGTCGTGGCCGGCGCGGATGGCGGTGCGGGTGTTCGCCTGGGTTCCGCCGCTGGGCAGGCTCGGGCGGCTGCTGCGCTACAGCTTCTGAAGTCCCTCACGCGGCCTTCGGCTCGGGGATGACTGCTGTCAGGGCAAAGTCGATGAGATGGAGCCAGGTCGCTTCGAGGCCCATGATGTTGTGATGGTCGGAGCCGGCGATGGTTTGCACGCTGATCGGCGTCGGCCAGGCCGCGATGAGCTTCTCCGAGCGCGCCGGCAGCACGACGTCGTCGCGCGCGGCCAGCAGGACCTGGGTCTTCGCTGCGACCTCCTTGCAGTGCGCCAGCGAGTTGAACTGGTGCCGCAGCAACAGGGAAAGCGGAACGAGCGGGAAGCGCTTCTTCGCCACCTCCAGCATCGAGTCGTAGGGGGTGACCAGCTGCAGGCTTGCGAAATCCTGCCGCGCCACGAGCTGAATGGCCACGCCCGTCCCCAGACTTCGACCGACGACGTGCAGGCGCGCGCGCGGGAAGGCCCGGCGCAAGTGATTGGCGAACTCTTTCGCGTCCTCGACGGAGGCGATCTCGGAGGGGTGCCCCTGCGAGTCGGCGACACCCCGATAGTTGACCGCGGCGAATCCGAAGCCTTCCGGAAGCCAGTGCAGCACCTTGGCAGTGGCGCGGACGTCCTCCCCTCGGCCCGCGAAATAGATGAACAGATCCTGCAGCGCGTCCTCGCCTTGGGGGTGATAGACATAGCCGCGGACCATCCCGCCCGGCACGGCGTGAGAGTAGGTGGAAAAGTCCTCGGACAAGTGAACGACGGGGTGCTTGCGGGCGTCGAACAGGATGTGTCCTTGACGTGTCGCAAGAAGGGTCCAGTAGGCTGCGATGCCTCCGAGAGCAGCTGCGGAAGCCGATAGTGCAAAGCGAAAGACTTTGGATGACAAGGGGGCTCCGGCGGAAAGGCTATGTGTCGCTTCGTTGCCTGCATTCTGCTGTAAATGCGCGATCGGGCCTGAACCCGGCGCCGCTGTGAACAGGCGCATGTTGTGCCATCAGCTCAGCGACCCAATCGATGAACACGCGCAGCTTGGTGCTGACATGCCGGTTCGGCGGAAACGCCACGTACAACGGCATCGGATCGAAGCGCCAGCCCTCGAACAGGGACATCAGCTCGCCGCGCGCCAGGTGCGCCTTGGACATGTAGTCCGGCAGCCAAAGGACTCCCAGGCCGGCCAAGCCGGCGGCGAGGTAGGCATTGCCGTCGTCGACCGCGAACACGTAGCGGCCTTGCACTTCGATGCTCTCGCCGTCGCGGTGCATGGCATACGGAAAGGGCTTGCCGCTGCGTGACCACAGGAAGCCCACGATGCGGTGATGCGTGTCTTCCAGCTCCCGCGGGTGCGATGGCGTTCCGGCGCGTTCCAGGTAGCTCGGCGCCGCATAAACCCCGAGCTGCAGGTCGCCCACGCGGCGTGCCATCAGCGACTGGTCGGTGAGTTCGCCGCCGCGCACGACGCAGTCCACGTTTTCCCCGATCAGGTCCACCATGCGATCGCTCACGCCCATGTCGAGCTGGATGTCGGGGTAGCGCGCGTGGAATGCCGGCAGCGCCGGCACCAGAATCATGCGAGCCAGCGGGCTGGGCACATCCACCCGCAGGCGGCCCCTGGGCGACGCCGAGGCGCTGGACAGGCTGGTCTCGGCATCGTCCATATCGGCCAGCAGGCGCACCACGCGCTCGTAGTAGGCCGCGCCGTCGGCCGTGACGTTGACCTTGCGCGTGGTGCGGTTGAGCAGCTTGACGCGCAGCCGTGCTTCCAGCTGCTGCACCAGTTGCGTCACGCTGGTCTTGTTCATATGAAGCGTCTCGGCCGCCTTGGTGAAGCTGCGTGCTTCCACTACGCGAGCAAATGCCTGCATCGCATCAAAACGGTCCATCTCTGCCCCAGCTGATTTAGAAGATTGTTTGGATTCTGCAAACAGTGATTATTGGCCTTGCTCGTTTATCCGGAAGGCACGGATCCCTAGAGTCCCTTCATCGTTATCACCGGGTCGGCCTCGACCCATTCAAGAAGGCAATCCATGACTCAGCGTGACGTCGTTTTTCCGCCCGGGCGCCAGGCGCTCTACGAAAGGAATCGCTATTCGCCGGCGATCCGGTCCAATGGCTTCCTGTTCGTTTCAGGGCAGGTTGGCAGCCGCGAGGACGGCTCGCCCGAGCCCGACCTGGAGGCGCAGGTCCGGCTCGCTTTCGACAACCTCAAGGCGATCCTGGTGGCTGCGGGCTGCACGTTCGACGATGTGATCGACGTGACCGTCTTCATCGTCGATCCCGAATCGAGGTTCGACGCGATCTGGAAGGTGGTGCCGGAGTATTGGGGCAACGCGCCGCACCCGACGCTGACTGGCGTCGGCGTGACCTGGCTCTATGGCTTCCAGTTCGAGATCAAGGTGATCGCGAAGCTTCCTGAGACCAGTGATGGTTGATCTCACGCTGCCCCTGCCGCGCCCCTAGAATCGTTGCAGTCATCGACAGCAAAGGATTTTCGGTGTGAGAAGGTGGTTCGTGCTGCTCGCCCTGGCTGCTGCCGCCGTGCAGGCCCAGACTGCCTGGTTCACGGTGACCGGCAATCCGGACGATGCTTCCGTCAACACGGTTCAGGTCGACCCGGTGGCGATCAAGACCGCGGGCGACTTCAAGACCATGAACGTGCGCGTGAGCCGGTCGGAGCCGCGGATCAACTGGGACGGCGTGCCCTACCGCTCCTACGAGTCGCGGGTCGTCTTCGATTGCCGTGCCGGCAAAGCCAGCTACCTGTACGCGAGCTACTACCTGGAGCCCCTGTGGCAGGGCGCGCCGCACAAGGCCGTGGACTATGCGGGCCACCCGCGTCCCATGCTGTTTCGCAACGTCGAGCCCAATCCCACCGAGCGCATCGTGCGCGCAGCCTGCCGTCCCAGCGCCTAGGGCCTGTTAACAGGCCCTAGCTGCGCAAGATTCGTCAAGCGCAGCGCAAGAGGGATCAAGCCGGACAACGAATATCGGCGCACCATCGCACCCTGTTGGACTCCGCTGGCAGGTGCCCATGGACTACCTAAGTACGCGTGAGACCGCCGCCGCACTGCGAGCGCGGCAGGTGTCGGCGGTCGAACTGCTCGAGCGGTCGATCGCGCGCATCGAGCGCTTCGACCGGCAGATCCATGCCGTGGTCGTGCGCGACTTCGAGCGCGCGCGTGCCGCGGCACGAGCGGCCGATGCGGCGCTGGCGCGCGGCGAGCGGCGTCCGCTGCTGGGCGTGCCGATCACCATCAAGGAGGCCTTCAACGTGGCGGGCCTGCCGACGACCTGGGGCGTCCCCGGCACCGAGAAGGCGCTGGCGCCGGAGGATGCGGTGGTCGTCCGGCGCCTCAAGGCCGCCGGCGCCGTGCTGATCGGCAAGACCAACCTGGCGCTGCACCTGGCGGACTGGCAGAGCGACAACCCGCTCTACGGCTTCACGCGCAATCCCTGGGACGAGGGCCGCACGGCCGGCGGCTCGTCCGGCGGTTCGGCCGCGGCGCTGGCGGCGGGCTACGTGTCGCTCGAGTTCGGATCCGACCTGGCCGGGTCGCTGCGCGTGCCGGCGCACTGCTGCGGCATCTTCGCGCACAAGCCGACGCACGGCCTGGTGCCGATGCGCGGGTTCGCGCCGCCGGGCACGCCGCTTCTGTCGGTGAGCGCCGATGTCGATCTTGCCGTGGTCGGCCCCATGGCACGAAGCGCGGGCGACTTGGCGCTGGCGCTCGACGTGACGGCGGGGCCGGACGATGACCGCGCCGCGGCCTGGCGGCTGGCGCTGCCGCCCGTGCGCCACGACGCGCTGGCGGATTTCCGCGTGCTGGTGCTCGACACCCATCCGCATCTGCCCACTTCGCAGGCCGTGCGCGCCGCGCTCGATCGCATGGCCGAGGGGCTTGCACAAGCCGGCTGCAGGATCGCGCGCACGAGTCCGCTGCTGCCGGACCTCGCGCGCCTGGCCGTGACCTGGGACACGCTGGTGGAGGCCCTGGTCGGCGCCGACATGCCCGATGCGTACTCGATCAGCCATCGCGACTGGGTGCATGCCGACCGCGTGCGCATCGGCTTTGCGCACCAGTGGCGGCAGTTTTTCGCGCAATGGGATGTGGTCCTCTGCCCCGTGCTGCCCATCACCGCCTTCGCGCACGACCACGGCGAGATGGAGAAGCGGCGCATCGTGGTCGACGGGCAAGCGGTCCCCTACGGCGCCCAGTCGGTCTGGGCCAGCGTTGCCACGCTCACCGGCCTGCCGGCCACCGCGATGCCGATCGGGCTGGCCGAAGACGGCCTGCCGGTCGGCATGCAGATCGTGGGGCCGTACCTCGAGGACCGCACGACTCTTGGCTTTGCCGAACTGGTGGAGCGCGAGTTCGGCGGCTTCGTCGCACCGCCGGGTTTCGGCGGCTGAACCCGTCGATGACGCTTCTTGGGGCGAGCTTAGACTTTGCGGGTGAGGAAACGACTACCGATGCTTCAGATACGAAAAGCGGTTGCGGAAGACGAGGACGGCCTCTGGCAGATTCTTGAACCCGTCATTCGCGCGGGCGACACGTATGATTTTCCGCCCCAGACTGGTCGGGACGAAGCCCTTCGTGCCTGGCTGGCACCTGCCAACGTTTGCTACGTCGCTCAAGAGGGCAGCGAACTCGTTGGAACCTACGTTCTGCACCCCAATCGGAAGGGCGCGGGTTCGCACGTTTCAAATTGCGGCTACATGACCGCTAGCCATGCCCATGGTCGAGGAATCGGAAGTGCCATGTGCGCACATTCGCTCGCAGAAGCCCGAGCAGCGGGGTATCGCGCGATGCAGTTCAACTTCGTGCTTGCGAGCAACCACAGAGCAGTCGAACTCTGGCAGCGGATGGGTTTCCAGATTGTTGGCCGGGTTCCTGAGGCATTTCTCCATCCGGTGCAGGGGTACACCGATGCGCTTGTGATGTATCAGCGCCTCTAGGCTCTCGGAGCCTGCTATCAGCCGTCTTCAATGCCTGCTTAAGGCGAAACCGAGCTCCGGCTTCGGGTCCAAGGCTCAGCGGCCGTGACCGGCTACAGTCGGCCAGAAACGGTCGTCCAGCATCACGCCGGGGCTTCTCACTCTTTGGATGGATATTCATGGTTGCACCTGTCATCCTGATCGTTCTACTGCTGTGCTTCCTGGCTTTCTTTCTCTGGGATCGTAAGAGGTTGACGGGCTCGCCGGGTTTTTTGCCGCAGCAGGTTGGGTGGCAATTGGCTACGGGCTCATCCGTTGGCAACAAACTCGGTAGGTGGAGCTGGGTCGCGCAAATCCTCTAGCCGGCTGCCTTCGGACAGGAGCGGAAGTTCGAATGATGCGGTACGTTTTCAATGTGTTCGGTCGAATCATGGCCATTGAAAGAGCCAGCGACCGATGGAATTGCTACCTGCTGGGGGCGGACGGGAAACGACGGAAGGCCGAGCTTGCGATTCCGTCCGACATCAGCCATGAAGAGCTCTCGCAGTATCTGTATGACATCTACCACGAGAGTGCGACGCCAGCAAACGGAGACGTCGTTGAAATCGTTTCCAAGCGGGTCTGACCTTGCCTCCCCGAGGGTTGTATGCGCGTAGCGCCATGGCGTTGGGCGCTTGCCTCGTGCATGCTGACGATCCTGGTGTTCTCTCTGATGCCGCCGTCGTCGAGCATGCCCACCACGGGCTGGGACAAGAGCAACCACGCACTGGGCTTCATGGCGCTAGCGTTCCTCTCGCACTGGTCGTGGCCCGGGCGCACTGCCGTAGCCCTCGCTGGGTTGCTGGCGTATGGGGGGCTGATCGAGGTGCTGCAGTCGTTTACACCCAACCGCTATGCGGAGATCGGCGATCTCTTCGCCGACGGCGTCGGCCTGGCAATTGGTGCAGTCCTCGCCAAGCTTGCGGCTCATTGGATGCCTCGTTGAGAACAGGCAGGAAGTTCGCCTGCATCCCAAGGGGAAGCGCCGGAATGGGCCCAAAATTGCACGTTTCCAGCGAGAGCTCGCCCCGGAATTCATACGCGTCTCAGTCCTCAACCGTACGATCACATCCAGTTCGCTCCAACTGGCACCCGGTGTCACCGCCCCCATGTAAAGGAACGCCATGGATCCCATCGTCGGCCAACTGCTGTCTCCGCGCTACGACTCCGGAACCATCGCGCTCTCGTATGTGATCTCCTTCTTCGGCTCACTGCTGGCCCTGCTGTGCGCCCACAAGATGGTGCGCAGGGACGGCACGCTCGACCTGTCCATGCTGGCCTGCGGCGCGGTGTCGATGGGTGGTATCGGCATCTGGTCCATGCACTTCATCGGTATGGCGGCCTACAGGCTGCCCGTGTCGATCGCCTACGACGTGCCGCTGACGGCCCTGTCGCTGGTCGCCGCGATCGTCATGTCGGGCATCGCCCTGTACCTGGCCGGCGGCAAGCGCTTTACCCGCGGCGGCTGGCTGGCTGGCAGCCTGCTGGCGGGTGTCGGCGTGTGCGCGATGCACTACATCGGCATGTTCGCCATGAATATGCGCGCCAGCATGAATTTCGACCTGGTCATCGTGGCCGCCTCAGTAGCGATCGCCATCGGCGCGGCAGCGACGGCGCTGTGGCTGGCCTTCAACCTCACGGAGCTGGCGCACCAGTTCATCGCGGCCGCGGTGATGGGCGTGGCCGTGTGCGCAATGCACTACACCGGCGTGACGGCGGCCACCATGGTCTGCATCAGCGCCGCGCCGGCGGCCTCCTACCTGATGGGCGACGGCAACGTGGGACTGGCAGTTTTCAACACGGCGTCCGTGGCGCTGATCTTCATTGTCAGCAGGATCGAGATCGACGACTGGCTCGACATCGTCAGGGCCAGGGGGCGGACCGCTGCGCTGCCGTCAACAGCAGCTCGTTCGGCTCCGCCCGGCCGTCCGCAGTCGTGAACTGATCGAGCCTTTACGCCATCTCGCTGCCCATGAGCCTTCTGAGCAACGCCTGGCGCCGCGTGCGGCACGCCGCGATGGCCACGCCAGGCCTGCGCGTCATCCTGCTGGCCATCCGCAACTACATCCTGCACCAGAGCGCCAACCAAGCCGGCAGCATGGCGTTCTCGTCGGTGCTGGCAATGTTTCCGCTGTTGATCCTGCTGTCTGCCGCCGCCGGCTTCGTTGGGCAGCCCGGCAACGCGGCGGCGCTGGCCGACCGCGTAATGGGCTACGCGCCGCAGGTGGTGCGCGACGCGATGCAGCCGGTCATCGACCAGGTGCTGGCTCAGCGCAGCCAGGCGCTGCTGACCATCGGCGTGCTGACTACCCTGTGGGCAGCCTCGTCCGGCATGCAGGCGGTGCGCACGGCGCTCAACCGCTCGTACGGCATCGAGCGCGGCCTCCCTTTCTGGAAAGCGCGCATAAAGGTCACACTGTTCACGGCGATCGTGGGCGTCGGTATCCTGGCTGCGTTCAGCTCGGTGATCATCATGCCGTACGTGTGGCAGCTGCTAAAGACCAACGTAGGTGTGGGGCAAGAGGCGCTCTGGATGCGCAACAGCGTACGCTACGGCTCGGCCTTTCTGACGCTGACAACGCTGTACGCGCTGCTGTACGGCTGGCTGCCGGACATTCGCCAGCGGCTCTACACCGTATTGCCCGGCGCTTTGGTGGGCGCGGCGCTGTGGGTGGCGGCTGCCGCCACTCTGTCGTATGCGCTGCGTACCGCCGGAAAACTGGCGTTGCTGTATGGCAGCTTCGCGGGCGTGGTCGCGACGCTGGTGTTCCTGTACATCAGCGCTACCACACTGATCTTCGGCGCCGAAATCAACGCGGTGCTGCGCGAGAAGGTGGCACCGCCCGTGCAGCCGCCCCCGCCGTTGGAGCCACCCGCGGCCCCGCTGGGCTGAAGCAATCTGTCCCTCGCCAGAGATCCTTGGAGGCGGAGCCGACCAAGCTGAAACAGCTCCGCATAGCCATGCACACCTCCGTAGGTCCATGCATCGCCTTGCGATACCGCAAGCTATTGCCATAGCCCAGGAGTCGTCTCCGTACTTCGCGCGCTGGCTTTCGAACGCGTTGATGGCGCGCAGTTTCGCGTCCATATTCGTCTTCGACAGAATGCTGACCACGTTGGGCTGAAAGGGAATGTCGGGCCTGCCGCTGGGATAGGTCGGCTTGAACATCAAGAAGTTTGAAACCTTGCGTGCTGCAGCAACTGCAATTCTGTAGGTCGTTGCGTGTCCTGGTGTGTGTCGGCATGGAAATGGGTTATCACAGTGTCTGCCGCGAAGCGGAGCAAAAGTTTTTCAAGCTCGCCCAGGAGATGATTGAACCCGTCGTGAAGTGACGTGTCCTTCCCTCCCAGTGCATAGATCTGATTCACACCGAGGTGCACGCCGGCCATCTCGCTTTCCTTATGGCGATCTTGAGAGTCGTGGCTTGCCAGCATGGCGACGGCTACTTCGCGGCCCTCACTGCGCCACTTGTGAATCGACCCCCCCGCATTCAGCTCGACGTCATCTGCATGCGCTCCCACAAGCAGGATCCTCTTACCCAACATATCTTTGACTACCTGTTTCGTTTGACTTAGCCGCCGCCAGCAAGCACTGCGCGAAAGGTCTTGACCGTGATGATGAGATCCAGTGCCAGGGACCATTTGTCTACGTACTCGACGTCCAGCTCGACCCTCTGTTGGTAGGTGAGGCGGTTTCTCCCGCTGACTTGCCAAAGGCCAGTCATTCCGGGGCGCATGGCGCAGTAATGCGCCCATCCCATCGCATGAAGGCTGACTTGCCGCTCCATGCAGGGGCGCGGGCCGACAATGCTCATGTCCCCTTTGAGCACGTTCCAGAGCTGCGGGAGCTCGTCCAAACTGAGCCGCCGCAAGATCAGACCCGTCCGGGTCACACGTGGATCAGCGGCGAGGTGCTGGAAAGCATCCCATTCACTTCGCGCCGCGGCGCTTGTGCGGAGGTGCTGCTCGAGAGCGCGATCGGCGCCATTCCTCATCGAGCGGAACTTGAGGAACATGAAGGGCCTGCCTTCGCGGCCGAGCCACCTCTGCCTGTAGATCACCGGAAACCCGGCACTGCACACCACGCTCACAGCGATGGTCAGAAGCAACGGCGAAAGAAAAGAAGGAGGCCCGCCGAGACGGTGATGTCCAGCGCACGCTTCGTTCCTCGATGAAACCTGCTTTCCCGCCTCGGGTTGACGGCCATAGGCGCAGGCTGCCCGTACTGGGCCGGGGAGGGGTGGGTTGCCGTGGGTCGAGGCGAACGGTGGCGTCTGAGCGGAACATTTGATACGCAAGATACGCAAGATACGCAAGGTGACGGAAGTGACGAAATAGTACTTTGGTCTTCACTCCTCCTGAACCCAGATCGCAAAAAAGAACTGGAGCGTCCGCTCACTGCGCCGGCACGATGGGTTCTCTACTTGGAGAGATTTGACCGCGGATGGCGAAGACCTGCTGCATGGCCTGGGGCAGCAGTGCGCGAAGCCAGCGGGAGGCCGCATCGTCGTGATAGCGCTCGTGCCAGAACTGCTCAATCAGGGCCGAGCCTGGAGTAGCAAATCGTTGACCGGCGGTCTCCGCGCCGCGTTCAGTCCAACCGCTTGTCTTTTCGCGCCCTAAGCCGTCCTGCATGGTCCAATCTTGCCCGCCTACGACAACGAAAGCCCGAAAGAAATATCCATGTCCGCCGAACCCATCATCGAACACATACCCAAGCAGCACCGCGAGGAGTTCCTGGCGGCATTTCTCGACGCCTATGTCGACACGCGCGGATTGGGCGGCCTGTCCAAGACCGACCTGGATGCATTGATCGTCTATCTGTACGTCAAGCACGCGCTCGGCGGCGTCTTCGACGCGTACAAGGTCGCACAGGCGATGATGCTCAAGGAGTCGAGAGCCAAATCGCTCTACGAGACAGGGCTGATCAAGCACGGAAACCTTACCGAGGGCGCAGCGTGGAGCGACATACTCGTGCTTCTGGCCCGCACCAGCTATGAGCTCGAGAGCGTCGAGCGAGGCCAGATCCGCTTTCATTTCGGCAACCCTGCCCTGTTCCGGTACTTCCAGGTGCGCTTGCGCCAGGTGGAGCGCACGGCCACCTACTCGGCGGCCTACGAGACGGTCGTCATCGGCCTGGAGTCCTTTCTCCTGGTTCTCGACAACGTCTACGAGCAAAGCCAGACCGACTTCAAGACGACCGAGATGGACAAGGTGCGCCCCTTGATGAAGCCGGTGATCCAGAGGCTGGGCGATTCGCTCGGCAAGAAGCGCATCAAGGACCTGATGAGCGGCGACAAGTCGAAGTCCGGCGCGGCGCAAGCGCTCGAGACCGGCGCCCGGCTGGCGAGCATCGGCACCTTCGTGAAGGCAGCGCTCGCGATCGGATCGACCCTCTAGGGCTGCACACGGGCGCGTCATGTTCCTTACACGTTCATCTGTTGGAATCAAGGCCAGATCCGCAACCCGGTGAGAACCCAACAATGGCGAGGGAGCCCGTCTTGAATCAATCTTCGGCCCGCATGGACGCGACCTTCGAACAGTGGACGTGCCTGACGGACGCCTATGCCAAGCAGTTCTTCCTGCTGCAGCGCGGCGTCCGCTCCGCGCGCGCGGAGGCCATGCGGCTCGCGCAGGAACTCCAGCGCGTCAATCAGGCGATGCAGAGCGGCGCCTAGGGAATCCGGGGCTCGCAGGGCCCGCACAATGGGTCCATGAACGTCATCCGCCCTGCGACCATCGAGCCAGCCGCCCTGGCGCACTGCCGCGAGATCGCCGAGGTCCACGTTCTTTCCTGGCAGCAGGCCTACGCCGGACTGCTTGCTGCCGAATACCTGTCGGCGCTCTCGGTCGACGGGCGCGAGGCCGCGTGGCGCGAGGCCGTGGTCAAGGGCGTGCCGAAACTGCTCGTGGCCATGGCCGACGGCCGGGTGACGGGCTTCGTCGCCTTCGGCCCTTCGCGGGACAAGGACGCGGCGCCTGGCGCCGCCGAGGTCTGGGCGCTCTACCTGGCGCCCTCCTGCTGGTCGCAGGGCATCGGCCGCACGCTATGGCTCGCCGCGCTGGAACACATTCGTACGCAGACCTGCAGCTCGGTCAGCCTGTGGGTGCTGGCCGGCAACGAGCGCGCCCGGCGCTTCTATGCCGCCGCGGGCTTCGCGCCGGAGCCGGCATCGATGCGCGAATTCGCGATCGGCGGCGCGCGCGTGAGCGAGCTGCGCTATGTTCTTGGGCTGATGCCGGCGCCGCCGGGCGGGAACATGAAATGAGCACCTCCGCGACGCCCCAACGACCCTTAATCCTGCGCCACGCCGAGGTGCTCGTCACCATGGACGCCGCGCGGCGCGAGATCGCCGACGGCGCGGTGGTGATCGAAGGCCCCGCGGTCGCCTGGGTGGGCGCCACGGCCGAGCTGCCCGCGCCCTATGCCGATGCGCTGCGAAACGGCCAGGCCGAGGTCATCGACATGCACGGCCACGTTGTCGTGCCCGGCCTGGTCAACACGCACCACCACATGTACCAGAGCCTCACGCGTGCCGTGCCCGAGGCGCAGGACGCGGAGCTCTTCGGCTGGCTCACGAACCTCTATCTGCTGTGGGCCCGGATCACGCCCGAGATGATCCGCGTCTCGACGCAGACCGCGATGGCCGAGCTGATGCTCTCGGGCTGCACCACCACCAGCGACCATCTCTATCTCTTTCCCAACGGCTCGCGGCTCGACGACTCGATAGCGGCGGCCGAGGCGATGGGCATGCGCTTCCACGCCGCGCGCGGCAGCATGAGCGTGGGCAGGAGTCTCGGCGGCCTGCCGCCCGACGAGCTGGTCGAGAGCGAGGAGGCGATCCTCGCCGACAGCGAGCGGCTCATCGGCAGCTACCACGACGCGGGGCGCCATGCGATGCGCCGCATCGTGCTCGCGCCCTGTTCGCCGTTCTCGGTTTCGCGCGAGCTGATGCGCCTGTCGGCGGAACTCGCGCGCGAGCGCGGCGTGTCGCTGCATACGCACCTGGCGGAGAACGACAACGATGTCGCCTATTCGCGCGAGAAGTTCGGCATGACGCCGGCCCAGTACGCCGAAGACCTTGGCTGGGTCGGCCGCGACGTCTGGCATGCGCACTGCGTGAAGCTGGACGAGGCGGGCATCGCGCTCTTCGGCCGCACCGGCACCGGCGTGGCGCACTGCCCCTGTTCCAACATGCGGCTCGCCTCAGGCATCGCGCCGATCGGCGCGATGCGCCGCGCCGGCGTGCCGGTGGGCCTCGGCGTGGACGGCAGCGCATCCAATGACGGCGCCCACCTGCTCGGCGAGGCGCGCCAGGCCATGCTGCTGCAGCGCGTGGGCTATGGCCCCGCGGCCATGACGGCGCGCGAGGCGCTGGAGATCGCCACCCTCGGCGGCGCCCGCGTGCTGGGCCGCGACGACATCGGCGCGCTGGCGCCCGGCATGTCGGCGGACATCGTGGCCTTCGACCTCGAAGGTGTCGGCCATGCCGGCGCGGGGCACGATCCGGTGGCGGCGCTGGTGTTCTGCCAGCCAGGCTCCGTCGCGCTGAGCGTGATCAACGGCCGTGTCGTGATCCGCGAAGGAATGTTCGAAAAGCTCGAACTGAAGCCTCTGCTTGCGCGGCACCGCCAGCTGGCGCGTGCGCTGTACGAGCGTGCGCGTCATCCGCATACCGCATGAGCACGCGACGAGGCCCCGAATCAGGATTCGCGGTCCTTGAGCATCGGCCTGTCGGCCTCGCTCCCCTGAAACTTTAGACTTCAGGCCCTGCAGCACACTGGAACGTGAATCAGCCTCCCACCGCCCAGATTCGCGAGAAACGAACTCTTTCAGCGTAGGAGCGAACCGCGATTTGCCGGCATGCCTGCGCTGCCGACCCTACGATAGCGCCCGGAATCGAATGAGAACTCCCAGGAGGTTCGGCCATGGATCATCGCGATGAGGGCCTCGAGATGGTGCCCCGCAATCTGGATGCCTGTCCTTCGGGATCTCGAGCCCCGAAGGATCGAACGACGCTCGCGGCGGCGAACTTGCTTCGCCAAAGCGGTAGCGCAGACATCCCCCTTCCATGATCGACAAGCCTTGGTCACCCGCGAACGATGCAGAAGCGCAGCAAGCGGCGCTGATGGTCCATCCTGTTCAAGCATTGGAACGCAATCAAGGCCGAAGGCATCACGGCATCGCAGTTTGTCGACTTCCTGCAGCCACTTGCCGACCTCGACGGAATCACTGTCTCGTATATCGACGGCGACGAAGATGGCAACGAACGCGGGTACGACCACCGCCGCAGGGAGTTCGACGTTCACGGCCCACGTTTGCAGGCCATCCCGTAGAAGAAACTGTCCAAAGAAGGCACTGAACTTCGCGCTCGACGAGCAAGATCGCGTCCTGGATCGGGAGCGACTTCCCTGAGCAGGCAGCAGCGGCTACAAGCAGAAGTTCGCAGAGACGTCATCCATTTGCCCATCGAAATCTAGGCGAGAGCCATTCACGACTGGATGCGGGCCAGAAACGGACGTTCAGGCTGAGCGCCATGGTCTTTGGCATCAAGCCGGATTGAGCGTTCCTCCAAGTCCACTTGAGCTGTCTTCCAGGCTCTGGCCAATGCGCCACAGCACACCTGTTGGGTCAACGATGCAGAAGTCGCGGATGCCCCAGGGCTGATCTTGAGGCGGCTGAACGCGCAGGCCGTATCGCGCGGCCAAATCCTGAGCGATAACGTTCTGCCACCACGCATCGACGTCGGCCACCAGCATGTGCATCATGAAATTCTCCGCATGTTCCCGCACGTAGAACTTCTGTAGCAGGAAGCTGCAGTTGCCCGCGCTCAGGTACGCCATGGTGTCCGAAGCCCAAGCCTCGGTGAAACCCAAGTCGCCATAGAAGCGTCGCGACAGGTCGTAATCGCGCGCGGGAACGAATGCCTTTATCTCGATGGTGTCCATGCCCATGGCGTTTCCATCTTTCCGTGGTGGTGCGTTCAAACAGTAATAGGCGAATGACTCCTTTGGGCGAAACTGAACTTCGGCGATGCTCGTAACTCACTCGAGGTAATCGAGAAACAGCGGTGTCACTTGCTGGAGAAACGAGACCTCCTGCGCGTCGATGCTGCGAGGCTCCAGATCGAAATGGATGAAGGTGCCATAGGGCGTCCCGGAATCGCGTGTCAGCAACCGCCCGTAGTACGACTCGACAAGGCCAACATAAGGGCGGTAGCTCATCAAGGACTTGTCTTTGGAGACGTGGGTGGTCGTGAATTCGCCCTGCTCGATCGCGTGTTGGCAAAAGCTCTTGTCCAGGGGAACTGCTTTCAACCAGGTGCGGTATTCGGAGGAGCGATCGAAGACGTGCTCTGCCCGCAACGCATTGCCGCTCAATTTGTAGATGGCCGTGTATCGGTACTGCGTCCTGTCATTGAGCAGCGCCAACGCACGGCGAATTCCATGGGTGGCAAGAACACTGCGAACCGCTGCTGTTTGCGCAGTCAAGTCAATCTCGGACATTGGGGATCAAAGTTAGGCGAAGCGCGCAGCTCTTGGCGGGGGTCGTCGATGCCGATTTTATTGAGGTCCCCAAAATCCTGGGGCCAGGGTGTGAATTCCCCCGCTCTGCCCGGGCGATTGACCGTCGAGGGGCCGAGTCCGGCGTTGTCGGGTATTCGGTAGCAGTCTAGGCGGCACGTCCGCGGCAGCGAATGGCCGAAACGATGAATCTGATTGGCATGAAAGCACTACGCAGTGTCCGTGCGCTTGGCCCAGCGGTCGAGTGCATCCATCTGCTTGAGCAGCGCCAGGCCGCGCGCCGTGAGCGCGTATTCGATGCCGGCGCGCGAGCCCTCGTGCGCGCGCCGGCTCACCACCGCGTGGTGGACGAACAACGTCAGCTGCCGCGTCAGCTCCTTCTGCGAGATCGAGCCGAGGTGTCTTTGCAGCGCGCGGAAGCGCACCGGCGCGCCGGCGAAATAGAGCGACTCCATGGTCGGCACGGCCCAGCGGCCGGCGATGAGCGCGACCGTGCGCGCCACTTCGAATTCGCAGGACTCGCCCGCGCAGTAGGGCTCGGGGTAGGCGAGGGAAGAAGAGTTGGTTGCCATTCGGATACCAGCCGACGTTTGGATCGAGTTTCAGGGAAGCTGGGCGCTCAATTTACTCAAGCCTGAAGTTTGATTCATGAGCGCCGAAACCAACCTTGCCGACCGCGTGGACGTCATCGATGCCCTGTACCGCTTTGCCGCCGGACAGGATCTAGCCGACGAAGCCTTGTTTGCCTCGGCCTTTGCGGAGGATGCGGAGCTCGACTTCGTGCAGCCCGCCGCGCGGCTCGGCGTCGAAGTGCCGGTCTTTAAGGGCAAGCGCCAGATCGTCGAAGCCATCGTTCCCAACGTCGCCAGGCTCGACACCACGCACACGGTCACCAACCCGCGCGTGCGCTTCGAGGGCGATACGGCGGAGCTCTTCGCGCTGGTAGAAGCGCAGCATCTTCCCAAGGGCAACCACAGCCGCCACCTGATGCTGAAGAACATCTACGAAACGAAGCTGCGCCGCGAGGCAGCAGGCTGGCGCATCACGCACATGCGCATCCGCAACGTCTGGATGACCGGCGATTCGCGCGTGCTCTTCCCTTGAGAAGAAGCTACTCGCAAAGCCGCCGGATTTCCGGCGGAATCGGCACCGCGCGGATGCCGCCGCCTTCGCGCCTGGCGGCGAAGATGCGCACCTCTTCGCATTCGAGGATCAAGTCTTCGCCGCGCTTCATGCGGTAGGTCTGCAGGAAGCTCTTGTCGCGCCACTCGGGAATGGCCACCGCGATCGACAGCGTGTCGCCATAGCTCGCGCTCTTGACGAAGCGCGTGTGGGTATCGACCAGCGGCGTGCCGATGACGCCGAGGGTCTGCGCCGTCTCTTCCCAGCGCGGCACGCCGCGCTCGGCAAAGAAGTGGCGCGAGGCCGCGTCGATCCAGCGGAAGAAGTTGGGAAACCAGACGATGCCGGCCGGATCGCAGTCGCCGAATTCGACGCGCACAGTGTAGATGATTTGTGGGCTCATGCGATGAAAGCGTGGGCGAGCTTAATCCGCGAGGATTTTTCGTTCCCGGATGATGGCAGCGAAGCGCGCGGAATCCGCAGCGACGCGCTCCTGAAAAGCGGCCGGCGTACCGGGCAGGGCTTCGCCGCCCAGGCTGGCGATGCGTTCCTTGACTGCCGGCGTCGCGAGGATGCGATTGATCTCGGTGTTGAACCGGGCCACGATCTCGGGCGGCGTTCGGGCCGGCGCGTAGAAGCCGAACACCGTGTCGGCATCGAAACCCTTGAGGCCGGCTTCGTCCAGCGTCGGCACATTGGGGAACAGCGGCGAGCGCTTGGGGCTGCCCACGGCCAGCAGGCGCAGCTTGCCGGCGCGCACCTGGGCGAGCCCGATGCCGGGGTCGAAGTAGTAGTCGAGCTGGCCGGCCAGCAGGTCCTGCAGCGCCGGCGCCGCGCCGCGGTAAGGCACATGGACCGCGTACAGGCCGGCCTGGCTCTTGAACATCTCGCCGGCCAAGTGCGGCGAACTGCCGGTGCCGGGCGAGCCGTAGGAGAGCTTGCCGGGCCGCTCCTTCACATAGGCGATGAAGTCCTTGATGTTCTCCGGCGGCAGCGAGGGCTTGGTCAGCAGGAACACCAGCACGCGCGCGGCCGCGGCCACCGGCATCAGGTCCTTGGCGGGATCGAAGGCCATCTTCGGATAGATGTGCGGGTTGACCGACACCATGCCGCCCGAGCTCATGAGCAGCGTGTAGCCATCGGCCGGCGCCCGCGCCGCGACCTCGCCGCCGATGTTGCCGTTGGCGCCGCCGCGGTTCTCGATCAGCACCGGCTGCCCGAGCGCCTCCTGCAGCGGCAGCGATACCGCGCGCGCGATCTGGTCGGCCGCGCCGCCGGGCGGGAAGTTCACGACGATCTTGATCGGCTTCGAGGGCCAGGCGCTGCCTTGCGCGTAGGCCGCGGGCGCCGCGGCGGTGGCGGCCAGCAACAGAGCGAGCAGGGCGCGCCGGGATCTTGGTGTTGTCATCGTTTGTCTCCTCATGTTGTTCACGGGGTCGCTGCCGGCGGGCGCTTCATCCAGCGGATCGGCTGCGCGATCACTGGCCTCGGCGGCGCGCCGTGGCGCACCAGCGTGGCATCGAGCGCGGTGCCGGCTTCGTCGGCCAAGGCCGCTTCGCGCGCGGCTGCGATCGCGGCCGAGCGCGCTGCCGGCGAACCGTCGGGCAGCGGCGCCACGGCCAGGTGGTCGATCACGTGCAGCAGGTTGCGCTTGCCATGCTCGTTGGTGCTGCCGTAGCCCTTGATGAGCCGGCCGCACAGCGCGATCTCGTGGCCCAGGCGCCAATCGGCGCGGGTGCCCTGCACGACGGCGGCCAGCCAGCGCTCGATCAGCGCCTGCTCCTCGGCGAAGCGGCTGCCGCGTTTGCGCAGCCAGCGCAGCGAGGCCAGCACGCGCAGCGAGGCCATGCCGGCGACCGAGTGGCTGCCGACCTTGAGCGGCAGCGCGAAGGGCGTCTTCCTGCGCCGGTCCCAGGCCGTGACGCGGTGCGCCAGCGAGGCCGGCAGCAGCGCGGCGAACTCGGGCGCGCCGGGCTTGAAGTGGTCGTAGACCTTGACGATGTCGTCGTCTGCGGCCTTGACCTCGTTGCGCACGCGCTGCGCGCGGCTGGCGCGGCTCTTGAGCTCGGCCACGCGCACGATGTCGTCGAAGGCCATCCACAGCGCGAGCCAGCGCGCCATCTCGCGCGTGACCGCGAAGCCGTGGGCGCCGGCCGAGTCGGATGCGCGCTCGGCGGCCAGCACCTGCTGCAGCCGCTCGAGATAGAGCGCCGCATAAGTTTCATCCTGGTAGTCGACGAGCCGCGCATGGCCGAGCGCGAGCATGTCGTGCACCGGCGGCGGGAAGGCGCGTGCCACCTCTGCACTCAGCGTGGGCTGTACCGGCGCTTCGTCGCCCTGGCTCGACAGCAGCCGTGTCACCAGCGCGGCCTGCGCGCGCGGCGTGCCGACGATGTCGAAGGCCTTCGAGAAGCCGCGCAGGCTGGCCGCGGCCATCTTGCTGAGCTTCTCGGGTGCGCTGGTGTCGCCGCCGCGCACCACCTGCTCATAGGCCTCGCGCGGGAACGGGAACAGCCCGCTGCCTGCGATCGCGCCGAGCATCACCGCGCTGACCACCGTGCCGGCCTCGCGCGCCACGGTGCCCATGTCGAACACGTGATGCTCGCGGCTGAAGGCCTTGACCACATCGAGCAGCCGCTGCGCGTCCGTGCGCCCGTCGCCGGGCCGCATGCGCTCGACGGTGGTCAGCGTGCGGCCCGACGACGTGATGACCAGCGTGCGCTGCGGCGCGCTCATGCCGTTGCCGATCTGGCGCGTGGTCTCCAGCAGCTCCGAGGAGACGATGGCGTCGAGCGCGCCCGGCACCGGGCTCAGGCTGAATACCGGCCGGCGCCCGCCGAGCTCGGTCAGCGGCACGGGGAACACCTCGATGTAGTAGGTGGTGGCGCCAGTGCGCTGCGCAACGCCGGGAATCGACGTGCTCTGCGCGGCATAGCCGGCATGGCGGGCCGTGTCGACCAGCCATTCGGTGAGCACGCCGCCGCCTTCGCCGCCGAGGGCGCAGACGAGCAGTGTGATGGGTTGGGTGCGGTTCATCGTGGTCATGCGGGTTGAAGCGCGCGCACCACCGCACCGCGCAAAGAGTGCAGCAGCCGCTCGTGCCACTTCGGGTTCTGCACCACCTCGGCCCTGTAGAAGCTCGGGCACAGCGTGGCCGCATGCGCGTTCTCGCCGCACAGGCCACAGCCGACGCAGCCGTCGATCACCACCGCGACTGGGTCGACCTTGAGCGGATCGGGGTTGTCCTTGATGGTGAGCGTCGGGCAGCCCGAGAGCCGGATGCAGGCATGGTCGCCGTTGCATACGTCTTCGTCGACGCCGTACTTCACCCGCACCACGCGCTTGCCTTTCTTGAGCAGGCTGGCGATCCAGGGCTTGATGCGGCGCTGCCGTTCGAGCTGGCATTCGCCCTCGGCAATGATCACCTTGAGGCCGTTGAAGTCGCTCGTGAAGGCATTGTTGAGCGTCTTGCGCATCTTGTCGACGTGGTAGGTGTGGACGGTGCGCAGCCACTGCACGCCCAGGCCCTTCAAGGTCGACTCGATGGTCTGGTTCTTGTCGACCAGGCTCTGCTGCTTGTCGACTGCATGCGCCTTCATCTCGTCGTCGGGCGTGGAGATGATGTCCTGCGTGCCGGTGGCCGAGGTGTAGCCGTTCTTGAAGATCAGGAGCACCGCGTCGTCGCCGTTGAAGAGCGCGCTCTGCACGCCGGTCAGGAGGCCGTTGTGCCAGAAGCCGCCGTCGCCCATGATCGACAGCGCCCGCCGCTGCATCATCGGCGACACGCCCGCGCGGCTCGCGAGGCTCATGCCGTAGCCGAGGATCGAGTGGCCCATCGAGAAGGGCTCGAAGGTACCGAAGGCGTGGCAGCCGATGTCGGCCGCGATGTGCACCGGACCGCTGTCCTGCTGCGCGAGCTTGAGCGCGGCGAACACGGGCCGCTCGGGGCAGCCGATGCAGAAGCTCGGCGGGCGGGCCGGCAGCGGCGCTTCGAGCTGCGTGGCCACCGCGGCGCGGCGCTCGCGGTTGCCCACGAGCCAGCCCTGGGCCGAGTCCTGTGCATGCTGTGGCAGGTAGCGCTGGGCGAACTGCGCCAGGCCGGTCGCCAGCACCTCGACGCCGTACTCGCCGGCGGCCGGCAGCATGTCGCAGCCGTGCAGCGGCGTCTGGATGTCGCGCCGGCGCAAAAGCGTCGCGATCTCCTGTTCGATGTATTCGGGCTGGCCTTCTTCCACCACCAGCACTGCGCGCTTGCCCACGCAGAAGTCCGCCACCTGCTCGGGCACCAGCGGATAGGCGACGTTGAGCACCAGCAAGGGAATGTCGGTCGCGCCGAAGGCATCGGCCAGGCCCAGCTGCTGCAGGCTGCGCACGAGTGCGTTGTAGAGCCCGCCCTGCACCACGATGCCGAGGTCGGCGTGCGTGCCGGGGATCAGCTCGTTGAGCCGGTTCTCGGCGATATAGCGGCGCGCGGCCGGCAGGCGCTCGTCGCCCTTCAGCTTCTCGTGGCGGAAGGTGACGGGCGGATGCGCGAGCCGCATGTAGTCGAAGCCGGCCGGCTCTTCCATCAGCGCGCGCGTCGAAATCGCGGGCGCCAGGTTGTTCTTGCACTCGAAGCTGCCGCGCACATGGCAGGTGCGGATGCGCAGCTCCATCATGCACGGCATGTTCGAGTGTTCGGAAAGGCGGAAGCCGTGCTCGACCATGTTCACCATCACGCCCAGGTCGGGCCGCGGATCGAGCAGGCACATGCCGGACTTGAGCGCGTAGGCATGCGTGCGCTCCTGGATCACGCTGGCGCCTTCGCCGTAGTCCTCGCCCACCACGATCAGCACGCCGCCCTTGACGCCGGGCGACGAGAGATTGGACAGCGCATCGGCCGCCACGTTGGTGCCGACGATGGACTTCCAGGTCACGGCACCGCGCAGCGGATAGTGGATGGAGGCGCCGAGCATCGCCGCGGCGGAGGCCTCGTTGGAGCAGGCTTCGACATGCACGCCGAGCTCGTCCATGTAGGGCTTGGCCTGCACCATCACGTCGAGCAGGTGCGAGACCGGCGCGCCCTGGTAGCCGCCGACGTAGGCCACGCCCGACTGCAGCAGGCCCTTGGTGATCGCGAGGATGCCCTCGCCGTGAAAGGTGTCGCCGGCGCCTAGGCGCAGTGCCTCGATCTCTTTGCTGAATGAAACTTCCAAGCGTCTTTTCTCCGTGGGTCTATTTGCGGCCCGGGAAGCGGGCCAGGTAGTAGGCGAGTGTGTCCAGGTCCTCGTTCGGGATCCGGCCGACCGCCTCGGCCATGGCCATCGTGTAGCCCACGCGCTTGCCGGACTTGAACTCGCGCAGCGTGAGTTGCAGGTAGTCCTCGCGCTGCTGCGCGATGCGCGGAACCTGCTGGCCGCCGCTGAAATCGGCGCCGTGGCAGAACACGCATTTGTGTTCCTGCGCCAGGGCCTGGCCACGGGTCATGCGCGCCGCATCGGGCGGCGTCGCCGGCGCCGGTGCAGGCACCGGCGGCAGCGTGGCGATGAAATCGGAGAAGCCGCGCAGGTCTTCGTCCTTCATGGTCTTCGCCACCGCAGACATGGCCTCGTTCGGGCGCCGGCCTTCGCGAAACAGGAACAGCTGCGTGATCGCATAGAAGGAATGCTGGCCGGATAGCACCGGCGTGCCCGGCATCTCGCTGCGCCCGTTGGCGCCGTGGCAGGCCGCGCACAACGCCGCATAGCGCTGCGCATAGGCGCCTGGAGGGCTGCCCTGGGCGCCGGCGGGCGCCGCGAGCCAGAAAGATGCTGCCGCTGCGACGGTGAATGCGAGTTGTCGCGCGCCTCTCATCACTTGCCGTAGCTGATGCGGTAGATGGCGCCCGCGTGGTCGTCGCTCACCAGCAGCGAGCCGTCCTTCATCACCAGGAAGTCGACCGGGCGCCCGAGGTAGGTGTTGTTCTCGACGAAGCCGGTCATGAAGGGCTCGACCTTGGCCCCGCCCTTGCCGTCGGGCCAGGCGACAGAGACGTCCGAGTATTTGACGGTGCGGTTCCACGGGCCGTGCCGGGCGATGAACATCGCGCCCTGGTACTTGGCCGGGAACATCTTGCCCGTGTAGAACTTCAGGCCCAGCGAGCCGGCATGCGGGCCAAGGAATGCGGCGGGCTTCGTGTAGTCGCTGCAGGACTTGCCCCAGCCGAATTCCGGATCGGGGATGTTGCCCTGGTGGCAATACGGATAGCCGAAGTGCTGGTTCGGGCCGCTGACCACGTTGAGCTCGTCGTTCGGGATTTCCTCGCTGAGCCAGTCGCGGCCGTTGTCGGTGAACCAGAGCCGGTCGGTCTTCGGGTCGAAGTCGAAGCCCACCGTGTTGCGCACGCCGCTGGCCACGGTTTCCATGCCGCTGCCGTCGAGGTTCATGCGGTGGATCTTGGCGTACTCGCCGGGGTCGCAGATGTTGCAGGGCGCGCCGATCGCGAAGTAGAGCTTGTCCTTGTGGATGCGCAGGAACTTCCAGCTGTGGTCCTCGCCGCCGGGCAGCTTGTCGTAGAGCACGACCGGTGTGCCGGGGTTGTCGAGCTTCGAATCGATGCCGTCGTATCGCATGATCTGCTTGTGGGTGGCCAGGTAGAGGGCACCCTTGTGGTACTCGATGCCGGCGGCCTTCTCCATCTTGTCGATGACGGTCTTGACCTCGCGCGTGTTGCCCTTGGGAACGACCGCGTAGACCTTGTTGGCGACGAACAGCGAGCTCACGAACACGGTGTCGCCGGCGCCCTGGCGCAGCGCGCGGGCATCGAGCACGCCCGAGGCCCAGGTCTCGACCTTGAAGCCCGGCGGCAGCTTGAACTTGGCCGTCGGCAGCTTGTCGGGCGAGGTCGGGATCGGGAAGGCCGGCACCGGCGCCATGCGCTGGGCGGCTTCGGTCTTCGGGCGGCCCTTGGCCCAACCGGGTTCCTCGGCGGGTGGCTGCTGGGCCGTGGCGGTCATGGCGGCGCAAAGCACTGCGGCCGCTGCACAGAACGAACGGGTCTTCGACATGGCGATGTCTCCTTTTCTGCGTTTTTGAAAGCGGCCCGAGAGCCACCGCCCAGTGTCGGACGCGCGGCGCTCGCGATCAATAGAATAATCCTGCTAAGCAACATGAATGCCATGCATATCGACACCATCGACCTGAACCTGCTGCGCCTGTTCGACGCCGTCTACCGCGCGCGTAGCGTGAGCCGCGCCGCCGATTCGCTGGGCCTCACCCAGCCGGCCGCGAGCCACGGTCTGGGCCGGCTGCGGCTGCTGCTGGAGGACGCGCTGTTCACGCGCACCGCCGGCGGCGTGGCACCGACGCCGCGCGCCGAACGGCTGGCGATCGCCGTGCAGTCGGCGCTGGGCACGCTGGAAGAAGCGCTCAACGAGCCCGATCGCTTCGAGCCCACGGCCTCGCGCAAGACCTTCCGCATCCACATGAGCGACATCGGCGAAGGCCGCTTCCTGCCGGCGCTGATGGCGCGCCTGGGCGAGCTCGCGCCCGGCGTGCGGCTGGAGAGCCTGCCGCTTCTGCCGGCCGAGATCGCGCCGGCGCTCGACAGCGGCCGCATCGACTTCGCCTTCGGCTTCCTGCCCAAGGTGCGCGACACGCAGCGCGTCCATCTGCTGAAGGACCGCTACATCGTGCTGCTGCGCAAAGGCCATCCCTTCGTGCGCGGGCGGCGCAGCGGCAAGGCGCTGCTGGAGGCGCTGCAGAAGCTCGAATACGTGGCGGTGCGCACCCACGCCGAAACGCTGCGCATCCTGCAGCTGCTCAACCTCGAAGACCGCGTGCGCCTGACCACCGAGCACTTCATGGTGCTGCCTGCCATCGTGCGCGCCACCGATCTCGCGGTCGTGATGCCGCGCAACATCGCAAACGGCTTCGCGGAGGAGGGCGGCTACACCATCGTCGAGCCGGCCTTTCCGCTGCGCGACTTCACCGTCTCGCTGCACTGGAGCAAGCGCTTCGAGGCGGATCCGGCGAACAGCTGGCTCAGGGGGGTGATGAGGGAGTTGTTCGCGGAGGGGTGAGGTTTCAGGGCAGGTTCTCCCTGAAGATCACCTGGCTGCGCGTGCTCTCCACGCCGGCCAGCACCTCGCGCTGGTCGCGCAGGTTGGTGAAGATGCGCACGCAGTTCATCAGCGTGGCATGCGGGCTCTGGGTGATCACGGCGTCCATGCTGCCGTCGATCAGGAAGGCGCGCGTGTCGGGCGTGAGGCCGTGGCCGATGAAGACGACCTTGTGTTCGCGGCCGGCCTCCTTGAGCGCGCGCGCCACGCCGTCGGAGGCGCCGCCGATGTTGTAGATGCCGGCCAGGTCGGGATGCTGGTCGAGCAGGGCGCGGGTCTGGCGGTAGTTCTTCTCGGCATCGTCCTGGCCTTCGCGCAGGCCGACCACCTGCAGGCGCTTGAACATCTCGTCGATCAGGTGCAGGAAGCCGACTTCGCGCTCCTGGTGCGCGCTGTAGCTGAGACTGCCCGCGATCAGCGCGACCTTGGCCGTGCGCGTGCCGATGAAGCGGCCGATCAGATAGGCCGCGGTGCGGCCGGCCGCGCGGTTGTCGAGCCCGATGTAGGCGGCGCGGCGCGAATCCGAGAGGTCGGAGATCAGCGTGATCACCGGCACGCCGCGCTCCGCCAGCGTCGCGACCGCCTCGCGCACCGCTGGATGCTCGAGCGCCATCATGGCGATGCCGTCCGAGCGCTGCCCGTTGCGCAGCAGCGCGGCGGCGAGTTCGTGCGGGTTGAAGCTTTCGATGAATTCGGCGCGGCACTTGACGTTGAAGGGCGCCCAGTGCTCCTGCGAATAGCCGACCATGTCGCCGAGCATGCGGATGAAGCGGTTGGTGCCGGCCGGCAGCAGAAAGCTCAACTGCAAGGGTTGCGGCGCGAGCGCGGCATAGAGCTCGCTCTCCGGCAAATAGGCCAGTTCGGACGCGGCCTTCAGCACGCGGTGCACGGTGGCGTCGCGCACGCCGGGACGGCGGTTGAGCACGCGATCCACCGTGGCGGTAGAGACCTTGGCGGCGCGCGCGATGTCGACCACGCGCGCGCGGCGCTCATCGGCGGGGGCGGAGGGCGAGGCTGAAGGGTTAACCCGCATACATCAAAAACCATCAACACCTTGGTTTGACGGTCACTGTCGTTGTACCTATCGTTCGTGGGAGTTCAGGCAATGATGCATCAAATCGCATCATCAACACAACGGAGACACACATGCATTCGATGAGCCGCCGCAGCGTCTTGCGCACCCTGTCCGCTCTTCCCGCTGCCGGCGTCGCGAGTGCGCTGCCGCGCATCGCACGGGCCGCGGAGTTCTCGTACAAGTACGGCAACAACCTGCCGGTGACGCATCCGCTCAACATCCGCGCGCAGGAGGCAGCCGAGCGCATCGCGAAGGAAAGCAAGGGCCGGGTCGAGATCAAGATCTTCCCGAACAACCAGCTCGGCGGCGACACCGACATGCTGGCGCAGGTGCGTTCGGGCGGCATCGAGTTCTTCACGCCTTCGGCGCTGGTGATCGCGACCCTGGTGCCGGTCGCAGCGATCAATGCCGTGGGCTTCGCCTTCTCAGACTACAACCAGGTGTGGAGCGCGATGGATGGCAAGCTGGGCGCGCATGTGCGCGCCGCGATCGCCAAGTCGCGCCTCTACGCCTTCGAGAAGATGTGGGACAACGGCTTCCGCCAGACCACCAGCAGCAAGGCGGCCGTCGGCTCGGCCAAGGACATGGACGGCCTGAAGATCCGCGTGCCGGTGAGCCCGCTGTCGATCTCGATGTTCAAGGGCCTGGGCGCGGCGCCGGCCAGCCTGCAGTTCAGCGAGGTGTACTCCGCGCTGCAGACGAAGATCGTCGACGCGCAGGAGAACCCGCTGCCGATCATCCAGGTGGCCAAGCTCTACGAGGTGCAGAAGTTCTGCTCGCTCACCAACCACATCTGGGACGGCTACTGGTTCATCGCCAACGGCCGCGCCTGGGACGCGCTGCCCGAGGACCTGAAGACCGTGGTGGCGCGCGCCATCAACGAGGCCGGCCTGCAGCAGCGCGAGGACATCAAGAAACTCAACGAGTCGGTGGTCGGCGACCTGCAGGCCAAGGGCCTCAGCATCAACCGGCCGGGCTCCGACAGCTTCCGCTCGAAGCTGCGCGAATCGGGCTTCTACGGCGAGTGGAAGGGCCGCTTCGGCAACGAGGCCTGGGCCTTGCTGGAAGCTGCCGTGGGCAAGCTCGCCTGATCCGCGATGGCCGACGCGTCCACCTTCGAGGGCACCGCGCCGCTGGCGCTGCCGTCCAACGCACTAAGCGCTTTCGCGCGGCGCGCCGACCACTGGCTGGGCGTCGCGGTCGAAAGCATCGCCGCACTGCTGGTGCTGGCCGAGATCTGCGTGCTGTTCGCGGGCGTGACGGCGCGCTATATGTTCCATGCGCCGCTGGTCTGGTCCGACGAGCTCGCCTCCATCCTCTTCCTCTGGCTCTCGATGCTGGGCGCGGCGGTCGCGCTGCGGCGCGGCGAGCACATGCGCATGACCGCGCTGGTGAACCACGTGCAGCCGGCCACGCGCGCCATGCTCGATGCGCTGGCGCTCGCGGCCTCGCTGGCCTTCCTCGCGCTGGTGGCCTGGCCCGCGATCGACTATGCGCACGAGGAGTCCTTCATCGTGACGCCCGCGCTGGAGATCAGCAACGCCTGGCGCGCGGCCGCGATTCCGGCCGGCATCGGGCTCATGATCGCGATGGCGCTGCTTCGGCTGCTGCGCATCTGCAGCTTCCGCCAGATCGCGGTCTCGGTGCTGGGCGTCGCGGCGGTGGTCGGGCTGTTCTGGCTGGCCGGGCCGCTGCTGGCGCCGCTGGGCAAGTTCAACCTCGTCATCTTCTTCGTCATCGTGGTGGCGGCGACCGTGTTCTCGGGCGTGCCGATTGCCTTCTCTTTCGCGCTGGCCACCTTCGGCTACCTCGCGCTCACCACGCGCACGCCGATGCTGGTGCTGGTGGGACGGCTCGACGAGGGCATGTCGCACCTGATCCTGCTGGCGGTGCCGCTCTTCATCTTCCTCGGCGCGCTGATCGAGATGACCGGCATGGCGCGCGCGATGATCCAGTTCCTCGCCAGCCTGCTGGGCCATGTGCGCGGCGGGCTCTCGTACGTGCTGATCGGCGCGATGTACCTGGTGTCGGGTATCTCGGGCTCGAAGATCGCCGACATGGCGGCCATCGCGCCGGTGCTGTTCCCCGAGATGAAGAAGCGCGGCGCCAAGCCCGGCGACCTGGTCGCGCTGCTCTCGGCCACCGGCGCGCAGACCGAGACCATTCCGCCGTCCATCGTGCTGATCACCATCGGCTCGGTCACCGGCATCTCGATCGCCGCGCTCTTCACCGGCGGGCTGCTGCCGGCCGTGGTGCTGGGCATCGCGCTGTGCCTGGTGGTCTGGTGGCGCTACCGGCACGAAGACCTGAGCGGCGTCGAGAAGCAGACGCGCCGCCAGATCGGCCGGCTGCTGGTGGTCGCGCTGCCGGCGGTGCTGCTGCCTTTCGTGATCCGCGCCGCGGTGGTGGAGGGCGTCGCCACCGCGACCGAGGTCTCGACCATCGGCATCGTCTATTCGGCGCTGATCGGGCTCCTGATCTATCGGCAGTTCGACTGGCGGCGGCTCCAGCCGATGCTGGTGGAGACGGCTTCGCTGTCGGGCGCCATCATCTTCATCGTCGGCTGCGCGACGGCGATGGCCTGGGGGCTCACGCAGTCCGGCTTCTCTCAGGACCTCGCGCGGCTCATGGGTGCGCTGCCGGGCGGCGCCTACGGCTTCCTCGCCGTGTCGATCGTCGCCTTCATCGTGCTTGGCAGCGTGCTCGAAGGCATCCCCGCGATCGTGCTGTTCGGCCCGCTGCTGTTTCCGATCGCCAAGGCCGCCGGCGTGCACGAGGTGCACTACGCGATGGTGGTGATCTTCGCGATGGGCATCGGCCTGTTCGCGCCGCCCTTCGGCGTCGGCTACTACGGCGCCTGCGCGGTCAGCAAGGTCAGTCCGGACGAAGGCATCTCGCACATCTTGGGCTACATGCTGGCCTTGCTCGCGGGCCTGGTCCTCGTGGCTGCCATCCCGTGGTTCTCGATCGGTTTCCTCAAGACCTGACGACAACATTCCTACCGGAGCCTCTTCATCATGAGTCGATTCCTCGGCGAGATCCGCCAACTGGGCTATGTCGTGCCCGACATCGAAGCCGCCATGGACTACTGGAGCCGCACGCTCGGCGTCGGCCCGTGGTTCTACAACCCGAAGGTGCCGATCCAGAACTACCGCTATCGCGGTGAATCGCATGCGCCGCACAACTCGGTGGCGCTGGCCAACTCGGGCTTCGTGCAGGTCGAGCTGATCCAGACGCGCAACGACGTGCCCTCGATGTACCGCGACTTCCAGCAGGCCGGCCGCACCGGGCTGCAGCACGTGGCCTACTGGACTTCGGACTACGACGCAGACCTCGAGCGCCTGCAGCGCCAGGGCTTCAAGCCGGTGATGAGCGGCGAGGTCGGCGAGCGCGGGCGCTTCATCTACTTCGACACCGAGTACCACCCGGGCACCGTGATCGAGCTGTCGGAGGTCGCGGGGCCGAAGGGGCGCATGTTCGACCTGATCCGCAATGCGGCCGAAGGCTGGGACGGCAGCGACCCGGTGCGGGCATTTCCCGACCTGGGCAAGCTGTGACGGCGATGCGCGACGATCGCCTGCTGGCGCGCTACCTGGTCGAGACGCCGCTCGATCCCGCGGCCGTCGCCGAGGTGATGGCGGGCGAGCAGTCGAGCGGCACCTTCGTGCGGGTCGAGGGCGAGACCGATGCGCTGCGCGAGCGCTCGCGGGCCACTGTCGAATCGATCGTCGAGCTGGAATCCGCACCGGTGCCGGCGCTGCCCAACGCGTGGCTCGAACGCAAGAGCAAGCGCGGTCCTTGGCGGCGTGCAAGGATCGACATCTCGTTCCCGATCGCCAACATCGGCGCCAATCTGCCCACGCTGGCCGCGACGGTCGCCGGCAACCTGTACGACCTCGGCGAGGTCACGGGCCTGCGGCTGGAGGCGCTGCAACTGCCCGCGCCATACCGCAGGCGCTTCGAGCTGCCGCGCGTCGGGCTGGCCGGCACGCGGCGCGCGATCGGTGTCGAGAAGGGCGCGCTGGTCGGCACCATCATCAAGCCCAACGTCGGCCTGTCGGCGCAAGAGACGGCCGCGCTGGTCGGCCGCCTGTGCGCCGCCGGCGTCGATTTCATCAAGGACGACGAGGTTTCGGCGGACCCCGCGCATGCGCCGCTCGCGCAGCGCGTGCCGGCCGTGATGGCGGTGGTGCGCGCACACCGCGAGCGCACCGGCCGGCAGGTGATGGTCGCCTTCAACATCACGGACGAGACCGATGCGATGCGGCGCCACGCCGATCTGGTCGAGCGCGAAGGCGGCAACTGCGTGATGGCAAGCTTGAACTGGTGCGGCCTGTCCGCCATCCAGACCTTGCGGCGCCACACCCCGCTCGCCGTGCACGGCCACCGCAACGGCTACGGCGCGCTGTCGCGCCATCCCTTGCTGGGCATTTCCTTCCAGGCCTACCAGACGCTCTGGCGGCTGGCCGGTGTCGACCACATGCACGTGCATGGCTTGCAGGGCAAGTTCGCGCAGCCTGACGAGGAGGTCGTCGATTCGGCGCGCGACTGTCTCGCGCCGCTCGCCGACGGCATCGACGACCGCGTGATGCCCGCCTTCTCCTCGGGCCAATGGGCCGGCACTGTGCCCGCTACGTGGGGTGCGGTCGGCTGCGACGACCTGCTCTTCATGTCGGGTGGCGGCATCCTTGCGCACCCCGATGGCGCGGCCGCAGGCGTCGCCAGCATCCGCCAGGCCTGGGCGGCCGCGCGCGACGGCGTGCCGCTCGCCGAGCGCGCGCGCGAGGCGCCGGAGCTCGCGCGGGCGCTGGCCTTTTTCGCATCGGCATGAATCCGGCGCCGGCCATCGTCTACTACGGCGACGACTTCACCGGCGCGACCGACACGCTGGCGACGGCGGCGCGCGCCGGTCTGCGCGCGATGCTGTTTCTGAAACTGCCCGACGCGAGGCGGCTCGAGCGCGCAGGGCCGCTCGACTGCATCGGCATCGCCGGCGCCGCGCGCGCGATGAGCCCGGCGGAGATGCGCGCCGAACTGGCGCCGGTGGGCGAGCTGTTCAGAGCGCTGGGCGCGCGCGTGCTCCACTACAAGACCTGCTCGACCTTCGACAGCGCGCCTGCCGTCGGCAGCATCGGCGCGGCGGTCGGCGTGCTGCGCCGTGCGGTGGGGCAGCCCTGGGCCGCGATCGTCGGCGGGCAGCCCGGCCTCGAACGCTATTGCCTGTTCGGCCAGCTGTTCGCGGCGGCGGGCGCCGGCGGCGAGGTGCATCGCATCGATCGCCATCCGACCATGAGCCGGCATCCGGTCACGCCAATGCACGAGGCCGACCTGCGGCGCCATCTCGCGCTGCAGGGCCTGGCCGAGGTGCGCTCGCTGCCGTACACGGTCTATGGCAAGAACGGCGCGAGGCTGAAGGCCGAACTCGACGCGCTGCTGGCCAAGGAGCCGGCGGCCGTGCTCTTCGACGTGGCGGACGATGCGCATCTCGTGCCGATCGGTGCGGCGCTGTGGGCGCATGCCCTCTCGGCGCCTTTGCTCGCTGTCGGCCCCAGCAGCGTGTTGCAGGCCATCGCGCCCCAGCTTGCCGCGAAGCCGCCGAAACCGGCCGGTGTGGCGCCGGCCCGCGGCCCGGTGCTGGTGCTGGCCGGCAGCCTCTCGCCCGTGACCGCACGCCAGGTCGCCGCGGCGCGCTCCTTCGAAACCGTGTGGCTCGACCCGGCCCGGCTCATGCGGCCGGACACCGCCGTTCGCGCCACCGCGGCGCAGCAGATCGCGGCGCGGCTGGCGACGGGAAAGAACGTGCTGGCCTGCACGCACCGGCCGGGTCATGCACCTGCAGACGGCAACCCTGCGAATGCACGCAAGCTCGCCCGCGCCTGCGCCGACCTGCTCGCCCGCGTGCTGGCCCTCACGCCGCTCAAGCGGATCGGCATTGCAGGCGGCGACACCTCGAGCCATGCCGTGCAGGCGCTCGACGCCTGGGGCCTGTCGTACCAGGCCGCGCTGGGCCCTGGCACCGCCCTGTGCCGGCTGCACAGCGATTCGCGTGCGCTCCATGACGTGGAGATCATCCTCAAGGGCGGGCAGATGGGGGGAGAGGACGTGTTCGAGCGGCTGGTGCACGGGGACGGCTGAGCCGTCGTCAGGGCGCGTCGCATCGGCATTTGCTTACACCAGGGCTTGATCTATGCTCCGCGCAACGTGATGCACGTGGTATGGAGCTGAAGAAATGGTCGCTGTTGTGAGGGCGCGCTCGTCCTTTTTTGGATCGAGTCGGGCAGTGGTGAAAAGCAGGGGAGACGTATGAGCGCGGACGCAATCGCGCCACTCTCTGTTGGGGAGATCGCGCAGCGCATCCAGTTCATTCGCGGCCAGCGCGTCGTCCTCGACGTTGATCTGGCCGCGTTCTATGGGAGACGACCAAGCGCTTCAACCAACAGGTACGCCGCAACCTGACCCGGTTTCCCGCGGACTTCATGTTTCAACTCGACGCCGACGAGTTCGCGGCTTTAAGGTTGCAATCCGCAACCTTAAAGAGTGGGCGCGGCCAGCATCGCAAGTACCTGCCGCTGGCTTTCACCGAGCACGCCGCGATCATGGCGGCTACTCTGCTGGGCAGCCCTCGAGCGACCGCAATCAGCGTTCATGTGGTGCGCGCCTTCGTGGAGCTGCGCGGCATGGTCGCGAGCAACCGAGAACTGGGCGGCAAGGTGAATCAGCTCGAGAGAAAGGTCTCCACGCACGAACGCCACATTGCCGAGCTGGCGGACTCGATGGCACAACTTCTGCAGGCTCCGCCGCCGGCTCGGCGCCCCATCGGGTTCGTTCCGCCCGAGGACAAGAAAGGCACCAAGGCAACGCTGCGTAGAAGGCCACCATAGGCGGTAGTCGCAGTCGAGGTCTTACGAACGCTTCGTCCCCAGCATCCGCCCCAGCGCAAACACCGAGTTGGGCGCGTCCGGAAGCAGTGGCTTGGCTCGCGCGGAAGAGGCCGGAGCCCGCCGCTCGGCGCGCCCGCTTTCGGGCTGCACGCCTCTGGCGATCTGTTCATCGACCAGGCTTTGGAGCGTGATGGCGTCGAGGAACTCGACCGCGCAGCGGTTCACCGAGGCCCAGAGCTCGTCGGTCGCGTAGCGGCTCGGGTGGCCGGGCGCGGCGGCCTGGCTTTTCTTCGCCGCCTCGCCGGCGGCAGCGTCGTCGATCGCGAAGAGGATGTCCGCCACGCTGATGTCCGCAGCCTTGCGGCCGAGCGAATAGCCGCCGCCGGGCCCGCGTGTCGACGCGGCCAGGCCGTGGCGGCGCAGCTTGCCGAAGAGCTGCTCCAGGTGGGAGAGGGACACCTGCTGGCGGCGGCTGATGCTGGCCAGGTTGACCGGTCCCGCCTGTTGATGGAGGGCCATGTCGATCATCGCGGTGACGGCGAAACGACCTCGGGTAGTGAGTCGCATCGAATGTTCTTTCTATGTCCGACCCGTCGGGTCGAAAGGGGGAGAGGGAGCGCGCGGCCATGCCGCGGCGGGAGCTAGGCGACGAAGGCGCCGCCGCGCGGCGGCCGCTGGAGCCGTTCGGGCGCCGGCGAGGGTGCCCGCGCCGCTGCTGGCCGAGGTGCCGGCTCCGAGAGAAGAACGGGAACGAAAGCCTGGTGGCTGCCGCCGATGGCTTCCAGGCCGTGGTCCGCAGCGGCTTCGCCCGGTGCGGTCGAAGCGTCGGCGGTGTCTGCGGCCGCATGGTCGTCGAACGGCGAAGCGCTCGATGCCTGGACCTGGCTGGCGCAGCCTTGTTGCCGATCGTCGCTCGCCGGGTTCTGCGCAGCAGCGCCGAAACCGAGGCAGGACAGCAGGAGGGCGAGAACGGAAACGATGAGCCAGCGGGGCATGGAGTTCGAATCTTAACTGCCGATCCGGGGCGGGGGCGCCCGCGGAAGCGCCGCAATGCCTCTCGAACAAGGGTTTTCCCGGGCGTCACATACCGGCCCCCACATAGGCCATATGGGCACGATGGTATGCATGCAGCCTGTGAAAGGACTAACTTCGCAGGCACGGTTTTTGATCGCCACCACGAGTTGCCTCCCACGAGCATGCCCATGACCCCGAGCACCCAACCCATCCGCTTCTTCCACCGCGGCCGGATCGTCGACGTGAGCGGCGTGCATCCGACGCGTTCGGTGCTCGACTGGCTGCGTGAAGATGCCCGCTGCACCGGCACCAAGGAGGGTTGCAACGAGGGCGACTGCGGTGCCTGCACCGTGGTGATCGGCGAACTGGCCGAGTCCGGCGAGGCGAATGCGGTGGGCGGCCTGCGGCTCTCGACGGTGAATGCCTGCATCCAGTTCCTGCCCACGCTGCATGGCAAGGCGCTGTTCACGGTCGAAGACCTCAAGGCGCAATGCATCAAGGGCCGCGACACCGCGCAGCACGACAAGCACGCGGTGACGCGCCTGCATCCGGTGCAGCAGGCGATGGTCGACTGCCACGGCTCCCAGTGCGGCTTCTGCACGCCGGGCTTCGTGATGTCGCTGTGGTCCACCTACGAACACCACCAGGCCGGAGGCACGCGGCCCACGCGCCAGCAGCTGGCCGACGATCTCTCGGGCAACCTGTGCCGCTGCACCGGCTACCGCCCGATCCTCGACGCCGGCCAGCGCATGTTCGACCTGCCCGGGGTGCGGCTCGACACCGAGCCGGTCGTCACCGCGCTCGCCAGCCTCCAGCACGACAGCACCTTCGACTACGCTGCGCCACTCGGCCAGCGCATGGATCACTTCCACGCGCCGACCACGCTGGCCGACCTGGCCGCGCTGCGCGAAGCCAAGCCCGCGGCGCAGCTGCTCGCGGGCTCGACCGATGTGGGCCTGTGGGTCAACAAGCAGTTCCGCGATTTGGGCGACATCATCTTCGTCGGCGACGTGACCGAGATGAAGGCGGTGGAAGAGCGCGGCGACTCTCTCTACATCGGTGCCGGCGCCTCGCTCGAGACCGCCTTCGGCGCGCTGGCGCGGCGCCTGCCCAGCCTGACCGATGTCTGGCTGCGCTTCGCCTCGCCGCCGATACGCAACGCCGGCACCATGGGCGGCAATGTCGCCAACGGCTCGCCGATCGGCGATTCGCCGCCGGTGCTGATGGCGCTGGACGCCGAGATCGAACTGCGCCGCGGCAGCCGCGTGCGCCGCATGCCGCTGCCCGAGTTCTACGTCGACTACATGAAGAACCGGCTCGAGCCCGGCGAGTTCGTGCAGGGCCTGGCGGTGCCGCTCGCGGCCATGAAGCGCCAGGTGCGCGCCTACAAGATCAGCAAGCGCTTCGACTGCGACATCTCGGCCCTGTGCGGCGGCTTCGCCATCGCGCTCGACGGCGACGTGGTGAAGGAAGTGCGCCTGGCTTTCGGCGGTATGGCTGCGATCGTCAAGCGCGCGGCGCGGGCCGAGGCCGCGCTCGCCGGCAAACCGTGGACGCAGGCCAGCGTGAACGCGGCCAAGCTCGCGCTGGCGCAGGACTTCAAGCCGCTGACCGACATGCGCGCGAGCGCCGACTACCGCCTGCAGGTGGCGCAGAACCTGCTGCAGCGCCTGTGGCTCGAAACGCGCACAGAGGATGCGCTGCCGGTGGAAGCCACCAGCGTCTGGAGCGTGATGCCGCACGCCGCCCTGCAAGGAGTCTGAACATGAACAAGCCCCTCGATCCCGCATTGCTGCAATCGACCGAAGCCTTTGCCGACTACCTGAAGAACACCGCCGCGCGCATCGATGCGCGCGCCGAGGCCAAGGCGCACGACGACGGTGCGCGCGTCGGCATCAGCCGGCCGCACGAATCGGCCCACCTGCACGTGGCCGGCGAGGCCACCTACATCGATGACATCCCCGAACTCGCGGGCACGCTGCATTGCGCGCTGGGGCTGTCGCCGGTCGCCAACGGCCGGCTCAAGAACATGAATCTGGAGGCCATCTGCGCCATGCCCGGCGTGGTGGCGGTGCTGACCGCGGCCGACATCCCGGGCAGCAACGACTGCGGCTCGATCATCCACGACGACCCGATCCTCTGCAGCGGCGACATCCGCTACCTGGGCCAGCCCGTGTTCGCCGTGATCGCCGAGTCGCGCGATGCCGCCCGCCGCGCCGCGGCCCGCGCCAGGGACGCGCTGGACATCGAGGCCGCGCCGCCCGTGATCACGCCGCAGCAGGCGCACGAGAAGGGCCAGTACGTGCTGCCGCCGATGCACCTGGTGCGCAGCACGAACGAGGGCGGCGCCCGGGCCGCGATCGCGAAGGCGCCGCACCGGCTCAAGGCCACGCTCGACGTCGGCGGGCAGGAGCAGTTCTACCTCGAAGGCCAGATCAGCTACGCGATCCCGAAGGAGGGCGGCACGATGCACGTGCACTGCTCGACCCAGCACCCGAGCGAGATGCAGCACCTGGTGGCGCACGCGCTGCACCTGCATGCGAACGAGGTGCACGTCGAATGCCGGCGCATGGGCGGCGGATTCGGCGGCAAGGAGTCGCAGTCGGCGCTGTTCGCCTGCGTGGCGGCAGTGGCGGCCAACAAGCTGCAGCGCCCCGTCAAGCTCCGGCTCGACCGCGACGACGATTTCCTGATCACCGGCCGGCGCCACTGCTTCTGGTACGAATACGAAGTCGGCTACGACGACGAGGGCCGCATCCTGGGCGCCGAGATCTCGATGGTTTCGCGCGCCGGCCACTCCGCCGATCTCTCGGGCCCGGTGATGACGCGGGCGCTGTGCCACTTCGACAACGCCTACTGGCTGCCCGACGTGGCGATGCACGGCTATTCGGGCCGCACCAACACGCAGAGCAACACGGCGTTTCGCGGTTTCGGCGGCCCGCAGGGCGCGATCGCGGTCGAGAACATCCTCGACAGCGTGGCGCGCGAGCTGGGCCGCGACCCGCTCGACGTGCGGCGCATCAACTTCTACGGCAAGACGGAGAACAACGTCACGCCCTATGGGCAGGTGGTCAGCGACAACATCATTCACGAGCTGGTGGCCGAGCTCGAAGGCGCGAGCGGCTACCGCGCGCGGCGCGAGGAGATCGCGGCCTTCAATGCGAAGAGCCCGGTGCTCAAGCGCGGCATCGCGCTGGCGCCGCTGAAGTTCGGCATCTCCTTCAACGTCAAGCACTTCAACCAGGCCGGCGCGCTGGTCCACGTCTACACCGACGGCTCGATCCTCGTGAACCATGGCGGCACCGAGATGGGGCAGGGGCTCAACACCAAGGTGGCGCAGGTGGTGGCGCACGAACTCGGCGTGAGCTTCGAGAGCGTGCGCGTCACCGCCACCGACACGCAGAAGGTGGCCAACACCTCGGCCACTGCCGCATCGACCGGCGCCGACCTCAACGGCAAGGCCGCGCAGGACGCCGCGCGCCAGATCCGCGATCGCCTGGCCGCCTGCGCCGCGGCTCGCCACGGGGGCGAGGCGAGCGCGGTGCGCTTCGCCAACGACCAGGTCGAAGTCAACGGCCGCTCGCTGTCGTTCAGCACGGTGGTCGGCGAGGCCTACCTCGACCGCGTGCAGCTCTGGTCCGATGGCTTCTACGCCACGCCGGGCCTCAGCTGGGACAAGGACCGGATGCAAGGACGCCCCTTCTTCTACTACGCCTACGGCGCTGCCGTGAGCGAGGTGATCGTCGACACGCTCACGGGCGAATGGAAGCTGCTGCGCGCCGACATCCTGCACGACGCCGGCAAGTCGCTGAACCCGGCCGTCGACATCGGCCAGGTGGAAGGCGCCTTCATCCAGGGCATGGGCTGGCTCACGACCGAGGAGCTGGTGTGGCATCCGAAGACCGGCCTGCTGACCACCCACGCGCCCAGCACCTACAAGATCCCGACGGCCAACGACTGCCCGCCGGTCTTCAACGTGCGCCTGTTCGAGGGCCAGAACTTCGAGGACTCGATCCACCGCAGCAAGGCGGTCGGCGAGCCGCCCTTGCTCCTGCCGTTCTCGGTGTTCTTCGCGATCCGCGATGCCGTGTCGGCCGTAGGTGCGCACAAGGCGGACCCGCCGCTGACCGCGCCGGCCACCAGCGAGGCCATCCTTCGTGCGATCACCGCCGTGCAGGCCTGACGGCACGTAGACTTTGGAGGATGCATGAAGCCCTCGCAACGCCCTCCCTCTCCATCTCCTTCGTGGAACACCGCGGAACCGGCTTTGCCGGGCCGCTGGTGTTGCCCCCGGAAGGGGGTTGGCGAAGCGACACGAAGTGCGCGAAGCCTGGGGGTGAGCCATGAACCTGGACAAGATCGACCTCCACCTCATTCGGGTTCTACATACCGTGTTGACCGACCGCAGCGTCTCGCGCGCCGCCATCCGCCTGGGCATGTACCAGCCCGCAGTCTCCGCAGCGCTGAAGCGGCTGCGCGAGCTCTCGGGCGACCCATTGCTGGTGCGCTCGGGCTCGGGCATGGTGCCGACCGACGCGGGGCTGCGCATGATCGATCCGGCCGCGAGCATCCTGCGCGCCGCGGAGATGCTGTTCTCCGATGCGCGCGGCTTCGATCCGCAGACCGCCTCCACCACCTTCCGCATCGCGGCCAGCGACTACCTCGACCCTCTATTCCTGCCGATGCTGGTGGCGCAGGTCAAGGCGCAGGCGCCGCTGTGCCACATCGAGATCCACTCGCTCTCGTCCGACTCGGACTACCACGCGCACCTCTCGCTCGGCCAGGTCGACCTGGTGATCGGCAACTGGCTCAAGCCGCCGGAAGACCTGCACATGGCGCGGCTCTTCGCCGACGACATCGTCTCGCTGGTCAACAAGGACCATCCGGCGGTGCGCCGCGGCTGGGAGCTCGAGACCTGGCTCGCGGCCGAGCATGTGGCGCCGACGCCCATGCACCCCGGCGCGCGCGGCATCATCGACCAGATGCTCGACGAGCTGGGCCGGCAGCGCAACATCACGGCGCGTTGCGCGCACTTCAGCCTGATCCCGGACATGGTGGCCTCGAGCCTGCTGGTGCTCACCACCGGCCGCCAGTACTGCGAGCGTTTCGTCGACCGGCTGCCGGTCGCGATCCTCGAGTGCCCGATCGCGCTGCCGCGCCTCATGTACTACCAGCTCTGGCATGAGCGCACCCATTCCTCGAGCTCCGCGCGCTGGCTGCGCGAGCGCACCAAAGCCGTGGCGGCCTCGCTGAGGCCGTCGCTTCCTCCTGCCGGCTCCGGTTAGGCAGTTTTTTTCCACTCGCGCAGGGCGTCGCGACTTCGACCCACGCCATCTACAGAAGAGAGACGGAGACAACGCGATGAACCGCACACAACAGATGCTCGACATCAGCGAGCACGACACCAGCTCTGCACCCCCGACCACCGGCTGGGCCGAGCGCATGTTCAAGCTCAAGGAGCACAACACGACGGTGCGCACCGAGCTGGTGGCAGGCCTCACGACCTTCCTGACGATGGCCTACATCATCTTCGTCAACCCGTCGATCCTCGGCGATGCGGGCATGCCGAAAGACGCGGTGTTCGTCGCCACCTGCCTCATTGCCGCGCTCGGCACAGCGATCATGGCGCTCTACGCCAACTACCCGATCGCGCTCGCGCCCGGCATGGGGCTCAACGCCTACTTCGCCTACGTGGTGGTGCTGCAGATGGGCTTCACCTGGCAGGCGGCGCTGGGCGCGGTCTTCGTCTCGGGCTGCCTGTTCCTGCTGGTCACGGTGTTCCGCCTGCGCGAGCTGATCATCCGCGGCATCCCGCAGTCGATACGCCTGGCGATCACGGTCGGCATCGGGCTCTTCCTCGCGATCATCGCGCTCAAGAGCGCGGGCATCGTGGCGCCGTCGAAGGCCACCTACATCACGCTGGGCGACCTGCACACGCCGCAGGTGGTGCTGGCGACGCTGGGCTTCTTCACGATCGTGGTGCTCGACCGGCTCAAGGTGCCCGGCGCGATCCTGATCGGCATCATCGCGGTGACGGTGCTGTCCTTCTTCTTCGGCGGCAACACCTTCCACGGCGTGTTCTCGGCGCCGCCCTCGATCGCGCCCACCTTCCTGCAGCTGGACATCAAGTCGGCGCTCTCGGGCGGCATCCTGAACGTGATCCTGGTCTTCTTCCTGGTCGAGCTCTTCGACGCCACCGGCACGCTGATGGGCGTGGCGCGGCGCGCCGGCCTGCTGGTGCCGGGCAAGATGGACCGGCTCAACAAGTCGCTCCTGGCCGACAGCGGCGCGATCTTCGCGGGCTCGCTGCTCGGCACCTCGAGCACCACGGCCTATGTGGAAAGCGCGGCCGGCGTGCAGGCCGGCGGCCGCACCGGGCTCACCTCGCTCACGGTGGCGGTCCTGTTCCTGGCGGCGCTGGTGATCTCGCCGCTGGCCGGCTCGGTGCCGGCCTACGCGACCGCGCCGGCACTCTTCTTCGTGGCCTGTTTGATGCTTAGGGACATCACCGAACTCGATTGGGACGACACGACCGAGGTGATCCCGGCCGCCGTCACGGCGCTGGCGATGCCTTTCACGTACTCGATCGCCAACGGCCTGGCCTTCGGCTTCATCACCTATGCGGTGCTCAAGCTGTTCACCGGCCGCGCCAGGCAGGTGCACTGGATGGTGTGGCTGATCGGCGGCGTGTTCCTTTTCAAGTTCATCTACATAGGCGGACACTGACGAAAATACGGCGATCGTCCGAGGGGACGATTCAGGGCAACAACAACCCACAGGCCAGGCACAGGCATGACAATCCAAAGACTCCAACTCGCGCACATCACCAAGCGCTATCCCGCGGTCGTCGCCAACAGCGACGTCTCGCTCACGGTGGCCCCGGGCGAAACCCACGCCGTGCTCGGCGAGAACGGCGCCGGCAAGTCCACGCTGATGAAGATCATCTACGGCTCGGTGAAGCCTGATGACGGCGTGCTGACGTTTGACGGCCAAGTCGTAAGTCCACGCAACCCGCAACAGGCGAGGGCGCTGGGCATCAGCATGGTGTTCCAGCACTTCAGCCTGTTCGACACGCTCACCGTGGCCGAGAACGTCTGGCTCGGGCTGGACAAGAGCCTGGCGCTGGCCGAGGTGACGCACCGCATCACGGCCAAGGCGAGCGAGTACGGCCTGGACATCGATCCGTCGCGGCCGGTGCATACGCTCTCGGTCGGCGAGATGCAGCGGGTCGAGATCATCCGCGCACTGCTCACCGACCCCAAGCTCCTGATCCTCGACGAGCCCACCTCGGTGCTGACGCCGCAGGCGGTGCAGAAGCTCTTCGTGGTGCTGAAGAAGCTGGCCTCCGAAGGCTGCAGCATCCTCTACATCAGCCACAAGCTGCACGAGATCCGCGAGCTCTGCACCGCCTGCACCGTGCTGCGCGGCGGCAAGGTCACGGGCGTGTGCAACCCGCAGAACGAAAGCAACGAGTCGCTCTCGCGCCTGATGATCGGCGCGGAGCCGCCGCCCCTCACGCACCGGCCGGTGCATGCCGGCGCGGTGGCCTTGCGGGTCAAGGGCCTGACGCTGGCGCGCGAAGACCAGTTCGGCGTCGACCTCGAGGGCATCTCGCTCGACGTGCGCGCCGGCGAAGTGGTGGGCATCGCGGGCGTGTCGGGCAACGGCCAGAAAGAGCTGCTCTATGCGCTTTCCGGCGAGGACACGCGCGCCCAGGCGCCGATGATCGAGGTCTTCGGCAAGGCGGCCGCGCACTTCAGGCCGCGCAAGCGGCGCGCGCTGGGCCTGCATTTCGTGCCCGAGGAAAGACTGGGCCGCGGCGCGGTGCCGACGCTGAGCCTCGCGCACAACATGCTGCTCACGCGCAGCAACGCGGTCGGCAAGGGCGGCTGGATCCGCACCGGTGCGCTGCAGCAGCATGCCGGCGAGATCATCCGGCGCTTCAACGTCAAGGCCGGCGGGCCTGGCGCCGCGGCGCGCTCGCTCTCGGGCGGCAACCTGCAGAAGTTCATCGTCGGGCGCGAGATCGATGCCAACCCCAAGATCTTCGTCGTCTCGCAGCCGACCTGGGGCGTGGACGTGGGCGCCGCGGCACTGATCCGCGGCGAGATCCTGGCGCTGCGCGACGCCGGCTGCGCGGTGCTGGTGGTGAGCGAGGAGCTCGACGAATTGTTCGAGATCAGCGACCGGCTGCACGTGATCGCCAAGGGCCGGCTCTCGCCCTCGATTGATCGCGCGGCGGCCACGGTGCCGCAGATCGGCGAATGGATGAGCGGCCTGTGGAATGCCCCCCAGGCTGCAGCGAAGGAGGTGGCCCATGCTTAAGCTCGAACCCCGCCCGCAGCTCTCGCGCTTCTGGAGCTACGGCTCGCCGATCCTGGCGCTGCTCATCACGGTGCTGATCGGCATGGTGCTCTTCGCGCTGCTGGGCAAGGACCCGGTGAAGGGCCTTGCGGTCTTCTTCTGGGAGCCGATCAAGAGCGGGTATGCGCTCGGCGAGCTGATGGTGAAGGCGACGCCGCTGCTCATCATCGCGCTCGGGCTGGCCGTGTGCTTCCGCTCCAACGTGTGGAACATCGGCGCCGAAGGGCAGTTCG
The DNA here is from genome assembly GCF_018614955.1 of Variovorax paradoxus. Taxonomy (GTDB): domain Bacteria; phylum Pseudomonadota; class Gammaproteobacteria; order Burkholderiales; family Burkholderiaceae_C; genus Variovorax; species Variovorax paradoxus_J. The sequence continues at coordinate 163,369 of NZ_JAGGNV010000027.1, forward strand.
TGTTCGGCGCCATCGCCGCCGGCGGCGTGGCACTCTTGGCCGACAAGACCACGGGCTCGTGGATCGTGGCTGCGATCCTTGTGGCCGGCATTGCAGGCGGCATGGTCTGGGCCGGCATCGTCGCCTTCCTGCGCGACAAGTTCAACGCCAACGAGATCCTCGTGAGCCTGATGCTGGTCTATGTCGCGACGCTGCTCCTGGGCTACATGGTCTACGGGCCCTGGAAAGACCCGATGGGCTACAACTTCCCGCAGACCAAGACCTTCGAGGCGGTGACGCAGATCCCGCGGCTCATGAAGGGCTCGCGCGTGAGCATCGGCCTGGTCATCGCGCTGATCGGCGCGGCCGCCTTGTGGGTGTTCCTGTTCCGCACGCGCTCGGGCTTTGCGCAGCAGGTCGGCGGGCTGGCGCCGGCAGCCGCGCGCTATGCCGGCTTCTCGGCGCGGCGCGCGGTGTGGATCGCGCTGCTCACCTCGGGCGGCGCGGCCGGCCTCGCCGGCGCGCTCGAAGTGGCAGGCCCGATCGGCCAGCTCACGCCCTACGTGCCGGCGGGCTACGGCTTCGCCGCGATCATCGTGGCCTTCGTCGGCCGGCTGCATCCGGTGGGCATGATCTTCTCGGCCATTCTGATGAGCATGTTCTACATCGGCGGCGAGCTCGCGCAGTCGCGCCTGGGCCTGCCCAAGTCGTTGACCGGCGTGTTCCAGGGCTTGCTGCTCTTCACGCTGCTCGCCTGCGACACGCTGATCGCCTATCGCATCCGGCGCAAGGCGGCGCAGAAGCCGGTGGCTGCGCCGGCCGGCACGTCGTCGCTGCAGGCCAGCACGCCGCTCACCGCACCCACCGTCGTTCAAGCCACCGAAGGAGCGATTTAATGAACCCCCACGCTCATCACTTCGTGTATTCGCTGCCCCCCGAGGGGGCCGATGCCTCCCTTGGGGCGGCCCGGCGGGAGGCATGATGGAATCCTACGCACTCCTCCTAGGCTCCACGCTCAGTGCCGGCACCGTGCTCGCGATCGCGGCGCTGGGCCTCTTGATCAACGAGAAGGCCGGCATCGTGAACCTCGGCGCCGAGGGCATGATGCTGTGCGCCGCGATCGCCGGCTTCGCCACCGTGGTGGTCACGCACAACAGCTGGCTCGGCTTTCTTGCCGGCGCCGCGGCCGGTGCATTGCTGGCGGCCTTCTTCGGCGTGCTGGTGATTTGGCTCAACACCAACCAGTACGCGACCGGGCTCGCGCTGAGCCTGTTCGGTGTCGGCTTCTCGGCCTTCGCCGGCATCAACTTCGTGCAGGCCAAGCTGCCCGAGAGCACCAACTACGCGCTGCCGATCCTGGGCGACATCCCGCTCATCGGGCCGGCCCTGTTCCGGCATCACCCGATGGTGTATTTCGCGGTTCTGCTGACCATCGGCCTCATCTGGTTCCTCTACCGCACGCGCGCCGGGCTGGTGCTGCGCTCGGTCGGCGAGTCGCCCGAATCCTCGCATGCGCTGGGCTATCCGGTCCGGCGCATCCGCTTCCTGGCGGTGATTGCGGGCGGTGCGCTGTGCGGGCTCGCGGGCGCCTATTTGTCGACGGTCTACACGCCGCTGTGGGTCGAGGGCATGGTGGCAGGCCGCGGCTGGATCGCGCTGGCGCTCACCACCTTCGCGACCTGGAGGCCGGTGCGCGTGCTGCTCGGCGCCTACCTGTTCGGCGGCGTCTCGATGCTGGGTTTTCACCTGCAGAGCACGGGCGTCGACGTGCCCAGCCAGTTCCTGAGCATGCTGCAGTACATCGCGCCGATCGTGGTGCTGGCGCTGATCTCGCGCAACCCGGCTTTCATCCGCGTCAACATGCCGGCATCGATCGGGAAACCCTTCTACCCCGGCTCATAATTGCGTTCCGTTTCGTTTTGTTTCTCTGCCAACCTGTCCTTTTGAGGATTTCGACAATGAATGATCTGAACAAGCGTTCCCTGCTCAAGCTGGCTGCCTTTACCGCGGTCGCTTCGGCCGCCCTCATCGGCTGCGGCAAGAAGGAAGAAGCGCCGGCGCCCGCACCTGCTGCACCGGCACCGGCCCCGACGGCCGCAGCGCCCGCGCCGGCAGCACCGCTGAACGTCGCGTTCGCCTATGTCGGTCCGGTGGGCGACGGCGGCTGGACCTTCGCGCACGACAACGCGCGCAAGGCGGTCGAGAAGGAGTTCGGCGGCAAGATCAAGACCACCTTCGTCGAGAGCGTGCCCGAATCGGCCGATGCCGAGCGCGTGTTCCGCGACATGGTGGGTCAGGGCAACAAGCTGATCTTCGGCACCACCTTCGGCTACATGGAGCCGATGCTCAAGGTCGCGAACGACAACAAGGAAGTCAAGTTCGAGCATGCCACCGGCTACAAGACGGCCGAGAACATGCGCACCTATGACAGCCGCACCTACGAGGGCGCGTACATGGCCGGCGTCATCGCGGGCGCGATGACCAAGAGCAACACGCTGGGCGTGGTCGGCTCGGTGCCGATCCCCGAAGTGCTGCGCAACATCAACTCCTTCACGCTGGGCGCCCAGTCGGTCAACCCGAAGATCACGACCAAGGTGGTGTGGGTCAACGAATGGTTCAGCCCGCCGAAGGAAACCGAGGCCGCCACGGCGCTGATCAACGGCGGCGCCGACGTGCTGTTCCAGAACACCGACTCGCCGGCCGTGCTCAAGACCGCGCAGGAAAAAGGCAAGCGCGCCTTCGGCTGGGATTCGGACATGACCGCCTACGGTCCCAAGGCCCACCTGGCCTCGGCCGTCATCAACTGGACGCCGTACTACACCAAGGCCGTGCAGGACGCGCTCGACGGCAAGTGGGCCACCGGCCAGACCTGGTGGGGCGTGAAGGAAGGTGCGATCGACATCGTCTCGCTCGCCGAGGATGTTCCGGCCGAGACCAAGGCGAAGGTCGAGGAGGTCAAGAAGGGCCTGAAGGACGGCAGCTTCTCGATCTGGAAGGGCCCGATCGTCGCCCAGGACGGCAAGGAGCTGATCGCCAAGGACGCGGTCGCCGACGACAAGTTTCTGTCCGGCGTGAACTTCTACGTCAAGGGTGTCGAGGGCAAGGTGCCCGGCGGCGACAAGAAATAAGGGCTCCGGCTTTTCACTTCGCTGCGCTTCGTGTAACTCCACCCCCCAAGGGGGAGGCGCGGCCGCCTTGGGGCGGCCCGGCGGCGTCCGCCTCCCCACGTTGGAAGGGTTGCCCGTTGGCAACCCTTTTTCATTTCAAGTTCCACGATGATCGAAAAAGAACTCTGGCATCCCGTGGCGCTTGCGGACGAAGTGATTGACGCACCGTTCGCCGCGCGCCTGCTCGGCGAAAACCTCGTGCTGTGGCGCGACGCCGCCGGCGCGGTGCAGGCCTGGGCCGACCGTTGTCCGCACCGCGGCGCACAGCTCTCGCTGGGCCGCGTGGTGCCATGCGAAGGCGGCAAGGCGCTCGAGTGCCCGTATCACGGCTGGCAGTTCGCAACCGGTGGTCAGTGCCCACACGTGCCCGCGCTGCTGGACTTCGTCCCGCCGGCCACGCACCGTACGACCGTGCACGCCGCGCAGGAAGCGCATGGCCTGGTCTGGGTCCGGCTCGCGGGCGAGGACGGCGCATTGCCGGCCTTCGCAGCCGAGCACGACGCGCAATTGCGCAAACTCAACTGCGGCCCCTACGAGGTGGAAACCAGCGCGCCGCGCCTGGTCGAGAACTTCCTGGACATGGCGCACTTCGGCTTCGTGCACGAAGGCTGGCTCGGCGCGCGCGAGACGACGGCCATCGACGACTACCGCGTCGAGGCCACGCCCGAGGGTCTTCTTGCGACCGGCTGCAAGGCCTGGCAGCCGCAGTCCACGATCAAATCCACGGCGCCGGCGCAGGTCGAATACAGCTACGAGGTGACGGCGCCCTACGCCGCGGTGCTGACCAAGATTCCCGAAGCGGCGAGCGTGGGCATCGACGGCTACCGGGAATCGATCGCGCTCTTCATCTGCCCCGTCGATGCGGAGCGCAGCCGGGTATGGTTTCGCCTCGCCACCGCCGACTTTGCGCGCGATGATGCGCAACTGCGCGCATTCCAGGACACCATCTTCCTGCAGGACAAGCCGGTGCTCGAATCGCAGCAGCCCAAGCGCCTGCCGCTGGATTTGCGCGCCGAGCTGCACACCACGGCCGACAAGGCCTCGTCTTTCTACCGCCGGCACCTCTTGGCGCGCGGCATCACTTTCGGAGTCTGCTGATGACGACCCAACACACCGTTCCTCCCGTTGCCGCCGACCGCCTGCCCGCGCTGCTGCGCGCCATGCCCAAGGCCGAGCTGCACATCCATATCGAGGGCTCGCTCGAGCCCGAGCTGATCTTCGCGCTGGCGCAGCGCAACGGCGTGGCCATTCCCTACGCCAGCGTCGAGGAGCTGCGCCGCGCCTACGCCTTCACCAACCTGCAGAGCTTTCTGGACATCTACTACGCCGGCGCCAGCGTGTTGCTTGCGGAGCAGGACTTCTACGACATGGCCTGGGCGTACCTCGAACGCGCCGCGGCCGACAACGTGGTCCATACCGAGATGTTCTTCGACCCGCAGACGCACACCGCGCGCGGCGTCGCGATGCAGACCGTGATCGACGGCCTGCACCGTGCCTGCGTCGACGCCAAGAGCAAGCTCGGCGTGAGCGCGGCGCTGATCCTGTGCTTCCTGCGCCACCTGAGTGAGGAAGACGCCTTCGCCACGCTCGAACAGGCGCTGCCGTTTCGCGACCGCTTCATCGGCGTCGGCCTCGACTCCAGCGAGCTCGGCCATCCGCCTGAGAAGTTCGCGCGCGTGTTCGCGCGCTGCCGCGAGCTGGGCTTGCACCTCGTCGCGCACGCGGGCGAGGAGGGACCGCCGGCCTACGTGTGGAGCGCGCTCGACGTGCTCAAGGTCGAGCGCATCGACCACGGCGTGCAGAGCACCAAGGACGCCGCGCTGATGGAGCGCCTGGCAGCGGACCGCATCCCGCTCACCGTCTGCCCGCTGTCCAACCTGAAGTTGTGCGTGTTCCCCGACTTGGCGAAGCACAACCTCGGTGCCCTGCTCGATGCCGGCCTGGTCGCGACCGTGAACTCGGACGACCCGGCCTACTTCGGCGGCTACATGAACGAGAACTTCGTCCAGACCTTCGCGGCGACCGGCCTCACGGCGCAGCATGCTTGGCAGCTGGCGGCCAACAGCTTCGAGGGGAGCTTTGTCGACGCGGCGACGAAAGCGCGCTGGATGGATCGTTTGAACGAGAGATTTGCCGAGTTCGGCAAGGCTTGAGCCGGCCTAGTCGTCGAGGAAGCCCCCTCTGTAGAAGCTCCATGCAGTACCGTCGTGAAGATAGAAGTGGCCGTCGGCGCAGAAGTCCTTGCCTGGAAAGAACTCCCGGTATGCGCGTGGCACGAGGCGCGCCAGTTGCTCGTCGGACATTTCTTCGAATTGATCCGGCGTGATGGGCTGGCCTGTTTTGAGTCTGCGAGTTTCCATGGTCGTGCGTTCTACCGCAAATCCTCCCATGTCGCGGTCGCGCTAAGGCCTGCGGCCGCGCCCCGTCCGCAGCATTTCCTTGCGGGTCTTCTGAAGCTCCTTCAACTGCGCCAGCTGGCTCGGGCAGTCCGCGTTGCTCGCGACCAGGACGAAGGGGCTGCGCCGCAGCGCCTCGACCGACTTCTCGACATCCGCGGGCATGCGATTCTTGTTGATCAGCCCGGCGGTGACGGCGGCCCTGGATTCCTTGTAGAAGGCCTTCTCGAAGGTCGGGGTGCCGCAGCGCGCCGCGATCACGCGCCAGTCGGCCTCCTGCTGCTCGGCCGCGTTCGGCGCGGCGGTCGTCTCTCGTCCCGTCTGGGCCCCGGCCGGCACGCAGATGCCGAGCACGGAGGCCGATAGGAGTGCTCCCAGTTCAAATCGCGCTTTCATAGGATCCGCCCGCTTCCAGCGAACGCAGATGGGCGTTCGGCGTTTCCATCCTACTGCTGCATCGTCGCCCGCGCACGTCGATGCCGTGAACTATTGCGCCGGAGCGCGCGCGAAGTTGCGGATTTTCGTATCGGCGCGTGGCGCGCTTGCCGCATACGGCCGTCGCTTGGACGGCCGATGCTGATCGGGCCGGGTCGGAGTTGCGCCCTAGTCCGAACTTTGAGCGCCGACTGAGCGCAACCCCTTGATCCTGCTGAGTTTGTTCAGCGAGGCTGGGTGGGTTTACTGGGTACAGGCGGGGTTGGCGCCGAGCAGCCTGAAGGCCTTGTCCTGCAGCGGGGTGGGCCGCGTGGTGAGCACGATCTTGGCGTTTGGATTCAGGCTCGTGTGGGTGATGTTGTAGGCCAGTGTTGCCAGGTCCTGCAGTAGCGTGCGCAGACTGTGCAAGGGCAAGCCGTCGTTGGCGTGCTTCGATGCGTCCTTGTCGCGGGCGTGTTCGGAGCGCACCGCCTTGGCCACCGGAGAAGCGCGCTGGCCTTGAGCCTGTTCAAGGAACTCATCGTCGAACAGCATGGGCTTCAGACGCTCGCGCAGGTGCCACTCGACGTAATAGGCGAGCATGCACAGGAAGACATGTGCACGCACGCGCTCGCTGTTGTAGTGGAAGACAGGTCGCACATGCAGATCCACCGTCTTCATCGCGCGGAACGCGCGCTCCACATGAGCCAGGCTCTTGTAGGCGGCCACCGCCGAGGTGGCGTCGAGCTGCGTCGCTGGCACGCTGGTGCGGATCACGTACAGCCCGTCAAGCGCGGTCTCCACGGCGATCGAGTCGACCTTGCGCCGCAACGCGAATGTCGCATCGGTGATCGTGAACTCGAAGTGCTTGGCCACGTTGAAGCGGTCGATGACGCGCCCCACGCGCAGCGCTATGGCCTGTTCGCCACGCAGCGGCTGGCGCGCTCGTTGTGTGGCCGCGGCGATCTTGCCCAGATCGGCCTCGGTGGCGGCCAGCAGCTCGCCGCGCTTGCGTGAGCGCTCGGCGGCCAACAGCGGGTTGCGGCACACCACGAGCCGCTCGCCGGGGAAGTGCTCGCTGCTGACTTCGATGAGATCGCGCTCGTCGAACAACGACGGCTGGAACGGCCCGACCTCGGCGGCCAGCTGTGCGATCTGCGGCGCGCGCAGGCTGCTGATCCAGTCCATGCCCTGCGGCTTGAGGACCTGCTCGATGCGCGCGGAGGTCAGCATCCCGCGGTCGCCCACCCAAGTGATGCGCTCGATGCCAAAGCGCTGCTTGAGCTTGGCCACCTGCTCGGCCACCGTGGCTGGGTCGCCCGTGTTGCCGGCGAACACCTCCACCGCGATCGGGCAGCCATTGGCGGCGCAGATCAGCCCGAACACGATCTGTGGATCGTCGCGCTTGCCATCGCGCGAATGGCCGCGCGCGGCCAGCTCGCAGCAGCGTCCCGTCAGCCATGTCGAGGTGAGGTCGTACAGCACCAGCGTGCTGCCCGCCAGGTGCGCTCGCGCCAGGCGTCGCTCGATGCGCGGCTGCGCCTCGTGCAGCCAGTCCAGCGCGCGGTACAGGTCATCGGCACTGCACTGGCCCACGCCCAGCACGTGGCCCAGCGAGTGCGTCGCGGTGTCGTCATGCAACATGCGCTGCGTCGCGAGCTTGGAGCCCGGCGTGAGCACACGCGCCACGAGCATGGCGAGCAACAGCGCGCGCAGTTCTTCCGGGGCGCTGGCAAACCACGCCGGCGCGTCGCATTGGCGCGCGGCGGCCAGCACGGCGGCCACATGGCCGTGCGGCAGGCTTCGCTCGATGCTGAAGACCTCCTGCGCGTCGGGCACGGCCACGCCGCCGCGCAACAACACCTTCAAGCCCTCGATGACCTGCGCACTCAGGCTCGACAGGTTGGCCAGGGTGCGTTTGCGCACCTTGCCGTCTTCGCGATAGGACTCTCGCAGCAGGATGGCGGGCGGCGAGTCGCGGTTGGGTACGGCCTCAATGTACATGGCTTCATTTATTGACGATACCTAGTCGAAATTCAAGGACTATCTGCACTATTTACATGGCTACACAAATGAGGCAAAAAATAGCTGAAACCCGCGCCACGCTTGGGTCCCAGCTACTTCATGTGCTCAAAGTTCGGCCTAGTGGAAGGAAACGCTCTTGTACGGACTGCGCGGATCGCTGACCAGCATCGCATTCGTGCGCACCAGCGCTTCCTGTCGCGCTTCCGAATAGCTCCAGATCAGGCCGGCTGCCACGTAGGCCGCGCTGAGCTGGGCCCAGTTCCCGTAGGCGCCGCGGACCTGCGCGGACAGTCCCGACGCGAAGCCCGTCAGCTCGCTGCGATCGATATAGCCCAGTTCCACGCCCCAGCGCGACAGGCTGGCCAGCCGCACCGCGTCCCAGGCGACCAGGTCGGTGATCTCGGCGGGCTGCGCGCCCAGTGGCTTGCGCAGATCGCCCATCCAGTCGTTGTAGGAACCCATGAGGGCGGCGATGTCGGCGACGCTCTTGCCGGTCTGGTTCGCAAAGTCCTCGTAGTTCAACGCGCTGCGCAGCTTCAGCATGAACAGGCCGGGAAAGACCACCGAGGCCACGGTGCGCAGCAGCAGCGGTGCCGCCTGGTGTGCGGTGTCGAGCTTGACGAGTGCGCGCCATGTGTCCAGGTACTTGTCGCGGTGTCCTTCCTCGACCAGCCACCGGGCCGTCTGCTCGAAGCTCGCGCGGTCCCGCACGCCCCACATGCTGGCGACGCCTTCGCGCAGCATCTCCTGCGTGTGCCCGGTCTCGACGGCATTGACGAAGTTGCCGTTGTAGGCGGACAGGGGGGCGCTCAGCGTGACCAGCCATTGCTCCTCGGACGAGCATCGAGGCTCGGCGGCGAAGTGCAGTTCATCGTTGTTCATCAGCGCATGGCCGATGCTGTCCATCAATCCCATGATTACTCCTGCTGTGGTGTTCTTGTTGGCCGTCTGCACGAGCCGCACGGGACGAACCGGCGACGAGGCGCGAATATATGCGGACAGCAGGCTGCAGCGCCATGCAGAAGAAGGTTTGCATGCGCCGCGCGGGGGCGAGATCGCCCGGTAAAATAACGCCCCGGCGCTGCCGCCCCCGCAGCGCCGTTTCTTTCTGGGGCCATGTAGAGGAACACCATGTACAAAAACCTCGCGGCGAGCGCCATGGCGCTCGCAGCCGCCTGTTTTTTATCGCCTTCATTCTCCCAACCGAAGCCCGCGGCCGATCCGCTCAAGATCGGCTTCGTGTACGTCGCGCCCATCACCGATGCCGGTTGGGTGCGGCAGCATGAAGAGGGCCGAAAGGCCGTCGAAGCCGCATTGCCCGGCAAGGTGAAGACCACCTTCGTCGAGAACGTGCCCGAGGGTGCCGATGCCGAGCGCGTGATCCGCGATCTTGTGCAGCAGGGCAACAAGCTCATCGTCACGCCGAGCTTCGGCTACATGGAGCCGACGCTCAAGGTGGCGCGCGATTTCCCGGACGTGAAGTTCGAATCCGTCACCGGCTACAAGGCCGCGCCCAACGTCGCGACCGCGAACGCGCGCTACTACCAGGGCCGCTACCTCGCCGGCGTCGCGGCCGGCCGCATGACGAAGACCCATATCGCGGGCTACGTGGCCGGCTTCGCGATCCCCGAAGTGCTGCAGGGCATCAACGCCTTCACGCTCGGCATGCGCTCGGTCGATCCGAAGGCGCAAGTCAAGGTCGTCTGGCTCGATGCCTGGTTCGACCCGCCGAAGGAGCGCGACGCCGCGATGACGCTGTTCAACCAGGGCGTCGACGTGATCGCCTTCCATACCGGCTCCACCGCCGTCATGGCTGCGGCGCAGGAGCGCGGCAAGATGGCCGTGGCCTACCACTCCGACATGCGCAAGGTCGCGCCGGATGCGCAGATCGTCGCCGTCACTCACCAGTGGGGCGGCTACTACACGCAGCGCGCGCAGGCGGTGCTCGACGGCAGCTGGAAGGCGACCAGCGTCTGGGGCGGCGTCAAGGAGGGGATGATCCGCGTCGGCGACTTCGGGCCCAAGGTGCCGAAGGCCGTGCAGGAGGAGGTGCTGGCGCGCCAGCAGGATATCGCCAGCGGCAAGCTGCAGGTCTTTCGCGCGGTCGAGGACGTGCGCGACAACGAGGGCAAGCTCGCCATCGCCAAGGGCACGAGCCTGCGCGACGACCAGATCCTCACGATGAACTGGCTGGCCGAGGGCGTGCAGGGGCGCATCGCGCGCTGAGCGGCTCAGTGCACGAAGCCGCGCTCGCGCTGGAAGTACTTCGCCTCGCGATCGAGCGTCTTGACCTGCACCGCCGGCGAGCCCGCATAGACCGCGTACTCCTCGGTGTGCGCCTTGTTGAGCACCGAGCCCGCGCCCAGCATCGAGCGGTCGGGCAGGGCGGCGCCGCCGAGCACCGTGACGCGCGTGCCGACCAGGCAGTAGGCGCCGATGCGGATCGGCTTGCAGTCCTGGCGGTTGTCCACCACGTTGATGCCGTGCGTGATCAGCTGCGAGCGGTAGCCCGCGATGGTGGTGAAGGCGCCGATGTCGACGCGGTCGGTGCAGTCGATGATGTGCTGCTTGGTGATGGCCGCGTGCTCGCCCACCGAGAGGGTCGGATCGCGATCGGTGCGGTGCGTGAAGTGCGCGCCCTTCGGCGGATGGCCGGTGATCCAGTTGGAGCGGTCGATGACCGAATGCGCGCCGCATTCGAGCCGGCCCAGGTGGATGGCGACGTTGAAGTGGCCGATGTAGGCGCCTTCGCCCATGACCAGCTGCCCCGGAAAGACGTAGGACAGTCCGATGCGCGCGCCATCGGCGATCTGGTAGCCCCAGAAGCGGCGCAGCACCCGGCGCTTGAGCGCCCAGGGCAGGAACACCACGGCCAGCGCCAGCAGCTTCTTCACCGGCTCGTCTTTCGCTCTTCGATCACCCGCCGGTAGGCCGCGACGTAGTTCGATGCCATCTGCGCCGCGCTGTAGTGCGTGGCGTTCTCGAGGCCGAGCCGGCGCATCTCTTCGAAGCGCGGCGCGGCCTGCTCGATGGCCGCGGCGATGGCGGCGGGATCGTGGGGATCGACGTAGACCGCGCCCGGCCCCCCGATCTCGTTCATCGGTGCGAGGTCGGAGGTGAAGACCGGGCAGCCGCAGGCCTGGGCTTCGATGATCGGCCAGCCGAAGCCTTCCTGCAGCGAGGGGAAGAGCAGCGCCGTCGCGCCGGCGTAGAGGGCGCGCAGCTGCTCGTGCGAGACGCCTTGCACTGTCTTGACGCGGTCGGCCACGCCGCGCTTGTGCGCCAGCTCGGCCATCTCAGGGACCAGCTCGGGCCCGACGAACAACAGCTGCCGCACAGGCGCCTCGACGCCGCTCGCGGCCGCACGCTCCTGCAGCGCGATGAAGGCCTCGAGCACCGTGCGGCGGTTCTTGCGCGCCAGGTCCCAGCCGACGTGGATCAGGTACTTGTCGTGTACCGAGATCCCGAAGCCTTCGATGAGGGGCTGCGCCTCGGCTGGGGGCACGGGCCGGAAATCGTCGTTCAAGCCGTTGAGCACCACGCTGACCCTGGGCTCTTGTGCGAGGCCCAGCGCCAGCAGCTCGCGCCGGGTCAGATCCGATACGCAGGTGACCAGATCGGCGGCCGCCAGGCCCTTGACGATCAGCCGCTGGAACAGCCGCCCGGTCCAGCTCACGTTCCAGCCCTCGACCATGCCCTTGGCGGCCTGAACCGCGATCACGTCGTGACAGGTGATGACGTTGGGCTTTTTCTTGACCCACGGGATGTACATGCCGTTGGAGTGGTCGGTCACGTGCACCACGTCGGCCCAGCGCAGATGGCGCCCGATCGAGGGGATGAAGAGGATGAACTTGTCCACGTAGCCCAGCCACTTCCACAGGCGCGAGCTGGTCGGCACGCGCAGCACTCGCCGCGGCGGTGTGAGCACGCGCAGCTCGCAGCCGGCATGGGGGAGTTCGCGTTCCAGGATGCGTTTGAAGGCCAGCATGCTGGTCTGGCCGTCGGGGACATAGTTCCCGATAAGAAGCACTTTCATGTTGGACATGCGCGGCGGTCGGCGTCGCGTGGATTCATCGCTGTTCCTGTTGGATTGAAGGCGGATTATGTTCGAGTGGCTGGCGCGGCCCTAGGATGTGCCACTGCCGAGCGCGGCTGTCGTATAGCCTCCATATGCGCTCGCACATTCCGTACCGGCTTCGCTGCCTTACCCTCCACGCCCATGCAAGCGTACCGTGCCTCCCTTTTGCGATTCGACGCCGCCGGCCAGCCGGTTTTCGATGAAGACGGCCTGCTGGTCGTCGGCCCCGACGCCGCCGGGCGCCAGCGCGTGCTGGACGCCGGCGCCCATGCGGCGGTGGCGGCGCGCCATCCGGGAGTCGCCGTCACGCACTGGCCGGGGCGCATCCTGGCGCCGGGCTTCGTCGATATGCACATCCACTTCCCGCAGACCGACATCATCGGCGCGCCCTCGGAAGGCCTGTTGCCCTGGCTCGAGAACTACACCTTCCCGGCCGAGAGCCGCTTTGCCGACCCGGCGCATGCGGCGGCGGTGGCCGAGGTCTTCTTCGACGAGCTGCTGCGCAACGGCGTCACCACCTCGCTGACCTTCGCGACCTCGCATCCGCAGTCGGTGCAAGCCTTCTTCGAGGCGGCGCAGCGCCGCCGGCTGCGCATGATCACGGGCAAGGTGCTGCAGGACCGGCATTCGCCCGACGGCGTGCGCGACCAGACCGAACAGAGCCTGATCGACACCGAGGCGCTGATCCGCCAATGGCACAACGTCGACCGGCTGGGCTATGCGATCACGCCGCGCTTCGCGCCGACCAGCACCGACGCGCAGCTGCGCGGCGCGGGCGAGCTGGCCGCGAAGTATCCGGACACCTGGATCCATTCGCACGTGGCCGAGAACAAGGACGAAGTGAAGTGGGCGCGCGAGCTGTTCCCCGGCGCGCGTTCCTACCTCGAGGTCTATGCCGGCTTCGGCCTGATGCGCGAGCGCGCCGTCTATGCCCACTGCATCCACTTCGACGACGACGACCGTCGCCTGATGCGCGACACCGGCACCGCCTCGGCCGTGAGCCCGACCAGCAACCTGTTCCTCGGCAGCGGCTTCTTCGACTTCGAGGGCGCCGACCGCATCGGCTATGCCTACGGCCTGGCCAGCGACGTCGGCGGCGGCACCAGCTTCAGCCCCTTCGCGACCATGATGGCCGCCTACTACGTGGGCCGCGAGGGCCAGACCAAGCCGGGCATCAGCATCCCGCCGTCGCAGCTCTGGTGGCGCCACACCGCAGGCGCGGCGCGCGCGCTGGGCCTCGAGGGCGTCATCGGCAACCTGCAGCCGGGGTGCGAAGCGGACTTCCTGGTGATCGATCCGAAGGCCACGCCCTTGCTTGCGCGCAAGACCTCGCTCGCGCATAACCTCGAAGAGCTGCTGTTCGCGATGATCGTGCTGGGCGACGACCGCCTTATCGAGCGGACCGTGATTTCGCAGGCGCCGCCGTAGCGATCAGCCGCGCCGGGTCGCTATCAGCGAGCGAACCTCGGGCGATTTCAGCCGCGGCCGATCGGCCTCCACCGCGCGCAGCGGCTCGGCCTCCGCGAGGCTGTCCAGGCAGCGGCGCGTGAGGTCCTGGTAGGTCTCGGTGCCTTCGCGCTTCCACGCGATCTCGTCGTCGCCGAGCTCGCGCCGCACCGTGGCGGGGATGCCGGCCACCAGGCTCTTCGCCGGCACCCGCATGCCGGCCGGCACGAAGGCGCAGGCGGCGACGAACGCGAAGGCGCCGATCTCGGCCTCGTCCATCACCACCGCGTTCATGCCCACCAGTGCATCGCGCCGCACCACGCAGCTGTGGAGCACGGCGCCGTGGCCGATGTGGCCGTTCTCCTCGACCACCGTGTCCTGGTCGGGGAAGCCGTGGATCGTGCAGTTGTCCTGCACGTTGGCACCGCGCTCGAGCACGATGCGGCCGAAGTCGCCGCGCAGGCTCGCGCACGGGCCGACATAGCAGCCGGGGCCGACGATCACGTCGCCGATCAGCACGGCCGTGGGGTGAACGTAGGCAGTGGCGTCGATCACCGGGACGACGCCTTCGAGTGCATAGCAGGGCATGGGAATGCGCTCCAGCGAGGTTGGAAAAACAGGTAGCGCGCGTTAGCCTTGAGGGTTAGTACCAAAGGACAAGGCTTGCGGTGGCAAGACGGCGAATCCTATAATCAACCGAACGGTCGGTCAATTATTGAATCGTCCCTTTGGCGCCGATCAACCTCACATCTCAGCACCACGATGGACGAACCCCTGGTACGCATTACACAGTCGGGCGCCGTGCGCACGCTCCAGCTCAACCGGCCGGAAGCGCTCAACAGCTTCAACTCGCAACTGCATGCCGCGCTCATGGCGGCGCTCGACGAGGCCGCGGCCGACAGCGCCGTGCGCTGCGTGGTGCTCGGCGGCGCGGGGCGTGCCTTCTGCGCGGGCCAGGACCTGGCCGACCCGATGGTCGCGCCCGATCCCACGCCGGGCGCACCGCCCAAGGACCTCGGCCACGTGATCGAGTCGCTCTACGCACCGCTGGTGCTGCGCCTGCGCTCGATGCCGGTGCCGGTGATCGCCGAGGTCCACGGCGTCGCCGCCGGCGCTGGCGCCAACCTCGCGCTCGCTTGCGATCTCGTCGTGGCCGCGAAATCGGCGAGCTTCATCCAGGCCTTCACCAGGATCGGGCTGGTGCCCGACACCGGCGGCACCTGGCTCTTGCCGCGGCTCGTGGGCCAGGCGCGAGCACTCGGCCTCGCCTTGCTGGGCGACAAGCTGCCGGCCGCCGAGGCGGCGCAGATGGGCCTGATCTGGAAGTGCGTGGAAGACGCCGAATTGGCGCTCACGGTCGAGACCCTGGCCACGCGCCTGGCCGACATGCCGCTCGCCGCACTGGTTGCCACGCGCCAGGCGCTGGCCGATGCGCAGCAGCTCGACCTGCAGTCCGCGCTCGCGATGGAAGCCGAGCTGCAAGGCCGCCTCGGTGGCGCGAACGATTACCGCGAGGGCGTCGAAGCCTTCCGCGCCAAGCGCCCGCCGCGCTTCACCGACCGCTGAGGAGTTCCGTCGATGAGCGAGACCCTTCCCCAACACACCGCCGAACGCGTGCGCGATGCCATGTTCGCCAACGACCGCGCCGTGCGCGGCCTCGGCATGGAGGTCGAGGCCATCGGGCCGGGCCGGGCCGACATCGCCATGACCGTGCGCGAAGACATGCTCAACGGCCACGACATCTGCCACGGCGGCTTCATCTCGACGCTGGCCGATTCGGCCTTCGCCTATGCCTGCAACTCCTACAACGAGGTCACCGTCGCCTCGGGATTCGGCATCGACTTCGTTGCGCCGGCGCGCCGCGGCGACCGGCTGGTCGCGCG
The DNA here is from genome assembly GCF_018614955.1 of Variovorax paradoxus. Classification (GTDB taxonomy): domain Bacteria; phylum Pseudomonadota; class Gammaproteobacteria; order Burkholderiales; family Burkholderiaceae_C; genus Variovorax; species Variovorax paradoxus_J. The sequence goes on from NZ_JAGGNV010000027.1 coordinate 178,757, forward strand.
CTGCGTCGAAGTCTCGAAGACGGGCCGCACCGGCGTCTACGACGCCGAGGTGCTGAACCAGCGCGGCGAGCGGATCGCGGTGTTCCGCGGACGCTCCTACACGATCAAAGGCAAGCCGGTCGTTGCGGCTTGAGAGAGGAGACACCCCCATGCCCGTCCAACGCCCGGCACCCGGCGACCTCGAGGCGATCGAGAAGGCCAGCCGCGACGAGATCGCCGCGCTGCAGCTGCAGCGCCTGCAGTCCACCCTGCAGCGCGCCTACGACAAGGTGCCGCACTACCGCAAGGCCTTCGATGAAAAAGGCGTGCACCCCGGCGAGCTCAAGCAATTGAGCGACCTCGCGAAGTTTCCGTTCACCGTCAAGAAGGACCTGCGCGACAACTACCCCTTCGGCCTGTTCGCCGTGCCGCGCGAACAGGTCGCGCGCATCCATGCGTCCTCCGGCACCACCGGCAAGCCGACAGTGGTGGGCTACACGCTGAAGGACATCGACAACTGGGCCGACCTGGTGGCGCGCTCCATTCGCGCCGCCGGCGGACGGTCCGGCGACATCGTGCACGTGGCCTACGGCTACGGCCTCTTCACCGGCGGCCTGGGCGCGCACTACGGCGCAGAGCGCGCGGGCTGCACCGTGATCCCGATGTCGGGCGGCCAGACCGAGAAGCAGGTGCAGCTGATCCGGGACCTGAAGCCCGACATCATCATGGTCACCCCGAGCTACATGCAGGTGATCATCGAGGAGTTCCAGCGCCAGGGGCTGGACCCGCGCGAGAACTCGCTCAAGGTCGGCATCTTCGGCGCCGAACCCTGGACCGAGGCCATGCGCCGCGAGATCGAGGCCAAGGGCGGCATGGATGCGGTGGACATCTACGGCCTCTCGGAAGTGATGGGCCCCGGCGTCGCCAGCGAGTGCATCGAGAGCAAGGACGGGCCTGTGATCTGGGAAGACCATTTCTATCCCGAGATCATCGATCCCGAGACCGGTGCGGTACTGCCGGACGGCGAAGAGGGCGAACTCGTCTTCACCTCGCTGACCAAGGAGGCTCTGCCCATCGTCCGCTACCGCACGCGCGACCTCACGCGCCTCCTGCCGCCCACCTCGCGCAGCTTCCGCCGCATGGGGAAGATCGTCGGGCGCAGCGACGACATGCTGATCATCCGCGGCGTCAACGTGTTCCCGACGCAGATCGAGGAGATCGTGCTCGCGCACGAGAAGCTCTCGGGCCAGTACCTGATCAAGGTCGGCCGCGAGGGCCATCTCGACAGCGTGGAAGTGCATTGCGAAGTGCAGGCCGGCGCCGGAGACCTCGGCAACGCCGAGCGCGCGCAGATCGCGCAATGGGTGCAGCAGCGCGTGAAGACGATGGTGGGCATCTCCACCACGGTGCTCGTGAAGCGCCCCGACTCGATCGAACGCACGCTGACCGGCAAGGCCCGGCGCGTGGTCGACGAGCGCCCCAAGACCTGAAAGGACAAGAGCCATGTACACCCAAGCCATGGACACTGCGAGCAAAGAGCAGGGCGACGGCCGCAAGACCGTGCGCTCCGCCGAGGAGATGCGCCTCGAAGAGCGCTTCGACGAGCGCATCGACGCGGGCGGTTTCATCGAGGCGAAGGACTGGATGCCCGAGCACTACCGCAAGACGCTGGTGCGCCAGATCAGCCAGCATGCGCATTCCGAAATCGTCGGCATGCTGCCCGAAGGCAACTGGATCAGCCGCGCGCCCACACTCAAGCGCAAGGCCATCCTCTTGGCCAAGGTGCAGGACGAGGGCGGCCACGGCCTCTACCTCTATGCCGCGGCCGAGACGCTCGGCACCAGCCGCGACCAGATGCTGGATGCGCTGCACACGGGTCGCGCCAAGTACAGCTCGATCTTCAACTACCCCACGCTCACCTGGGCCGACATGGGCACCATCGGCTGGCTGGTCGACGGCGCGGCGATCATGAACCAGGTGCCGATCTGCCGCTGCTCCTACGCGCCTTATGCGCGCGCGATGATCCGCATCTGCCGCGAGGAGAGCTTCCACCAGCGCCAGGGCTACGAGGCGCTGCTCACGATGATGCAGCACGGCACCGAGGCGCAGAAGGCGATGGTGCAGGACGCGGTGAACCGCTGGTGGTGGCCTTCCATCATGATGTTCGGCCCGCCCGACGACCAGTCGCCCAACAGCGCGCAATCGATGCGCTGGGGCATCAAGCGCTTCTCCAACGACGAGCTGCGGCAGAAGTTCATCGATGCCGCGGTCGAGCAGGCCAAGGTGCTCGGCGTGACCCTGCCCGACCCCGATCTCAAGTGGAACGAGGAGCGCCAGGCGCACGACCATGGGCCGATCGACTGGAGCGAGTTCTGGCGCGTGATCGGCGGCGACGGTCCCTGCAACCGCGAACGCCTCGGCGCGCGCGTGAAGGCCTGGGAGGAGGGCGCCTGGGTGCGCGAAGCCGCATTGGCCTATGCCCGAAAAAAGAACCCGCTGAAGGAGGCTGCATGAGCGACACCACCGAACACGAATGGCCGCTGTGGGAAGTGTTCGTGCGCAGCAAGGCGGGCCTGGACCACAAGCATTGCGGCAGCCTGCACGCGCCCGACCCCAAGATGGCACTGCAGATGGCGCGCGATGTCTACACCCGGCGCCAGGAAGGGGTGAGCGTGTGGGTGGTGCGCTCCGACCAGATCGTGGCCAGCGACCCGGGCGACAAGGACATGTACTTCGATCCGGCGGAAGACAAGGTCTACCGCCATCCCACCTTCTACGTGCTGCCCAAGTCCGTCGACCACATGTGAGGAACGCTGTGCAAGCATCCATCGAACTCGACCGCAGCCCCGCCGTGCAGTACCTGCTGCGCATCGCCGACACCTGCCTGATCCTGGCCCAGCGCTTGGGCGAGTGGTGCGGCCACGCGCCGGCGCTCGAAGAAGACATCGCCATGACCAACATGGCGCTCGACCTCGTGGGCCAGGCGCGTGCGCTGCTCACCCGCGCCGGCCAGATCGAGGGCCGTTCGCACGGCGAAGACCAGCTCGCCTTCCTGCGCGACGAGCGCGACTATTTCAATCTCACGCTGGTCGAGCTGCCGCGCGGCGATTTCGCCTTCAGCGTGCTGCGCAACGCGATGGTCGCGACGCTGCTCAAACTGTTGTGGGAGCGCCTGGCTTCGTCGAACGACGAGGAGGTCGCCGCCATCGCCGGCAAGGCGATCAAGGAAGCGCGCTACCACCAGCAGCATTCGGCCGACTGGGTGGTGCGCCTGGGCGACGGCACGGACGAATCGCATACGCGCATGGACGCCGCACTGAAGGAGTTGTGGCGCTTCGTGCCCGAGCTGTTCGCCTCGGACGCCGTGGAAGAGGAGGCCAGCGCCAGCGGCCTGGGCCCGGCGTGGGCCGTGTTGCGCGAAGCCTGGCTCGCCGAGATGGGTGCCGTGCTCGACGAGACCTTGCTCGTGCCGCCGGCCGAGTCGGCCTTCCTGAGCACCGGCAAGTACGGCGTGCACAGCGAGCACATGGGCTACATCCTGGCCGAGATGCAGCATCTGCAGCGTACTTATCCCGGGGGCGTATGGTGAATGCTGCCGCCTTCGCCCCGACGCGATGCGAGCAGGCGTGGGAAGTGCTCGGCACCGTGCTCGACCCCGAAGTGCCGGCCCTGTCGGTACGCGACCTCGGCATCGTGCGCGACGTGATCGAGCAGGGCGACACACTCGAGGTCGTGCTGACGCCGACCTACTCCGGCTGCCCCGCCACCGAAGTGATCGAGCGCGACGTGCTCGAAGCCATCGAGAAAGCAGGCCTCGGCCCGGCCCGTGTCGCGCTGCAGCGCGCGCCGGCCTGGACCACCGACTGGATCAGCGCCGAAGGCCGGCGCAAGCTTGCCGAATACGGCATTGCGCCGCCCGGACCGGTGGCGCCGGGCGATGCCGTCCCGATCCGCATCGTCGGTCGCACGGCGGATGCAGCGCTTGCCTGTCCCCGCTGCGGCAGCAAAAACACCGAGCGCCTCTCGGCTTTCGGCGCCACCGCCTGCAAATCTCTCTACCGCTGCGTGGCCTGCCGCGAACCCTTCGAACACTTCAAGGCTCTATGAGCGTCATCTTCCACCCCCTGCGCGTGCGCAGGATCGAGCCCGACACCTCCGAGGCCGTGATCGTCTCCTTCGACGTGCCGGAGGAATTGCGCGAGGTTTTCGGATTCACGCAGGGCCAGTACCTCACGCTGCGCAAGGAAATCGACGGCCAGGACCTGCGGCGCTCCTATTCGATCTGCGCCGGCGTCGACGACGGCGAGCTGCGCGTTGGCGTGCGCAAGGTACAGGGCGGCACCTTCTCCAACTGGATCAACAGCGCGCTGCAGCCGGGCGACACGCTGCAGGTGATGGCGCCGGAGGGGCGCTTCTTCGTGCCGATCGAGCCCGAGGCGCACCGCCACCATGTGGGCATCGCGGGCGGCAGCGGCATCACGCCCATCCTCTCGATCATGAAGACCGTGCTGGCGCGCGAGCCCTTCGCCCGCTTCACGCTGATCTACGGCAACCGGGCGCTCCGGTCCACGATGTTCAAGGAAGAGATCGAGGACCTCAAGAACCGCTACATGACGCGGCTCGCGCTGCAGCACGTGTTCTCCGACGAGCACACCGACGTGCCGATCAACATGGGCGTGATGAACCGCGAGAAGATCGCCGAGTTCCTCGAAGGCCTGGTGCCCGCCGGGCAGATCGACCACGTCTACATCTGCGGGCCCTTCCAGATGAACGACGAAGCCGAGGCGGCGCTGCTGGCGGCCGGCGTGCCCGAGGAGCGCATCCATATCGAGCGCTTCGGCATCGCCCAGCCCGCCGGCCCAGTCGGCGCCGTGGTGCACGAGGCCCTGCCCGGCGATGCGGAGCAGGCGCGCATCACCATCGTGCGCGACGGACTCAGCCGAGAAATCCCGTTCACCAAGGGCCAGCCGAGTATTCTCGACGCCGCTTCTTCGGCGGGTCTGGAGGTACCGTATTCCTGCACCTCGGGCGTGTGCGGCACCTGCCGTGCCAAGCTGCTGGAAGGGGAAGTGCGGATGGAGCGCAACTTCGCGCTCGACAAGAATGAGGTGGCGGGCGGCTTCATCCTGACCTGCCAGGCGCATCCCTTGACCGAGCGCGTGGTGTTGTCCTTCGACGAGCGCTGAAGCCGCCGCTACTTATCAACCAACGGAGACCTTCATGAAATCATTCACCCGGCTCGCAGGGGCGCTCCTGTGCGCGATGGCCTTTGCCGCGCAGGCCGACGTCAACGTCGGCGTCACGCTGTCGGCGACCGGCCCGGCGGCCTCGCTCGGCATTCCCGAGAAGAACACCATCGCCCTGATGCCCAAGACCATCGGCGGCCAGAAGATCAACTACATCGTGCTCGACGACGCCTCCGACACCACCGCCGCGGTGTCGAACACGCGCAAGCTGATCAGCGAGAACAAGGTCGACATCGTGATCGGCTCGACCGTCACGCCCAACTCGCTGGCCATGATCGACGTGGTCGCCGAGGAGAAGGTGCCGATGATCTCGATGGCGGCCTCGGCGCGCATCGTCGAGCCCGTGGACGACAAGCGCAAGTGGGTCTTCAAGACGCCGCAGAACGACATCATGATGTCGCTGGCCATCGCCGAGCACATGGCGGCCAACGGCATCAAGACGGTCGGCTTCATCGGCTTCTCCGACGCCTACGGCGAAGGCTGGTTCCAGGAGTTCAGCAAGGCCGCCGCGCTCAAGAAACTGCAGGTGACGTCCAACGAGCGCTACGCGCGCAGCGACACTTCCGTCACTGGCCAGACGCTGAAGCTGATCTCCGCCAAGCCCGATGCGGTGCTGATCGCCGGCTCAGGCACGCCGGCCGCGCTGCCGCAGAAGACGCTCAAGGAGCGCGGCTACGCCGGCAAGATCTACCAGACCCACGGTGTCGCGAACGCCGACTTCCTGCGCGTCGGCGGCAAGGACGTCGAAGGCACGCTGCTGCCTTCCGGCCCGATGCTGGTGGCGGCGCAGCTGCCCGATTCGCATCCGCTGAAGAAGTCGGCGCTGGCCTACGTCAACGCCTACGAGGCGGCCAACGGCAAGGGCAGCGTCTCGACCTTCGGCGGCCATGCCTGGGATGCGGGCCTCTTGATGAGCGCCGCGATTCCGGCCGCGCTCAAGAAGGCGCAGCCCGGCACGCCGGCCTTCCGCGCCGCCTTGCGCGACGCGCTCGAATCGGTGAAGGACGTTCCCGGCGCCCATGGCATCTTCACCATGTCGCCCACGGACCATCTGGGTCTGGACCAGCGCGCGCGCGTGATGGTCAAGATCGAGAAGGGCACCTGGAAATACCAGCCCCAGGACTGACCCTCAACCGGAGCGAGCGTGCGAGGGCGCACGCGGGCCCCGCGCCCGCGTGCGCCACGCCGGAGTGGATGCATGGACATGCAAATCGCCCTGATACTGGGGCAGGACGGTATCGTGAACGGGGCGATCTATGGGCTCATGGCGCTGGCGCTGGTGCTGGTGTTCTCGGTCACCCGCGTCATCTTCATTCCCCAGGGCGAGTTCGTCGCCTTCAGCGCCTTATCGGTGGTGGCCTTGCAGGCCGGCCGCGTGCCGGCCACGCTATGGCTGCTGGTGGCGCTGGCCGTGATGGCGCTGGCGGTGGAGCTGTGGCGATGGAAGCGGGGTGCCGTGGTCGACTGGGCTTCGACCCTCGCCTGGTGCGTGGTGCTGCCGCTGGTGGCCTGCGCGCTGGTGCTGCTGCTGCATCCGGAATCGCTGGTGATGCAGACGCTGACGGCGCTCGCGGTGATCGTGCCGCTCGGCCCGCTGCTCTATCGGCTGGCCTACCGGCCGCTGGCCGATGCCACCGTGCTCACGCTTTTGATTGTCTCGGTCGCGCTGCACGGCGTGCTGGTCGGCCTGGGCCTGCTCTTCTTCGGCGCCGAGGGTTCGCGCACGCCGGCCTTCTCGGACCTGCGGCTGGACCTGGGCGGCGTGGCGATCACAGGCCAATCGCTGGTCGTGGTGGCGGTCACGGCCGCGCTGGTGGTGCTGATGTTCCTTTTCTTCGAACGCTCGATCGTCGGCAAGGCGCTGCGCGCCACCGCGATCAACCGCGTCGGCGCGCGGCTGATGGGCATCCCGACCGGCCTCTCGGGTGACCTGAGCTTCGCGCTGGCGGCGGCGATCGGCGCGATCTCGGGGCTCCTGATCGCGCCGCTCACCACCATCTACTACGACACCGGCTTCCTGATCGGCCTCAAGGGCTTCGTGGCCGCCATCGTCGGCGGCCTGGCCAGCTATCCGCTGGCGCTGGTGGGGGCGCTGATCGTGGGCCAGCTCGAAGCCTTCTCCTCCTTCTGGGCCAGCGCGTTCAAGGAGGTCTTCGTCTTCACGCTGATCATCCCGGTGCTCTGGTGGCGCTCGCTCAGCAGCCGCCATGTGGAGGAGGAAGAATGACGCGCCGGCACCTGACCCTGGCCTTCGTCGTCCTGCTCGCGGCGGTGTGGGGTTTTCTGCCGGACTTCTCGGTCACCGTGCTCAGCTACATCGGCCTCTACGCGCTGGTCGCCGCCGGCCTCGTGATGCTGACCGGCGTGGGCGGCATGACCTCCTTCGGCCAGGCCGCCTTCGTCGGCACCGGCGCCTACGCGACCGCCTGGGTCTGCACCTCGCCGATGGTGGCCGCCGCGATCGGCACGGTGGTGAATCCCGCGCTGCTGCCGTGGATCGGGCTCTTGTTCGGCATCGCCGTGACCTTCGTCGTGGCCTGGGGATTGGGCGCGATCACGCTGCGGCTCTCGGGCCACTACCTGCCGCTGTGCACCATCGCCTGGGGCCTGAGCTTCTATTTCCTGTTCGGCAACCTCGAGTTCCTGGGCGGCCACACGGGGGTGGCCGGCGTGCCGCCGATCGTGGTGACCGGCCTGTCCTTCGCGTCGCCGCGCTCGCTGGGCCTGGTGATCTGGGGCGTGCTGCTGCTCGCGCTGTGGGCGCTGCACAACCTGCTGGATTCGCGCGAAGGCCGCGCCATCCGCGCGCTGAAGGGCGGCCGCGTGATGGCCGAGTCGATGGGCGTGGACACCGGGCGCTACCGCATCAAGGTCTTCGTGCTGGCAGCGCTGCTGGCGGCCGTGTCGGGTTGGCTCTATGCGCACATGCAGCGCTTCATCAACCCGACGCCCTTCAACCTCAACATCGGCATCGAGTATCTGTTCATGGCGGTGGTCGGCGGCGCCGGCCATCTCTGGGGCGCGGTGCTCGGCGCCGCGCTGATCACCTTGTTGAAAGAGCAGCTGCAGGACATCCTGCCGCGCCTGCTGGGCTCCAGCGGCAACTTCGAGGTGATCGTGTTCGGCCTCCTGATGCTGGTGGTGCTGCAGCGCTTTGCCGACGGCCTGTGGCCGACCGCGGCGCGCCTGGGCGGGCGCTTCCTGAAGCCGGTGAAGGCGCGCGCTCCGCGCCAGACCCTCACGCTGCCGGAGGCCACCCTGCCGGCGCGCGGGCAGATCGTTCTGCAGGCGGATGCCGTGACCAAGCGCTTCGGCGGTCTGGTCGCCAACGATGCGGTCAGCATGGATGTGAAGGCCGGCGAGATCCATGCGCTGATCGGCCCCAACGGCGCGGGCAAGAGCACCTTCTTCAACATGATCTCGGGCGTGGACGATCCCAGCTCGGGCGAGGTGCGGCTGATGGACCGGCCGATGACCGGCCAGCCCTCGCGCGCCTTCGCCGCGCTGGGCCTGGGCCGGACCTTCCAGCATGTGCGCCTGCTGGGCCAGCGCCGCGTGATCGAGAACGTCGCGCTCGGCGCGCACCGCCGCGGACAGCGCGGATGGATCGCCTCCATGCTGCGGCTCGACCGCGCGGAAGAGGCCGCCTTGCTCGCGCAGGCGCGGCACCAGCTCGAGCGCTGCGGGCTCGGCGAGTTCGCGGAGGTGCCGGCAGGCTCGCTGGCGCTGGGGCAGCAGCGCGTGATCGAGATCGCACGCGCGCTGGCGGGCCATCCGGCGGTGCTGCTGCTCGACGAGCCGGCCGCGGGCCTGCGCCACCTGGAAAAACGCGCGCTCGCCACCTTGCTCGACCAGTTGCGTGCCGAGGGGCTGGCGATCCTGGTGGTGGAGCACGACATGGAGTTCGTCATGAACCTGGCCGATCGCGTGACCGTGCTGGAGTTCGGCGCCGTCATCGCGCGCGGAACGCCGCTCGAAGTGCAGGCCGATCCGAAGGTGCTCGACGCCTACCTCGGCGGCGTCGACGAGCCGGCGGAAGCAGGCCACTTGGTGGAGCAAGCCGGATGAGCAAGGCGTTGCTGCAACTCGAAGACTTCTGCGTGTCCTATGGCGCGGTGGAAGCGGTGCACCACATCGACCTGCGCGTCGACGCGGGCGAGATCGTCACGGTGATCGGGCCCAACGGCGCGGGCAAGACCACGCTGCTGTGCGCCGCGATGGGCCTCTTGCCTTCGCGCGGCGGCGTGCTGCTCGACGGCGAGCGCATGGCGCGCACCAGCGTGGAAGCGATGGTGGCGCGCGGCGTCGGGCTGGTGCCGGAAAAGCGCGAGCTCTTCGGCGAGATGTCGGTTGAGGACAACCTGCTCCTGGGCGGCTTCTCGCGCTGGTGGCGCGGCGAGCGCGACCAGCGCCAGCGCATGACGGAGGTCTTCGCCATCTTCCCGCGCCTGCAGGAGCGCCGCGCGCAGCTCGCGTCCACGCTGTCCGGCGGCGAGCGGCAGATGCTCGCGATCGGCCGCGCGCTGATGGCGCGGCCGCGCCTTCTGATGCTCGACGAGCCCTCGCTCGGCCTCGCGCCGCGGATCGTGCGCGAGGTGCTGCAGGTGGTCTCCTCGCTGCGCCAGCACGGCGTCTCGGTGCTGCTGGTGGAGCAGAACGCCCGCGCCGCGCTGCAGGTGGCGGACCGCGCCTACGTGCTCGAAATGGGCGCGGTCGCGCTGCAGGGGTCGGCCAAGGAACTGCTGCACGACCGACGCATCATCGACACCTACCTGGGGCTGGGCGCGCGTACCGAAGCCTAGGGCCAGCAGCGCCTTCACTTCGATTGATCATCAGCCCGCAGCCGTCGGGCCGGGTTGATGACGAATCCTTTCTGGCTAATACCTTTGTAGCCCGCATCGAACATGCGTTCGCTGCTATCGATTCGATAGCCAATTTGTCATCGACTCGTCTTACCATCGGCCGGGTTTTTCAACTCGCAAGAAAGGCGAACAACATGAGTGAATGGCTCTATCAGGTCACCGGCAAGGCTTGGCTCGCGCTTCTGTTCGGCATCGGCATCCTCGGGTGGGCCGGCTATGCGCACTGGAAGGCCTCCGCCGACACGCACGGCGCTGCGGTCGAAGATCTGGTCGTGCGCAGCGGCATGGTCACCGGCGGCAGCGAGGTCACCGAAACATCCAAGCGCCGCCGCGGCGGCTCGACCACCCGCCGCTATTTCGTGCTCGATGCCAAGCTGGCCAATGGCAGCACCGAGAAATGGCGCGTCGACAATGCGGTCGGCCGCAGCAAGCTGGAACCGCTGATCGACGAGGCGGTCGAGGTCAGGCTCGATCCGTCGGACGACAACACGGTCTACGAGATCAAGCACAAGGGCCGCACCGTGGTCGCGCTGGCCGACGTGCAGAAGATCATGGAATCGAAGGACATGGTGGCCGCCACGCTGGCCACCGACAAGATGACGCTGGTCATCGGCTTGGTCGCCTTGCTGCTGGGCATCGTGGGCCTGGTGATCCGCCAGCGCCTGAACAAGGGCCTCGCCGCGGCGCAGGCCGCTGCCGTGCCCACGCCCGTCATCGGCGAGAAGACCTAGGCAGCTTGAAGCTCCACCACGGCAGCAGGGCGTTCAGCGACTGCACCTCGCCGCTGCCGGCGCTTTCGTAGCCCGCGAGCGTGCCGAGGCGGTGTTGCCACGCGGCGCCGCGCAGCAGCGCGAGCAGGGCCAGGATCGCGGGCTGGTCGAGCGCCGACTTGAGGCAGGCCAGGTGGTAGCGCTCGTGAACCAGCGGCACGAAGCCCAGGCCTGCGTTGCGCGCGGCGGATTCGATCCCCAGTCCTGCATCGGCCTGGCCGGCCGCCACCGCGTGCGCGACGGCGGCGTGCGAGGGTTCGCAGTGCGCGTAGCCTTCGAGCGCGTCTGCGTCGAGTTGCTGTTCCTCGAGCAGTTCGTCGAGCAGCACCCGTGTGCCGGTGCCGAGCGCGCGGTTCACGTAGCGCACGCGCCGGCTCGCGGCATCGGCCAGGCCGCGCAGGTCCAGCGGATTGCCGGGCGCGACGATCAACCCCTGCGTACGGCGGGCGAAGCCGATGATCTTGTGCAGTCCGGGCTTGAGCAGCGGCTTGTAGGTGCGCTGCGCCAGCGAGCCGCGCGGCGGCCGCTCCCGCGTGTGGAAGCCCGCCATCACGCAGCGCCCCTGGTTGAGCGCACTGATCGCGTCCACGCTGCCGGTGAAGCGGATGTCGAGTTGCAGGTGCGCGCTCTCGGCCGCGTGCGCGCGCAGCAGCACCAGCGCATCGTCATGGCTCGCATGCAGGCTCAGCACGTGGATGCTGTCGTCGAAGGCGAGCGCAAAGGCGCGTTCGAGATCGGCATGCAGCGCCTCGATCTGCGGCGCGAGCCGAGCCTGCGCCTGGCGCTCGGCCCACAGGAGCTTGTCGCCGAACTCGGAGAGCTGCGCCGAGCGGCCCTGCTCGCCGGTCACCAGCGGATGGCCCAGCGTCTGCTCCCAGCGCTTGAGCTCGCCCCACACATGCCGATACGACAGGCCCAGCACCCGTGACGCGGCCGAGATGGAGCCGTGCTCGCGCACCGCGTGCAGCAGCTCCATGAGCGGATTGCGAATCAGCGTCCGGCCGTTGCGGCGCGGTGCGATGGCGTAGGAGAGTTCGATCTGTTGCACGAGGGAAAGAGGGAAGGCGGGATGCCGCGAAGGATTATGCAGAGGCCGACCCCAACCTATGCACGCGATTGCATAAGCCAGCTCCCGGCCTTTGCCCATACTGCGCCGGCTTCCGATTCCAACCTTTGCATGAACACCTTCACCGACAGCGCCGTCGCTGCCTGGCAGCTCGTCGTCTCGGCCGATCCGGTGCTGCTCGCCATCGTCGGGCGCTCGCTGGCCGTCAGCGGCACCGCCTGCGCGCTGGCCTGCGGCTTCGGCCTGCTGCTGGGGGCCTGGCTCGCGGTGGCCCGCTTTCCCGGCCGCGGCCTGCTGCTCACGCTGCTCAACACGCTGCTGGCGCTGCCCTCGGTGGTGGTGGGGCTGGTGATCTACCTGCTGCTCTCGCGCTCGGGGCCGCTGGGCTTCCTGGGCTGGCTGTTCTCCTTCAAGGCCATGGTGCTGGCGCAGACGCTGCTGGTGCTGCCGGTGGTCACGGCCCTGACGCGGCAGACCATCGAGGATGCCGACCGCGCGCATGGCGAGCAGCTGCGCTCGCTCGGCGCCGGCGGGCTGGTGCGCGCGCTGCTGCTGGTGTGGGACGAGCGCTATGCGTTGATCACGGTGCTGATCGCCGCCTTCGGCCGCGCCGTATCCGAGGTCGGTGCGGTGATGATCGTCGGCGGCAACATCGACGGCTTCACGCGCGTGATGACCACCGCGATCGCGCTCGAAACCAGCAAAGGCGACCTGCCGCTCGCGCTCGCGCTCGGGCTGGTGCTGCTGGGCGTGGTGCTCTTGCTCAACCTTGCGATCACGGCGCTGCGCGGCTGGCGCGAGCGCGTCGATGGTGGCGCGGTCGATGCGGCTGCGGCGCGGCGGGTGGAGGTGCTGTCGTGAGCGAAGCGCTTTTCAGCCTGCACGAGATCGACGTGCACTACGGCCGCGTGCCGGCGCTGGTCAGCGCCACGCTGTCCATCCATGCCGGCGAGCGCGTTGCGCTGATCGGCGCCAATGGCAGCGGCAAGAGCACGCTGCTGCGCGTGCTGCACGGCCTGGTGCCGCATGCGTCCGGCGCCTTCGTGGGCACGGTGCCGCTGCGCGCGCAGGCCATGCTGTTCCAGCGGCCGCACATGCTGCGCATGAGCGTGCGCAACAACGTCGCGCTCGCGCTCTGGCTGCACGGCGCGCCGTGGCGCAGCGCGCAGCGCGAGGCCACGGCGGCGCTCGGGCGCGTCGGCATCGCGGCGCTGGCCGGCCGCAATGCACGCACGCTGTCGGGCGGCCAGCAGCAGCGCCTGGCACTGGCGCGTGCCTGGGCGCTGAAGCCGGCCGTGCTGCTGCTCGATGAACCCACCGCGAGCCTGGACCCGACCGCCAAGCGCGAGGTCGAAACCCTGATCGCCGACGCGGCGCACGGCCGCACGCTGGTGTTCGCGAGCCACAACCTCGGACAGGTCAAGCGGCTCGCGAGCCGCGTCGTCTATCTGGAGCGCGGCCGGGTGCTGGCCGACCTGCCGGTCGACGATTTCTTCAATGGGCCGTTGCCGGAAGAGGCCCGTCTGTTCGTCAAAGGAGAGTTGGTATGAGGTCATTCAAGTTTCTTGCGCTCGCGCTCGTCCTCTCGGCCGGCGCCTTCTCGGCGAATGCCGAGACCATCACCATGGCGTCGACCACCTCGACCGAGCAGTCGGGCCTGTTCTCGCACCTGCTGCCGGCCTTCAAGCAGGCCAGCAACATCGACATCAAGGTGGTCGCGGTCGGCACGGGCCAGGCGATCGACATGGCCAAGCGCGGCGATGCCGACGTGCTCTTCGTGCACGACGCGGCGGCCGAGGAGAAGTTCGTTGCCGAGGGCTTTGCGGCGAAGCGCTTCCCGGTCATGTACAACGACTTCGTGCTGGTCGGGCCGAAGAACGACCCGGCCGCGGTGAAAGGCAAGGACATCGCCGCCGCGCTCAAGAAGGTCGCGACCGCCAATGCTGCCTTCGTCTCGCGCGGCGACAAGAGCGGCACCGACGCCGCCGAGCGCCGTCTCTGGGCGCAGGCGGGCGTGGCCGACGCGGGCCAGTCCGTGCCCAGCGACAGGAAGGGCACCGGCTACAAGGAATGCGGCTGCGGCATGGGCCCCGCGCTCAACATCGCCGCCTCGAGCAACGCCTACGTGCTGGCGGACCGCGGCACCTGGCTCAGCTTCAAGAACCGCGCCGACCTGGCGGTGCTGGTGGAAGGCGACAAGCGCCTCTTCAACCAGTACGGCGTGATGGTCGTGAGCCCGGCGAAGTTTCCGCAACTGAACAGCGCCGGCGCGCAGAAGTTCGTCGACTGGGTGATTTCGCCGGCTGGGCAATCGACCATCGCGAGCTACAGGATCGGCGGCGAGCAACTGTTCTTTCCCAATGCGGGCAGCCAGTAAGCGCTTCTCCATCGAGGCGGATTTTTCGCTTCAGGACTGTGCGTTTCCGTCTTACAGCAAAGGCGGCGGTCCGGCTCTAGCCTGAGCCTTTCAATGTTGGGGAGGTATGGATGGTCACCATCGATGGCGAACACGTGCAGGCGGTCACCGGCAAGCTGATTACCTACAAGGTGGACTCAGACCCGGGTCCGGAGTCCACCTACTACGCGGCCCGCGTGTTGCTCTCGGGTGCGACTTGGCACGAACTCGAAGGAGGAACGGTTACCGGACCCGACCAGAACGCGCGCACGCCCCAGGTCTTGCAGGCCGTGTTCGCCCAAATCGATCGCCTGGATTTCGACGCGCTCAATCGCGGCTGATGTTGCCCGTCTAGCTGCTCTGCCTTACAGCTGGACCTCGGTGATCTTCGCGCCCTGCAGCGAGACGCCGGCCTCCAGGCCGACATTGGTCAGCACGAAGCCGACCATGGGCTGGCGGATCGTGTTGGTATCGACACGGCCATTGGCCCCTATGGTCGCCACGGCCACCGTCGCGTCCGCCCCCACCGTCCAGCCCTTGCTGTTGCGGAACTTGTCCAGGGCTTCCTGGGTGGTGAACAGGTAGATCACTGCCTTCGATTGCGCGCCGGCCTGGAAGCCGATCGAGCCCGCGGTCGTGCTGTAGTAGGCCTGCGTGCGGCCGCCCGTACGCAGCGCGCCGCGTCCGTACTCGGCGCCGATTCCCAAACTGGCACCAACCACCGCCGGAAACACAAGCACCCCTCTGGAATTGGCAACCATCTCGCGTGAACCCGCGACGGAGTCATACAGCTTGGACAACGAGGCATCGACCTGCGCGTCGATGGAGGCACGCGAGGACGTGCTGCTCGCGCGGTCCGTCGGACGTGTGGTGGTGCAGCCGACGAAGGCTACGCCGCAAGCTGCAACAGCCGCCGCTGCGCAGAAGGTTCGGAGTTTTGTCGAGTTCATCAGACCCCCTTCCTTTGACGAAGCAGGCTGGTAGGACCAGCCAAGATCACATGCTAGATCGTTGCCAGTGTGGTTGAGGCGACAAGAGAAGACGGCCTACGCAACATCGCGCCGTCGAGGAAAGCGAGGGACTCCAACGGAACTCCATGTAAGCATTTGCGTTTAACAGGTTACCAAGTGCAACAAACGTAACGCAAACGGTGAAAAAAGCGGGTAACGGAAACAAAATGCAAACGTTGTTGAAACACGTATCGACCCGCTCCTGCAACTCCGTTCGCGAGGTATTGGATGAAATTCACTGGCAAAGGCGCGCTTCTGCTTGCTACTGCAGCGGGCGCGCTCGCAGGTTGTGGGGGCGGAGGAGGCGGTGGTGGAGGATTCCCAGTCATGCAAGCGACGGCGCCGGATTCGGCCCCGGCATCGTCCAGCCCTGCTGCATCCACCGACCCTGCCGTCGAAAAAGAAGCGGCAGCGGTCGAGAAGGCGCTTGATTCGAGCTGGACCAAGGTCGCTGTCGAGAATCAACGGTTCGCACTGGCTGCGACGACGACCGTGCAGTACGGGGCCAACTCGACCTTCAGGAAGAGATTGCTCTCGGGTTCGGTCGAGTGCAGCAATGCGACCTTTGGCGATCCGCTGCCCTATGTGGTGAAGGCGTGCTACATCCAAGGCGCCGCGCCCGCGCCCGCGCCCGCGCCTGCGCCTGCGCCCACCGCGCCTGCAGCAGGCACGCTGCTCGCGGGCGAGGGCTCGTCGTTCACCGTCGTCGCTGCCACGCTCGTGAAGTACGGATCTGGGTCATCGTGGATCCAAAAGACGGTCACCGGCACCGGAAGCTGCACGAATGAATTCTTCGGCAAAGACCCTTCGCCATTTGTCGTGAAGGCTTGTTATTCCCTCGGCGCAGCACCCGGCACCGCCCCGGCCCCGGCACCGGCACCCGCGCCTGCTCCGGCACCCGCGCCTGCTCCGGCATCTGCACCTGCACCTGCTCCCGCTCCCGCTCCTGCTCCCGCTCCCGCTCCCGTCTCCGGCGATGTCGTCGACAGCACCGGCCGACTGGTGGCCGATAGCTACCGCGCCCTGGCGCTGAAGTTGGCCAAGGCGGAGGGCATCGCCTACCGCTACGGCAATGCGCCGTCCGTGAACAACACCGGCATCCCCACGCTGTTCAAGCGCTCGGACCAGACCATGGGCTACCACGGAGGCACCTGGCAGGTGGGAGGACCTCTTCTCGAAGATCCCGGCCTCTACATGACCAACCAGGCCCATGTGGGCTTCGTCGCCGACAACACCGCGGTGCGCATGGGGGTGGGCGACCTGCAGATCTCCGCCGTCGATCACAACACCTTCTCGCAAGCGCCGCAGCTGCCCTGGCAGGAAGCGGCCGCGTGGGACGGCAGCGCCGGGCGCAACAACTACAACGTCAGCACCTACAAGACCGCCGCCCTCACCACCGGCGAGCCGGTGGCGGTGGCGCGTTGCGGCGGCCGCGTGGGCTTCTGCGCGACCTCGCTGGTGGCCTTCAACAACGGCCTGATCGGCACCGCCGGCAGCAACACGGCGAACAACCGGACCACTGTGCAACTGCCCGCCAACAAGGTGCCGACCGGCATCGCCCTCACCAACACCAGCGAATACGCGCTGGTGACGGTGTGGGACACGACGGCGCTGAAGGGCGAGGTGGCAGTGATCTCGCTGGCGGGGCTGTGCAACAACTGCAACCCGTACAACCCGGCGAAGAACGGCACCTACGACGCCTGGTACGACTGGTGGCATGAGTGGATGGGCGTGTACCCCGGCCTGCCGAACATGGGCAACATCGCCTTCATGAAGGTGCTGGGCTACATCGACCTGCCGGGCATGAATGCGCCGACCGAAATCGCAGTGACCACGGGCTTCGACCAGTTCCAGACGGCGCTGCCGGAGAAGTACGGCGAGTTCATGGGCCAGACCTATTCGCCGCTGACGGACGCCGCCAAGCGCGCCAGTTTCAGCGGCTCGGGCAGCAATGCCAACCGGTACGCGAAGTCGGGCGTGGCAGTGGTCATCTCCAAGTCGGAGAAGAAGGCCGCCTTCATCGACCTGAAGCCGCTGTTCAGCTACGTCAACAGCGTCTACTTCGGCACCGGCCCGACGGAGTTCACCAACCTGGGCCAGGCCGACAACCAGTGGCCGTACACCTTCGCGTACAAGCCGCAGCAGATGCCGACGGTGATCACGACGGTGGCGCTGGACAGTAAGCCGACTGCAGTGAAGACCACCATCTTCGGGCCGACTCACCGCGCCTGGATC
This sequence comes from Variovorax paradoxus, assembly GCF_018614955.1. GTDB lineage: Bacteria > Pseudomonadota > Gammaproteobacteria > Burkholderiales > Burkholderiaceae_C > Variovorax > Variovorax paradoxus_J. The sequence continues at coordinate 196,320 of NZ_JAGGNV010000027.1, forward strand.
GCCACCGAAGAGGGTTCGCTGCGCATCTACGGCCTGGGCAACGTGCCCACCGGCACCACCGCGACGGACGTCGTCGAGAAGAGCCGTGTCGCGATCGGGAAGAACCCAACCTCGCTGGCGATCTCGAAGATCGATCCGGACAACCGCAGCATCGAGCCGCTGAACCAGCAGGTGCTGGTGGCCTCGCGCGGCGATCGCAAGATCCAGTGGGTGCGCTTCGCCGCCGACGGCAACAGCGGCAGCGTGGTTCGCAGCTTGCAGGACTCGCGCATCGTCGACCCGATCGCGGTGGAGGATGCCGACAACTTCGCGAACGACAACATGGTCTTGAGCATTGCCGACTACACGGGCAAGCAGGTGTCGAACTACCGCTACGGCTCGGTGGTCTTCGCGAGCCGCGGCGGCTCCTGGGCCTGCCAGCCGCCGGGCGGCTGCCCGGTGCAGGGCACCAACGGCATGAACATGGAGTTCGGCGGCAGCTTCGCGATGGAGGGCAAGCCCTTCACGCTCAGGACGGCGAACGTGCCCTGATCCGTCCGAAGCCTCAGCGATCCAGCGGCATGTAGAGACTCTCCTTGACCTCTTCCATCACGACGTAGCTGTGCGACTCGGCCGTCACCGGCAGCTTCTTCAGCAGGTCGCCCAGGAGGTTGCGGTAGTCGCTCATCGCGCGCAGGCGCGCCTTCACCAGGTAATCGAAGCCGCCAGACACCAGGTGGCATTCCATCACCTCGGGCACGTGCAGCAGCTCCTTCCTCACCTTGTCGAAGACGTCGGCCGACTTGGAGGACAGCGTGATCTCCACGAACACCAGCAGCGTCTTGCCTATCGCCTGCGGATCGATGCGCGCGTGGTAGCCGGTGATCACGCCCTCGCGCTCCATGCGCCGCACGCGCTCGGAGCAGGGCGAGGTCGAAAGGCCGATCTGCTCGGCCAGTTCGGTCATCGAGATGCGGCCCTGGCGCTGCAGGATGTCGAGGATCTTGCGGTCGGTGCGGTCGAGTTCGGTCATGGGCAGTAAAAAACACTGAGATGTGTCGCTATTTCAGTGGAGTTTATGGCAAATGAATGAATACGCTTGACTCTTCTTTCGCAACGAAGGTGTCTTGCCATGAAAGTGATCGTTCTGGGCGGTGGTGCCATCGGCGTCACGACCGCCTACTACCTGGCGCGTGCCGGCGCGGAGGTGACGCTCGTCGACCGTCAAAGCGGCCCCGCCGAGGAGACCAGCTTCGCCAACGCCGGCCAGGTGTCGCCCGGCTATTCCACGCCGTGGGCCGCGCCGGGCATTCCCTTCAAAGCGCTCAAGTGGATGTTCCAGAAGCACGCGCCGCTCTCGATCCGGCCCGACGGCAGCCTGTTCCAGCTGCGCTGGATGGCAGCCATGCTGAAGAACTGCTCGCCCGAGCGCTATGCGGTCAACAAGGAACGCATGATGCGCGTGGCCGAATACAGCCGCGACTGCCTGCGCGAGCTGCGCGCCGAAACCGGCATCCGCTACGAGCATCGCACCCAGGGCACGCTGCAGCTGTTCCGCACCCAGGCGCAACTCGATGGCGTGCAGCGCGACGTGGCCGTGCTGCAGGAATGCGGCGTGCCTTACCAACTGCTCGATCGCGGCCAGCTGGCGACGGTCGAGCCGGCTCTGGCGCGCACGGGCGATCTGCTGGCCGGCGGCCTGCGTCTGCCCAATGACGAAACCGGCGACTGCCACCTGTTCACGCGCGGCCTGGCCGAATTCGCGCGCGGGCTCGGCGTGGATTTCCGTTTCGACCAGAGCGTCGACGAGCTCGTCACCGAAGGGGGCCGCATCACCGGCGTGCGCCTGGGCGGCGCGGCGCGCGAAGTGCTCAAGGCCGACCGCTACGTGCTCGCCTTCGGCAGCTATTCGCGCGACTTCGCTGCCCAGCTGGGACTGGACATCCCGGTCTACCCGGTCAAGGGCTATTCGATGACCATCCCGCTCATCGACCCCGCCGCGGCACCGCAGTCCACCGTGCTCGACGAGACCTACAAGGTCGCGGTCACGCGTTTCGACGACCGCATCCGCGTTGGCGGCATGGCCGAGCTCGGCGGCTTCGACCTGCGCCTGAATCCGCGCCGGCGCGAGACGCTGGAGCGCGTGATCACCGACCTGTTCCCCTGCGGCGACCTGCCGCGCGCCAGCTTCTGGACCGGCCTGCGGCCGATGACGCCGGACAGCACGCCGATCGTCGGCGCCACGCCCTACGCCAACCTGTTCCTCAATACCGGCCACGGCACCCTGGGCTGGACCATGGCCTGCGGCTCTGCCAAGGTGGTGGCCGACCAGGTGATGGGTCGGCGACCCGATATCCGCACCGACGGCCTGGCGATGGACCGCTACCTGTCGCCCGCACCGCGCCGTCCCCTCGGTGCGTTGCCGAGCGGCGCCTCGGCCTAGGGCCTGTTGACAGGCCCTACTCGGCCAGCAGGCGTTCCCCGGCCTCGAGCAGCGCGGCGGCCCTGCGGCGTCCGTGCCGTCCGAGCGCCCGGAACGCCACACGCCCTTCTGCCGAGAAGAAGCGCTCCGTCCATCAGCACCAGCCCATCGATGCAGGAATAGGCCTGCGTGCGGGTTTTTCCCCAGAGGGATAGTCCGGGATGCGCCTTGGTTTCGCCACTGGTAAAACCACGGCATGACAAGAAAGATCCAAGCCCCCGCGATCACGCGCACGCAGGAAGCCGAAGGCACGGGCTTCTCCAAGGTGTTCGCCTTTTTGCGCGACAAGCTGCTCGAGGGCAGCATCCGCTCGGGGGATCGGCTGGTGGCCGAACGGGAGCTCGCGCTGCAGCTGGGCGTCAGCCGGCCCATCGTGCGCGAGGCGCTGCGCGCGCTGTCGATGATGGGCGTGGTCGAGATCCGCGAGCGCGTGGGCACCATCGTGCGCAAGCCCGACGTGTCGGTGCTGGGCGACTTCTTCGCGTTTTCGATGGCGCAGCAGGCCGATATCGTGGACGACGTGATGCAGGCACGCATTGCGATCGAGGTGCAGGCCGTGCGCCTGTCCTGCCGGCATGCCTCGACTTCCGACCTGGAGCGCATTGCCGCGGCAGTCGACCGCATCGAGGCGACGGTCGACGATTCCGAAGAGGGCAGCCGCGCCGACTACGAGTTCCACACTGCCTTGGTGCGGGCGAGCCGCTCCGAAACCCTGATGCAGCTCTATGCCGCGATGTCGACGCTCCTGATGCGCTCGCACCACGAGCGCCGCGACGTGGTCGGCGGCGATCCGGCGGTCAAGCAGTACCTGGTCGAAGACCACGCACGCATCTTCCAGGCGCTGGTCTCGCGCGACGAAGACCTGGCCGACCAGGTGCTGCGCAAGCACTTCAGCATCGGCGACGAATACCGGCGCAAGGCGGCCACCGGGCCGGCCGCCCGCGGCCGGCCGCCGAAGCGCGAGGAGGTGGCGTGATCGATTTCGACTTCGGGGTCGTGCTCGAACGCTGGCCGCTGTTCGTCGAGGGCGCATGGCTGACCGTGCGCCTGGCGCTGGTCGCCACGCTGTCGGGCTTTGCGATCGGAACCCTCTGCGCCGCCGGAAGGCGAAGCAGCCATCGGCTGCTGGCGCGTGCCTGCGGCGCCTATGTGGAACTGATCCGCAACACGCCGCTGCTGGTCCAGATCTTTCTCGTCTATTTCGGGCTGTCGAGCCTCGGGCTTTCGCTGTCGGCGTTCACCGTCGCGGTGATCGCGCTCGCGGTCAATGCCGGCGCCTATGCGACGGAAATCATGCGCGCCGGCTTCGACTCGGTGAACCGCAGCCAGATCGAAGCCGCCGAATGCCTCGGGCTCTCGCGGCTGCAGGTGTACTGGCATGTCGTGCTGCTGCCCGCGATGGAACGCGTTTACCCGGCGCTCACCAGCCAGTTCGTGCTGCTGATGCTGGCCTCTTCGATCTGCTCGCAGATCTCGGCCGAGGAACTTACCGCGATCGCCAACCACGTGCAGTCGGACACCTACCGTCCCTTCGAGACCTTCATCCTGGTCGGCGCGGCCTACATCCTGCTGTCGCTGCTGATGCGCCTCGGTTTCTGGGGATTGGGCGCGCTGCTGTTCCCGCGCCGCCGCAGGCTGAGGACCGCGCTGTGATGACCGGCACCGCGTTCAACGCCAACCACCTGCTGTTCCTGCTGCAGGGCGCCGGATGGACCGCGATCCTCTCGCTCATCGCCTTCGTCGGCGGCGGCCTGTGCGCGTTCATCGTCGCGCTGGCGCGGGTCTCGCCGCATCGCTGGGTGCGCGCGGCGACGGGGCTGTGGGTCCAGCTGGTGCAGGGCTCGCCGCTCCTGGTGATCATGTTCCTGGCCTTCTTCGGCCTGCCGACGCTGGGCATCAAGGTCTCCGCGCTCGCTGCGGCCGGCGTCTCGCTGACGATCTACGTGTCGGCCTATCTGGGCGAGATCTGGCGCGGCGCCATCCAGGCCGTGCCGCGCGCGCAGTGGGAGGCGGCCGAATGCCTCGCATTGAGCCGCACGCAACGCATGTTCAAGGTCGTGCTGCCGCAGGCCGTGCGGCTGGCCACGCCGCCCACGGTCGGCTTCATGGTGCAGATCGTGAAGAACACCTCGCTGGCGTCGGTGGTCGGCTTCGTCGAACTCGCGCGCTCGGGGCAGATCATCAACAACTCGATCTTCGAGCCCTTCATCGTCTACCTCGTCATCGCGGCGATCTACTTCGCGCTGTGCTATCCGCTCTCGGTCTGGAGCCGGCGGCTCGAGCGCAGGGCCGCGGCGTCTCCCACTGCGGCGAAAGCCGTCTTCACCCATGAACCAGTCCTCGCCCAATCCTGAGCGCGCTTCGGCGCCGGTCGTGCGCCTGCACGACGTGCACAAGAGCTTCGGCGCGCTGAAGGTGCTCGAAGGCGTCGGCTTCGAAGTCGGCCGCGGCGAGGTCACGGCGATCATCGGCCGCAGCGGCTCGGGCAAGAGCACGGCCTTGCGCTGCATCGATCGCCTCGAGCGCATCGACAGCGGCGAGATCGTGGTCTGCGGCCACCGCGTCGACGACGCCGGCATCGATCTCAAGGCGCTGCGGCTCGATGTCGGCATCGTGTTCCAGAGCTACAACCTCTTTCCGCACCTTACCATCGAGCAGAACATCATGCTTGCGCCGCGCTCGGCCAAGGGCCTGGCCAAGCCGGCGGCGCGCGCGCTGGCGCACGAAGTGCTGGCCAAGGTCGGCCTGGCGGAGAAGGCATCCTGCTATCCCGAGCAGCTGTCGGGCGGCCAGCAGCAGCGGGTCGCCATCGCGCGCTCGCTGGCGATGCAGCCGAAGGTGATGCTGTTCGACGAAGTGACTTCGGCGCTCGACCCCGAGCTCACCGGCGAAGTGCTGCACGTCATCGAGGATCTCGCGGCCGGCGGCATGACCATGGTCATGGTCACCCACGAGATGGCGTTCGCACGCAAGGTCGCGGACCAGGTGCTGTTCATGCACCGCGGCAAGGTCTGGGAGCGTGGCGGCCCGGAGATCCTTTCCACCCCCCAAACCGCCGAGCTTCGGCAGTTCGTGGCCAGTGAGCTCTGAAGGCTGGCCTTCTTTCGAAAACATGGAGACAACACCGTCATGAAACTTTTCCGTTCACTGCCCACCCTGTTGGCCGCCTCCTGCCTCACGCTGGCGGCTGCCGCGCATGCCGACGTGCTCGACGACGTCATGAAGGCGAAGAAGATCCGCATCGCGACGGACTTCTCGATCCCACCCTCGGGCATGCTCGACAAGGACCTCAAGCCGACCGGCTCCGACGTCGAAACCGCGCAGCTGCTCGCCAAGGACTGGGGGCTCGAGCTGGAGTTCGTGCAGACCACCGGCGCGACGCGCATCCCGAACCTGCAGACCGGCAAAGCCGACATCGTGGTCTCGACGCTGTCGGTGACCCCGGAGCGCCAGAAGGTCATCGACTTCTCGAAGCCGTATGCGGCGCTGGTCTCGGTGATCGGCGCACGCAAGGACCTGCCGATCAAGGACTGGCCCGACCTGAAGGGCAAGTCGGTCACCGTCACGCGCGGCACCACGCAGGACACCGAGCTCACCCAGCTGGCGAAAGACCGGGACTTCAAGGTGGTGCGCTACGACGACGATGCGACCATGGTCACGGCCGGCGTCAGCGGCCAGGCCGACATCGTCTCCACCTCGGTGACGATCATGAACCAGATCACCGCGAAGAACCCCCAGCGCCCGTTCGAGCAGAAGATCGTGCTGCGCAATCTCGACCTCGCCATCGGCGTCAAGAAAGGCGAGGAGCGCATGGTTGCCAAGCTCAACGAGTGGGTCACGGCCAATCTCCAGAACGGCAAGCTCAACGCCATCTACAAGAAGTTCCACGGCAGCGACCTGCCCGCGAACATGCGTCCCTGAATCATTCACAACCCGAAGAGGAATTCATGCGTCTCGTCATCGGTTCGGACCACGCCGGCTGGGTGCTGAAAAGCGCCGTCGTCGAACACATCAGAAAGCTCGGCCACGAGGTCGTCGACGTCGGCTGCCATGACGACAAGCCGGTCGACTTTCCAGATGTGGCTCGCGCGGTGGCCGCGAAGATCGTCGCCGGCGAGGTCGAACGCGGCATCATGGTGTGCGGCACCGGCGTCGGTGCGTCGATCGCCGCCAACAAGATGAAGGGCATCCGCGCCGCGGTCTGCCACGACGTGCATTCGGCGCACCAGTCGGTCGAGCACGACGACGTGAACGTCATGTGCATCGGCGCGCAGATCGTCGGGCCCTGGCTCGCCGCCGACCTCATCACGTCCTATCTGGGCGCGCGCTTCGCGGTGGAGGACGAGGACTTTCGGCGCCGCGTCGAGAAGCTTCACCAGATGGATGCCGAGTCTTGAACCCCGAGCACGCCACGCCCGAGGTCGTGGTGTTCGGCAGCCTCAACATGGACCTCGTGTTCCGTGTGCCGCGCGTGCCGGATGCCGGCGAGACCCTGCAGGCCCGTTCCTTCATGAGCAATCCGGGCGGCAAGGGGGCCAACCAGGCCGTGGCCTGCGCGCGGCAGGGCGCCCGTGTCGCCATGGTCGGGCGCGTGGGCGACGACGCCTTCGGGCTTGCGCTGAAGGCCTCGCTCGAAGCCGACGGCGTGGATGCTCGCCATGTGGCCACCGATGCGGCGTCGACCGGCGTGGCCTTGATCATGGTCGACGACGGCGCGCAGAACCGCATTGCGCTGAGTCCCGGCGCGAACGCGTCCGTCGGCACCGAAGACATCGGCCGGCTGCGCAGCGCTCTCGCGGCGGCGCGCATCGTGTCGCTGCAGCTCGAAGTGCCCATGCCGGCGGTGTGCGAAGCGGCGGCGGTCGCGCATGCCGCCGGTTGCACGGTGGTGCTGAATCCTGCTCCCGCCCAGCCGTTGCCTGACACGCTGTGGCCGCTGGTGGGCATCCTGGTGCTGAACGAGACCGAGGCCGCGATGCTGAGCGGCATGACCGTCTGCGACACGGCGAGTGCCGCCCGCGCGGCCGATGCCCTGCGACAACGCGGGCCCGCTCACGTGATCCTCACGATGGGCGGCGACGGCGTCGTGGTCGCCAACGCCGAGGGCTGCCGCCACTTCGCGGCCTTGGCGGTCCGGGCGGTCGACACCACGGCGGCCGGCGACACCTTCATCGGCGCGTTGTGTGCTGCGCTCGCGAAGGAAGAATCCATCGATGCCGGCATCGCGCTCGGCGTCCAGGCCGCGGCGCTCAGCGTGACGAAGGCGGGCGCGCAGGTGTCGATGCCGCATCGGGAAGACCTCGCGGCACTGCCTGCGGTGCCGCAGCCGAGCCCGGTGGTGCCGGGCTGAAGCGGCTCAGGCCTCGGGCGACCGTCCCTCGATCAGCTTGACCAGCGTGTGCAGCACGCGGTTGGCCGGCGTCGGAACGCCCAGCGCATCGCCCTTGCGCAGCACGTACCCGTTGAGGTGGTCGATCTCGCTGGGCTTGCCGCGCGCCAGGTCTTGCGCGGTGGAGGAGAACTGCGTGGGCATGCTCTGCGCGATGCGCTCGACGGCGGCCCAGCTGTCGCCGGGCACGGTCACGCCGCTGGCCTCCGCCACGGCCAGGCATTCCTGCACCACGTCACGCATCACGGCGGCCACGCCGGCGCCCTGCACGAGCCGGCCATAGGGCAGCTGCGAAATCGCCGACAGCGCGTTGTAGGCGCAGTTGAGGATCAGCTTGGCCCACAGCGCGCCCGCCACGTTGTCGGAGATCTGCGTCGGCACGCCGGCCTCGATGAAGAGGCGCGCGGCCTCGTCGCTGCGGGGCGATAGCGCGATGACCAGCTCGCCGCGCCCGTGGTGCTTGACATGGCCCGGCCCCGCCATCTCGGTGGCGACATACACCACCGTCGCCGCGACCTGCTGGCGCAGCGCCGCCTGCAGCCGGTCGGCGTTGTCGACGCCGTTCTGCAGTGTGAGCACGAGCGCATCCGGCATCAGGTGCGGACCCATCTGCGCGGCGGCGCTCTCGGTGTCGGTGGACTTGACGCAGAACAGCACCAGCTGCGCGCCCTGCACGGCGCTGACTTCCGTGCTGGCCTCGATCGGCACATGCGCCTGGAAGGACTGCGTATCGAGCAGCAGGCCGTCGCGCCGGATCGCCTCGACGTGTTGCGGCCTGCCGATCAGCACCACCGAGTGGCCGGCGCGCGCCAGCATGCCGCCGTAGTAGCAACCCACCGCGCCCGCACCCATCACCGCGATCTTCATGACCTGCTCCGCAAATGTCTTCCCTGCATGGTAGTGCCGTTGCGCACATGACCTCCCACGTCATCGACCCGCGGCGCGCTCGCGGCGACCATTCGTTCACCCCGCGACGTTGCGGGTCGTGAACAGAAAGGAAACGCCATGAACACCGCCGCCCCCGATGCCGCCCGCATCGCCGATCACTACATCGCCGTCTGGAACGAGACCGACGCCGAGCGCCGCCTGGCACTGCTCGAAACCCACTGGACCGCCGACGCGCGCTACGTCGATCCGATCATGCAGGGCAGCGGCCGCACGCAGATCAGCGCACTGGTCGGCGGCGTGCACCAGCGCTATCCGGGCTTCCGCTTCAAGCTCAAGGGCCAGGCCGATGCGCACGGTGACCACCTGCGCTTCTCGTGGACCCTGGGCCCGAGCGGCGCCGAAGACCTCATCGAGGGCACCGACTTCGTCCAGCTCGAAGCGGGCAAGCTGCAGTCGGTCACGGGCTTTCTCGACAAGGTGCCGGTCGGCGCCTGAACCCTATTCGAGGATCGCGACGCCCTTGACCTGCGCATGCACGGCCGAGCCCACGCCAAGCCGCAACAGCTCGGCCGATTTGCGCGTGAGGCGCGCGAGCATGCGCGCGCCGCCGACGTCCAGCCCCACCATCACTTGCGCCGGGCCGTCTTCGGCGAGGTCGGCCACGGTCGCGGGCAGGATGTTGAGCACGCTGGTCTCGGCCTGGTGCTGCAGCGTGAGGCTCACATCGCGCGCCTGGATGCGCACCCGCACCTGCTGGCCCACGCGCGCGCCGCTGTGCGGCAGGCAGAGCGTGCCGCCCGCGAACGCGAGCTGCGTCAGGCCGTAGGCGGCTTCGTAGCCCGTCACCACCGCGGCGATCACGGCACCCGCCGCATCGCCATGGGCCAGCGGCAGGTCGAGCCGCGTCATCAACGCGTTGGCCGGGCCGCTCGCAGTCACGCGTCCGGCATCGAGCAGCACCAGGTGGTCGGCCAGGCGTGCCACCTCGTCGGGCGCGTGGCTCACGTAGATCACCGGCATGTCGAGCTCGACATGCAGCCGCTCGAGGTAGGGCAGCACCTCGCGCTTGCGCTGCAGGTCCAGCGAGGCGAGCGGCTCGTCCATCAGCAGCAGCCTGGGGCTGGTGGCGAGCGCACGCGCGATGCCCACGCGCTGGCGTTCGCCGCCCGAAAGCGTGTCGGGCCGGCGCACGAGCAGGTGGCCGATGCCCAGCAGGTCCACCGCCTGCGCGAGCGACACGCGCCGCTGGCCGGGCGCGACGCGCTTCATGCCGTATTCGAGGTTGCGCCGAACGTCCAGGTGCGCGAAAAGCCGCGTCTCCTGGAACACATAGCCCAGCGGCCGCCGGTGCGTGGGCAGGAACGTGTCGCCGTCCTGCCAGACCTCGCCGTTGATCGTCACCTGCGCGCCAGGCGCGTGCTGCAGCCCCGCGATGGCACGCAGGCAAGTGGTCTTGCCGCAGCCCGAAGGACCGAAGAGCGCGCTCACGCCGCGGCCCGGCAAGTCCAGCGCGACCTGGAGCGAGAAGCCGGGGTGGTCGACCTTCAGCTGCGCACGGACGCCATCGCTCATCGCCGCTGCCCCGTCGGATTGAGCGCATAGAGCGCCAGCAGCACGAGGAAGGAGAAGGCCACCATGCCGGCTGCCAGCCAGTGCGCCTGCACGTACTCGAGCGCTTCGACATGGTCGTAGATCTGCACCGACATCACGCGCGTCTTGTCGGGGATGTTGCCGCCGATCATCAGCACTACGCCGAACTCGCCCACCGTGTGGGCGAAGCCCATCACGATCGCGGTGAGGTAGCCCGGCCGCGCGAGCGGCAGCACCACGCTGAAGAAGGTGTCGAGCGGCGAGGCCCTGAGCGTTGCCGCCGCTTCGAGCGGCTCCTGGCCGATGGCCTCGAAGGCGTTCTGGATCGGCTGCACCACGAAAGGCATTGAATAGACCACCGAGCCGGCTACCAGCCCGGCGAAGGTGAAGGGCAGCACGCCGATGCCGAGCCATTGCGTCAACGCGCCGATCGGCCCGTTGGGCCCCATCGTCACCAGGAAGTAGAAGCCCAGCACGGTGGGCGGCAGCACCAGCGGCAGCGCCACCAGCGCGCCGACCGGCCCTTTCCATGCCGAGCGCGTGCGCGCCAGCCACCAGGCGAGCGGCGTGCCCACGAGCAGCAGGATCAGCGTGGTCAGCGCCGCCAGCTTCAGCGTGAGGGCGATGGCGCCGAGGTCGGAGGCGGTGGGCATGCAGGTCTGCGCTCAGGTGTCGTATCCGAAGGAACGGATCAGGGCCTTCGCGGCGTCGGACTTGAGATACGTGATGAGCGCAGCGGCGGCCGCGTTGTCCTTGCCGCGTGCCAGCAGCACGGCGTCCTGCCGGATCGGGCTGTGCAGCTGCGCGGGCACGATCCAGGCCGAGCCACTCTTGAGCTTGCCGTTCTCCCAGACCTGCGAGAGCGCAACGAAGCCGAGTTCCGCATTGCCGGTGGAGACGAAGCTGAAGGCCTGCCCGATGCTCTCGCCCTGCACGAACCTGGGTTCGAGCTGCGCCAGCAGGCCGAGGCGCGTGAGCGTTTCCACGGCCGCCGCGCCATAGGGTGCGAGCTTCGGCGCGGCCAGCGCGATATGCGCGAACTTCGCGCTCCTGAGCACCTCGCCTTTGGCATCCACCAGGTCGGGCCTGGCCGACCACAGCACCAGCTTGCCGGTGGCATAGGTGAAGCGGCTGCCCGCCACCGTGGCGTTCTCCTTGTCGAGCCGGGCCGGCGTCTCGTCGTCGGCCGCGAGGAAGACGTCGAAAGGCGCGCCGCTCTGGATCTGCGCATAGAACTTGCCCGTCGCGCCGGAGGAAAGCACGGCCTTGTGGCCGGTCGCCTTTTCGAACTCGGCGGCGATCGCCTTCATGGGCGCGAAGAAGTTGGCCGCGACCGCGACCTGGACTTCCGCCGCCTGGCTGGCGAGCGAGGCGCCGAGCATGAGCAGCGTGGCGGCGGCGAGGCGAAGGGCGAGGGGGAGCTTCATGGAGCGCTATTCATCAACGGAATAGCGCGAGTGTAGAGCCAACGGCACAATCCGCGCATGGCATCTCCCCGTTTCGGCGACGCGCTCGGCCATGGCATGAGCGACAAGCGCATCGACATCCTGCGCGGCATCGGCCGCACGGGCAGCATCTCCCAGGCCGCGCGCGAGGCGGCCGTGAGCTACAAGGCCGCGTGGCAAGCGGTCGCCACGCTCACCAACCTGGCCGGCGTCTCGCTGGTGGAGCGCGCGGTCGGCGGCGCGGGCGGCGGCGGCGCCGTGCTCACCGCGCACGGCGCGCAGCTGCTCGAACTGGCGGATGCGCTCGATGCGGCGCGCCGTGCCGTGCAGTCGCGCGCTGGCGCGAGCGCCGGCACCGCAGCGGCGCGGCTCTCGATCCGCACCAGCATGCGCAACCAGCTGCCGGCCACCGTCGGCGCGATCGAATCCACCGGCCGCATCGTGCGCGTGCACATGCGGCTCGGCGGCGATGCGCAGCAGCCCATCACCGCGCGCATCACGCAGGAGAGCGCGGAACTGCTGGGCCTGGCGGAAGGCATGGCGGCGATCGCGCTGTGCAAGGCGACCGCGGTGCGCGTGGAGCGCGCTGCGGCGCCGCGAAAGACCCGGGGCAACCAGCTCGGCGGGGTGGCCCAGGGCGTGGCGCGCGGCGAGGACGGCGACGAGATCGCGATCATGCTCGACAGCGGCCTGCAGCTGGTCGGCTTCGCGCCGGCCGGCTCCGGGCTGCGCACGCGGCAGCGCGTGGTGGCTGCCATCGACGAAGCGTCGGTGGTGGTGGCGCTGCCGGGCTGAGTGCGAGGGCCTAGAGTCCCAGATCGCTCAGTCCGGGATGATCGTCCGGCCGCCGCCCCAGCGGCCAGAAGAACTTGCGTTCGCTTTCCTTGATCGGCAGGTCGTTGATGCTCGCATGGCGATGCGTCATCAGGCCGTGCTCGTCGAACTCCCAGTTCTCGTTGCCGTAGCTGCGGAACCAGTTGCCGGCATCGTCGTGCCACTCGTAGGCGAAGCGAACGGCGATGCGTGGGCCGCCGAAGGCCCACAGCTCCTTGATCAGGCGGTAGTCGAGCTCGCGCGCCCACTTGCGCTCGAGCAGCGCCTGCGCGGCCGCCCGGCCGATCGGGAACTCGGCGCGGTTGCGCCAGCTCGTGTCTTCGCTGTAGGCCAGCGCGACGCGCGCCGGGTCGCGCGAATTCCAGCCGTCTTCGGCCAAGCGCACTTTCTGGGTCGCGGTTTCGAAGGTGAACGGAGGCAGGGGCGGGCGTGTTTCCATGGCGGCGAGTTCCTGAAGGGGATGAACGAGATGAGGTAGACAACTCTGTCTACATGACCAGTCTAACGCACGTAGACAGACCTGTCTACAATGGCTTCATGCCAAGCCCCACGACCCCCGAGCTCAAGGACCGCCCCGCCAGCGAGCGCATCCTGCTGACCGCGCACGAGCTGTTCTACCGCGAAGGCATTCGCGCCACCGGCATCGACCGCGTGATCGCCGAGTCGGGCGTGACCAAGGTCACCTTCTACCGCCACTTCCCGAGCAAGAACGAGCTGATCCGCGCCTTCCTGGCCTACCGCCACGAGCGCTGGATGAAATGGTTCGTCGATGCGCTTGAGCGCCACGGCGCGCAGCGCGGCAAGGGCATCGATGCGCTGGTGCCCGCGCTGCGCGACTGGTTCGCGGATGCGGGTTATCGCGGCTGCGCCTTCCTCAACAGCGTGAGCGAGCTCGGCGCTGCCTTGCCCGAAGTAGTGGAGATGGCCCGCAGCCACAAGCGCGAGATGACGGCGGAGATCGAGAAGCTGCTGCCGCCGTCGCGCCAGCGCGCGAAGGATGCGCAGCTCATCGCACTGGCGGTCGACGGCGCCATCGTTCACGCGCAGTTCGACGAAACGCCGGACGCAGCGCTGAAGACGCTGGACCGGCTGGTGAAGCTGCTGCGAAGCAGCAGCGAAGCCTGATTTACAGGCCGGCCTGGCGCGTGAACGAGATCCTCGGCTTCTTGTAGGCGGCCGGCACCTCGTCGCGATAGAAGGCGCGGCGATCAAGGCTCGCGAACGGGTCGTGCGCCTTGGCGACCGCTTCCGCGCGAATCGTGGCGCGGTCGGCGGTGGACGTGAAGGTCTGCGCGCCGGCGCTGGCGCCATCGGCGTAGGGGTTGCCGGCGCGTGCGACAGCGACGCCCTCGGCGGCCACTTCCGAGCGGCTGGCCGCCGAGGTCAGGGTGTGCACGCCGTCATAGGTTTCCGCTTGCGCGCCGGCGGCGGCCACGAGCGAGAAGGCAGCAGCGGCGATGAGCTTCGAGGCATTCATTTCGGTTCCTTCAAATCGGTTTGTTGGTGAGATGAAGTTTGGGTGCGAAGGCCCTCGAAAAAACGCCGCGAAAAGAACCGCGGCGTTTGCGACTTGGAAACAATGGGACGCGCCGTCCCTCGACGGCGCTACCTCGTGCGAGGCGCGCGAACCGGATTGACCAGCGGTCCGGGGCCGATGGCGATCGGCGGTCCTGCGTCGTCGGCGGTCCATGCGGGCGAGCGCGACGAGCTGACCAGCGGACCCGGACCCGGAATGATCGGCGGGCCCGGGTCGTCCAGGCTCGATGCGGGCGTGCGCGCGGAACTGACCAGCGGCCCGGGACCCGGCACGATCGGCGGCCCCGGATCGTCGCGCATCCATGCCTGCGCGCGCGCAGAGCCGACCAGCGGCCCCGGACCGGGCGCGATTGGTGGCCCCGAGTCGCCGCGGGCCCATGCGGGCGTGTACGCCTGCTGCGGCGCTGGCGGTGGGTCCACACGAATACGCTCCGTGGACGCGGTGGAGCGGCGACTCGCGGCGGGTGCCGCCGCGGATTTCTCCGCGCTGGGCTGAGAAGGCTTCGCAGCGAGTGTTGCAGGTGCAGGTGTAGGCGCGGGTGCAGGCGCAGGCACCGCGGGCGCGGCCACGACGGGCACAGCAGGTGCGGGCGCTGCGGCTGGCGGTGGTGTCGACGCGGGCTTGGGCACTGCCACCGCAGCTTTTTCCGACGATGGCATTCTGGCTTCAGGTGCCGGTTCCATCGTGTTCAGTTTCGGCCACCACGACGACTCGCCGACATCGCGCGTGACGTACACATACCAGCCGATGAAAGCGATGCTCATGGCGACGGCCGACAACCCCAGACGAAGCCAGAAGGCCGGCGTCTCGGCCGGCAGCAGAGCGAGAGAAGGGTTCCTGCGTCGCGACGGGCCGTCCAGGGACGGGATGGAGTCTTCGAATCCTGTTGTCCTTGGGGTCGGCCTTATCGCTTCGAGTGCCGACGGGCCGGTCGGGGCAAAGCCGGGCAGCCGGCCGGCGCAGCCGCTGCAGAACATGGCTTTCTCGCGGTTGGGGGCCCCGCAAATCGGACAAGCGACGGACATGAACAAACTTCCTGCGTAAAAAACCAAGTATTTGCGTACTGTCCACGTGCAGCGGCGTCTGTCTGTCAGCCGTTTCCCACGTCGTGCTGCGCAACGCGCGCGTCCTGGCCGCACTATTTGCGCAGCTTATGGATCAGGAAGGATTCAACGACTGCGGGCACCTGATGGCCGAGGAGGCGCCCGAGGAGGTGCTCGCTGCCGTGCTTCCCTTTCTGCAGCGCCACGCCGTGTGATCGGCAGCCGGCTGCGGGCGTGTCAACTGAACAGCGCAAACAGCGCGTAGAGCCCCGCGAGAAACCAGTTCACGGCCTTTGCTGCGTCCGCGTTCTCCTTCGGAATCGGCGTCAACTCGGCGCGTCTCCAGGCCCAGATGTTGTACGCGACCGCGAGGCAGGCACCGGGCACGACGACGAGAAAAGTCTGCAGGCCTGCCGCGGCGATCACGGAGACCACGAGTATCAAGACCCCGACGAACCCGATGCCGCCGGAGGTGCTCGCCAGCACGTGGGAAAGCCCGCCGCAGAATTCGCATGTCGCCGGATTGGCGCGATCCGACCACCGCTTCGCCAAGCCGGAGATGCCGGGCTTCCGGCAGCTTGGGCAGCTGTGTTTCACCTCTCGCCCCCAAGATGGCGCGCGAGAAAGGTCCCGACCTTCTGCTCGTATTCGCGCTGCGCAAGCGCATGCAGGTCGACGTGCGCAGCGCCATCCACGATCCACAGCTGCTTCGGCTCGACCGCCATGCCGAAGAGCTGGCGCGACTCGTCCGCCGTGGTGCTGCGATCCTCGGCGCCGGAGATGATGAAGACGGCGGCGCCGATGCCGCCGACCCGCTCGATCGGCCGCAGCCGCGCCGCAGACACGCCGGCGCGCAGCGGCAGCTGCCACAGCAGCAGCGGCGACAGCAGTCCGCCCGCCGGGCCCAGGTAGGTCGTCAAGCGGTTTCGCACCGCCTCGTCGACCGTGGGATACATCGATTCGAGAATCACCGCCCGGACCTGCGCATCGGGCTCGCCCAGCGCGAACGCCGCCGCGCCCAGCGACACGCCGATGACGCCGATCGGCTCCAACGGCATCTCGTGTCGGAGGTGGGCCAGCGCGGCCTTCACCCCCTCGGCTTCCCGCGCGCCGAAGGTGATCCGATCGCCAGTGCTCTCGCCATGTGCGGGCAGGTCGATCAACAGGACCGAATAACCGAGCCGACGCAGGAACTGCGCGCGTCCGATCATCTGGCGGCGATCGGATCGCACGCCGTGCAGGAGCAGGATGGCGCCGGCACCGGCACCGGCACCGGCACCGGCACCGGCACCGGCATGGCCGCGGATTTGCCAGCCCGACAGACGTTCCCGGTCGGCATAGGGTATTTGCACGGCCGCCGCCGGCAGGTCCGGCGGCAAGATGCCGATGGCCGAGCGCACAGGGCGCTCAGCAATTCGCCGACGGCGGCGGTGCACAAAGCTCCAAGCACGATGGCGGCAAGAACGAGGTAGGACCATCCGGGCATGGTTGCGGAGTATGCGACGGCGGCGCGCCCTGTAGGCTGCCGCTGCTCGCTGGCCGACGGTATCGTCCTACGCCCAAAGACTTCTTTGCAGCGCATTACCCTTCAGCCGCGATCTCGCGGCGGCCGGAAAGAAGGAGGCACGCCATGCAGAGGAATTGCCGGTTCGATCTTCGGGTGCTGATCCGCATGGCGTGCATCGCGGCCGCGGCCGGGCTTGCGGCATGCGGCGGCGGAGGCGGCGGCCATGGCGGTGTCGCGGTGCCGCCCCCCAGCCAGACGAAACTGAGCTGCGACGACTCGATCAAGAGCGGCTTCAAACCGGACGCCAACACCACCGTGCTGCTGGTCAAGGCCTTCAAGACCGGCGACCCGCTGCTCCTGACCGGAACGCCGACGCCCACAACGCCCACGGCGACCACCGACGTCTGCGTCGTGAAGCTTCTGGTCGGGCCAGGCAATCCCGGCCCGGCGGATGCCCCGTCGACATCGCCCGGCGTAGGCATCGAGGTTTGGCTGCCCAATGAGGCGAAGTGGAACCAGCGGGTGCATGTGAAGGGCGGCGGCGGCTGGGCCGGCGGCGTCCACACCTCGCTCACGGCGCTCGCGGGCCTCACCGGCGGCACCGCCGGCGCACCGGCGCAAACCGCGATGGTCGAAGGCGCGGTCTCGGCCAGCACCGACACCGGCCATGCCAATACCGCCAACGGCGGTTCCTTCGCGATGAGGCCTGACGGGACCATCAACATCCTGCTGTGGAACGACTTCGCGCAGCGCGGCATCCACGAGATGGCGGTCAAGACCAAGGCGCTGGCCGCTGCCTTCTATGGCACGCCCGCCAAGTTCGCGTACTGGAACGGCTTCTCCACCGGCGGTCGCCAGGGCCACATGGAAGCGCAGGCGAATCCGGCCGACTTCGACGGCATCCTGGCCGGCGCGCCGGCCATCAACTGGACCAAGTTCATCACCGCCGAGCTCTATCCGCAGATCGTCTACCAGCGCGACCTGGGCGGCGTGCCACTCACGCCGGCCCAGCTCACGCTGATGGGCAACGCCGCCATCAACGCCTGCGACGTGGTGAACAGCCAGCATCTCGGCTACATCCCCGACCCATCGCAATGCCGCTACGACCCATTGCTGGACGCCAGCGTGCTGTGCGCGAGCAGCGGCGGAACGGGGCCCGCCGGCAGCTGCGTCACGGCCGCCCAGGCGCTGGCGATGAACAAGATCTGGTACGGCCAGACCGCCGACGGCTCCGTGCCTTCGCCCTCGGCGGACAACGGCTTCGCGACCTCGCCCTCGGTCTCGGCCAACCAGCGCTGGTACGGGCTCACGCGCGGCACCAATCAGAGCGGGCTCGCCGGTCCCACACCCTTCAGCATCGCGACCGACATGGTGGCGCTCGAGCTGCAGGACCCGACCTGGGCCCAGCCCAACTTCATCAACGCGACGGGCAATGGCATCGATCGCTGGAAGACGCTGTCCTATGCGGCTCTCTCGAACGCCTACGACCAGGGCGTCGCCCTCCAATCCGCGTTCGCCAACATCAACACGGACGAACCGGACCTCGGCCGCTTCGCGGCGCGCGGCGCCAAGATGCTGGTCTACCACGGCCTGTCGGACACGCTGATCCCGCCGCAGGGCACGACCCACTACTACACGCGCCTGTCGGACCGCATGGGCGGCGATGCGGTCGTGCGCAACTTCTACCGGCTCTTCCTGGTGCCGGGCATGGCCCACGGCTTCAGCAACGGCACCACCAATCCGGCCGCGAATCCGCCGCTGCCGACGATCAATCTGCTCTACACGGCGCTCACGGCCTGGGTGGAAGGCGGCAATTCGCCGGAGCGCATCGACATCTCGGCCGCCGCCAGCGGCAGCTCGCCGGCCAGTTCGCGGCCGATCTGCATGTATCCGACCAAGGCCACGCTGACCGGCGGCGATCCGCGCGTGGCGGCATCGTACGTCTGCTCCTGATGCTCGACGCCTAGGGCGGCGGCAGCTCCGCCGCCCTGCGCATCGCCGGCCAGGCGCCGACCGTCAGCGCGCGCAGCGCCCACTCCACAGGCCCGTAGCTGAAGCGGCGCAGCCACAGGCGGCTGGCGGCCAGCTGGCCCGCGAAGATGATCGATGCGATCAGCATGCAGGCCGCCGGCGAGACGCGGCCCATCCAGCCCAGCCCGTAGGCCGTGAAGATCAGCGCGCAGACGAGCGACTGCATGAGGTAGTTGCTCAGGGCCATGCGCCCCGCTGGCGCCAGCAGCCGGGCGATGCGCATGCCGCGTGCGCGCTCGAACAGCATCATCGCGAGCCCGACATAGGCGGCGCTCAGGAAGGGCGCGCTCAAGAGGCTCACGGCCAGGCCCACGATCTCCCAGCCGGAGCCGATCCGGTAGACCGTGGCCGTCGCATAGACCAGCGCGCCGGGCAGGCCCACCGCCAGGCCCCAGCCGGCCAGGCGTCGCCAAAGTCCGCGGTAGCGGTCGAGCCGCGCGAACATGCGGCGCTTGCCGGCCATGAAGCCGAGCATGAACATGGCGAGCGCGCAGGGGCCCTGGATCAGCACCACGATCCACCAGGTCTGGCCGAGTTCCTGCAGGCGCTGGGCGACCACCGTCGCCGGCGTGCCCAGCCAGGCCATTTGCGCGGCGCTCGCGCGCGCCGCGGCGCCGGCGACGTCAACGGTCTCGCCGGCGTGGATGCGGAGCCCGCCGAGCACGGCCATGACGGCCGCGGGCATCAGCGTGAGTACGCAGGCGCGCCAGGCCGCCTGGGCATCGGTCTGCTGGCGCAGCCAGAGCAGGACCAGGCCCAGCACGGCATAGGTGCCGAGGATGTCGCCGTGAAACAGCCACACCGCATGTGCGGCGCCGATGAGCCAGAGCCCGAGCAGGCGGCGCAGCATCCTCGGCTCGAAGGCTTTGCCGCTGCGCTCGGCCGCATTCATCTGCAGCGTGAAGCTGTAGCCGAACAGGAAGGAGAAGAGCAGGTAGAACTTGGTCTCGAACAGGAAGGCCACGAGCCAGCGCACGGCGCGGTCCACGGGCCGGGCGAAGGCCGGGTCGGGCGCGGCCATCCCGAAGTATGCCGAGGCGAAGGCCGCGATGTTGACCATCAGGATGCCCAGGAGCGCAAAGCCGCGCAGCGCATCCAGGTGCAGCAGCCGCGTCGGCTGAAGCGCGCGGGCCCCGTGCGGAGAAGCGTCGTTCATGACGCATCGTAGGGCCCGCGCGTGACCGGGCTATGCCTTCTCGGGAATCGGGTTGCGGAAGCTCACGTTGAGAAGGTTCCAGGCATTGATGACTGCGATCGTGAAGCCGAGCTCGACGATCTCGACGTCTGTGAAGTGCGGCTTCAGCCGCGCGAACTCCTCGTCGCTCGCATCGCTGTGCGGCGTGGCGTTGACGAGCTCCGCCCAGCGCAGCGCGGCGCGCTCGCGTTCGCTGAAGAAGGGCGCCTCGCGCCAGCCTGCGAGGGCGTTGAGATGGCGAGGATCGACCTCCAGCCGGATCAGGTCGCGCCAGTGCATGTCGATGCAGTAGCCGCAGCCGTTGATCTGCGAGAGCCGCAGCAGCACGAGGTCGACGAGACGGCTGCCGAGCGAGCCTTTATGGACGGCAGCGGAGGTGTCGAGCAGCCCCTGGAAAGCCTTGGGAGCGAGCTGATAGTAGGGAAGACGGGCGGTGTGTGCCATGAAAAAGTCCTTGGTTGCATCAGGACGGCCGCCCCATGCGGCCTTCCATGCACTCAAGACGCGACAGGGCCCGCGTTTGTGACAGCGGCGGGAGTACGCTGTTGCGGGCACGGGCCGATCCGCCGACCATAGCCTTCAATTTCATTCACCGAGGAACAAGCCATGAGCCAGAAGATGCGCATCGAACACGACCTGCTGGGTGACCGCGAGGTGCCCGACGAGGTCTACTACGGCGTGCACACGCTGCGCGCCAAGGAGAACTTCCAGATCTCGGGCACGACCATCTCGTCCTACCCGGAGCTGGTGGTGGCGCTTGCCTCGGTCAAGCAGGCGGCCGCCGAGGCCAACACCGAGCTGGGCCTGCTGCCCGCCGAGCTGCGCGACGCGATCGTCGCTGCCTGCAAGGAAATCCGCGGCGGCGCGCTGCACGAGCAGTTCGTGGTCGACGTGATCCAGGGCGGCGCCGGCACCTCGACCAACATGAACGCCAACGAGGTGGTCTGCAACCGCGCGCTCGAGATCATGGGCCACCGCAGGGGCGAGTACCAGTACCTGCATCCCAACGAGCACGTCAACATGGCGCAGAGCACCAACGACGTCTATCCGACCGCGATCCGCATCGCCACCTGCTTCGCGATCGAAGAGCTGCTCGCGGCCATGGACTATCTTCGCGAAGCCTTCGATGCCAAGGCCAAGGAGTTCGCGCACCTGCTGAAGATCGGCCGCACCCAGCTGCAGGACGCGGTGCCGATGACGCTGGGCCAGGAGTTCTCGACCTACGCGGTCATGCTGGAGGAAGACATCGCGCGCCTGACCGAGGCCTCGGCCCTGATCCGCGAAGTCAACCTCGGCGCCACGGCCATCGGCACCGGCATCACCGCGCATCCCGAGTACGCGGGCAAGGCGCTGGCCGCGCTGCGCGGCATCACCGGCCTCGATCTTTCCACCGCGCCCAACCTGATCGAGGCGACCCAGGATTGCGGCGCCTTCGTGCAGTTGTCGGGCGTGTTGAAGCGCATCGCGGTCAAGCTGTCGAAAACCTGCAACGACCTGCGGCTGCTCTCCAGCGGCCCGCGCTCGGGCTTCGGCGAGATCAACCTGCCGCCGATGCAGGCCGGCTCGTCGATCATGCCGGGCAAGGTCAACCCGGTGATTCCGGAGGTCGTCAACCAGGTCGCCTTCGAGGTGTTCGGCAACGACCTGACCGTGACCTTCGCGGCCGAGGCCGGGCAGCTGCAGTTGAACGCTTTCGAGCCGATCATCGCGAGCGCGCTGTTCCGCAGCTTCAAGCACCTGACCAACGGCTGCATGACGCTGGCCGACCTGTGCGTGAAAGGCATCACCGCCAATCCGGACCGGCTGCGCGAGAGCATCGAGCGCTCGATTTCGCTGGTGACGGCGCTGAATCCGATCATCGGCTACAAGGAAGCGACCGAGGTCGCGGCCGAGGCCTTCGCCAACGGCACCAACGTGCGCGAGGTGGTGCTGCGCCGCAAGCTGATGACCGAGGCCGAACTCGAAGACGCGCTGCGCCACGAGGTGCTGACGCAGCCGCGCGCCTACGAGAAGGCGCAGAAGGCCGGCTGAAGCGGCTTGCTTCGCGCAGGCCTCACGGCATCAGGCCGATGATCTTCTTGATCTCCGAGGCCGAGTAGGCGCGCAGCGTTTGCGAACGCACATTGCCGAGCGAGCCGACGCTGAGCAGCGTGGCCATCGCCGCTTCGTCGCTGCCTTCGGTCGTGACCACCAGGTCGTAGCTGCCGGTGGTCCAGTGAATGCTCTTGACGGCGAGGCCCAGCTTGCTCGCCAGGGCCGCGAACGCCTCGGCGCGGCTCGGCGACTCCTTGACATTGCGGATGCCCTGGTCCGTGAAGTTGATGAGCGAGATATAGGTGGCCATGGTGCTTCCCTCGTTGCAGGTGGAGGCCTGGCCGCCGCGGCCGCGGCACAAAGCCCTGGAGGGGATGACATCGAGCCGCGATCCCCGGAGACGGATCGCTCAAACTCAATATAGGCGGCGTGCCCGCCGAATTCCATTCGGCGGCCGTTCGCTACCGGACGGAGTCGAGGAGTTCCCCGAGCTCGCGCCGGATCTCGTCCGCGCTGCCGGGCCGCACCAGGCGGCCCAGCTCCTTGCCGTCGCGCATGAAGATCAGCGTCGGCCACAGCTTGATGCCGAAGGAGCGGCCCAGCGGCCGTCCGCTGGCGTCTTCGATCTTGAGATGGCGCAGCGGCGGCACCTCGGCCAGCGCCTTGGCGAGCAGCGGCTGCGCCGCCTTGCAGATGCCGCACCAGGGGGCGCCGAATTCGAGGAGCGTGGGGCCGGAGAGCGTGTCGACTTCGCTGCGCGAAGGCTCGACCGGGGCGTAGGAATCGTTCATCGCTCCATTCTGCGTTGGGCTGCGATTTATTGCCGGCGCCGGGCCAGTTTGCGGTAGACGGTGGCACGGCTGATGCCGAGCGTGCGCGCGGCCTCGGCCACGTTGCCGCGCGCGTCGTCCACCGCGCGGCGGATCAGCGCGGTTTCGAGGTCGCGCAGCTGCGGGCGCTCCTGGCTTGCGCCACGCGGTGCGCGGTGCGCGAGCTGCGGATGGGCCTGCACGCGCAGGCCTGACCACAGCGGCACTTCGAGCGCAGTGTCGCCGCGCCGCGCCGCATCGAAGAGCATCTGCGGCGGCAGCGCGAACAGATCGTTGCAGTGCAGCGTCGGGTCGGTGCCCAGCGGCTGGTGAAGCATCTGGCGCGCGGCGGTATTGGCGCCGGTCACGCGGCCGTCGGCGTCGATGCACAGCAGGCCCTCGGTGGCCGGCCCTGCGGCATAGCCCGGCCAATCGATGCGCAGCAGCAGTTCGCAGGGCAAGGCGAGCATCAGCGCGTTCTCGATGCTGCGCGCCGAGAGCGCGGCCAGGTGCCGCAGCTCGGGGCGTTCGACCACCTGCACGCCGGTCAGGTCCAGCATGCCGATGCATTGGCCCTGCGGTCCGAACAGCGGCGCACCGGCGCAGCTGTAGATGCCGGTGTCATCGAAGAAATGCTCGTTGCGGTGCAGCCATACCGATTCGCGTTCGGCCAGCGCCGCGCCGATGGCGGTGGTGCCGACCGCGCGCTCGGAAAGATCGACGCCGATGCGCGCGATGTCGCGCGCGTGGCGGACCGCGGGATCGCTGCCGCCGGGCAGGGCGCCGACGTCGATTACGACGCCTTCGGCATCGGTCAGGACGGCGAAGTAGTGCGTATCGGCGATCGCGCGCGACAGCTTGTCGAGCACCGGACGCGCGGCCGAGACCAGGGCCCGGTTGCGCTCCGCGACATGCCGGGCAGCCGCCGCCGAGACCGGATCGAAGCAGACGCGCTGCTGCGGCCGGTGGCCGGCCGCCAGGCAGCGTTGCCACGAGCGGATGAGCCAGGGTTCGATGCGGGCGCCGCGCGGATCCGCGGCTTCACCTTCGATCCATTCGCGCCGCGCTTGTGCGATGGAGAAGGAGCGTTCGGGCGCGGCGGAGTAGGTGGTCATCGTGTTTCATTTTGAGAATTTCAAGCGCGCACTGCAAGCGCCTAGGGTTTTGCCTAGGATGGTGCCCTTGCCCGGCGTCCAAGATTCCAGTTGCCCAGCCATCTCACCCACAACGGAGACAGCCACATGCAGGTTCCATTCACGGTCAACGGCCGCGAGGTCACGGTCGACGCGCCCCCCAACACCTTTCTCGTGCAGGCGCTGCGCGAGCATCTCCACCTGACCGGAACGCACGTGGGATGCGACACCGCCCAGTGCGGCGCCTGCACCGTCCAAGTCAACGGCCGCGCGGTCAAGTCATGCAACGTGCTGGTGGCGCAGGTGAGCGGCGCGAAGATCACGACCATCGAAGGCATCGCCCAGCCCGACGGCACCATGCACCCGATGCAGGCGGCCTTCAAGGAGTGCCACGGCCTGCAATGCGGCTTCTGCACACCGGGCATGGTGATGAGCGCCATCGACCTGTGCACGCACCATCCCAAGGCCAGCGAAACCGAGATCCGCGAGCTGCTGGACGGCAACATGTGCCGCTGCACCGGCTACCAGAACATCGTCAAGGCAGTGCAGATGGGCGGCGAGGCCATGGCCGCCGCACCGGCCAAAGCCGCTGCCACGGCATAAGGAGCAGCATCATGGGCGCACCCGATTTCGCCAGCCTGCCGCACATCGGCGAGGCACTCAAGCGCAAGGAAGACTACCGCTTCCTGACCGGCGCCGGCCAGTACACCGACGACGTGACGATGGCCAACCAGAGCCATGCCATCTTCCTGCGTTCGCCGCATGCACACGCCGACATCAGGTCGATCGACACCGCCGCCGCCGAGAAGATGCCCGGCGTCGTCGGCATCTTCAGCGGCAAGGACATCGACGGCAAGATGGGCGGGCTGCCCTGCGGCTGGCTCATCAACAACCCCGACGGCACGCCGATGAAGGAGCCGCCGCATCCGATCCTCGCGATCGGGAAAGTGCGCTACGTGGGCGACCACGTCGCGATGGTGGTGGCCGAGACGGTGGAGCAGGCCAAGAACGCGGCCGAGGCGA
The DNA here is from genome assembly GCF_018614955.1 of Variovorax paradoxus. Lineage (GTDB taxonomy): Bacteria > Pseudomonadota > Gammaproteobacteria > Burkholderiales > Burkholderiaceae_C > Variovorax > Variovorax paradoxus_J. Next base: position 221,239 of record NZ_JAGGNV010000027.1, read on the forward strand.
TCGTGGTCGACTACGAGGTGCTGCCCGCGCTGGTGAGCGTGGCCGATGCGGCGAAGAAGGCGAGCGGCGTCACGATCCACGAGGCCGCGCCCGACAACCAGTGCTACAAGTGGGCGCTGGGCGACAAGGCGGCGGTCGACGCGGCCTTCGCCAAGGCGGCGCACGTCACGAAGCTCGACCTGGTCAACAACCGGCTGGTGCCGAACCCGATGGAGCCGCGCGTCGCGATCGGCAGCTACAGCCGCGCGACCGAGGAATACACGCTCTACGTCGCCAACCAGAACCCGCACGTCGAGCGCTTGTTGATGACGGCCTTCGTGCTCGGCCTGCCCGAGCACAAGGTGCGCGTGATCGCGCCCGACGTGGGCGGCGGCTTCGGCTCCAAGATCTTTCTCTACGCCGAGGACGTGGCGCTGACCTGGGCCGCCAAGCAGCTCAATCGCAGCATCAAATGGACCGGCGACCGCTCGGAGTGCTTCCTGTCCGATGCGCACGGGCGCGACCATGTGAGCCACGCCGAGATGGCGCTCGACAAGGACGGGAAATTCCTGGCCCTGCGCGTGCACACCGACGCCAACCTGGGCGCGTACCTCTCGACCTTCTCGACCGCGGTGCCGACCATCCTGTATGCCACGTTGCTCGCGGGCCAGTACACGACGCCGCAGATCTACGTCGAGGTCGATGCCTGGTTCACCAACACCGCGCCGGTCGATGCCTACCGCGGGGCAGGGCGGCCCGAGGCCACCTACCTGCTGGAGCGCCTGGTTTCGCGCTGCGCCTGGGAAATGAACCTGGGCCAGGACGAGATCCGCAAGCGCAACTTCATCACCACCTTCCCGTACCAGACGCCAGTGGCGCTGCAGTACGACACGGGCGACTTCCACGCCTCGATGGACAAGGCCAAGGACCTGGCCGAGGTGGCCAGCTTCGCCGAGCGAAAGGCGGCCACCGAAGCCGAGGGCAAGCTGCGCGGCATCGGCTACTCGAGCTACATCGAGGCCTGCGGCATCGCACCCTCGAACATCGCCGGCGCGCTCGGTGCGCGCGCCGGCCTGTTCGAGTGCGGCGAGATCCGCGTGCATCCCACCGGCAGCGTGACGGTGTTCACCGGCTCGCACAGCCATGGCCAGGGCCACGAGACCACTTTCGCGCAGGTCGTGGCGGCGCGCCTGGGCATCGCGGTTGAGGCGGTCGACGTGGTGCACGGCGACACCGGCCGCGTGCCCTTCGGCATGGGCACCTACGGCTCGCGCTCGATCTCGGTCGGCGGCGCGGCGATCATGAAGGCGCTCGACAAGATCGAGACCAAGGCCAAGAAGATCGCGGCCCACCTGATGGAGGCGAGCGATGCCGACGTGGAGTTCGCCAACGGCGAGTTCACCGTCAAGGGCACCGACAAGAAGATCCCCTTCGGCCAGGTGGCGCTCACGGCCTACGTGCCGCACAACTATCCGCTCGACAAGCTGGAGCCCGGGCTCAACGAGACTGCCTTCTACGATCCGACCAACTTCACCTTCCCGGGCGGTACCTACATCTGCGAGGTCGAGATCGACAAGGGCACCGGCGAAGTGAAGATCGACCGCTTCACCGCGGTCGACGACTTCGGCACCATCATCAACCCGATGATCGTCGAGGGCCAGGTGCACGGCGGGCTGGTGCAGGGCCTCGGCCAGGCGCTGATGGAGAACTGCGTCTACGACAAGGAGAGCGGCCAGCTGCTCACCGGCAGCTTCATGGACTACGCGATGCCGCGCGCCGACGATTTCCCGATCTTCAAGGTGGCCACCACCTGCACGCCCTGCACGCACAACCCGCTAGGCACCAAGGGCTGCGGCGAGGCGGGCGCCATCGGCTCGCCGCCGGCCCTGATCAACGCCGTGCTCGACGCGCTGGCGCCGCTGGGCGTCAAGGACTTCGACATGCCGGCTTCGCCGCATCGCGTGTGGGAGGCGATGCAGAAGGGCAGCACGAGCCCGACGCAGGAACCGCAGCAGCCTCCGCTGACCGCCAGCACCCAGGGCCGACCGGCCGCTTGACCATCGAAGGAACCACACCATGTACGCCTTCACCCTCGAACGTCCCGCCAACGTCGCCGACGCAGCCAAGCTGGCCGCGGCCGGCGGCAAGGTGCTCGCCGGCGGCCAGACGCTGCTGGCCTCGATGAAGCTGCGCCTGTCGGCGCCCGAACAACTGGTCGACCTCGGCGGCATCAAGGAACTCGCCGGCATCAAGAAGGAAGGCAATGCCTTCGTGATCGGTGCGATGACGCGGCACCTCGATGTCGGCAGCCATGCCGAGATCAAGGCGGCTTTTCCCGCGCTGGCCTGGCTGGCCGACCACATCGGCGACCGGCAGGTGCGTGCCATGGGCACCATCGGCGGTTCGGTGGCCAACAACGATCCGGCGGCCTGCTACCCGAGCGCGGTGCTGGCCTCGGGCGCGACCGTCGTCACCAGCAAGCGCGAGATCGCGGCCGACGATTTCTTCCTCGGCCTCTTCACCACCGCGCTGGAAGAGGACGAGCTCATCACCGCGATCCGCTTCCCGATCCCGAAGCGCGCCGCCTACGAGAAGCTGCGCCAGAAGGCCTCGAACTTCCCGTTGGTCGGCGTGTTCGTCACGCAAGGCGACAGCGGCGTGCGCGTCGCGGTCACCGGCGCGGGCAACGGCGTGTTCCGGCACAAGGGGCTGGAAGATGCGCTTACGAAGAGTTTCTCCCCCGAAGCAGCGGCCGGCGTGAAGATCGACTCGAGCGATCTCAACAGCGACCTGCATGCCTCGGCGGCCTACCGCGCCAACCTGATCAACGTACTCACACAGCGCGCTGTGAAAAAGGCGTTGGGCTAAGCTGGCGAGATGACAGACAACACGCCTGCAACGACCGCCCCCTTCAACACCATCGACGCGGTCGTGCAGGCGCTGCAAGGCGCCGCCTACTACGCCGACCGGCGGCTCGCGACGGCGGTGTTTCTCGCGCTCAAGCTCCAGCGTCCGCTGCTGCTGGAGGGCGAGCCCGGCGTCGGCAAGACCGAGCTGGCCAAGGCGCTGGCCAGCGCACTTGCGCGCGAGCTGCTGCGCCTGCAGTGCTACGACGGCCTGGAGCAGCGCGAGGCGCTCTACGAATGGAACTATGCGGCGCAGCTGCTGCACATGCGCGCGGCCGAGGCGCACGGCGCTTCGAGCGATGTCGAGTCGGAGGTCTACCAGCCGCGCTACCTGATCCGCCGGCCACTGCTGCAGGCCCTGCAGGCGCCGGCGCCCGGTGCCGTGCTGCTGATCGACGAGGTCGATCGCGCCGACGAGCCCTTCGAGGCCTTCCTGCTCGAGTACCTGGGCGAGTACCAGGTCAGCATTCCCGAGCTGGGCACGGTGCGGGCGCTGGTGCCGCCGGTCACCATCCTGACCAGCAATCGCACGCGCGAACTCAACGATGCCGTCAAGCGGCGCTGCCTCTACCACTGGCTGGACTATCCGGAGCGCGAGCGCGAGCTGGCCATCGTGCGCGCGCAGGTGCCGAAGGCGGGCGCGCTGCTCTCCGAACAGGTCGCCGCCTTCGTTGCGCGGCTGCGCAGTGCACCCTTTGCCAGCGCCTTCCAGCGTGCGCCGGGCATTGCGGAGAGCGTCGAATGGGCCCGGGCGCTGATTGCACTCGACACCGTGGAGCTCGATCCCGAGATCGTGGTCGATACCGCGGGCATTCTCTTCAAGCAGCGCGACGATGTGGCGGCGCTCACGCATGAGCTGGCCTCCGACCTGCTGAAGCCCGAGGAGGAGTCGGCGCCGTGAGCGTTCCACAGTTAGGGGACGCGCGCCGGGGCAAGCTGGCCGGCAACATGATGGGTTTCGGCCGGGCGCTGCGCCGCGCCGGCGTGCGGACCGATTCGGCGCGCATCGCGCTCGCTGCCGATGCCGCGACGCTGGTCGGCGTCGACAGCCGGCTCGACCTGGCGGCCGCGATGGAGGCCGTGATGATCAGCCGCGAGCAGGACCGCCTGGTGTTTCGCGAACTCTTCGATGCCTGGTTCCGCGACCCCGAACTCGCCAACAAGCTGCTCGCCCAGATGCTGCCGAGCGCCGAAGGCAAGGCCGAGCCTTCGATGCGCCGGCCGCGCGTGCGCGAGGCGCTCGCGGCGCCGCGCGATCCGGTCAAGCCCGCACAAACCGAGCGCGAGATCGACTTCGACGCCGCGATGACGGCGAGCGATCGCCGGCGGGTGCACCACGCCGACTTCAACGCGCTGGGCGCCGCCGAGTACCGCCTGGTGGAGCGGCTGGCCCGCGACATTGCGCTGCCGGTGCCGGCGCTGCCCTCGCGCCGCCTGCGCGTGACCGGCGATGCCGGCGCGCATTCGCGCATGCACTGGCCCGGCGTCTGGCACGAGGCCGGGCGCACCGGCGGCGAGATGCTGCGCCTGCCGCGGCTCTCGCGGCGCAAGCAGCCGCTGCCCTTGCTGGTGCTGGTCGACGTCTCCGGATCGATGGAGCGCTATGCGCGCCTGCTGCTGGCCTTTCTGCATGCGGCGACGCGCCGCGCCGGCCGCCGCGACGTGTTCGCCTTCGGCACCCAGTTGACCGACCTGACGCCGGCCTTCCGCATCGCCGACACCGACGCGATGCTGGCGGCAGCCGGCGAGGCCATCGCCGATTTCGCCGGCGGCACGCGCTTCGGCGCATCGCTCGGCGAACTGCGCGAGCGCCATGCGCGCCGCCTGACCGGCCGTCGCACGCTGGTGCTGGTGATCAGCGACGGCCTGGACACCGGCGAGCCCGAAACGCTGGAGCGCGAGCTGCTGTGGCTCAAGCGCCATTCGCGGCGCGTGCTGTGGCTCAACCCGCTGCTGCGCTACGAAGGCTATGCGCCGCTCGCGCGCGGCGCGGCCGTTCTGCACCGCCATGCAGATGCGATGCTCGCGGTTCACAATCTCAATGCACTCGAACAACTGGCCACGAGCCTCGCCGCCTTGATGCGCTCCGGCCGATAGACAACACAAGGAAACCACCATGGAAATGCTTGGCAACCGCCGGCTCGGCATCACGCAGCAGCAGGCCTGGGAGGCGCTCAACGATCCCGAGACGCTGAAGAAATGCATTCCCGGCTGCGACAAGTTCGAGGCCGTAGGCGACAACCAGTACGCGGTGGCGCTCGCCGTCAAGATCGGACCGGTGTCGGCCAAGTTCAACGGCAAGGTCGCGCTGGCCGAGATCATGCCGCCCGACAGCTACCGTCTCTCCTTCGAAGGGCAGGGCGGCGTGGCGGGCTTTGCCAAGGGTTCGTCGAGCGTGACGCTCAAGCCGGTCGCTGAGGGAACTCCCGGCTGCGAGCTCGACTACACGGTGCAGGCGCAGGTGGGCGGCAAGATCGCGCAGCTCGGGCAGCGCCTGATCGACGGCGCCGCCAAGTCGACGGCCGACGATTTCTTCAAGCGCTTCGAGGCCGAGATGCAGAGCCGCTACGGCCCACCGCCGGCCGAGGCGGCCGAGAGTGCCGAAGGATCGGCTGCGGCAGAGCCCGCCGAGAAAACCGGTGCGATGGCCGGCCTGATGCGCAAGATCGGCATCGGCAGAAAGTCCGACAAGCCGGCAGACGGCGCGGACGACAAGACGGACGCCTAAGGACCATGGAAAACCTCGACGTGATGGTCCTGCGCACGCTGCGCGACTGGCGGCTCGCGGGACGGCGCGCGCTGCTCACGACCGTGGTGCGCACCTGGGGATCCTCGCCGCGGCCGATCGGTTCGATCATGGCGCTGGCGGAAGACGGCGCCGTCATCGGATCGGTCTCGGGTGGCTGCATCGAAGACGACCTGATCGCGCGCTACAGCCGCGCGCACGGCGCACCGGGCGAGATGCCTTCGGGTGCGCCGGCGCTGGTCAAGTACGGCATCACGGCGGATGAGGCGCACCGCTTCGGCCTGCCCTGCGGCGGCACGCTGGAACTGCTGCTCGAATACGACCCCGACGCTGCCTCGCTCGAAACGCTGGTGGCCGCGCTCGAAAAAGGTCGCCTGATGCAGCGCGCCGTGTCGCTGGCCGATGGCGCGGTCAGCGTGGCCGAGGCGAGCGCGCCGGCCGAGCTCACGATCAGCGACACCGAGCTGGTGAACACCTTCGGCCCCGAGTACCGCATGCTGCTGATCGGTGCCGGCCAGCTGGCCGAGTACCTGTCGACGATGGCGAAGTTCAGCGGCTTCGCGGTGACGCTGTGCGATCCGCGCACCGAGTACCGCACGGCCTGGTCGGTGCCGGGCGTAACGCTGAGCACCGAGATGCCCGACGATGCGGTGAGCGCCTTCAAGCCCGACCGCCGCAGTTGCGTGGTCGCGCTCACGCACGACCCGAAGCTCGACGACCTGGCCCTGCTCGAGGCCCTGCAGAGCGAGGCCTTCTACGTCGGCGCGATCGGCTCGCGCCGCAATGCCCAGGCGCGGCGCGAACGCATGATCGAGCACTTCGAGCAGACCGAGGCATCGCTTTCGCGCCTGCGCGGCCCGATCGGCATCTACATCGGCAGCAAGACGCCGCCCGAGATCGCGGTGAGCGTGATGGCCGAGATCCTGGCGGTGAAGAACGGGGTCAGGCTGCCGCGCGAGACCGAGGTCGCACACGCCAAGGAGGCCGCGGGCGCCGGCAAGTAGAAGAAGAGCGAGAAGAGAGGAGGGCCGTCAGTGCCTGCGCAGGCCGGCGAGGATGGTGGTGCTGCGGCCGAAGGCGCGTTGCATGTCCTTGGATTCGCGCGCTTCCTTGCGAGCCCTGGAGAAGACGAAGCTCGCGGCCGCCAGTGCGAAGCAGGCCCCGACCGCGATCATCAATCCGACGAAGGATCCCAGCCACCAGGCGAGGCCCAGGATCACGATGCTGGCGAGAAGAAGAATGGCGCGCATGGAGAGAAGGCTAGCAGAGCCCGGGCCGAACCAGGTATGAACTATTGCTCGGAAGCTGTGGGCGCTGCAGCTTTCATTCTGCGTTGCCCAAGGGTGCGTTTGCAGTCCCCTCGAATGCGGCGAGCAGCACCGGCGTCAGCTCATGCATGCCCGCGGTCGAAGGCCGCATCGGCAGCAGGCCCGGCGTGAAGCCGAGGGCCTCGAAGCGTTTCAGCAATTGCGTGTCCGCGCTGATGATGTGGACCGGCACGTCCCACGATGCGCCCGCGCCGCTCACGCTGGCCATCGGCTGGTGGTCGCCGATCACGATGGTGAGCAGCTGCCGCGGCGCGCGGCCCGACAGGTAGTCGCCCAGCCAGCGGAAGGTGTAGGCCAGCGATTCGACGTACGCGGGCATCGGCTGCAGCCATGAGGCCGGCGCGGCCAGGGCCTGCGCGACTTCGCCCGGCGTGTAGGCGTCGGCGCGCAGCAGGCGCTGCCAGTCGGGCACATAGGGCGCGATCGGACGGAAAGGCGCATGGCTCGTCAGGGTCGGGAAGACGATGAAGCGCGGCGCGCGTTGCCCGGGCGGCTCCGCCAGTTCCTGCGCGTGCAGCAGCGCCATCGAGGCCTGGTCGGGAACGCGCCAATAGCCGAAGGGCGGGCCGCGGTAGCCGATGCGGTTGGCGTCGGCATAGCGGTCGAAGCCGTAGAAGCTGCCTTCGGGCCAGGGCTTGTGCAGGCCCGGCATCCAGTTCACCGTGCGCCAGCCGTGGGCCTTGAAATGGCGCACCAGCGTCGGCCGGTCGGTGGTCAGCAGCAGTTCGTAGGCGCCGGGGTCCCGCGTGTCCACGCCGGAGAGCAGCGCCGCATGGGCCAGCCAGGAGGCGCCGCCGAAAGTGGGGGAGCGCACGCGCGCCGAGACGACCCGCCTTCCGCCGGACACGAGCGACTGTGCGAGCAGTGCGCGTGCCGGCGCGAGCGCGGCGGCCTGCTGCGGATCGTCGAGCGCCGTGACGCCATAGGACTCGGCAAAGATCAGCAGCACGTCCGCGCCGCGCAGGCCTGCGAGCGAGCTGTGCTCGAAGGCCGGGCTGGGCGAAAGCTGCGAAGCCGCCTGGCCGGGCATCAGCTGGCCGGCCAGGATCTCCGCCTGCTGCGCAAGAATGGGCGCGACCGGCATCGAGAAGAACCAGCGCGTGTCGCGCCCGCCGAGGCCATGCGCGGCAAAGCTCGCGAAGAGCAGCAGGCCGATGAGGCCGATCGCGGGCCGCGGCCGCGGCCAGGCCAGTTCGCGTGCGATCGCACGCCAGCATCGCCATGCCAAGCCGTACAGCAGCACAGGGATGGCCAGCGCGGCGAGCGCTGCCATGCCGATCTGCCACGCGGCGAGCTCGCCCATGCGCAGCACGTCGAGCGCGTGCCTGCTGTCCCAGTAGAGATTGATCTGCCGGCCGAACACAGCCGACACCGTCACGTCGAAATAGCGCGCGACGATCCAGAAAGCGGTGACGCCCGCCAGCAGGCGCAACATGCGCGCGCCAGGCTGCCCGCGCCAGGACACCCAGGCCGTGAGCGCGAGCAGCGCCATGGCGAGCTCGAAGGACAGGCGCAGCGCCGGACGCGGCCACAGCCCCGGTCCGTGGTTCTCCATCGTCAGCAGCGCATTGAGCAGCAGCAGCGGCAGGGCGAAGCGCGGCAGCCACCCGCCCCATGCGACGGGCCTCATTTGCGCTTGGCCTCGAACTCGATGATGAGCGGTACCTCGTCGCCGACCCAGCCGTTGCTAACGGCGTAGTTCATCCCGTAGCTGCTGCGCTTGAAGCTGCCGCGCGCCGACACGCCCATCACGTAGCTCTTCTCGATCGGCGAGGGCCCGCTCTTGTTCCAGGTCGCGGCGAGCGTCAGCGGCTGGGAGCGGCCCAGCAGCTCGAGCTGGCCGGCGACCTCGAAGGTGCGCTCGCCGGTGCGCTTGGCGCCGGCCGCGGTGAATACCATGCGCGGGAACTCGGCGGTGTTGAGGAAGTCGGCGCTCTTCAGGTGCTGGTCGCGCTTGGCGAAATTGCTGAAGACGCTCTGGGTGTCGACCTCGATGCGCACACTGCTGAGCGTGGCCGTGGCTTCGTCGAAGCTGTAGCTGCCGCGCGCGGCGCGGAACATGCCGAGCACCTTGGCGTAGCCGATGTGATCGGCGAGGAAGGCGACGGTGAGATGTTCCGGGTCGAGCTCATAGCGTGCGGCCTCCGCGCGCGCGGGCATGGCCTGCGCCATGAGGAAGGACACGATGAGGGCATACGGCAAGCGGGTCGCGAGTGGGTTCATGAGGCGGGTTCCAGTGAGGACGCGCGATGGCGGATCAGCCACGCGATGTCGATCGCGAAAGATGCGGTGAGCGCGGCCAGGCTCGCGGCCGCGATGGCGCGGCTCCAGGGCAGCGCGATGATCGGGCCGAGGCAGACGAGCAAGCTGGTGATCTGCGCCACGCAGACAGCCTTGCGCCGCTGGCTCGGCGCGAGCGGCCGCGCCAGCCAGGGCCAGGGCTTCATCGCCAGCACGAACGCGTAGCGCATCAGGCCGGCCGCGAGGATCCATGCGCCGGCCTTGTCGAAATGAAAGACCAGCAGGCAGAGCACGAAGGTCAGCAACGCATCGGTTTCCATGTCGAAGCGCGCGCCGAACTCGCTGGCCAGCCCGTTGCGGCGCGCGATCGGGCCATCGACGGCATCGAGCAGCGCGGCGGTGGTTCCCGCCACGATGACGCACCAGGCCATCGCTTCGGCATCCGCCAGCGGCTCGCCGATGCAGGCCGCGAGCAATGCGACGAGCACGAGGCGCGCCAGCGTCACCCGGTTGGCGGCGCCGAAGTGCGCGTTCGGCGCATGGGCCGGCAGGCCGTGCAGCACCCACGCGAAGGCTGCCGCAAAGAGGGCGGCTGCCTTGAGCTTGAACCAGGGGCTGAGTTCGCCCAGCACCGAGAGCCCGCCGGCCGCCACGGCCAGCAGCAGGAAGCAGGGCGCGGCCGCGCGCCAGGCATCGCGCCGCAGCGCCGCGAGCCGGCCCGCGCTGAGTGCGGGGCCATCGGCAGGAGGATGGGTGAGCATCGTCATAAGATCCGTTGCATGCCAGCATATCCCTCCCGTGCCGCTCCTGCCGAGTCCTGGGCCTGCTGGATCGAAGCGCCGGGCCGGGCCGGCATCCGGCGCGCGGCGTTCGATGCGCCCGGTCCCGAAGAAGTGCAGGTTCGGGCGCTGCACAGCGGGATCAGCCGCGGCACCGAGCTGCTGGTGTTCGGCGGCGAGGTGCCCGCCAGCGAATTCGAACGCATGCGCGCCCCTTTCCAGGAAGGCGAATTTCCAGCGCCGGTGAAGTACGGCTATGCGAGCGTCGGCACGGTCGAGCAAGGACCCGAGGCGCTTCGGGGCCGCGAGGTGTTCTGCCTCTATCCGCACCAGACCCGCTACGTGGTGCCGGCCGACGCCGTGCACCTGCTGCCCGAGGGCCTGCCGCCCGCACGCGCGGTGCTTGCGGCCAACATGGAGAGCGCCGTCAATGCACTGTGGGATGCGGCCCCGCGGGTCGGCGACCGCATCGCCGTCGTGGGCGCGGGCGTGGTGGGCCTGCTCGTGGCATGGCTGGCCGCGCGCATGCCGGGTTGCGCGGTCGAGGTGATCGACACCAATCCCGCGCGCCGCGTGGTGGCAGAACGGCTGGGCGTGGCTTTCGCTAGTCCGCAGGCTGCGAGTCCCGATGCCGACCTGGTGCTGCATGCCAGCGGCAGCGCAGCGGGCCTGGCCACGGCGCTGCGCCTGGCCGCCTTCGAGGCCACGGTGCTGGAGCTGAGCTGGTACGGACGGCGCGCAGTGACGCTGCCGCTGGGCGAAGCCTTCCATTCGCGGCGCCTCACGCTCAAGAGCTCGCAGGTCGGCCAGGTGGCCGCGGCGCAGCGCGCGCGCTGGAGCCATCGGCGGCGCATGGCGCTGACGCTCTCGCTGTTGCGCGATCCGGTGCTCGATGCGCTCATCACCGACAGCGCGCCCTTCGCCGAACTGCCTGCCGTGCTCAATCGGCTCGCCGCGGGCGCGCCGGACACCTTGTGCCACCGCATCGACTATCCCTGACCTCTTCACCCTGGAAAGACTTCGCATGTACAGCGTCAACGTCCGCGACCATTTCATGATTGCCCACAGCTTTCGCGGCCAAGTCTTCGGCCCCGCGCAGCGCCTGCATGGCGCGACCTATGTGGTCGATCTCGAACTGCGCCGCGCCGAGCTCGATGCCGACGGCGTGGTGGTCGACATCGCGCTCGCCACCGAGGTGCTGCGCAGCGTGCTGGGCGAGCTCAACTTGCGCAACCTCGACGACGACCCGGCCTTCGAGGGGCGCAACACCACCACGGAATTCATGGCGCGCGTGATCTTCGATCGCGTCGCTGCGCGCATCGCGGCCGGCGAACTCGGCCCGCACGCCAGCGGCCTCGCGAGCATGCGCGTGAAGTTGAACGAATCGCATGTGGCCTGGGCGGCCTACGAGGGCGCACTTTGACGATCAAGCGTTGCAGCTTCCTGGTGCCGGGTGACCTGAACACGCGCACCGGCGGCTACACCTACGACCGCCACATCATCGACGGCCTGCGCGCGCAGCAGTGGGAGGTCGAGATCCTGACCTTGGGCGAAGGCTATCCGGCACCCGATGCGGCAGCGCTGGCGCAGGCCGGCCGCGCGGCCGATGCCTTGCCCGATGGCGCGCTGGCGGTGGTCGACGGCCTCGGCTTCGGCGTGCTGCCCGATCTGGCGCAAAGGCATGCGGAGCGGCTTTGCTGGATCGCGCTGGTGCACCACCCGCTGTCGCTGGAGACCGGCCTCGACGCGGCGCAGCAGCGCGCCTTGTTCGAGAGCGAGCGGCGCGCGCTGGCCAGCGCGCGCGGTGTGATCGTCACCAGCCCTTCCACGGCGCGAGCGCTGGCAGCCTTCGACGTCCCGCAGTCGCGCATCGTCGTGGTCGAGCCCGGCACCGAGCCCGCCCCCTTGGCCGCAGGCTCGGGCACCGATGCCTTGTCGCTGTTGTGCGTGGCGACCGTGACGCCGCGCAAGGGGCATGCCCTGCTGATCGAAGCGCTGGCCGGGTTGAAGAACAGGCGCTGGACGCTGCATTGCGCCGGCAGTCTGGTCATGGACACCGCATGCGCAGCGGCATTGATCCAGGCCGTCGATCATCACGGCCTGCGCGAACGCGTCGTGCTGCACGGCGAGCAGGATGAGGCGGGCCTGCGCGCGCTCTATGCGAAGGCCGATGCCTTCGTGCTGCCCTCGTTCCATGAAGGCTACGGAATGGCCCTGGCCGAGGCGCTGGCGCACGGCCTGCCGGTGATCAGCACCCGCGCGGGCGCCATTCCGGACACCGTGCCGGCCGACGCGGGGATGCTGGTGCCGCCCGGCGACGCGATCGCGCTGCGTGCCGCGTTGCAGCGGCTGATGGACGATGCGGCGCGGCGCGCCCAACTGAGTGCTGGCGCGCAAAGGGCGCGAGGCCGTCTGCCGACCTGGTCTCAGAGCAGCACGCGCTTCGCATCGGCGCTTGCCGATTTCCGGCAGCAGGCAGGAGGCGCATGACAGGCTTCAGCGCCGACTGGCTCGCGCTGCGCGAGCCCTTCGACCGCGCGGCGCGCAGTGCGTCGGCGGCGCTTCTGGATCTGCAGGCTGCGGCGGTCCGGCTGCGCGACGATCCGGTCTTGCGCGTGATCGACCTGGGCTGCGGCACCGGCGCCAATCTGCGCGAGCTGGCACCGCGACTCGGCGGCGCCCAGCAGTGGCTGATGATCGACGACGATCCGCACCTGCTGGCGGCGCTGCCGGAGGCGCTCGAAGCTCCGGGATGGCATGCGAGCGTGCGTCCGCTCCCTCTCGATCTCGCGCTGGCGCTGGCTGCCGTGCCCTACTTAGAAGCCCGGCTCGTCACCGCCTCCGCGCTGCTGGACCTCGTGTCCGCCTCGTGGCTCGATGCGCTGCTGGCGCATGTGCGGGCGGCGAACGCGGCCGCGCTCTTCGCGCTGAACGTCGATGGGCGCGTTGCGTGGGAGCCCGGCCTTGCAGGCGACGTGGAGGTCCATGAACTGTTCGCCGCCCATCAACGGCGCGACAAGGGTTTCGGACCCGCGCTCGGCGCTGAAGCAGCGGCGCTGGCCGTCGCTCGCCTCGATGCGCTGGGTTACCGCGTCACGCAGGCGCAGAGCGACTGGTGCATCGAAGAGCCGGCCATGCTGCGAGCGATGATCGAAGGTATGGCCGACGCGGCGCTGGAACAGGATCCGGCTGCGGAGGAGCGCGTCGGCGCATGGACGGCGCGGCGGCTTGAGCTTGTCGATCGCACCTGCTTGCGCGTGGGGCACGTGGATCTTCTGGCGATGCCCTAGCTCGGCTTTCTTGTCTTGGGAGCAACGAAACCGATCGGGCGTTTGGCCGGCTCGAGTGGGGTCATCAGCTCTCGCAGTGCGTCGAACACCTGCCGCAGCTGGTTGCGCGTGTTGCTGCTGAAGGTCTCCTGCTGCATTGCCACGAGTTCCGTCTTCTTCTCGAGTTCGGCCAGCCGCATTGCCAAGTCCTGATGCGTGACGGCTAACTCGCGAATGCGCACGAAGGTACGCATGATCTCGATATTGACCGCCACTGCGCGTTCGCTGCTGAGCACCGAGGACAGCATCGCGACACCTTGCTCGGTGAAGGCGTAGGGGGCTGTACGCCTGCCGCCCCGGCCACTGTTTGAGGTCACAGTTTGTGACCTCAAAGCTGAAAACTCTTCCGTCGACAACTGGAACATGAAGTCGCCCGGGAACCGTTCCAGGTTGCGTTTGACCGCTTGCACCAATACCTTGGTCTGTACGTCATAGAGCTCCGCCAGATCGGCATCGAGCATCACGCGTTGGCCGCGCAGCGTAAGAATGCGAGTCTGAATGAGCGGCTGCAGGAGTGGCGCGTTCACGGCCGGCTCCGCCGGCATGTTCTCGGCCTCATGTTGAGATGCAGACTCATTGATCACTCCCTGATCATTTTTTGGAGCCGTGAATGTAGAGGAGGGTCGAAGGACGGTCAATGTCGTTGCGGGCCCAAATCCAGATCCCACATCACATCCGCCCCCATGCGAAAAACCCGGCTCGCGGGGCGCGCGCAATCCCGCATCGCTGCGCTTTGCGGCAGCAGCAGGCCGGGGCGCCCACCGCCGATCAGCACCGGCGCGACGCTGAGGTGCAGCCGGTCCATGCAGCCCTGCGCGATGAAGTGCGAGACCGTGACGCCGCCCCCTTCGACGAAGAGCACGCGCAGGCCGCGCTGCTGCAGCGCCGGAAGCAGTGCGCGCAAGTCCATCGCGCCCTTGGCGTCCACCAGGCCCGGCACGCCCAGCACCTGATCGGCAACTACGCGCTGCGCCGCTTCGGCCTCACGTGCTGCGTCGCAGACGAGCAGGGTCGGCGCCTGGCGATCGGTGAAGACGCGCAGCGTCGGCGCCAGGCGCAGGCCCGGGTCGAGCACGACGCGTACCGGGTTCGCACCCGCCACGCGGCGCGTCGTGAGCTGCGGGTTGTCGATGGCCGCGCTGCCGGCGCCCACGATGACCGCATCGCTGAGTGCGCGCAGCCGGTGGAGATGCAGCAGCACCTGCTCGCCGTTCACGTAGTTGGAATCGCCGCCGCGGGTGGCGATGCAGCCGTCGAGGCTTTGGCCCAGCTGGCCGATCACCCAGGGCACGCCGTCGGGCGGCCGATAGAGCAGGGGTTGAAGCAGCGCGAGGAGCTCGACCGCTTCGTCGTCCCACTCGTCGTCCGGCACCAGCTGCGTCGCCTGCGGCTCGCCGCTGCGGCGACGCCGGGCGATGTCCAGGCACAGCGGCCACAGCGCTTGCACGCCGAACCTGCGGGGCTGGGTCGAGCTCATGAGGGGGCGCGGGTTGTGGACATTCACCACCTGGGCTTGTAGTAAGGGTCGTCCATGTTAGCGGCGGGCGTGTCGACCCCGCCCCAGTAGGCCAGTGCCAGCGCGGCGGCCACCCACAAGGCGGCCACCGCGGCGACGATCAGCGTTTCGACCCACGGACGGCCCTCGCCGCGCCGCAGGCGCCGATGCCCCCATCGCACCAGCGAGCCGGAAGTGAAGCACGCGGCCAGCAGCAGCAAGGCGCCCGGCCGGGCCGGCGTCAGCAGTGCCGTGGCCTGCGCCAGCGCCAGCCAGGCCAGCAGCGCGACGACGGCGCCGCTGGCGCCGAAAGCGATGCGCCCCACAGGCCAGAGCCACAGCGCGCAGCCCGCGAGCGCGGCGCCGAGCGCGAGGCTCAACTCGAACAGCAGGGCGGAGCCTGACATCATCGCGAGCGCTGCCAGCCCGAAGCTCGCGAGCACGAGCATCGCGATCGCATCGGCACGCCGCGGGGCTTCCTTCAACGCGGCGCGGATCACCGCCAGGCCCAGCAGCCAGACACCGATCTTGAGCGGGAGCGGCTGCCAGGCCAGGATCGCCAGCACCAGCGCCCACAGGATGCCGGCTGCCAGCCACTGCACGCGCCGGCCGGCGCGCATGGCTTCCAGGCCGAGGCCCAGCAGCGCAGCCGCCGCATAGACCCACGGCAGCTTTTCGGTCAGCGCGCCCGGCATCAGCCGCCAGCCCAGCACCCACAGCACGGTGCCGACGATCGCTACCGCAACGCCCGCCGCCGCACCCTGGACCGGGCCGAGCGCGCCGCGCAGAAGCCCCGTCGCCGCGAATGCGATGCAAAGCGGCAGCGCCAGGCTCTGGAACAGCGGGTGGTGGAAGTCCATTCCCACGGTTATGCAGGTGCAATGCCGATTCAGTCAACGCTGGCATCTTGGGGCGAAACGCCCTGTGCCAGTGCCGCATCGTGCTGCGCGACGAGGGCGCGGCCAAAGGCCTCGCGCTGCTGCAGGCGTTGCCAGTAGGCGGCCACGGCGGCGGGAAACTGCGCAGCTAGGCCCAGCTTGTTGGCCAGCATCAGCGCATAGCCGACCGAGATGTCGGCGGCAGTGAAACGTCCCGCGCTGAGGAAGTCTTGCTGCTGCAGCACCGCATCGATGCCGCGCAGCCGTGCCAGGAACCATCGCGTGTAGTCCTCGGCCGCCTGCGGCAGCTTGCGCTCGTCGGGCTCGAAGCGGGCGTAGCGCAGCACGATGGTCTGGGGGAAGGTCAGCGTGGCCTCGCCCTGGTGCAATCCGTTGAGCCAGGCACCGAAGCCGGGCTCGTGCGGCCGCACGGCCAGGCCGTGCAGGTTGTCGGGGTCGAAGCGCTCAGCCAGGTACTGGCAGATCGCGGCCGACTCCGTCATCCGCGTCTCGCCGTCGATGAGGTAGGGAATGGTGCCGAGCGGATTGATCTCCAGATAGCTGCGTTGCAGCGCGCGCGGCGGGAAGGGCAGCATGCGCAGCTCGTAGGGCGCGCCCAGCTCTTCGAGCATCCACAGCGGGCGGAAGGAACGGGCGCTGACGCAGTGGTAGAGGACGACCATCGGGCCGACTCTACCCGTGTCCGCAGCCCATTCAATCGAGCGTTGCTCCCGATTGCTTTACCAGCTTCCGGTGCTTGCTCAGCTCGGCCTGGAAGAAGGCCGGCGCAGGCTGTAGGCGTCGATGCGGCGGGTCATGGCGCGCATCCCAAGGGCGCCGCTTGCCGAGCGAGAATCTGCAGCATCAACGAAAGCCATCCATGAATTCAAGCAGAGACATCGTGATCATCGGCGGCGGCCACGCCGCCGCACAGCTGTGCGCCGGCCTGGCGGAGGCGGGGCAGGGCGCCCGCGTGCATCTGGTGTGCGAGGAGAGCTCAATTCCCTATCACCGGCCGCCGCTGTCCAAGACCTTCCTCAAGAGTCCGGACGAGGCGCCGCAGCTCCATCGCGCCGAGGCGTGGTATGCCGAAGCCGGGATCACGATGCACCTGGGCGACCCAGCGCTTGCGATCGATCGCGCGGCGCGCACCGTCACGCTGCGTTCGGGCACCGTGCTCGGCTGGGAGCGGCTGGTGCTCGCAACGGGCACGCGCGCACGCCGCCTGCCGGCGCTGGTGGGGCTGGAGAACGTGGCGCTGCTGCGCGCCGCCGACGAAGCCGCGCAGCTGCGTTCGATGTTGATGGCGGCGCAGCAGGTCACGGTGCTCGGAGGCGGCTTCATCGGCCTCGAGGTGGCGGCGACGGCACTGGCGCTCCGCAAGCGAGTGAGCGTGCTGGAGAGCGCGCCGCGGCTCTTGAGCCGTGCCGTGTCGCCCGCGCTGTCAGAGCATGTGCTCGCGACCCATCGCGCCGCGGGCATGGACATCCGGATCGGCGTGCAATGCGGCGCCTGGCAGACCGAGGGCCGGCGCCTCGCGGCGATCGAGGTCGACGGCGCGGCGCAGCCGGTCGACCTGCTGATGCTCGGCATTGGCGCCGTGCCCGAGACCGCGCTTGCGCAGGCCGCCGGGCTCGAATGCGCCGACGGCATCGTTGTCGATGCCTACATGCAGACCAGCGACGAGGCCGTGCTCGCGGTCGGCGACTGCACGCGCTTTCCGGATCGGCGCGCGGGCCAGGCCTTGCGGCTGGAGTCGGTGCAGAACGCCAACGACCAGGCGCGCACGGCGGTCGCGACGCTGACCGGCGCGGCCCGACCGCACGATGCGGTGCCGTGGTTCTGGTCGGATCAGGGCAGCCTGCGCTTGCAGATGGCCGGGCTGGTCCCGGCCGAAGGCACGGCCGGCGCAAGCATGGTGCGGCGTCCGGGCGCCAATCCGGCTTCGTTCTCGCTGCTGCACTACGTGGATGGCGTGCTGCGCTGCGTGGAGTCGGTCAACGCGCCGGTGGACCACATGATGAGCCGCAAGCTGCTGGAGGCTGGACGCAGCCCGGACCCGGCGGTTGCAGCTGACCCCGCCGTGCCCTTGAAGACGCACCTGGGCTAGCTCGTCATGCTGCGGCGCCGTGCAGGCGCGGCGCTCCTGCGCAGCTCGGCGTCCATCACGCGGGTTCCGGCCGCGAGCGCGGCCTCATAGGTGTCGGCGCCGTATTCCGCCGATTTCAGAACCTTCCGCGGCGCGCCTTCGGTGTCGGTTTCGAGCAGCGTCCAGACGAAGGATCCGGGCGCCGGCTCATCGATGGTGAGTTTGATCGGATTTTTCATGGCCCACTCATCCTGGGCGCCGGGGTCCTCGATTTCTGTAGGCGAAGGCCGATCGTCGCGCCGGTTACATCGTCCTCACGCCCTGGCCGGTTCTTCTTCCGCCGAGCGGCTTGGCGACGCGGTACGCAGCAGCAGCACCCCGAGCAGGCCTGCTGCCGCCGCGAAGACGGCACCGACGATGAAAGCCACGTGATAGCCGCCGTTGAGCGCGGCCAGCGCCTGCGCGCCGGAGACCGTGAGCCGCTCGGTGCGCGCCGAGGCAAGGCTGGCGAGCACCGCGAGCCCCAACGCGCCGCCCATCATGAAAGACGTGTTGACGATGCCCGAAGCAAGGCCCGATTCGCTTGGCGCGACATCGCTCATCGCGACCAGCAGCATCGGGTTGAGCGCAATGCCGGCGCCGAGGCCGAGCAGCGTCATGCCGGGCATCACGTCGAGCAGGAAGCTGCCGTCCACCGGCGCGCGGGCGAACAGCGCCAGTCCCGCGGCCGCCAGCAGCAGCCCGAACGCGAGCGGCCCGCGGTTGCCGAAGCGCATCACCAGCTTGGCCGAGAGGCCGAGCGAGAAGGCCGCCATGATGAGGTTGGCCGGCAGGAAGGCGAGGCCCACCTGCATCGGGCTATAGCCCAGCACCAGTTGCAGGTAGAGCGCCGAGATGAAGAACCACGCGAACATGGCGGCAGCCCACAGCACGCCCATCACGTTGGCGACGGACACGTTGCGCAGGCGGAACAGGCGCAACGGCATCAGCGGATGGCGCACGCGCGCCTCGATGGCGATGAAGACCGCCAGCAGTGCCGCCGCGATGCCGAGCAGGCCCAGCGTCTGCGTCGAAGTCCAGCCGATCTCGTTGCCGTTGACGATCGCATACACCGCCAGCATCAACGAAAGCGTGACGCTCACCGCGCCGCCGACGTCGAGCTTCTCGCCGGCCGCATGCCCGGGCAGGTGCGGCAGCAGCGCGAGGCACAGCGCATAGACCGCCACGCCGATCGGCAGGTTGACGAGAAAGATCCAGTGCCAGCTGAGCACGTCGGTCAGCAGCCCGCCCAGCAGCACGCCGATGCTGCCGCCGCCGGCGCACACGAAGCCATAGACGCCCATCGCCTTGGCGCGTTCGGCCGGTTCGGTGAACAGGTTCATGATGAGCGACAGCGCGACCGCCGAGACCACCGCGCCGCCCAGGCCCTGCACCGCGCGCGCGGCGATCAGCAGGGCTTGCGAGTTCGAGAGACCGCAGGCCAGCGAGGCCAGGGTGAACAGCGTGATGCCGAGCAGGAATAGCCGCCGATGCCCGAACAGGTCGCCCAGCCGGCCGCCCAGGAGCAGGAAGCCGCCGAAGGTGAGCATGTAGGCGTTCACCACCCAGACCAGCGAGGTCTCGGTGAAGCCGAGGTCGGTGCGGATCGAGGGCAGCGCCACGTTCACGATCGTGGTGTCGAGCACGATCATCAGCACGCCGAGACAGAGGACCATGAGTGCCAGCCAGCGCCGGCGGCCTTCGATGTGCTGGCTCATCCTTGCTTCTCCGCAGCCGTCTTGAGGTTGGCGAGGCCGGTCTCGAAGTCCTTGCCGACCATCGTGTCCATGTCGAAGAACAACTGCATGAGCTTCGCCATGTAAGGGTTGGGCCCGTACATCGCCCAGGTCAGCTTGGTGGCGCCGCCCTCGGGCTGCATCGTGAATTCGGCCGTGTTGTGAGATTCGAAGGGCTTGCTGAAGTCGAGCTGGATCGTGACCCGGGACGCCGGCGCGACCTCGGTGATCTCCATGCGTCCGGCGCCGGCCTTGCCCTCGCCTTCCCATGCGTAGATGGCGCCCTTGCCGCTGGGTGGGCCGCTCAGGGTTCTCTTCATCCCCGGCTCCAGGTTCTCGTAGGGCGACCAGGCGCGCCAATTGCGGAAGTCGCTGAGGAGCGGAAGGATTTTTTCCGGCGGCGCCTTGATGGTGGCGCTGCGCTCGACGCGGAAGGTTTCGGGCTTGGTGGCTGCCCACCCGAGCAATGCGGCCAGCAGGACAACGATGGCGATGACGATGGTCTTGAGCATGAAAAAGAATCTCCGTTCAGTCGACGAGAAAGCCGCAGCTGAGGTTGGCGACGGTGCCGGTGATGGCGCCGGCATAGCCGGAGGCCAGGAACACCGCCGTGTTCGCCACCTCGTCCAGCGTCGGCAGACGTTTTAGCAGCGTGCCGGCGGCGGCGCCTGCGAGCATCTGGTCGATGCCGAGGCCGGCGCGTTCGGCGATCGGA
Organism: Variovorax paradoxus; assembly: GCF_018614955.1. Lineage (GTDB taxonomy): Bacteria > Pseudomonadota > Gammaproteobacteria > Burkholderiales > Burkholderiaceae_C > Variovorax > Variovorax paradoxus_J. Next base: position 241,499 of record NZ_JAGGNV010000027.1, read on the forward strand.
CGGAACACCTCTCGCGTGTGTGAAGTCGCCACCGCCTCCGGAATCGCATGGGGTCGCATGCAGACGACGCGGATGCCGTGCGCACCGAGCTCGCCTGCCAGGTGGCGCGACATCGCCTCGACCGCTGCGCTCGCCACGCAGTTTCCCATGTAGCCGGGTCCCGGCAGGCGGGCGCCTGGCGTCGAGAGAGTGAGGATCACGCCAGAACCCTTTTTGGCCATGTGTCGTGCCACGGCCTGCGCGGTGATGAAGTTGCTGCGCGTGTAGACGCTGATCGGGTACTCGTAGTCCTGCAGCGAGAGGTTTGCGAAAGGCCTGCCCTGGACATGGGCGACGCCGATGGCATTCAACGCGATGTCGATGCCGCCCGCCTTCTGCGCCACGGCATCGGCATGCCGGTCGAGCGCTTGCGCGTCGAGCGCATCGACCGCCGCGCTTTCCGCCGCGCCGCCCGCGGCCTCGATGTCCGCTGCCACAGCCTCGAGCCGGGCCATCGTGCGGCCGGCGAGAAACACCTTGGCACCTTCTCGGGCGAAGGCGCGTGCGACCGCACCGCCGATGGCGCCCCCGGCGCCGTGGATCACTGCAACCTTTTCGGCGAGCAGCATGCGTATCTCCTCAGGTTTGTGTACACCATCCACAAACCATAGCAGAGATACTGGACGGTGTCCACATGCACCGTCTACGAGTATTCGGAATGCCGTCGAGCGCCGTCGCCGGCGCGAGGCTACCTAGTAGCGATAGGGGTTGTTCGGGCGGCGGTCGTAGCGATTGGGCACGCCGTCGTTGTCGCGATCGCGGTCGTAGCGGTTAGGCACGCCGTCGCGGTCGTTGTCGCCCCAGCCGCGGCGGCGGTGATCCCAGCGATCGTCGCCATGCCCACGGTACGGCTGACCGTAGTAAGGCTGCCCGTAGTAGACCTCCGGCGGCGGAGGCGGTGCCGGAACCACGATCACGCGGTGCGGATAGCGCTCGCCGTATTCAGCATGGGCCGGGACAGTGATCGCGCCGAGCGACAGCAGGGCGGCGGCGCCAAGTGCGAAAGTGATCTTTCTCATGCGAGCTCCTCGTGGTTGGAAGGAGCCTTCATCGTGCTCCCGCCATGTGAAGTAGGCGTAAGGCGCAAGCGAAATCTTGTATAGCCCTGTGTCGCCTCGGTGTCGTCCCTGCAACCCTTAATGTTCGCTTTGCAATTTTTGCTTACATGTAGTTAAAATGTATTACATGAACACCGAGCGCGACAATTTCCACGATTGGGCAAGAGACAAGCCGGACACCTCGTTCGACACGCTTGCGCGACCCGATCTGCACGATGCGCCGGACCATCGTGCGGTGCGTTGGGGACGGCTCGTGGTCCTGGCGCTGCTGGTGGTGGCGCTCGTCGTCGGCTTCAAGTGGCTCGCCGGACTCTAGGTCTCCCCAAAGTCATAGAGCGGCATTACTCTTCCTGCGGTTCTTTCGAACCCTGCCAGCGTCTACGCTTGGCAAGGCGTCGCATCACAAACCCCGGAGAGCAAATCATGAGCCACACCATCACCGTCCAAGACGGCACGCAGATCTACTACAAGGACTGGGGGGCGGGCCAGCCGGTCGTCTTCTCGCACGGCTGGCCGCTGACGGCCGACGCCTGGGACGCCCAGATGGTGTTCCTCGGCGAGCGCGGCTATCGCGTCATCGCCCACGACCGGCGCGGCCACGGCCGCTCCAGCCAGCCCTGGAACGGCAACGACATGGACACCTACGCCGACGACCTGGCCGAGCTGATGAACAAGCTCGACATCAAGGACGCCGTGATGGTGGGCCATTCGACCGGCGGCGGCGAGGTGACGCGCTACATCGGCCGCCACGGCACGAAGCGCGTCGCCAAGGCCGTGCTGCTGGGCGCCGTGCCGCCGCTGATGCTGAAGACGGCCGCCAATCCGGGCGGCCTGCCGCTCGAGGTCTTCGACGGCATCCGCGCCGGCGTCACGGCCGACCGCTCGCAATTCTTCAAGGACCTGACGGTCCCCTTCTACGGCGCCAACCGGCCGAACGCCAAGGTTTCGCAGGGCCTGCGCGATTCGTTCTGGCTGCAAGGCATGATGGGCGGGCACAAGGGCCTGCTGGACTGCATCAAGCAGTTCTCTGAAACCGACTTCACCGAAGACCTCAAGAAGATCGACGTGCCGACCCTGATCGCGCATGGCGACGACGACCAGATCGTGCCGATTGGCGCCTCGGCCATGCTGTCGTCCAAGCTGGTCAAGGGCTCCACGCTGAAGGTCTATCCCGGTGCATCGCACGGCCTGGCCAGCACGCATGCCGAACAGTTCAACGCCGATCTGCTGGCCTTCATCAAGGGTTGATCCCCCGTGCTAGGTGGGCGGCGGTACCTCGCCGTCCTTCTGGCGCTCGCGGAAGAGCGCAGCGCGCATCAGGAAGATGGTCGTGACCGGCGCCGTGAGGGCGACGAACAGCGCGATCAGCACCGCGTGCAGGAACAGGCTCGCGCCCTGCACCGAGAAATAGATGATGGTGGCCAACGTGATGCACCACACGCCGAGCGTGGCGCCGAGCGTGGGCGCATGGATGCGGCGAAAGAAGGTCGAAAGCCGCACCAGTCCGAAGGAGCCGACGGCAGCGAAGGCCGCACCCAGCACGGCGAACACCGCGGTCAGGATCTCGGCCCACAGCGGCAGCGGACCCACGATGAAGTCGTTCATTCGATCACCTCGCCGCGCAGCAGGAACTTCGCGAGCGCGGTCGAGCCGACGAAGCCGAATAGCGCGATCAGCATCGCCGCCTCGAAGTAGACCTTGCTCGCATAGACGATGCCGAGCACCAGCATCATCAGCATGCCGTTGATGTAGAGGCAGTCGAGCGCCATCACGCGGTCTTGCGCGGTGGGGCCGACGAGCAGGCGCGCCAGCGCGCACAGCATGGCCACGGCAAGCAGCAGCAGCGCCAGCTTGAGGGCCCAGAAGAGCACGGGGGTCATGATTCGAAGATCTCCATCAGCGGGCGCTCGTAGCGCGACTTGATCGTGGCGACGAAGGCCGCTTCGTCCTCGACGTCGAACGCGTGGATCAGAAGGGTGGAGCGGTCGAGCGCGATCTCGCCCCAGGCCGTGCCCGGGGTGAGGCACAGGATCATCGCCAGCACCGCCAGAGCGTTGGGATCGCGCAGTTCGAGCGGCACCCGCACGAAGCGCGGCGACATGCCGCTGCCGCGCCGCGTGAACAGCAGGCGGGCCACGGTCAGGGCCGAATGGACGAGGTCCAGCGCGACGACGCTTGCGAGCCGCAGCGCCAGCCCCGGGCGGCGCATGCGCACCGTGGCCGGCCGCAGGCTCTGGGTCAGCACCGGGACCGCGATCGCGAGGATGGCCGCCAGCACCAGCGTCGCCGCGTCGAGCGACTGGTTCAGCAGCAGCCACACGACGAAGAGCGCCAGCGACAGCGGCGGCGAGGGGAGCCAGCGTTTGATCATCGTGCGTTGTCTCCTGCTGGCGCGGCGGGGCCCGGGAGCTTCGGCGTGCCGAGTACGGCCTCGCGGTAGGCGGTCGGCGAACGCAGGCCTTCTGCCGTGGCGGCGGCATGCCGCATCACCGGCTCGGCCGCGAGCGTCAGCGCGAGGCAGGCCGCCAGCAGCGCCGCCACCGGCAGCACTTCGAGCGCGGGCAGCGAGGGCAGGGTGGCATGCGGCTGGGTCCAGAAGTGGCGGATGCCGGTGCGGCTCAAGGCGATCAGCGAAAGAAAACCGGAGACGATCAGGAGCGCCATGAATGCCCAGCCCGCCGGCGCGATGCCTTGCTCCGCGCCGAGCAAGCCCGAGAGCATCGCGAACTTGCCGACGAAGCCCGACAGCGGCGGCAGCCCCGCCAATAGCAGCGTGCAGCCGACGAAGCCGAGTCCGAGGAAGGCGACGCCGGCCGGAATGGCGCGGCCGTAGAGTGCCTGCGCATCGTCGTCGAGATTCACGTTGTCGAGGCCGCTCAAGTCTTCCGAAAGAAAGGGTGCATCGCCGGCCGCCTCGTGCGGCGCGACGCTCATGCCGGCATTGCGCCAGCGCTCGATCATGTCGATCAGAAGGAAGAAGGCGCTGGCCGCAAGCGTGGAAGTCAACAGGTAGTAGAGCGCACCGGCCCAAAGCGCGGGTTGTCCGAGCCCGATGGCAGCCAACAGCGTGCCGGCGGAGATCAGCACGCTGAAGCCCGCGAGGTTGGACAGCCGCTGCGTGCCGACGATGCCGAGCGCACCGACGAACAGCGTGGCCAGCCCGATGGCGACCAACGCGTCCTGGCCGAACTGCGCCGAGGCGCCGGTGTCGGGCGCGAAGAGCAGGGTCCAGAGCCTGAGCACCGTGTAGACGCCGAGCTTGGTCAAGAGCGCGAACACCGCGCCCACCGGCGACACGGCGGCGCTGTAGGCCGGCACCAGCCAGAAGTTGAGCGGCCAGGCCCCGGCCTTGGCGAAGAAGGCGGTCGCGAGGATGGCCGCGGCCGCATGGACCAGTCCGCGGTCGGCCGGCGCGAGCTGAGCGATGCGCACGCCGAGGTCGGCCATGTTGAGCGTGCCGGTCACGCCGTAGAGAAGTGCGGCGCCCACGAGAAACAGCGAAGAGGCCGCGAGGTTGATGGCCACGTAATGCAGGCCGGCCTGGACGCGCAGCCGGCCGGAGCCGTGCAGCAGCAAACCGTAGGAGGCGGCGAGCATGACCTCGAAGAAGACGAAGAGGTTGAACAGGTCGCCGGTCAGGAAAGCGCCGTTGAGTCCCATGAGCTGCAGCTGCAGCAGCGGATGGAAGTGCACGCCCGCCCGGTCCCAGCGCGAGGTGGAGTAGATCGAGGCGGCGAAGGCGACGACGCCGGTGAGCGCGACCATCATCGTCGAGAGTCGATCGGCCACCAGCACGATGCCGAAGGGCGCATGCCAGTTGCCCGGCAGGTAGACGCCGATCGAGCCCGCGCCGCCGCCGGTGCCGGCGGCGTTGACCCAGCGAAGCAGGGCGAGCGCGGCCAAGAGGCCGATCAGGCCCGAGACCACGCTCAGGAAAGACTTGGTGCGCCGGCGCCGTTCGCCCAGGAGCAGCATCAGCGCGGCCGTGAACAGGGGCAGCAGGATCGGCACCGCCACGAGATGCGGCATGCCGAGCTCGAGCAGGTGGTCGAGGAAGCGGGAGAGGCCTGTCATTCCTGCGGCGCCTTGCGCTCTTCGCCATCCACGTGGTCGGTGCCGCTGAGCCCGCGCGAGGCCAGCAGCACGACCAGGAACAGCGCGGTCATCGCGAAGCCGATCACGATCGCGGTGAGCACCAGCGCCTGCGGCATCGGATCGGCGGTGTTGGCCAGCGTGGCCGCGAAGCCCGGGGTCAGCACCGGTTCGCTGTCGATCTTGACGCGGCCCATGCTGAAGATGAACAGGTTCACCGCATAGGAGATCAGCGTGAGGCCCATGATCACCTGGAAGGTGCGCGGCCGCAGCAGCAGGTAGACGCCGGATCCGGTGAGCACACCGATGGCGATGGCGAGCACGGCTTCCATCAGGCTACGCCTTTCGCATCGGCCGCGACGCGCTCGGCCTCCTTTTCGGCCTGTTCGTCGGCCCAGCGGTGACTGCGGATGGACTGGTGGGCCAGCGCGGTGAGGATCAGCATGGTCGCGCCCAGCACCAGCGCGAACACGCCGATGTCGAAGAACAGCGCGCTCGGCACATGCACTTCGCCGAGCACCGGCAGATGCAGGTGCGCGGTGTGCGTGGTGAGGAATGGATAGCCGAACAGCACCGCGCCCGAGCCGGTGGCCAGCGCAAGCAGCAGGCCGATCGCGATCCAGCGCCGCGGGTAGATGCGCAGGTGCTCTTCCACCCACTCGGCGCCGGAGACGATGAACTGCAGCACCAGCGCCACCGACATCACCAGCCCGGCAACGAAGCCGCCGCCCGGCTGGTTGTGGCCGCGCAGGAAGAAGTAGATCGACACCAGCACCGAGAGCGGCAGCAGGAGCCGCACCAGCACGGCCGGCACCATGAGGTAGCCGACGGCGGTATCCTTGGCGCGGCGCGGGTTCAGCAGGTCGCTGCTGCCGTCGTCGGTCTGCGCGCGCTGCTGCGCGGGCAGGGCCATCGACTCGGGCGCCGGACGGAAGCGGCGCAGCAGCGCATAGACGGCGAGGGCGACGACGCCGAGCACGGTGATCTCGCCGAAGGTGTCGAAGCCGCGGAAGTCGACCAGCATCACGTTGACCACGTTGGTGCCACCGCCCTCGGACAGCGCGCGCTCGAGAAAGAAGGGCGAGATGCTTTGCGGGAAGGGCCGCGTCATCACGGTCCAGGCCAGCGCGGCCATGCCGCATCCGGCCGCGGCTGCGATGGCCAGGTCGCGCCCGCGCCGTCCCCAGAGCCGAATCCGCACGCGTGCGGGCTGCGGCTGGGCGGTGCGCATCGGCAGCCAGCGCATGCCGAGCAGGATCAGCACCGTGGTCACGGTCTCGACCACCAGCTGCGTGAGCGCGAGGTCGGGCGCCGAGAACCAGATGTAGGTGGTGCAGCACACCAGGCCCGCGCCCGAGGCCAGCATCAGCGAGGCCAGCCGGTGGAACTTGGCCTGCCAGGCGGCGGCCAGCGCGCAGATGCCGCCGATGACCCAGGTCATCGCGAACATGGTCGAGAAGGGCAGCAGTTCGCGCGTTCCGCGCTCGGCAGGCGTGAGCCACAGCGATGCCGCCGCGCCGGCCACGGCGACGACGACCAGCAGCAGCAACTGCATCTGCAGGCGCCGCGTTGCGAAGAGGCGCCGGCTGCGCCGGCCGGCTTCGCTGAGGCGCGCGAGCAGGTGCTCGAACATGCGCTGGCCGTCGAAGCGATGCAGCAGCGGCGTGTACTCGAGATCGCCTCGTGCGCGTCCGCGCCGCTGCAGCATGTAGAGCCCCGCGCCGCCCGCGAGTGCGACGAAGCTCATCAGAAGCGGCATGTTGAAGCCGTGCCAGACGGCGAGGCTGTACGCGGGCAGCACGCCGCCGACCACGGGCGTCGCTGCCGCGGCGAGAAAGGCGCCCACCGACCAGGCCGGCGCCACGCCGACCACGAGGCAGGTCAGCACCAGCAGCTCGACCGGCACGCGCATCCAGTGCGGCGGCTCGTGCGGCTGCTTCGGCACGTCCGGGCCGGGGGACGGGCCGAAGAACACGTCGAACACGAAGCGCGCCGAATAGGCCACGCTGAACACGCCGGCCAGCGTCGCGATGACCGGCAGGCTCCAGTTGACCCAGGGCGTGGCCCGGATGAACACGGTCTCGGCGAAGAACATCTCCTTGGAGAGGAAGCCGTTGAGCAGCGGCACGCCGGCCATCGATGCGCTGGCGATGATCGCCAGCGTGCCGGTGATCGGCATCAGCCGGAGCAGGCCGCTCAGCTTGCGGATGTCGCGCGTGCCGCTCTCGTGGTCGATGATGCCGGCCGCCATGAAGAGCGAGGCCTTGAAGGTCGCGTGGTTCATGACATGGAACACGGCCGCGACGGCGGCCAGCGGGCTGTTGAGCCCGAGCAGCAGCGTGATGAGCCCGAGGTGCGAAATGGTCGAGTAGGCGAGCAGCGCCTTGAGATCGCGCTGGAACATCGCGACGTAGCCGCCTAGAAGCAGCGTGACGGCGCCCGCGCCGCTGACGAGCCAGAACCAGGCCTCGGTGCCGGAGAGTACCGGCCACAGGCGCGCCATCAGGAACACGCCCAGCTTCACCATGGTGGCCGAGTGCAGGTAGGCCGAGACCGGCGTGGGTGCCGCCATCGCGCGCGGCAGCCAGAAATGGAACGGGAACTGCGCGCTCTTGGTGAAGGCGCCGAGCAGCACCAGCACCAGCGCCAGCGGGTAGAGCCGGTGCGCGCGAATCTCTTCACCCGAGGCCAGCACCGCGTCGAGCTCGTAGCTGCCCACGATGCGGCCCAGTACCAGCACGCCCGCCAGCAGGCACAGGCCGCCGGCGCCGGTGACCGTGAGCGCCATGCGCGCGCCGCGTCGCGCGTCGCGCCGGTGGTGCCAGTAGCCGATGAGGAGGAAGGAGAACAGGCTGGTGAGCTCCCAGAACAGCACCATCTGGATCAGGTTGCCCGAGAGCACCACGCCCACCATCGCGCCCATGAAGGCGAGGAAGAAGGCGAAGAAGCGCGGCACCGGATCTGAAGGCGACATGTAATAGCGCGCGTAGAGCACGACCAGTGCGCCGATGCCGAGCACCAGCATGCAGAACAGCCAGGCGAAGCCGTCCATGCGGAACACCAGGTTGAGGCCGAGCGCGGGCAGCCATTCAATCTCTTCGCGGATCACGTCGCCGTCGGCCAGCTGCGGAAAGAGCCATGCCGCCTGCAGCGCGCAGCCGAGCGCGACCAGGCCCGCCAGCGTCGACTCCCGGTTGCGCGCGTTCGACGGCAGCAAGGCTGCCAGCACGCTGGCAACGAAGGGGAGCGCGACGAGGAGGACAAGGGGCATCGCGATCGATTCTATCGAGCGCCCCTCGGGCGAAGCCCTCGAATCAGCCGGTGAGCTGCTGCACCGTGCGAATGCCGAGCCAGGTGAGGACCAGTGAGCCGAGGACATGCAGCGCCGCCGTGCCGAAGGCCAGCGCGAGCCGGTCCTGCATCAGCATCGCGACCACCTCGGCGGAGAAGCTGGAGAAGGTGGTGAGGCCGCCCAGGAAGCCGGTGATCAGCAGCAGGCGCCAGACCGGGTCGAGCTGCGGCATGGCCTGGAACAGCGCGACGGCGATGCCGACCAGGTAGCCGCCAATCAGGTTGGAGGCCAGCGTGCCGTAGGGCATCGACGCGCCGGGAACGCTGAGCCAGAGGCCCAGACCCCAGCGTGCCAGCGCGCCCAGCGAGGCGCCGACGCAGATCGCGAACACCGGCAGCACGGCGCCTACTTCTCCACGCCCATCACCGCATTGGGCAGCACGGTCACGATGCTCGGGAACAGCGTGATCAGCGCGATGCACAGCACCAGGCAGAAGAAGAAGGGAATGGCGGCCTTGGCGATCACGTTGCTGTCCTTGCCGGTCATGTTCTGCAGCACGAACAGGTTGAAGCCCACCGGCGGCGTGACTTCGGCGATCTCGACCAGCAGCACGACGAAGATGCCGAACCATACGAGGTCGAAGCCGGCCTTCTGGATCATCGGCAGCACCACTGCGCTGGTCAGCACGATCATGGAGATGCCGTCGAGCGCGGTGCCGAGCACCAGGTACACCACCACCAGCGCACCGATCAGCGCATAGGGCGAGAGGTGCATGCTGTCGACCCACTCGGCCAGCTCGCGCGGGATGCCGGTGAAGGCCATGGTCTTGGTGAGGAAGGCGGCGCCCGCCAGGATGAACATGATCATGCAGCTGGTGCGCGTGGCACCCATGATCCCGTCCTTGAAGTTCTGCCAGGTGAGGCTTCGGCCCCACGCCGCGATGGCCAGCGAACCCAGCACGCCGAAGGCCGCGCATTCGGTGGCCGTGGCCCAGCCCGCGACCAGGACCCAGACGATGAAGACGATCAGGAGGCCGCAGGGGATCAGGTTGCCCGAGAGGCGGATCTTTTCCCTGAAGCCGGTCGGCGGATCGGCCGGCGGCACCTGGTCCGGGTTGCGCAGGCTCCACCAGCCGATGTAGCCCGAAAACAGCAGCATCAGCAGGAAGCCTGGCAGGAAGCCGGCCAGGAAGATGCGGATGATCGAGGCGTCGGCCGCCACCGCATAGACCACCATGGTGATCGAGGGTGGGATCAGGATGCCCAGCGTGCCGGCAGTGGCGAGCGAGCCGATGGCCAGCTTCTCGTTGTAGCCGCGGCGCTTGAGTTCGGGCAGCGCGACCTTCGCGATGGTCGCGCAGGTCGCGGCCGAGGAGCCCGAGACCGAGCCGAACACGCCGCAGCCGAGGATGGTGGTGTGCATCAGCCGGCCCGGCACGCGGTTGAGCCACGGGCGCAGGCCCTCGAACATTTCTTCGCTGAGCTTGGTGCGGAACAGGATCTCGCCCATCCAGATGAAGAGCGGCAGCGCCGCGAGCTCCCAGCTGGCATTGCTTTCCCAGAAGGCCGAGAACAGGTTCTTGCCGGGCAATGTGTTGGTGAAGAAGGCCTGGCCGACCCAGCCGACGATGGCCAGCGTCATCGCGATCCAGACGCCGCCGGCCAGGAGCAGCAGCATGATGGCGAGCAGCAGCGCGCCCATGAGGAGGGTATCGAGCATTAGATGTCTGATGAAAAATCGCCGGCGGCATGCCGTTCTTCGACCGCGCGCTGGTAGCTCGGCTTCTCGCCGCGCACCACGCCGACCAGTTCGTCGACCATGGCGACGAGCAGCAGCCAGCAGCCGAGCACGAAGGTCGATTGCGGAATCCAGATCGGAATGACCAGCAAGCCGGTCGCCATCTCGGCGAATTCGTAGCTCTCCCAGGTGAAGCTGGTGGCCCAGTACGTGAGATAGGCCACCGAGGCCGAGGCGATCAGCAGGCACATGACGTCGAGGACGCGCCGGACTTTCGGCGGCACGGCATCGAGCAGCAGGGTCACGCGCACGAAGTCGCCGTGGCGGAAGGCATGGGCCATGGCGAAGAAGGAGGCCGCGGCGCAGAGCCAGGACACCGCATCGTTGAGGCCGCTCACATGCCAGTTCATCTGGCGGCCGACGCCGGCCACGACCATCAGCACGAAGATCAGAAATACGCAGAACGCGCCGAGCGCGCCTGCGCCGCCGTACAGACGATCGAGGAATCGGCGCACGGTTTACTTCTTCTTGTAGGCGTCGACGATCGCCTGGCCCTCGGCGCCGGTGGCCTTCAGCCAGTCGGCCTGCATGATGCCGCCGACCTGGCGCATGTCGGCGTCGAGCTTCGGCGAAGGCTTGTGGATCTTCATGCCGCGCTCGGCCAGGAGACGCTTGTATTCGTCGTTCTTTTCCTGGGCGATTTTCCAGCCGCGCGCTTCGGCGTCGGCCGCGACCTTGGTCACTGCGGCCTTGGTGGCGGGGTCGAGCGCATCGAAGGCCTTGGCGTTGACCAGGATCGCGTTCTTCGGGATCCAGGCCTGCGTGTCGTAGAAGTTCTTGATGTGCTCGTAGGTCTTGGTGTCGTAGCCGGTCGAACCGGAGCTCATGTAGCTTTCGATCACGCCCGTGGCCATCGCCGCACTCAGCTCGGCCTGCTGGATCTGCACCGGCTGCGCGCCGATCAGTTCGGCGATCTTGGCCGTGGCCGGGCTGTAGGCACGCCACTTGATGCCGCGCAGGTCGGCCACGGAGGCGATTTCCTTCTTCACGTAGATGCCCTGCGGCGCCCACGGCACCATGAACAGCACCTTGATGCCTTGTGCGGCCAGCAGCTTTTCCATGGCGGGCTTGGACGCCTCGTAGAGTTTCTTCGCCTCGGGGTAGGTGGTCGCAAGAAAAGGCACGCCGTCGAGCGCATAGATCGGGTTCTCGTTGGCGAAGTTGGCCAGCAGGATCTCTCCGGCCTGGGCCTGGCCGCTTTGCACGGCGCGCTTGATCTCGGGTGCCTTGAACAGCGATGCGTTCGCATGCACAGTGATCTTGAGCTTGCCGCCGGTGGCGGCGTCGACGTCCTTCGCGAACTGCGTGATGTTCTCGGTGTGGTAGTTGGAGGCCGGGTAGGCGGTGGGCAGGTCCCACTTGGTTTGCGCGAACGCCGCTGCGCCGAGGGTCAGGCCAGCGAGGGCAATGCCGAACTTGTGATTCATGGGCTCTCCAGAACGTACGAAAGTGAAAAGGCGACGGGGAGCATACGTGCAAATATCGGGCCATCGCGTGGGGCTTTCCCCTGCCGCTTGCGGTGCAAGGGTGCAACCGCGCCAATGAAAAAGCCGCCCGGAGGCGGCTTGGTTCGGTACGGCAAGATCCGTTGCCTGGCCGGTCAGGGCTTGGCGTCGGCCTTCTCTTTCTTCTTCGGTTCCGCCTTCGCGACGTTGGCGGCGGGGGCCGCGGCGCTGTAGCTCTGGCCGTTGACGGTCAGGCCCTCGGCCGACAGCTTGGTGGCTGCCTTCTCCTTTACGCCCTTCACCCGGCTCATGAGGTCCGGCCAGTCCTTGAACGCGCCTTGCTTGCGTGCTTCGATGATGCGCTTGGAGAGCGCGGGGCCCACGCCCCTGAGCGCATCGAGCTCTGCATCCGTCGCTTTGTTGACATCGACTGCTGCCCACGAAACGGTCGCAACGAGCATGGCCATGATGGCCAAGATGGCCAAGATTTTCTTCAGCATCTTGAGATCCCCTGACATTGTTGTGAAAGAGATGCCGTTGGCACCCCGCCGCACGCGGCATGCGCGCGGCGCGGATTTCAACGGCGGGTTCTGCGCCGTGGTTGACGCCTCTGCGACGAAGTCAGAATTGATCAGATTTGCTCAGAGTTCTTCGACACGCCGCGGCGGATAGCTGTCCCAGGCCTGGCAGCCGGGGCAATGCCAGAAATGCTGATGGGCTTCGAAGCCGCAGGCTGCGCAGCGGTAGCGCAGCAGCGGCCGCGTGGCCTGGTCGAGCGCGCGCTGTACCTGCGGATGGAACTGCTCGCGCGTGAAGCGCTCGCCCGCCAGCCAGCGTGACGCCGCCACGAGAGAGGGCTGGTGCGCCAGGTGCGCGATGTAGCCGTCGCGCGGCTCCGGCGCCGCCGGCGGATTCGACATCGTGTCCTCGGGCAGGACCGGCGCGCCGCCCAAGGCCATGATCGCTTCGAGCACGTCGATCGAGGGCGACTCCGCATAGCGGCGCTGCAGCAGGGCCAGCGCCTCGCCCGCGCGTTGCGAGGCGGCCGCGGCCTGCTGCAGCATCGCCGCGTAAAGAGGCAGTGCCAGCGGCGCGTTTTCGCTGAGGGCGGTGAGCGTTTCGAAGGCCTTGGCGGAGTCGCCGTTGCGCAGTTGCAGCGTGGCGGTGTCGATGGCCGGCCGCGGCGCCTGCGGCGCCAGTGCGACTGCCTGCTCGAGCAACTGCGCTGCAGCGTTCAGGTCGCCGGCCGCCACCTGCTCGGCGGACTGCTCGCAGAGGTGGTGGGCCCGGCGCACGCCGTAGCTGGCTTGCTCGGTCTCGTCGAGCTTCTGTGCCACCGCGGCAGCTTGCGCCCATTCGCGCGAGCGCTCGTAGATGGCGAGCAGGGCCAGCCGGGCCTCGTTCTCGTAGCGCGTGCCTTCGAGCTTCTGCAGCGCGGCTTCGGCGCGGTCGAGCAGGCCGGCGCGCAGGAAGTCCTGCGCCAGCGCATGCTGCGCGCGGTCGCGGTCGGCGCGGCTCAGGTCGCCGCGGCCCAGCAGGTGCTCGTGCACGCGCACGGCGCGCTGGTATTCGCCGCGGCGGCGGAACAGGTTGCCCAGCGCAAAGTGCAGCTCCTGGGTGTCGGGGTCGTTCTGGACGGCTTCGATGAAAGCGTCGATGGCCTGGTCCTGCTGCTCGTTGAGCAGAAAGTTGAGACCGCGAAAGTAGGCCTTGGGCGCCTGCCGGTTCTCGATGCGCAACTGCCTGAGATCGAAACGCGAGGCCAGCCAGCCGAGGACGAAGGCGAGGGGAAGGCCGAGCAGCAGCCAGCTGAAGTCAAAGTCCATGTTGGCGTACGGCAGGAAGGTCGGTGGCGGCGGCTGCAGGGGCAGGGGCTGCCGTGACGGGCGGGACCGGCACCGCGGGCAGCTGGGCCGCGGCGCTGCGGTGCTTCCACCAGCCCGGCAGCATGCCGAGCGCGCCGACCACGAGTCCGCCGGCAAAGGCCGCGAGCACCACCAGCACCAGCGGGGCGCGCCAGTGGGTGCCGAAGAAGAAGTAGACGGTGGCGTCGTGCTGGTTGTTCAGCGCGAAGGCGAAGAGGGTAAAAAAAATGGCTGCCTTGAGCAGCCACAGGAGGTATTTCATGCGCGTCCCCGTTGGCGGGGGAATTCTATGCTTCAGGCTTCGCGTTTCTGCGCGTCGAGCTCGGCCGTGCGTGCGTCGACCGCCTCGCGCAGCGCCTTGCCCGGCTTGAAGTGCGGCACCCGTTTTTCGGGAATCTGCACGCTCTCGCCCGAACGCGGATTGCGGCCGATGCGCGGCGGACGCCGGTTCACGGTGAAGCTGCCGAAGCCGCGGATCTCGATGCGGTGCCCGCGCACCAGCGCGTCGCTCATCGCATCAAGAATGGTCTTGACGGCGTATTCGGCGTCGCGGTGCGTCAGTTGCGCGAAGCGCGCCGCGAGTTCTTCAACCAGATCTGAACGAGTCATAACCCACAGAAGGACACGGTGAGGGAACCTCACCGTGTTTTCGTCTGTCTATTTTTATTTCTCGTTGTTGTCGAGCTTGGCGCGCAGCAGGGCGCCCAGGCTGGTCGTGCCCGCGTTCTCGCGTGCCGACTGCTGGCTCAGGTTGGCCATCGCGCCTTGCTCGTCGACCATGTCCTTCTGCTTGATCGACAGCTGGATGTTGCGGGTCTTGCGATCCACGTTGACCACCACGGCCGTGACTTCGTCGCCTTCCTTGAGCACGTTGCGTGCATCTTCCACGCGGTCGCGGGAGATTTCGCTGGCGCGCAGGTAGCCGATGATGTCGTCACCGAGGTCGATCTCGGCGCCGCGGGCGTCCACGGTCTTGACCTTGCCGGTCACGATCTGGCCCTTGTCGTTCACCGTGGTGAAGGTAGTGAACGGGTCGCTGTCGAGCTGCTTGATGCCGAGGCTGATGCGCTCGCGGTCGACGTCCACGGCCAGCACGATCGCTTCGACTTCCTGGCCCTTCTTGTAGTTGCGCACGGCGGTTTCGCCGGGCTCGTTCCACGAGAGGTCGGACAGGTGAACCAGGCCGTCGATACCGGCAGCCAGGCCGACGAACACGCCGAAGTCGGTGATCGACTTGATCGGGCCCTTGACGCGGTCGCCGCGCTTGGTGTTCTGCGCGAATTCCTGCCACGGGTTGGCCTTGCACTGCTTCATGCCCAGGCTGATGCGGCGCTTGTCTTCGTCGATCTCGAGGACCATGACTTCGACTTCGTCGCCCAGTGAGACGATCTTGTTCGGGGCGATGTTCTTGTTGGTCCAGTCCATTTCGGAGACGTGCACCAGGCCTTCGATGCCGGGCTCGAGCTCGACGAACGCGCCGTAGTCGGCGATGTTCGTGACCTTGCCGAACAGGCGGGTCGATTGCGGGTAGCGGCGCGAAACGCCCATCCACGGGTCGTCGCCCATTTGCTTCAGGCCCAGCGAGACGCGGTTCTTCTCGGTGTCGAACTTGAGGATCTTGGCGGTGATTTCCTGACCGGCCTGCACCACTTCGCTCGGGTGGCGAACGCGGCGCCATGCCATGTCGGTGATGTGCAGCAGACCGTCGATGCCGCCGAGGTCGACGAACGCACCGTACTCGGTGATGTTCTTGACGACGCCGCGCACGACTGCGCCTTCCTTCAGGGTTTCCATCAGCTTGGCGCGCTCTTCGCCCATGCTGGCTTCGACCACGGCGCGGCGCGAGAGCACCACGTTGTTGCGCTTGCGGTCGAGCTTGATGACCTTGAATTCGAGGGTCTTGTTCTCGTAGGGGGTCAGGTCCTTGATCGGACGCGTATCGATCAGCGAGCCCGGCAGGAACGCGCGGATGCCGTTGACCAGAACGGTGAGACCGCCCTTGACCTTGCCGCTGGTGGTGCCGGTGACGAAGTCGCCGGATTCGAGTGCCTTCTCGAGGGCGAGCCACGAAGCCAGACGCTTGGCGGTGTCGCGCGAGAGGATAGTGTCGCCGTAGCCGTTTTCAACGCTGCCGATGGCAACGGAAACGAAATCGCCGGCCTGGACTTCGAGTTCGCCCTTGTCGTTCTTGAACTCCTCGATCGGCACGTAGGCTTCGGACTTGAGGCCTGCGTTGACCACGACGTGGTTGTGTTCGACACGCACGACTTCGGCGGTGATGACCTCGCCGGTGCGCATTTCGGAACGCTTCAGGGATTCTTCGAACAGGTCGGCAAAAGATTCAGACATTGAGTTTTCCTTCCGTCACGCAGGGTTCGCAGTCGCAAATGCAATATGCAATATCGCGGCGACTGGCAGGGTCTGGAGACGGCGGTTGTTGGGCTCGGGGCCCGGTTGAGGTTGAACAACCAGCAAGCCGGTGCGCTGTCGCGCGGCGGGGACCTGCTGGACCGAAACGCCTTTTCAAGAAGACTTGAAAGGCTGTACTTCCTGCCACCAGTCCAGCACCCGGTCGACCGATTGCTCGATCGAAAGAAGGGAGTTGTCCAGGAGACGGGCATCAGGCGCCGGCTTCAGCGGCGCGACGCTGCGGGACGAATCCCGGAGGTCACGCGCTTCCAGGTCAGCGCGAAGAGCGTCGATTGTAGTCGAAATACCCTTTGAAATCAATTGCTTATGACGTCGCTCGGCACGCTGGGCGGCGTTCGCGGTCAGATAGACCTTCAGCGGGGCGTCGGGAAAAACGACGGTGCCCATGTCGCGGCCATCGGCCACCAGGCCTGGCAGGCGCCGGAAGCTCTTCTGCAGCGTCATGAGCGCATCGCGCACGGCCGGCAGCGCCGACACGCGGGAGGCGTCCATGCCGGCGGCTTCGGTGCGGATGGCGTCGCTCACGTCTTCACCGGCGAGCAAGATCTTGCCTTCGCTGAAGCGAAGGGGCAGGGTGCGGGCGAGCGTGGCGATCTGCGTCTCGTGCGCGGCGTCGGCGCTGAACCCTGCGCGGCGCATCGCCAGGCCGGTCACGCGGTAGAGCGAGCCCGAATCGAGATAGTGGTAGCCGAGCCGGTGCGCCAGTTCGAGCGCCAGCGTGCCCTTGCCGGAAGCGGTGGGCCCGTCGACGCAGATGACCGGCACCTCGGCCGCTTCGGCCACCGAGAACAGGGTTTCGAAATAGTCGGGGAAGGTCTTGGCGACGCAGTGCGGCTCGAGGATGCGCACCGGCGCGCGGGCCGGATTGAAGGCCGCGAGCGAGAAGCACATCGCCACGCGATGGTCGTCGTAAGTACGGATGCTGGCCGCGCGCCAGCCGGCCGCGGCCAGCGGATGCACGCGGATGAAGTCGGGGCCGTCCTCGACCGTGGCGCCCAGCTTGCGCAGCTCGTTGGCCATGGCGTCGATGCGGTCGGTTTCCTTCACGCGCCAGCTCGCGATATTGCGCAGGGTGCAAGGGCCGTCGGCATAGAGCGCCATCACCGCGAGCGTCATCGCCGCGTCGGGAATATGGTTGGCGTCGAGGTCGATGGCCTTGAGCGGCCAGGCGCCGCGCGAGACTTCGAGCCAGTTGGGGCCGCTGTCGACGCGCGCGCCCATCTGGTGGGCGGCTTCGATGAAGCGGATGTCGCCCTGGATGGAGCCGGCGCCGACGCCTTCGATGCGGATGCCGGCGCCGCTCGCGATCGCACCGAGCGCGATGAAATAGCTGGCCGACGACGCGTCGGCCTCGACGTGAATATCGCCCGGGGAACGGTAGCGGCTGCCCGCGGGAATCGTGAAGCGCTGCCAGCCGTCGCGCCGGACCTCGATGCCGAAGCGTGCCAGCAGGTTGAGCGTGATCTCGACGTAGGGCTTGGAAATCAGCTCGCCGATCACCTCGATCACGATGTCGCGCTGAGCCGCCGCCAGCGGCAAGGCGAGCAGCAGCGCGGTCAGGAACTGGCTCGAGACGTCGCCGCGCACGCGGATCGGCGGTTCGAGCTGCAGGACATCGAGGGCCACCGGATGGATGCGCAGCGGGGGGTAGCCGGGGTTGCCGGTGTAGTCGATGCGGCAACCCAGCTGGACCAGCGCGTCGACCAGGTCGCCGATCGGCCGTTCGTGCATGCGCGGTACGCCGCGCAGTTCGAAATCGCCGCCGAGCAAGGCGAGTGCTGCTGTCAGCGGACGCATCGCGGTTCCTGCGTTGCCGAGGAACAGCGAGGCACCTGGGGTCTGCAGCTTGCCGTCGAGGCCGTCGATGCGCAGCGCATTGCCGGCGCGCTCGATGCGGCAGCCGAGCGCGGCGAGCGCATCGAGCATCACCCGGGTGTCATCCGAATCCAGCAGATCGTGCACCGTGGTCGTGCCGGCGGCGAGCGCCGCCAGCAGCAGCACGCGATTGGAGATGCTCTTGGAGCCGGGAAGCCTGACGGTACCGCCGGCGGCGGCGAGCGGCGGGATGTCGAGGAAAGGTATTGTGAACATGGTCAGTCGGGTGAAGCGGCCGCGCCCGGATGCCATTGGCTGCGAACGCGGCTGGCTGCCGCGATCGCGTCTTCCAGGCCCTGCGCATCGCCCGCGCTCATCAAGGCCTCGAGTTGCGACAGTGCCGCGCGAAAGGCCTGCGAATGCTGCAATACCTGATCGCGATTGGCCAGCAGGACGTCGCGCCACATGGCCGGATCGCCGGCCGCGATGCGTGTGAAGTCGCGAAAACCCGGACCGGCCAGTTCCAGAAAACGTCGGCCGTCCGGCTGGGCGGTGATCGCATTGGTGAACGCGAAGGCGAGCAGGTGCGGCAGGTGGCTGACTGCAGCGAAGGCGCTGTCGTGCGCCTCGGCCGTCATCGTCACGACCTTGGCGCCCACCCCTGTCCAGACCTGGGTGGCGCGCTGCACGTTGGAGCGCCTCGTGGCCTTGATCGGCGTGAGAACGACCTGGCGCCCGGTGTACAGGTTGGCGTCAGCGTGCTCGACGCCGGCGACTTCCTTGCCGGCGATCGGGTGGGCGGGGACGAAGGCGCCGAGCTGGTCCTGCAGGCCGCGCCGCGCGGCCTCGATCACGTCGCCCTTGGTCGAGCCCACGTCCATCACCAGCATTTGGTCGGTGATGCCGTGGCGAATCGCCTTGAAGGTGGCTTCCGATGCTCCGACCGGAACAGCGATCAGCACCAGGTCGGCACCCGACACCGCGAGCAGGGCGGACGGCGCAGCCACGTCGATCACGCCCATCTGGCGCGCGCGTTCCGTGGTCGATGGCGACTTGCTGTAGCCGACCACGCGCTTGACCAGCCGCGCGCGCTTGAGGGCCAGCGCAAAGGAGCCGCCCATCAGGCCGCAGCCGATCAAGCCGAGCTGTTCAAACATGGGCGGCCTCAGGCGGTGACGGGGTAGGCGCCGATAACTTTGTAGAACGCGCAAAGCTTGCGCAGTTCGGCGAGGGCGGCGGCGACATTGGGCTGCGACGGATGGCCGTCGAGGTCGATGTAGAAGTAGTACTCCCACTGGCCGGTGCGTGCCGGCCGCGACTCGAAGCGCGTCATCGACACGTTATTGGTTTTGAGCGGCACCAGCAGGTCGTGCACCGCGCCGGGCCGGTTGGGCACGGAAACCACCAGGCTGGTGCAATCCTTGCCCGAGGCCGGCGGCATGGCCAGGGTCTGCGGCAGGCAGATGACGGCGAAGCGCGTGCGGTTGTACGAGTCGTCCTGGATCGCGTGGGCGACGATGTGCAGCCCGAAACGGGTGGCAGCCCGCTCGCTTGCGAGGCCAGCCCAGGCCGGATTCCCGGCCGCGAGCCGCGCGCCTTCGGCGTTGCTAGAAACCGCGCGCCGCTCGGCATTGGGCAGATGCTTGGAGAGCCAGGTCTGGCACTGCGCGAGCGCCTGCGGATGGGCCAGCACCGCTTCGATGCCTTCGAGCTCGTTGCGCGTGCGCAGCAGGTGATGGCGCACCAGCAGGCTGACTTCGCCGACCACGTGGGTGGGCGAGTGCAGGAACAGGTCGAGCGAGCGCGTGACGACGCCTTCGGTGGAGTTCTCGACGCCGACCACGCCGTACTGCGCGCTGCCGGCGGCCGTGGCGTGGAAGACCTCGTCGAAGGATGCGCAATAGATCAGGTCGGCCGCGCCGCCGAAGTATTCGATCGCGGCCTGTTCGCAGAAGGTGCCTTCGGGGCCGAGCACGGCGACGCGCTGCGGCGATTCGAGGGCCAGACAGGCCGACATGATCTCGCGCCAGATGGCTGCCACGTGCAGCGCCTTGAGCGGCCCGCCATTGCTCTGCTGCATCTTCTCGATCACCTGCGCCACGCGATCGGGCCGGAAGTAGGGCGTGCCCTCGCGCTTCTTGACCTCTCCGACCAGTTCGGCGACGTGCGCGCGGCGGTTCAGCAGGTCGAGCAGTTGCTGGTCGAGCGAATCGATCTGCACGCGCAGATCGGCGAGGCTGGTGGAGTTGTCGGAGGCAGGAGGCTGTGGGGTGGGTGCGGTCATCGGTCAGGCACGCATGCGTCTAGGCATGCGACCGCTCGAATTCTCGCATGTAGCTCACGAGCGCCTGCACGCCGGCGAGCGGCATCGCGTTGTAGATGCTGGCCCGCATGCCGCCGACCGACTTGTGCCCCTTCAGCTGCAAGAGGCCCGCTTCGCGCGCGCCGGCGAGGAAGGCCTCGTTGCGGCTTTCGTCCTTGAGGAAGAAGGGCACATTCATGCGCGAGCGGCAGTTGGCGGCGACCTTGTTCTCGTAGAGGGCCGAAGCGTCGATGAAGCCGTAGAGGAACTGCGCCTTCGCGATGTTGCGCTGCTCCATCGCCTCGACGCCGCGGAGCTCGCCCTCGGTCTGCTGCAGCAGCCACTGGAAGGTCAGTCCGGCGACGTAGATGCCCCAGGTCGGCGGCGTGTTGTACATCGACTTGTTCTCCGCCACCGTCTTGTAGTTGAAGGCGCTGGGGCAGATGTCGAGTGCGCGTCCCAGCAGGTCGTCGCGCACGATCACGATCGTGAGGCCGGCCGGGCCGAGGTTCTTCTGGGCGCCGCCGAAGGCGAGGCCCACGCGGCGCCAGTCGACCGGCCGCGAGGCGACGTGCGAAGAGAAATCGATGACGAGCGGCGCGTCGCTGCCCAGTGCGACGAGATCGGGCAGCTCCTGGAACTCGATGCCGTGGATCGTCTCGTTTGAACAGATGTGCACGTACGACGCGTCGCGCGCGAGCTGCCAGCTCGCGGGATCGGGCAGCCGCGTGTGCTGGCTGTCGGCATTGGACGCGGCGACGTTCGCCTTGCAGTAGCGCTGTGCTTCCTTCTGCGACTTGGCGCTCCAGCTGCCGGTGATCACGAAGTCGGCGCTGGTGCCGCGCGACAGGTTCATCGGCGCGATCGCGTTCTCGCCGAGGCCGCCGCCCTGCATGAAGAGAATGTGGAAGTGCGCCGGTACTGCGAGCAGCGTCCGAATGTCGGCTTCGGCCTGCGTGCAGATCGCGCCGAACTCCTTGCCGCGATGGCTCATCTCCATCACGCTCATGCCGCTGCCTTGCCAGTCCAGCATTTCGGCGGCGGCGCGTTGCAGCACCGCCTCCGGCATCGCGGCCGGGCCGGCGGAGAAGTTGTACGGGCGCGGACCCTGCGTCACTTCTTGGCGGGCGCCTTGGGCGCAGGCTTGGCCGGTGCTGCCGCGCCGTTGCCGGTCGGGGCGCCCAGTGCCTTGGCAACGTTCGTGTCGAGCGTACGCATCTTCGGTTCGATGCTCGTGCGGGTCTCGGCCACCAGCTTTTCGGTGAGTGCGGTCTGCATCTTCGGATTGAGTTCCTGGTACTTCTTGCTCAGGGGCGAGTTGATCCAGGCCAGCAGCTGGCGCAGTTCTTCGTCGCTGAAGTTGTCGCGCAGGATCGGACCCAGGGCATCCGGCGCCAGCGCCACAGCCTTGTCGCGCACGATGGGGTAAGCCTCGTCGAAGTACTTCTTGAGCTCGGCGTCGGCGGCCTTTGCAGCGGCTTCGCGCTTCTCTGCCGGTACCTGCGTCTGCAGATACTGGGAACCCGCCTGCGCGATGGGGGCGCTGGATTGCTCGACCAGTCCGCGCGCCAGCGCTTCGATGCCGGGGCGCTGCAGATCGATGAACTGCTTGACCATCGCGGTCTTGTCCTGGGCCATGGCCATCGAGCTGCCGGCGAGCGCGACCGTCAAGAGCGCGAGTTTGAGTTTTTTCACTGAGGATTCTCCGTTGAAGATGATGAGGAAGTGTCGTCGGCGTCGGGCTCGTTCTCCACGTTCGCGTCGTTCTCGACGATGCGCTGCAGCCCGCTGAGCTTGGCGCCTTCGTCGAGCCCGATCAGCGTGACGCCTTGCGTCGCGCGTCCGAGTTCGCGGATTTCGGAGACACGGGTGCGTACAAGCACGCCCTTGTCGGTGATGAGCATGATCTCGTCGTCGGCATGCACGAGAGTCGCGGCCACGACCTTGCCGTTGCGCTCACTTTGTTGAATCGCGATCATGCCCTTGGTTCCCCGGCCATGACGCGTGTACTCGGTAATGCTTGTGCGTTTTCCGTAACCATTTTCTGTCGCGGTCAGGACGCTCTGCTCCTCGTCCTCCGCGACCAGCATGGCGATCACGCCCTGGCCGTCCTCGAGCGTCATGCCGCGCACGCCGCGTGCGTTGCGGCCCATCGGACGCACATCGTTCTCGTCGAAACGCACGGCCTTGCCGCCGTCGGAGAACAGCATCACGTCGTGCGCGCCGTCGGTCAGCGCGGCGCCGATCAGGTAGTCGCCCGGGTCTAGATCCACCGCGATGATGCCGGCCTTGCGCGGGTTGCTGAATTCGTCGAGCGCAGTCTTCTTGACTGTGCCCATCGAGGTCGCCATGAACACGTATTGGTTGGCTGGAAAGGTGCGCTTCTCGCCCGTGAGGGGCAGCACGACGTTGATCTTCTCGCCTTCCTGCAGCGGGAACATGTTGACGATCGGGCGTCCGCGCGATCCGCGCGATCCGGCAGGCACCTCCCACACCTTGAGCCAATACAGCCGGCCTCGGTTGGAGAAGCACAGGATGTAGTCGTGCGTATTGGCGATGAAGAGCTGGTCGATCCAGTCGTCTTCCTTGGTCGCCGTGGCCTGCTTGCCGCGTCCGCCGCGTTTTTGCGCCCTGTACTCGCCCAGCGGCTGGCTCTTGATGTAGCCGCTGTGCGAGAGGGTCACGACCATGTCGGTGGGCGTGATCAGGTCTTCGGTCGAAAGGTCGAAGGCGCTGTGCTCGACCTGGCTGCGGCGCACGCCGACCTTGCTCTGGCCGAACTCCTGCTTGAGAGTTGCGAGCTCGTCGCCGATGATGGTCGACACGCGCTCGGGCTTGGCCAGGATGTCCAGCAGATCATCGATCTCTGCCATGACTTCCTTGTATTCGGCGACGATCTTGTCCTGCTCCAGGCCGGTCAGGCGCTGCAGGCGCATCTGCAGGATTTCCTGGGCCTGCGTGTCCGAGAGGCGGTAGAGGCCGTCGGTGCCCATGCCGTACTCGATCTCGAGTCCGTCAGGGCGGTAGTCGTCGGCGTTGATGACGCCGCCATCCGCGCGTGTGCGGGTGAGCATCTCGCGCACCAGCTTGCTGTCCCAGGGGCGATTCATCAGCTCGGCCTTGGCGACCGGCGGCGTCGGCGCGTTACGGATGATGGCGATGAAGTCGTCGATGTTGGCGAGCGCGACGGCCAGGCCCTCGAGCACGTGGCCGCGTTCGCGCGCCTTGCGCAGCGTGAACACCGTGCGGCGCGTCACGACTTCGCGGCGGTGCTGCAGGAAGACCTGGATCAGGTCCTTCAGGTTGCACAGCTTCGGCTGGCCGTCCACCAGCGCCACCATATTGATGCCGAAGGTGTCCTGCAGCTGCGTCTGTTTGTAGAGGTTGTTGAGCACCACTTCGGGCACTTCGCCGCGCTTGAGCTCGATCACGAGCCGCATGCCCGACTTGTCAGACTCGTCCTGGATGTGGCTGATGCCTTCGATCTTCTTCTCGTGCACCAGCTCGGCCATGCGCTCCTGCAGCGTCTTCTTGTTGACCTGGTAGGGCAGCTCGTCGACGATGATCGCCTGCCGCTGGCCGCGGTCGATGTCCTCGAAGTGGCACTTCGCCCGCATCACGACCTTGCCGCGGCCGGTGCGATAGCCGTCCTTGATGCCGTTGATACCGTAGATGATCCCGGCGGTGGGGAAGTCGGGCGCCGGGATGATCTCCATGAGATCGTCGATGCTGGCGTCCGGGCGGCGCAGCAGGTGCAGGCAGCCGTCGACCACTTCGTTCAGGTTGTGCGGCGGGATGTTGGTCGCCATGCCGACCGCGATCCCGCCCGAACCATTGACCAGCAAATTCGGCAGCTTGCTGGGTAATACCAAAGGCTCTTTTTCGGAGCCGTCGTAATTCGGGCCGAAATCGACGGTCTCCTTGTCGATATCCGCCAGCATTTCATGCGCAATCTTCGCGAGCCGAATTTCCGTGTAGCGCATCGCGGCCGCGTTGTCGCCATCGACCGATCCGAAATTGCCTTGGCCGTCGACCAGCATGTGGCGCATCGAGAAGTCCTGCGCCAGCCGCACGATGGTGTCGTAGACCGACTGGTCGCCATGCGGGTGGTACTTGCCGATCACGTCGCCGACGATGCGGGCCGACTTCTTGTATGGCCGGTTCCAGTCGTTGTTGAGCTCATGCATCGCGTACAGCACGCGCCGATGCACCGGCTTGAGGCCATCCCTCGCGTCGGGAAGGGCGCGCCCCACGATCACGCTCATCGCGTAATCAAGATAGCTGCGGCGCATTTCCTCTTCGAGGCTGATGGGTAGAGTTTCTTTGGCGAACGAGGTCATGGGCAGCAGGCTGACAGCAAGGGGCCGAATTTTACGCCGCGGAGGGTGTCGCACCGCCGCAACACAAGGCCGGTATTCCGCCTCCGTCCTACGTTTCAGGGGCGCCTCACGGGCGGTTTGCCAAAGACCCTATGGCACAATCGCCTCAACGTTTTGGGTGGTGGTCACTTAAAGCGTCCTTGATTCGCAGCGCGGCTGCGGCTTTTTCCCCAAGAGGAGAACCATGAAGAAACTGAATAAAGTGGCGATGATGTTTGCAGTCGCTGCGCTCGCCACTGCCGCTGGCGCGCAGACCCGCGTCACCGCTGCGGACGGCGGTCCCGTGATCGACAACTGGCAGAACGGCACCGGCGAACTGGTCTGGAAAAACGGCACCAATGAACTGTGCTGGCGCGATGCCAACTGGACGCCCGCCACCGCTGCCGCTGGTTGCGACGGCGCGCTCGTTCCCGCTGCGCCTCCCGTCGCTGTGACCCCGGCTGCTCCGGCACCTGTCGCACCTGCAGCTCCGGCTGTCGCCGCTTCGAAGGTCACCTTCGCCGCTGACGCATTCTTCGACTTCGACAAGTCGGTCCTCAAGCCTGAAGGCCGCGCCAAGCTGGACGACCTGGTTTCGAAGATTCGCGACGTGAACCTCGAAGTGATCATCGCCGTCGGCCACACCGACTCGATCGGCACCGATGCCTACAACCAGCGCCTGTCGGTTCGCCGCGCTGAAGCCGTCAAGGCCTACCTGGTCTCGAAGGGCATCGAACGCAACCGCGTCTACACCGAAGGCAAGGGCGAGAAGCAACCGGTCGCCGACAACAAGACCAAGGAAGGTCGCGCCAAGAACCGCCGCGTGGAAATCGAAGTGGTCGGTACCCGCGCCAACCGTTGATTCGCAAGAATCTCCAAAAAAAACCCCGCTCCGGCGGGGTTTTTTTATGACCGATCGCATTGCGATTCACGCTGCACATTGCTGGTAACCGGTTCCGGCAATTCGCGCCGTTTCATAATCCGCATATGACCGATACCGTGAATGCCGATCCGGCAGAACTCGCCAAATTTTCCGAACTCGCGCACCGCTGGTGGGATCTGGAAAGCGAATTCCGACCGTTGCACGAAATTAATCCACTGCGCATGGAGTGGATCGAAAGCATTGCACCGATTGCAGGATGCAAGGTGCTCGACGTGGGTTGCGGTGGTGGGATTCTGGCCGACTCGATGGCGCGGCGAGGCGCCGACGTTCTGGGCATCGATCTGGCCGACAAGGCTCTCAAGGTCGCCCAGTTGCACGCGCTCGAAGCAGCGACGCGTGGCGTGAAGTACCGCGAAATCAGTGTCGAAGCGCTGGCCGCCGAGCAGCCCGAGAGCTTCGACGTCGTCACCTGCATGGAAATGCTCGAGCACGTGCCCCAGCCCGTCTCCGTCGTGAAGGCCTGCGCCCAGCTTGTCAAGCCCGGCGGATGGGTGTTCTTCTCGACCATTCATCGGAACCTGAAGTCCTTCCTGTTCGCGATCGTCGGCGCCGAATACGTGCTGGGCATGCTGCCCCGGGGTACGCACGAGTACCAGAAGCTGATCCGGCCGAGCGAACTGGCCGCGCATTGCCGCACTGCAAACCTTGATCTGCGCCACACGCGCGGCCTGGAACACAACCCGGTGACGCGGCGCTACTGGCTCAGCGACGACACCAGCGTCAATTACATGTTTGCAACCCGCAAACCATCGGTGCCCCAGCCATGATGGCGGGCGATGCGACCCAGGCCGTCCTGTTCGACCTGGACGGCACACTGATCGACAGCGCTCCGGATCTGGGCGCGGCGGCCGATCAGATGCGCACGGATCGGGGCTTGGCCTCGCTCCCTCTGGAGCGCTATCGCCCCATGGCCGGCGCCGGCGCGCGCGGGATGCTGGGCGTGGCGTTCGGCATCACACCCGATGCGCCGGAGTTCGGGCCGCTGCGCGAGGAGTTCTTCGTCAACTACGAGACCCGGATGCTGCGCAACACGCAGGTCTTCGAAGGTGTGGCCGAACTGATCGAAGCGCTTTGCGCGCGGGGGCTGCAGTGGGGCGTGGTCACCAACAAATCGGTTCGCTTCACCGGTCCACTGACACGCGCGATACCGCTGTTCGGCACGGCGCGCGCAATCGTCAGCGGCGACACGACGCCATATGCCAAACCACATCCCGAGCCCCTGTTCGAGGCGGCGCGACAGCTGGGTGTGCCGCCCGCTCGTTGCATTTATGTGGGCGACGACCACCGGGACATCATGGCCGGCCGGGCCGCGGGTATGGGAACCGTGGCCGCCGCCTATGGCTACATGGGTGCGGAGGCGGATGTGACGCTGTGGCAGGCCGATGCCGCCATCGCATCGCCCATGGAGCTCTTGCAACTACTCAAACCGGCCTAAAATGTGTCGCTTGGGGCTGCACTGGTTTCGACGTGGGTTCGGAATCGCAGCGGGGCATGTCGAGCTGAATGCGCTCGTAAAACAGATTCAAACAAACTAACTGCAAACGACGAACGTTTCGCACTCGCCGCTTAATTGCCGGTGAGCTTTGCAACAGCAGGCCGATGGGCTGGGCAAGGGGGCGCTAGAGCAATCTGACGCCTCCCGGCTGCAAAGATAATCTACATTGGCTGGCTCCGATCCGGGTACCTTGGTTCGGGGCGAGAACATAGGGTGCTGGCGGCCGGTGTAGCGTGCGACTGCGCGACACCGGTGGCGAGACCTAAATCAGACCGCTAAACATGTAGATCTGCGCGACGAAGGCTTGCGGACGGGGGTTCAAATCCCCCCAGCTCCACCACTTTCCCTCGGAGACGGCTGGGCTACGGTCGTCTTTTTCAACGCGCTGTGCGACGCAACAGCCCCTCCTGAAAACTGAACCGCTCCCCAGCGATCCGCCGGTTTCGGGGTACCCAGCCGGGTACGTGCCGGCCTTTCGGGTACGCAGCCTCGATCGTCTTCTGGGGCACCCCTCCCCGCCTCCTTGTTGCGAGGTCGCTCGCGGGCAAGTGTTCGTGCCATGCGAGGCGCGTGAATCTGCTGCCTAGTTTGAACCGTTCAAACGTGCTCAAAGGGGCTCGCCCAAGGGAGCCGAGCGCATCTCGCCCAGCAGCAGCAGGTGGGCCAGACCGGCAAGATCGTGGCGCCGCAGCTCTATATCGCCTGCGGCATCTCGGGCGCGATCCAGCACCTGGCGGGCATGAAGGATTCGAAGGTGATCGTGGCGATCAACAAGGATCCGGAAGCGCCGATCTTCTCGGTGGCCGACTACGGCCTGGAAGCCGACCTGTTCACGGCCGTGCCGGAAGTGGTGAAAGCGCTCTGAGCAAGCGAACTTTCCCAACTGAATGCACACCATGCAGAACGACTCGTCTTCCCCTTCGCCCGAAATCCTCTGGACTCCCGGCCCGGAGCAGCTGCAGTCGAGTCGGCTAGGAGCCTGCGCGGCAG
>NZ_JAGGNV010000028.1 GCF_018614955.1 Variovorax paradoxus
AGACTGCCCCCTATCCCGATCCGCTCGCCACTATGAAGCCATCCACGTCGAAGAAGCAGGCCCGACTCACCGGCCTCGATCCGATCGTCTCGGATCGCACCGTCGTTCTGGTCCTCGGCAGTTTCCCGAGTGGCCGTTCGCTCGCCGCGGGGCAGTACTATGCGCACCCGCAAAACCACTTCTGGAAGATCTTGCAAGCGATTTGGCCCGACCACCCGCTCCCGGCGGGCGCAGACAGTTATCCCGCCCGCCGCGACTGGCTGCTCGAGCGCGGCCTCGGCCTTTGGGACGTGTACGCCGCTTGCGAGCGCGAAGGCAGCCTCGATTCTGCGATCCGCAACGGCGAGGCGAACGACATCGCGCGCCTTGCGCTGCCTAGGCTCGCCGCGATCGCGCACAACGGCGGCGAAAGCTTCAAGCATGCGCGACACACCCAGGGCCTCGGCGTGCCGGTCTATCGGCTGCCGTCCTCGAGCGCGGCGAACGCATCGTGGACTTTCGAGCGCAAGCACGAGGCCTGGCGCGAGGTCCTCCTGAAGCACGGACTGGTCTGATGGCGGCGAAGAAAGCCGCGGCGCCCGAACTTCCGGAAGTCAATTTCTCCGACTGGGGCGATGTGCGCTACCTGCACCTCGGCACCGAGTGGGTGCAGGGCTCGATGAAGCTCGATGCGCCCTTCGAGATCGAACTCGAGTATGTGCAGCGCATGATGGCCTGGCTGCTTTTCGTCGATGCCACGAGCGTGCGCAGCCGCCATGCGATGCAGCTGGGTCTGGGAGCGGCGAGCCTCACCAAGTTCTGTCGCAAGACGCTGGGCATGCGCACCACGGCGGTCGAACTCAATCCGCAGGTGGTCGCGGCCTGCCGCGGCTGGTTCAAGCTGCCGGCCGATGATGCGAAGCTGCATGTGATCGTCGCCGATGCGGCGGTCGAGATCCGGCAGCCGCTGTGGCAGGGCGATGTGGACGTGCTGCAGGTCGACCTGTACGACCACGAGGCCGCCGCGCCGGTGCTCGACAGCGAAGCCTTCTATGCCGACTGCCGCGCCCTCCTGACCGAGGACGGCTGCATGACGGTCAACCTGTTCGGCCGCTCCTCGAGCTACGAACGCAGCCTCGAGAAGATCGCCGCCGCCTTCGGCGAGGATGCACTCTGGGCCTTCAAGCCCACGCGCGAGGGCAACACCGTGGTGCTGGCCCAGCGCACGCCCAGCCGGCCGAAGCGCCCCGCGCTTGCCGAGCGCGCCCAAAGCATCCAGACTCGGTGGGGCCTGCCCGCGCCGAAGTGGCTGCGGGTGTTCAAACCCATTGCTGATTCATGAGCGCTGTTTCCTCCTCGACCCCATCTGCTCTGTCCCGCCACGAAGGACCGCTCGACCTGCGGCACCTGATCGAGTGGCTCGCCAAGGACGGCGTGATCTCGCCGGTGGAGGCCAAGCGCACGCTGGCGCGCTGCGCGCAGGCCGAGAGCCGCCAGCATCCACTGGTGCGGCTCGCGAATGTCGCGATGACGCGCGAGAGCGACGGCAAGCCGCTCGACCTCGAGATGCTGAGCCAGTGGCTCGCCGGCCGCGCGGGCCTGGCCTATCTGCGCATCGATCCGCTGCGGGTCGACGTGGGCAAGGTGGCCGACACCATGAGCGCAGCCTATGCGGAGCGGCACAAGGTGCTGCCGGTGCAGGTCACGCCCGCCGAGGTGGTGGTGGCCACCGCCGAGCCCTTCCTCACCGACTGGATCGCGGAGGTCGAGCGCCAGTCGCGCCGCGCCGTGCGGCGCGTGGTCGCGAACCCGGTCGACATCCAGCGCTACACGGCGGAGTTCTTCTCGCTGGCCAAGTCGGTGCGCGCGGCGCAGAAGGCCGGCGGCAGTGCCGGCGGCGCCAGCTTCGAGCAGCTGGTCGAGCTCGGCAAGAGCAACAAGCAGCTCGATGCCAACGATCAGAGCGTGGTGCAGGTGGTCGACTGGCTCTGGCAGTACGCCTTCGACCAGCGCGCCAGCGACATCCACCTGGAGCCGCGGCGCGAGCAGGGCGTGATCCGCTTCCGCATCGACGGCGTGCTGCACCCGGCCTACCAGATGCCCATGGGCGTGATGAACGCGATGGTGTCGCGCATCAAGCTGCTCGGCCGCATGGACGTGGTCGAGAAGCGGCGGCCGCTGGACGGCCGCATCAAGACCCGCAACATGCGCGGCGAAGAGATCGAGATGCGGCTCTCCACGCTGCCCACCGCGTTCGGCGAGAAGATGGTGATGCGGATCTTCGACCCCGACACCGCGGTCAAGGACCTCGATGCGCTGGGCTTCGCGCAGCACGATGCGCAGCGCTGGGAGCAGCTCGTGACGCGCCCGCACGGCATCATCCTGGTGACAGGGCCGACCGGCTCCGGCAAGACCACCACGCTCTATTCCACGCTCAAGCGCGTCGCGACCGAGGAGGTCAACGTGAGCACGATCGAGGACCCGATCGAAATGATCGAGCCCTCCTTCAACCAGACGCAGGTGCAGCCGCAGCTCGACTTCGGCTTCACCGAGGGCCTGCGCGCGCTGATGCGGCAGGATCCGGACATCATCATGGTGGGCGAAATCCGCGACATCGCGACGGCCGAGATGGCGGTGCAGGCCGCGCTCACCGGCCACCTGGTCTTCAGCACGCTGCACACCAACGATGCGCCGAGCGCGATCACGCGGCTGATGGAGCTCGGCGTGCCCAACTACCTCGTCAATGCGACCATGCTCGGCGTGCTGGCCCAGCGCCTGGTGCGCACGCTGTGCCCGCATTGCAAGGCGCCGGACGACAGCATCACGCGCGAGCAACTCGGCGACTTCGTCAAGCCCTGGCAGATCACGGGCTCGGTGCGGGCCTACAAGCCGGTCGGCTGCGTCGACTGCCGCATGACGGGCTACCGCGGCCGCATGGGCCTGTACGAACTTCTCACCGTGGGCGAAGGCTTCAAGACGCTGGTCAACAAGGAGCCCAACCTCGCCGGACTGCGCCGCCAGGCCGTGACCGACGGCATGCGGCCGCTGCGCCTCGCAGGCGCGTTGCGCGTGGCCGAGGGCCTGACGACCATCGACGAAGTCTTGAGCGCGACTCCGCCGCTCGAGTGAGCGCGTCGGCGCAGCGGCCTCGCGCCCCGGGATAACCCTAGGCTCTCGCTAGGTGGAATCCACATCAAGCTGACCACTGCCTGACCACACAATCCCGCTGTTCGAATTCTTCGAGGGGACTGTTCGTGAAAATCAAGAGTCAGAAGGACTTCTTTGCGGGTCTGATGTTCACCATCGTCGGCATTGCCTTCGCATGGGGCGCGACGACCTACAGCGTGGGCAGCGGCGCGCGCATGGGTCCAGGCTACTTTCCGCTGATGCTGGGCATCCTGTTGGGCATCCTGGGGGTCATCGTGATCTTCACGGCCCTCACCATCGAGACGGTGGACGGCGAGCCGATCGGAAAGATCGCATGGCGGCCGCTGGGCTACATCATTGGCGCCAACCTGATCTTCGGCATACTGCTCGGCGGCCTGCCTGCCTTCGGGCTTCCCGCCATGGGACTGATCGCCGCTATCTACGCGCTCGTGCTGGTCGCCGGCCTCGCGGGCGAGCACTACAGCGTCAAGGCCAGCCTGATCCTCGCCACGATCCTCGCCGTCGGCAGCTATGTCGCCTTCGTGGTCCTGCTGAAGCTGCAGTTTCAGGTGTGGCCTACCTTCATCACCGGTTGAGAACGACAACACCATGGATCTCGTCAATAACCTCACCATCGGTTTCACTGCGGCGTTCACGCTGCAGAACCTCATCTATGCCTTCGTCGGCTGCCTGCTTGGCACGCTGATCGGCGTGCTGCCGGGCATCGGCCCGGTCGCCACCATCGCGATGCTGCTGCCCGCCACCTATGCCCTGCCGCCTGTTGCCGCGCTGATCATGCTGGCCGGCATCTACTACGGCTCGCAGTACGGCGGCTCGACCACCGCGATCCTGGTCAACCTGCCGGGCGAATCGTCCTCCGTCGTGACGGTGATCGACGGGCACCAGATGGCCAAGCAGGGGCGGGCAGGTCCAGCGCTCGCAGCGGCCGGCCTGGGCTCCTTCTTCGCGGGCTGCGTCGGCACCCTGATCCTCGCGGCCTTCGCGCCTCCGCTCACGGAACTGGCCTTCAAGTTTGGCCCGGCCGAGTACTTCTCGCTGATGGTGCTGGGCCTGATCGGCGCGGTGGTGCTGGCCTCGGGCTCGCTGCTCAAGGCGATCTGCATGATCGTGCTGGGCCTCCTGATCGGACTGGTCGGCACCGACGTGAACTCGGGCGTGGCGCGCTACAGCTTCGACATTCCGGAGCTCACCGACGGCATCGGCTTCATCGTGATCGCGATGGGCGTGTTCGGCTACGGCGAAATCATCTCCAACCTCTCGCGGCCCGAGGAGGAGCGCAAGATCTACACGGCCGAGGTGCACGGGCTCTGGCCGACCAAGGAAGACTTCAAGAACATGCTGCCCGCGGTGCTGCGCGGCACGGCGCTGGGCTCCTCGCTCGGCATCCTGCCCGGCGGCGGCGCGCTGCTGTCGGCCTTCGCGGCCTACACGCTCGAGAAGAAGATGAAGCTCAAGGCGGGCGAGGTTCCCTTCGGCAAGGGCAACATCCGCGGCGTCGCCGGTCCGGAGGCGGCCAACAACGCCGGCGCCCAGACTTCCTTCATCCCGCTGCTGACGCTCGGCATTCCGCCGAACCCGGTGATGGCGCTGATGGTCGGTGCGATGACCATCCACAACATCCAGCCCGGCCCGCAGGTCATGACCAGCAACCCCGAGCTGTTCTGGGGCCTGATCGCTTCCATGTGGATCGGCAACCTGATGCTGATCATCCTGAACCTGCCGCTGATCGGCATCTGGATCAAGCTGCTGTCCATTCCCTACCGCTGGCTGTTCCCGGCCATCGTGCTGTTCTGCGCGATCGGCGTGTACTCGACCAACAACAACACCTTCGACGTCTGGATGGTCGCGATCTTCGGCGTCATCGGCTACGCCTTCATCAAGCTCGGCTGCGAGCCGGCGCCGCTGCTGCTGGGGCTGATCCTCGGGCCGATGATGGAAGAGAACCTGCGGCGCGCGCTCTTGCTCTCGCGCGGATCGTGGGCCGTGTTCGTCACGCGTCCGATCTCGGCCGGGCTGCTCGTGGCGGCCGCGCTGATGGTCGTGATCGTCTTGCTGCCCGCGGTGAAGTCCAAGCGCGAAGAAGCCTTCGTCGAGCCGGACTGAGCTCGCCCCCCCGCAACGCAATGGCCGCCTTCGGGCGGCCTTTGCGTTTTTCAACTAGGCTTTGCCTGCTCGTCAGAATCGATGCCCATGAAAAGAATCCACTTCCTTCGCGCAGGTGCGCTCGCCTTCTGTGCCGCCGCCATGCCCGCCGCCTTCGCGCAGGCCTATCCCAACAAGCCCATTCGCCTGGTCGTGCCCTTCCCAGCCGGCGGCGCCACCGATCTCTTTGCGCGCACCCTGTCGCAGAAGATGGGCGAGAAGCTCGGCAGCACGCTGGTCATCGACAACAAGCCGGGCGCCGGCGGCGCGATCGGCTCCGATCTCGCGGCCAAGGCGCCGGCCGACGGCTACACGCTGCTGCTGGCCACCACCAGCACGCACGCCATCGGCCCCGCGATCAACGCCAGGCTGCCCTACGACACGGTGCGCGACTTCACGCCGATCGCCCACGTGGGCGATGCGCCGAGCATCATGCTGGTGCCCAACAGCTCGCCGGCGAAGACGGTGCGCGAATGGATAGCGTACGCACAGAAGAACCCCGGCAAGCTCAACTACGCATCGAGCGGCAACGGCACCATCGTGCAGCTCACGGCGGAGCTGTTCAAGTCGCAGGCCGGCGTGTTCGTCACGCACATCCCGTACAAGGGCACGGCACTCGCGATTCCCGATCTGATCAGCGGCAAGATCGACGTGCTCTTCGATTCGCTGCCCACCGGCATGCCGCATGTGCGCGACGGCCGGCTGCGCGCGCTGGGCGTGACGACGCTGAAGCCCAGCCCGCTCGCGCCCGAGCTGCCGGCCATTGCCGAGGTGCTGCCCGGCTTCGAATCGAACACCTGGTTCGGGCTCTACGGCCCCAAGGGTTTGCCGGCCGACATGACGGCGCGCATCAACAAGGCTGCCAACGAGGCGCTGGCTGATCCGGAAGTGCGCGACAAGTTGTCCAAGCTCGGCATCGCGCCGACGACCGGCACGCCGGCGCAGCTCGCAAACATGGTGGCGCAGGACGCCGCCAAGTGGAAAAAGATCATCACCGAACGCAAGATCACAGGCGATTGACCCCATGAAATTTGATTACGCCAATCCTTATCCTTCGATCCGCCTCCCCGTCTTCGCACGCAACGTGGTTTCGACCTCGCACCCGCTGGCCGCACAGGCCGGGCTGCGCATTCTTCAGCAGGGCGGCAATGCAGCCGATGCGGCCATCGCGACGGCTGCGGTGATGACCCTGGTCGAACCGGTCAGCAACGGCCTGGGCAGCGATGCCTTCTGCATCCTGTGGGACGGGAAGAAACTGCATGGGCTCAACGCCTCGGGCTCTGCGCCGCAGGCCTGGACGCCCGAGTACTTTCGCCGCAAGTACGGCGCCGATGCGAAGACCCCGCCGCAACGCGGCATCGACTCGGTCACGGTGCCGGGCGCCGTCAGCGGCTGGGTCGCGCTGTCCGAACACTTCGGCAAGCTGCCCTTCGAAGACCTGATGGCACCGGCCATCGAGATCGCCGAGCGCGGCTACCTGATGCCGCCGGTGGTGCAGCAGAAGTGGGCCGCGGCCACGCCGATTCTGCAATCGCAGCCCGGCTTCGCGCAGGCTTTCCTGCCCTGGGGCCGCGCGCCCGAGGTCGGCGAGCTGTTCCGCTTTCCGGCCGCGGCGCGCGCGCTGAAGGCCATCGCCGCGACCAAGGGCGACGCCTTCTACAGCGGCGAGATCGCCGAGGCGCTGGAGAAGTTCTCCAACGCCAATGGCGGCAGCCTCAAGGTGCGCGATCTCGCCAACTGGAAGCCCGAGTGGGTCGAGCCGATTGCGCAGAACTACCGCGACCACACGCTGCACGAGATCCCGCCGAACGGCCAGGGCATCGCGGCGCTGATCGCGCTCGGCATCCTCGAGCACTTCGACATGGCATCGATCCCGGTCGATTCGGTCGCCTCGCAGCACCTGCAGATCGAGGCCATGAAGCTCGCTTTCGCCGACACCTACCGCTATGTCTCGGAGCCATCGTCGATGGAGGTGACGCCCCTGCAAATGCTCGATGGCGCCTATCTCGCCTCGCGTGCCAAACTCATCGACGTGAACAAGGCGCAGGACTTCAAGGCGGGCAACCCGGTCAAGGGCGGCACCATCTACCTCACGGCGGCCGACGAGCGCGGCATGATGGTGAGCTTCATCCAGAGCAACTACATGGGCTTCGGCTCCGGCTGCGTCGAGCCCGAATTCGGCATCAGCCTGCAGAACCGCGGCCACGGCTTCAGCCTCGACGACAAGAGCCCCAACGTTGTGGCGCCGCGCAAGCGGCCCTTCCACACCATCATCCCCGCCTTCCTCACGAAGGACGGACAGCCGGTGATGAGCTTCGGCGTGATGGGCGGCAACATGCAGCCGCAGGGCCACATGCAGACGCTGGTGCGCATGCTCGACTACGGCCAGAACCCGCAGGCCGCCTGCGACGCGCCGCGCTGGCGCTTCAACAGCGGCCTCGAGATCAACGTCGAGGCCGCCATGAATCCGGCGACGGTGCGCGGCCTCGCGGAGCTCGGCCACAAGGTCGACGTGATCAACGACTCCTACCAGGACTTCGGCGCCGGCCAGTTCATCTGCCGTGCCGGCGATCCGGCTGTCGAAGGCTACGTCGCAGCAAGCGATCCGCGCCGCGACGGCCTGGCCGCAGGCTTCTGAAGTCGATGTCGTCGGTGCAGGCCACGCCGGGGCAGCTCGCGCACAGGAGCATCGGACCCGGCCTGGCTCTCGCCACCGCTGGCGCGATCGCGTTCAGTGGCAAGGCGATCATCGTCAAGCTCGCGTACCGCTACGGCGTCGATGCGGTCACGCTCATCATGCTGCGCATGCTGTTCGCGCTGCCGCTGTTCGCGCTCATGGCCTGGTGGGCCGGGCGCGGCAAGCCGGCGCTGACGCGGCGCGACTGGCTGGGCGTGTTCGGACTCGGTTTTTCGGGCTACTACCTGTCGAGCTTCCTGGACTTCGCGGGCCTGGCCTACATCACGGCCAGCCTGGAGCGGCTGATCCTGTATCTCAATCCCACGCTGGTGCTGCTGTTCGGCTGGATCGCCTACCGCCGGCGCATCACGCGCTGGCAGACGGCGGGCATGGCCGTCAGCTACACGGGCGTGCTGCTGGTGTTCGGCCACGAGGTGCAGCTGGGCCAGAGCGCGGCTGCCGCCTGGGGCACGCTGCTGGTGTTCCTGAGCGCGGTGAGCTATGCGGTCTACCTCGTCGCCAGCGGCGAATTCGTCAAGCGCCTCGGCTCGCTGCGGCTGGTGGGGCTCGCGACCAGCGTGGCCTGCGTGCTGTGCATCGCGCAGTTCGTCTTGCTGCGGCCGATGAGCGCGGCGCTGCAGGTGGCGCCCGAGGTGATCTGGCTGTCGGTGCTCAACGCCACGCTGTGCACCGCGCTGCCCGTGCTGGCGGTGATGATGGCCATCGAGCGCATCGGCCCTGCGATGGCGGCGCAAACAGGTATGGTCGGACCCATGTCGACCATCCTGATGGGCGTGCTGATTCTCGGCGAGCCCTTCACCGCGTGGATCGCGGCCGGGACCGTCCTGGTGATCGCCGGCATTTTTGTCTTCACTCGCACGGGCCGCTGAGCCCGGAAGGAACCAACATGGATTTTGGAATTGCAGGCAGGACCGCGCTGGTGTGCGGCGCGAGCAAGGGCCTCGGCTACGGCTGCGCGGAAGCGCTGGTGC
Organism: Variovorax paradoxus; assembly: GCF_018614955.1. Classification (GTDB taxonomy): domain Bacteria; phylum Pseudomonadota; class Gammaproteobacteria; order Burkholderiales; family Burkholderiaceae_C; genus Variovorax; species Variovorax paradoxus_J. The sequence continues at coordinate 8,959 of NZ_JAGGNV010000028.1, forward strand.
GCGAGGGCGTGAACGTGGTGATCGTCGCGCGCGGCGCCGAGGCGCTGGAGGCTGCGGCGAAGAAGCTGCAGGCCGCCGCAGGCGGTGCAACGCCGTTCGTCAAGCACGTGGCTGCCGACATCACGAGCGCAGAAGGCCGCGCCTCCGTGTTCGCCGCGCACCGCGAGTACGACATCGTGGTCACCAACGCCGGCGGCCCGCCGCCCGGCGATTTCCGCGATTGGGACCGCGAGGCCTGGATCAAGGCGGTCGATGCCAACATGCTGACGCCGATCGAACTGATCAAGGCCACGGTCGACGGCATGGCTGCGCGCGGTTTCGGCCGCATCGTCAACATCACCTCGAGCTCGGTGAAGGCGCCGATCGACATCCTGGGCCTTTCCAACGGCGCGCGCAGCGGCCTCACCGGCTTCGTCGCCGGCGTCGCGCGCACGGCCGTAGCGGCGAAGGGCGTGACCATCAACAACCTCCTTCCGGGCTCCTTCGACACCGACCGCCTCAAGGGCACCATGGCCGGCGCGGCGAAGAAATCCGGCCAGGATCTCGAAGCGGTCATGGAAAGCCGCAAGAAGAACATCCCGGCCCGGCGCTTCGGCACGCCGGAGGAGTTCGGCGCCATCTGCGCCTTCTTGTGCAGCGCGCAGGCGGGCTACCTGACGGGGCAGAACGTGCTGGCCGACGGCGGGGCCTATCCGGGGACCTACTGAGCCGCGGGCACGGTCGTCGGCGTCAGCGCACAGCTCTGCTTCTACGCTGTATCGCGAGAGAAAGCAGGACGCCAAGCGCACAACACGCGCTCAGGGTTCCAAGCGCCCAATGGCATCCCTGCGTAAAGCTGGCGAGATCGGCGGCGCTCAAACGACCCAGGGAGCCGCCATAGGCGGCGCGCTGCGCCAGTGGGGGCAACGGTGCAGTCGCGATGCTCAGCGTCAAGGCCGTGCCGATCACAAACCCCGCGTTTTGCAGAGTGGAACGCACGCCGTTGGCGATGCCGCGGCGCTCCGTGCCCACACTGCGCAGGATGGCAGTGTTGTTGGGCGTGACGAAGATTCCAATGCCGGCACCGAACAGAAGCAGACTCGCACCGAGCTTCACTCCGTCGACATCGGGGCTCAGGAAGAAAGTCAGCCCGGCAAGACCGCAAGCGGCGAGCAACATCCCCGCCGTGCACAGATGTTCGGCAGCAAAGCGACGGGTGAGCGCGCCGGCAACGGGTGCGGCCAACAACATTCCCAAAGCGACCGGCGCAACGCGGATTCCCGCGCCCAGCGAATCCAAACCGCCGGCTACCTGCATGAACAATGCAACGAGCACCACGGGTGCCGCTTGGGCCACGGACAGCAAGAGCACGCAAACATAAGCCACCGCGCGCGAAGGATCTGCAAAGAGGCCAGGATCAACCAGGGGCTGTATCCGGGTCATCTGCGTCACGACAAAGGCCGCGAGTGCAACGGCCCCCACCACCGCGCCAATGCATACCCCAGGACTCAGCCAGCCATGAGGGCCGCCCATCGACAGCGCATACACCACGCCACCCAATCCCGCGAAGGACAGCAGCGCGCCGATGCCATCGAACCGTTCGACGCTGGGTGCCGACATGAATGGCAGTGCGCACCATGACCATACGAGCGCTCCAACGCCCAGTGGGACATTGAGCAGGAATATCGCGCGCCAACCCCATACGGCTGCCACTGCGCCTCCGATGAGGGGTCCCAGAACCTGCGCGAGCGCCGCGACCATCGCCAGGATCCCCAATGCCAGGCCCAGCCTGCCGCCGCCAAACGCGTCACTCACGAGGGCGCTGGTGTTGGCAAACACCGCTGCTGCGCCAACCGCCTGCAATACCCTGAACATGAGCAAGACCGGCGCCGTGGCCGACCACGCGCAGCCTGCGCTGGCGAGCACGAAAATCGCCAATCCTGCAAGGTAGAGCCGACGCCGCCCCCAGATGTCTGCCAGGCGCCCGAAACTCAAGATGCAGATCGTGCTGACCAGCATATAAGACAACAAGATCCAACTCGCCTGCGCGGGCGTGGCCTGCAGGCTACTGGCCACCAGTGGCAGAGCCACGCTCAACGCACTGGCATTGACGAAACAAAGCGCCGCGCCCAGGCAGGCGCTCAGGAGCACCGGCCATCCTGCAAGCTTGCGAGGCGATGACAGCAAGGGCGGGCGGGCCGTTGCTTGCAACACCTCAGTCCTCGCTCTTGAAGCCGGATGCTGCGACCACCGGACGCCAGAACGCCCGCTCCGTGCGCATCGTGTTCCGCAGTTCTGCGCCCGGCAATCCGCTGGCCTCCAGTCCCAGGCGATCCAGCTGTTCTCGCACTTGCGGCACCTTCATGGCGGCGATCATGGCCTGCTCGAGCCGCACGACGACTTCCTTGGGTGTGCCGGCTGGCGCGTAGGCCCCATAGGAAGCATTCGCGTGATCGAATGCGGTGATACCCGATTCGTTCAGCGTGGGAACCTCAGGCAGCCATTTCAGGCGGGTCTTGCCCGACACGGCAAGAATGCGCAGCTTGCCGGCGCGGTGCAGCTCCAATTGGCTGGCGAGCGCGTCCGTGCCGATCGGGACGTGTCCGCCGACGATGTCGGTGGCCAAGGGCGCCCCGCCTTTGTAGCTGACCGCAGCAAGGGGCGCATCGATGGCCTTGGCCAACATCAAGATGCTGAAATGCAGCGCGCCGCCGAGGGATGTCAGGCCGAATCCGGTCTGCGTGGGGTTCTGCTTGACCCACGCAACATATTCCTTGACGGTGCGGTAGGGCTGTTGCGCGCCGGCCGACACCACCGTCGGCGCATACGCGAGGTGGGCCACCGGAATGAAGTCCTTGTCCACGTCGTAGTTCAAGCGGCGGTACGTCATTGGAAAGATGACGAACGGCGGCGTCGATCCGAGCAGGATGGTTCTGCCGTCCGGCCGCGAATTCTTCACCGTCTCGATCGAAATGCGCGTGGAGGCCCCGGGGCGGTTCTCCACCAGCACCGGTTCCTGCAGGGACACCCTCATCTGTTCAGCCACGGCACGGGCCAGCGTGTCCAGCGCGCCGCCTGGCGGGAAGCCCACGATCAGCCGCATCGGCGCTGCGGGCGCGGTGCTGGTCTCGGCGGCCGTCGCGGTGGAAATCAGGGCGAGCGTCGCGCTGAACAGGACAGAGTTCAAAAGCTTGGTCATTGGATGCTTTCGGGAGGGAGGGAAGACGACCGGCGGGCGCAGGCAAGCCACCTGCACATCAGCAAAAAGCCAACTCGGGCGTGAACGTCTCGTGCGCCTGCGATGCTTCGAAGAGAGCCGCCACGCGCAGCAAGGCCGCGTCCTGGCGAAAGCGGCCCACGATCTGCAAGCCGATGGGCAGTCCAGCGGAATCGACGCCGCACGGCAGGCTGATGGCCGGATGCCCGGTCAGGTTGAACGGCATGGTCCAGGGAAACCAGTTCGCCCGCACCTCCGGAACGGTATTCCCGTCGATGTTCATGGAGCCGAAGAGGTCCTGATCGATCGGCAGTGCCGTACAGGAAAGCGTGGGCATGACCAGGAAATCGCTGCGCGCCAGCAATTCCTGCACGTGCCGAAAAAGCTCGGTGCGGGCGAACATGGCGCGCTGGTATTCGACCCCATCGACATCCTTCGCCAAGGCGAGCTGCTGCAAGAGCGAGGGGCTGAGCTTGTCGCCGTGCGCCGCGGCCAGCGGCGCAAAGCGGCCCCGCCAGCTGGTGTGGTTGATCACCCGCCACAGCGGCTCGATATCGAAACCCTGGCCGGACATTTCCTCCAGCTCGGCGCCCAAGTCACGCAGGCTGCCCAGCGCCCGTTCGAATGCGCTGTTGACGTCGCGGGCAATCGGACGCCCCTTCGGCGCTGCACAGAACAGGAGGCGAAGACCTTTCAGGTCTCCATCGCTGCGCAGCACATCGTGGTAGGGGGTAACGGGTATCCCGATCGACCAGGGATCGGATCCATGTTCGCCGGCCATGGCCTGCAGCATGAGTGCCGTGTCGGCCACGTTGCGGGTGGTTGGTGTCACATAGGTGTAGTTGGCGAAGGCGTCTTGAACCTGGCTGTGCGGAACAACGCCCTGGCTCTGCTTCAGACCCACGACACCGTTGCAAGCGGCCGGAATGCGCGTCGATCCGCCGCCGTCGGTGGCGACGGCCAACGGCGCAATACCCGCTGCCATGGCCACCGCAGCCCCCCCGCTCGATCCGCCGCTGGTGCGCGTCACATCCCACGCGTTGCAGGTCCGCCCGAACAGCGGGGCGTCCGTCAGGCACTTGGCGCCGAATTCGGAAGTGGTCGTCTTGCCGATCAGGATCGCACCCTGCCGGCGCAGGCGTGCCACTGCTTCCGCATCGTGGTCGGGCACATGATCCTGGTACAGCACGGAGCCGAAGGTGGTACGGACGCCTCGCGTGTCGACCAGGTCCTTCACCGTCAAGGGCACGCCGTGCAGTGCGCCGAGCGCCTCGCCACGCATCACGGCCGCCTCTGCCGCCTTCGCCGCGCGCAGCGCTTCGTCGTGACAGATGGTGATGAAGCAGTTGAGCCGCGGCTGGAGCGCATCGGCTCGCGCAAGGACGGCCTCGGTGATCTCGACCGGCGACAGCTCGCGCCGGACCACGCGGTCGCGCACCTCGGTGGCCGACATCGCGCACAACTCTTGAAAGGGGGGCTTGCCTGAAGACTGCATTCGCAAATCTTTTCATGGCCAGTTCCCGCGGGTCCAATACTGTTTTACAAGAAATGCATATGAATCTAGTATGGGTCATGGACCTGAGAAGCTTGCGCTATTTCGTTGCCGTCGCAGAAGAGAAGAGCGTGGGAAAGGCAGCGCGGCGTCTGAACATGGCGCAGCCTCCGCTTTCGGTCCACATTCGAAATCTGGAGCAGGCGCTGGGTACGCCGTTGTTCAGGCGCGCGTCGCGCGGCATGGAGATCACCGATGCCGGAAGCGCACTTCTGTCACGGGCCCGGGAGGCCCTGCTGCTGGCGCACGAGGGCTTCGAAGCGGCACGCGCCGTCGGTTCCGGCCATCGAGGGCGCCTGACGATCGGCACCATGTTCGCCCTGTCCTATCTCGTGCTTCCCAGGCTCGCACCCGAACTCAAACGACGGCTTCCCGATGTCGAGGTCCGCTACATGGAGTTGAGCGCGACGACGAGCACATCAGCCATCACCAACCTCGAGGCGACGGTTGCTCTGTGCATGCCGTCCATCGCTCGCGAAGGTATTGCGTCGGAGCGGATCGGCACACAACCGCTGATGCTGGCAGTCAGCGCGCGGTCGGCCTTGGCGCGCATGTCGACCGTCCCTGTGGAGCGCTTGGCAGGCCTGCCATTGATCGGCTTGCCGACCCTGGAGGAAGGTGTCGACAAATCCGTGGTGGCGTCCATGCTGCGCAGAAGCAATGTCACGATGCACATCGCGCATCGGGTAGAGACAGTGAACTCGGCGCTCGCGCTGGTGATGGCCGGTGAGGGATGCGCAATACTCCCGGCCTGCGCGCAAATTGGCCGACCACCTGGTGTTGTGTTCAGGCGCTTCCGCAACGTTCGGGACGCCCTGGAGGTTGCCGTTTGCTGGCGGCGAGATCTCGACAATCCGCTGATCGCGCCCTTCCTCGCGTGTGCTCGTGCTGCGCTAGGCTGATTTCATCAGCGCCTGCCCCATCCGGATCGGCGTGCCGGTCTCGATGCCCTCGGCCAGCGTGAAGCCCTTGGGCGCGAAGACGATGATGGTCGAGCCGTGCTCGAACCAGCCCATCTCCTCGCCCTTGCGATAGTCGGCCGCGCAGTCGGTGCGCTTCGGCCCGCGGTAGCGCAGGTTCAGCAGCACGTCCAAGCAGTGCAGGCGCAGGCTGGCCACCAGGATCGCCGCCACCGGCACCATCGCGATCGGGTGGCCGCCGGCATGCATGCGGGCCTCGATCAGCGCGCGTTCGTTGCGGCAGAACAAACGCTCCACGCGCTTGAGCGCGATCGGGTTGACGTTCCAGGTGTCGCCCGACATGTAGGTGACGCGCTCGACCCGGCTGTCGTGCGGCGCGTGGAAGCGGTGGTACATGCTCGAAGTCAGCCTGAGCGTCGCGTAGCAGCCATCGCGAAAGGGTTCGACCGCGCGCGCATCGCCGAACAGGTCCGCGACCGAGTACGGAAAGCCCTTGGCCTGGAACACCTCGGTGCCGTTCACCGCGCCGCAGGCGCCGACGATGGCGTCGCAAGGGCTCGCCAGCGCCGAGGGATCGCGATCGACGGCACGGGACCCCGGCTTGAGCTCGCGGATGAAGCAGTCGTGCAGGCTGTCGAAGCGGGTTTTCTTCGCGTCGCTCAGGTCGAGATCGGCGAACAGGCGCCAGACCGCGATGGAGGCGTCGCGCGCCCACGGGTGGCGCAGCTTGCTGAACCAGCCCATGAAGCGTGTCAGCAGGATCCGCGGCACGCGGTTGGTGAGCAGGAAGTTGAGGTCTTCGTGCTGCAGCAGGGCATCGCGGAGCTTTCGAATTTTCATCGGGCCGTCAAGAAGCTGTTGTAGACAGGGAGGTCCTGTCTGATCTCGAATCCATGAACGAAACATTTCTTCTGTCCGCCGTGGCGCTGGCCGCGGGTGCGGCCATGCTGCCGCTCGGCCTGCGCCGGCTCGAACTCTCCCGCGCCAAGCATCCATCGCTCACCGGCCATTCGCGCATGGCCAAGCGTGTCGCCGCGCTGCTTCCGGGCTATGCCTACGATGCCGATCGCTTCTTCGTCTCGGACGGCGCACCCGCGGAAGTGATCGAACGGCGGCGTGCCGGCCTGGCGGCGCTGGCCGCCCTGTACCGCACGCGCTATGCACGCTCGCTCGCAGCGACGGCCGAGGCGCGACCCGGGCTGCCGGACTTGCAGTTCACCGGCGCCTACCGCGTGCCCTTCCAGTACAGCCCCTATCTGCGCGAGCATCTGCAGGTCGGCGCCTTCCTCCAGGCCTCGCACGGCGTCACGATCGAGGACCTGGACGGCAACGTCTTCTACGACCTCACCGGGTCCTACGGCGTCAACGTCTTCGGCTACGACTTCTACAAGGAATGCATCGCCGAAGGCGCGGCGCTCGCACAGCAGCTCGGACCGGTGCTCGGCGCCTACCACCCGTGCGTGACCTCGAACGTGCAGCGGCTCTGCGAAATCTCCGGCCTCGATGCTGTGTCCTTCCACATGTCGGGCACCGAGGCGGTGATGCAGGCGGTCCGGCTGGCCCGCTACCACACCCGCCGCAGCCACCTGGTTCGCTTCTGCGGCGCCTACCATGGCTGGTGGGACGATGTGCAACCTGGCCCCGGCAACCCGATGCCGCCGCGCGAGACCTACACGCTGCGCGAGATGGACGAACGCGCGCTGCGCGTGCTGCGCAAGCGCAGCGACATCGCCTGCGTGCTCGTCAATCCGCTGCAGGCCCTGCATCCGAACGCCGGCGCGCCGGGCGATTCGTCGCTGGTGGACAGCGGCCGGCGCGCCGGCTTCGACCGGGCCGCCTACGCCGGCTGGCTCAAGGCCTTGCGCAAGGTCTGCACCGAGCGCGGCATCGTGCTGATCTTCGACGAGGTCTTCGTCGGCTTCCGGCTCGCGCGCGGCGGCGCGCAGGAGTACTTCGGCGTGCGCGCCGACATGGTGACCTACGGCAAGACGCTCGGCGGCGGGCTGCCGGTCGGCGTGGTCTGCGGCCGCGGCGATCTGATGAAGCGCTTCCGCGAAGACCGCCCGGCCGACATCTGCTTTGCGCGCGGCACCTTCAACTCGCATCCCTACGTGATGGGCGCCATGCACGCATTCCTGGATCGGCTCGAACGGCCCGAAGTGCTTGCGCTCTACGAAGGCATCGACGAGCGCTGGAACGGGCGCGCCCAGTTGCTCAACGCGCGGCTGCGGGACGCAGGCGTGCCGGTGCAGATAGCGAACCTGTCGTCGATCTGGACGGTCTTCTACACCCGCCCTTCGCGCTACAACTGGATGCTGCAGTACTACCTGCGTGCCGAGGGGCTGGCGCTGAGCTGGGTCGGCACCGGCCGCCTGATCTTCAGCCTCAACTACTCGGACGCCGACTTCGATGCGGTCGTGCAGCGCTTCGTGGCAGCCGCGCGCGCGATGCAGGCCGACGGCTGGTGGTGGGACGACGCCGGCCTGACCAACAAGTCGATCAAGCGCGAAATCCTGCGCGAGATGCTCGCGCACCGGTGGCAGAGGCACTAGGCCTCACGCCTTCTGTTCGATCAGCTCGCCGCGCATCAGGTGCAGCGGCGCGCGATGGTAGAGCTTGATGTCGTGAAAGGGGTCGGTCAGGATCTTGGTCATCCACACCAGCCCGGTGCGGACATCCTTGAGCCAGAAGAGATGGAAGGTCCGGAACAGCAAGCCGCCGGCGCCGAGCGCCAGCCACACCATGCCGAGCTGCCGGACATAAGCCTCGAAACCGCTGCCCGGCGCCATCAGCCCGAACACCGTGGGGTCGAGCCAAAGCAGCACCGGCGCTGCGGCCCACAGCCCCATCAGCACGACCTTGCGCCGCAGGTTGTAGCCGACCTTGATCTCTTCCTTGTGCTCGTGGGTCGCCTGGTTGACGTGGTCGTAGCCCTTGGGCTCGAAGAAGAAATGGCCGGCTTGGCGGCTGGTCATCGAGACCAGCCAGCCCATGAGCGCCGCGGCCACCGGATCGACGAAGAGCAGCGCATAGGCGATCACGAAACTGACCGCGCTCACCAGGTGCAGCGACTGGTTGATGCGGCTGTGGTGGTAGTAGCGATGGTCGTCCCAACGCTGGATTTCGAGGGCGCGGAAGAAGTCTTTCAAGTTTTCTCCTGTGAAGCGCCGGTGGCGGAGAAGCGCGACGCGTGACGGAATGGTGACCAGCGTGCGTGAAATTTCGTTGACGCCGCTGTCATGCCGATGTTGCAATCGCTGGGCAGCATGCCGCGCATGGCCTCTTCGCTCTCACCCATCGTGGTCGACGACATGCCGGCTGCGCAACGCTCGCTGCGCATCGCGCTCGTCACCGAGACCTATCCGCCGGAAGTGAACGGCGTGGCGCTGACCCTGCAGCGCATCGTCGAGGGACTGCATGCGCATCACCACGACATCCAGCTGGTGCGGCCGCGCCAGACCGTGGAGGACATGGCTTCGCGCGCCGATCGCTTCCACGAGGTGCTGATGCGCGGCTTCCCCATTCCGCGCTATCCGGAGATGAAGATGGGCGTGCCTTCGAAGAAGGCACTGGTTTCGTTGTGGAGCCGGCGGCGGCCGGACCTAGTCTACATCGCCACCGAGGGACCGCTGGGCTGGTCGGCGCTGCAGGCCGCCGCCGTATTGAAGCTGCCGGTGTGCTCCGATTTCCGGACCAACTTCCATGCCTACAGCCGCCACTACGGCATCGGCTGGCTGCAGCGGCCCATCATGGGCTACCTGCGCAAGTTCCATAACCGCACCGCCTTCACCATGGTGCCGAGCGAGCGCTTGCGCGTGGAACTGGCGACCAAGGGCTTCCAGCGGCTGGTGCTGGTGTCGCGCGGTGTCGACACGGCGCTCTTCGATCCGGCGCGACGCAGCGAGGAACTGCGTCGCGCCTGGGGCGTCGAGCCCGGCACCGTCGTTGTCCTCTGCGTGGGCCGCCTGGCGCCGGAGAAGAATCTCGGCGCGCTGGCCTCCGCCTTCTTCGCGATGCGGCAGGCGCAGCCCACGGCACGGCTGGTGGTCGTCGGCGACGGGCCGGCCCGGCAAGCGCTGGTGTCGGCGATTCCCGACGCGATCTTCACGGGGACGCGCTACGGCGAGGAACTGGCCGCGCACTATGCGTCGGCCGACGCCTTCCTCTTTCCGAGCATGACCGAGACCTTCGGCAACGTCACGCTCGAGGCCATGGCCAGCGGGCTGCCGGTGCTGGCCTACGACTACGCCGCGGCGGGACAGCTGATTCGAAGCGGCGAGAACGGCTTGCTGGCCCGGCTCGGCGACGAAGCCGGATTCATCGGCCAGGCGGTGCGGCTTGCCACCGAACGTGAGCATGCGCTGCGCATGGCGCAGAAAGCCCGTGAAACGGCGAACGAGCTCGGCTGGGAGCGGATCGTCACGCAGGTCGAGTCGGTCTTCGCCGCGACCCTGGCAGGCGCCGGCGCGGCGCGCGAGCTCGATGCGGTGAGCCGCGCCGTGGCGGGCGCCATCTAGGGCCTGTCAACAGGCCCTCAGGTTTCGGGCACCGCGATCGGCCGCGGCCTGCTGCTCTCCAGCCGCATCAACAGCGCGATCGCCGCGGCGATCATCAGGCCGAAGCCCCACATGAGCGGCACGATCGGAACATCGATCGCGAGCAGCGCGGCGTAGCCCGCCAGCATCAGCAGGATGCTGAGGTTCTCGTTGAAGCCTTGCACCGCGATCGAGCGGCCGGCGCTCAGCAGTACATGGCCGCGGTGCTGCAGCAGCGCATTCAGCGGCACGACCAGCACGCCGCCCACCGCGCCGGCGAGCACCAGCAGCGGCACCGCGACCGCCAGCGAGGAGGCCGAGGCAACCGCAGGCATCAGGAGGCCGAGCACCACGCCGGCCGGCAGCACGCGTTTGGCTTGATCGAGGCTGACGTACCTGCCAGCCAATGCGGCTCCCGCGATCACGCCGATCGCCACCGCGGCCTGAAGATAGGCGGCGTGCTCGAGGCTCAGTTGCATGACGTCCGCGGCCCAGCGCAGCACCACGAACTGCAGCGTCGCGCCGGCACCCCAGAAGATGGTGGTGACCGCAAGCGACAGGCCGCCGTCGCGATCGCGCCACAGCATGCGGTTGCCGCGCTCGAAGTCGCGCACCAGCTCGACGGCGTGGATGCGGCTGGCCGGGTAGCGCGCGCCGCTGTCCGGCACGCCCAGGTTCAGCAATCCGGACAGCACGTAGACGAGGAAGATCGCAACGATCGAGAGCGTCAGCGTCGTCGCTGAAGCCCCCGGCACGCTGGCCGCCAGCCAGGCCTGCAGCGCCAGGCTGGCGCCCGACGAACGAACCAGGTCGGCCACCAGCAGCCCGCCGCACATCGTTCCCAGCAACGCGGCGCAGATGACGGAGACCTCGATCCATCGATTGGCCGCCACCAGCTGGCGCGGGCCGACGATCTCGGTGACGAGGCCGTACTTGGCCGGTGCGTACGCGGCCGCGCCGAAGCCGATCACCGCGAAGGCCGCGAAAGGATGCAGGCCGGCGAACAGCATCGCGACGCCGATCATCTTGACCGCGTTCATCAGGCTCATGAGCCGGGCCTTCGGCATCGCATCGGCCAGCGGCCCGATCAGCGGCGCGAGAAAGACATATGACAGGGTGAAGGCGAACTTGAGCAGCGGCGACCACCAGCCGGGCAGGCCGCGTGCTTCCAGCAGTGCGATCGTCACGATCAGCACGGCGTTGTCCGCCAGCGCCGAAACCGCTTGCGCGGCGATCAGCAGGTGGAATCGAGGCGACATCGACGCCGATGGTCACGAGGCCGTGTGACGTGGATGTGAACCAGCCCCAAGCTGTCTAACATATGTCACTTTCGCCACAGCCATTCAGGAAACACATGAGCAAAGCCGTCCGCATCGACCGCCCCGGCGGTCCCGAGGAACTGAAGATCGTCGATGTCGAGGTCGGCGAGCCCGGCCCGGGAGAGATCCGCATCCGCCACCACGCGGTGGGCCTCAACTTCATCGACACCTACCAGCGCAGCGGCCTCTACCCCTTCGCGATGCCGCTGCAGCTCGGCATGGAAGCTGCAGGCGTGGTCGAGGCGGTGGGTGAAGGCGTCACGCACCTGAAGCCCGGCGACCGCGCCGCCTATGCGAGCCAGCCGCCGGGTGCCTACAGCGAGCTGCGCGTGATGCCGGCCAAGTGCGTGTGCAAGCTGCCGGATGCGATCTCCTTCGAGACCGGCGCCGCGATGATGCTCAAGGGGCTGACGGCGCAGTACCTGCTCAAGAAGACGCTGCCGGTCGAGGGGTTGCAGCCGGGCGACTTCATCGTGTTCCATGCGGCCGCGGGCGGCGTGGGCCTGATCGCCTGCCAATGGGCCCGGGCGCTGGGCCTGCAGCTCATCGGCACCGCCGGCACCGATGCCAAGTGCAAGCTGGCGCTCGCGAATGGCGCCGCGCACACGATCAACTACAGCACCGAGAACTTCGCCGAGCGCGTCAGGGAGATCACGGGCGGCAAGGGCGTGAAGGTGGTCTACGACTCGGTCGGCAAGGACACCTTCGAGGGTTCGCTGAACTGCCTGCGCCCCTTCGGCCTGCTCGCCATCTTCGGCAACGGCTCGGGGCCGGTGCCGCCGGTCAACCTCGGCACGCTGGCGTCCAAGGGCTCGCTCTACCTGACGCGGCCGACGCTGTTCACCCACATCGCGACGCGCGAGAGCACGCAGGCGATGGCCGACGACCTGTTCGCGGCTGTGACGAGCGGTGCGGTGAAGATCCCGATCGACCAGCGCTATGCGTTGGCCGATGTGCGGCAGGCGCATCGCGATCTCGAGGCGCGCAAGACCACCGGGTGCACGATCCTGACCTTGTAGAGTCCAGGCCGACGCCGGGCCGCCAGCGCGGCGAAGTCCGCGCTTCGCGCAGACGGGCGACCTGCTGCTTCCCCCTCGGGGGCAGCGAGTACACGCAGTGACGGAGCGTGGGGGCCAGTTATTCCAGTGCGCTGAGGCGCGACTCGCGCAATCGGCTCGGCGCCAGCGCGCCGGCCGAATCGAGGATCGGGTAGGCGATCGAGCAGATGTGGGAGTTGATGCGCTTCAAGTCGCTGATCAGGTCGATGTGCAGCGAGCTGGTCTCGATGCTCGAAGCGGTCTGGTCCGAAAGTCGCCCCAGGTGCGTGGTGGCGTAGGCGCGCTCCAGGTCGCGGAAGCGCGCCTTCTCTTCGAGCAGCTTCTGGGCGTCGCGCACGCTGCCGTTCAGGAACACGCTCATGCTGAGCCGCAGGTTCGCGACCAGCCGCTCGTGCAGCTCCACGATCTCGCGCATGCCGGCGTCCGAGAAGTTGCGCTGCTTCTTGATCTTCTTGTCCTCGATGTCGATCACCACGCGCTCGATGATGTCGCCGATCTGCTCCATGTTGATGGTGAAGCTGATGATGTCGGTCCAGCGCCGGCTCTCCTCCTCGCCCAGCGCCTCCCGCGAGATCTTGGTCAGGTAGTACTTGATGGCCGAGTACAGCTCGTCGACGGTGTCGTCGAGCTTGCGCAGCTCGGCGGCCAGGCGCAGGTCGTTGTCGCGGATCACCTTGAGCATGCCGATCAGCATGCTCTCGACGATGTCGGCCTGGTGCAGCGCCTCGCGCGCTGCATTGGAGATCGCGAGGGATGGCGTGGACAGCGCCGAGGGGTCGAGGTGCCGCGGCCGCTGCATGGCCGCGGGTTCCGCCGCCACGGGCAAGAGGCGCGTCACCAGCTTCGCGACCCCGTCCGTAAGCCCGATGAAACCGATGCTGACGACCACGTTGAAAGCCAGATGGAAAAGCACCACCAGCTGCGTCGCATCGCTGATGTAGGGCCTGACCTCGCGCAGGTACAGGCCGACGAAGGGCGTCGCGATCGCCACGCCGAGCAGCTTGAAGACCAGGTTGCCGACCGTGACCTGCCGCACCACGACCGCCGACTTCGCGGTGGTCAGCACCGCGAGCAGGCCGCTGCCGAGGTTGGCGCCGAGCACCAGGCCCAGCGCGACGTCGAGCGGCACCACGTTCGAGCTGGCCATCGCCGCGACCAGCAGCACAACCGCCAGGCTGGAATAGGCCGCGATCGCGAGCGCGGCGCCGATGGTGATCTCGAGCAGCACGTCGCTGCTGAGCGAGGCCAGCAGAGCCAGCACCGGTGGCGATGAGAACAGCGGCCCCGTGGCCTCCACCACCAGCTGCAGCGCCAGCAGCATGAGGCCGAGGCCGATCAGCACGCGCCCCATGCGCCCTGCGGCAGTCGAGGCCCGCGTGATGAAGAGCACCACGCCGACGAAGATGAAGAGCGGCGACAGCCACGACAGGTCGGCTGAGAACAGCACCGACATCAGCGCCGTGCCCACATCGGCGCCGCGCATCACCGCCAGTGCGGCCGGCAGCGCGACCAGGCCCTGGCCGACGAAGGACGAAGTCATCAGCGAGGTGGCGGTGCTCGACTGCACCAGCGCCGTCACGCCGATGCCCGAGAGGGCCGCGGTGAAGCGGTTGCGCATGCTGTGCACCAGGATCTTGCGCAAATTGGCGCCGAAGACGCGCAGCACGCCGGTGCGAACGAGATGGGTACCCCATACCAGCAGCGCAACGGCTGCCAGCAGATTCAACAGATGCTTCATGGAAGCGGAGGACTATACGCCGCGCACCCGAGCCGCTTCAGTCGATCAGCGCCCCGTTGTCGTGGAAGGGGTAGGGGCCCTCGAAGCTGCCGCTCGGCACGAGGTGGGTCACCAGCCGCTCGCCAGCCCAGGCATGGATACGAAAGCCGGGCGGCTCCAGCATCCAGGCCGAAGGCGCGTCCGGCGCCAGGTCGAGCGCGACCTGGTGTGCCGGAGACGGCGCGGTGGAGGCGATGCTGCCGCCGAAGCGCACGTCGATGGCGCGATGCAGATGGCCGCAGATCACGCGCTCGACGTTGGGGTGCCGCGCGATCAGCGCTTCGAGCGCCTCGCTGCCCTCCAGCAAGCCGATTTCGTCCATGTGGCCGATCAGCGTCTGGAAGGGCGGATGGTGCATCGCGACCACCACGGGTTCGTCGCGGTAGCGATCGAGCTGCGTCTCGAGCCAGGCCAGCCGCTGCTCGCACAGGGTGCCGTGGCTCTGGCCGGGCACGCAGGTGTCGAGCGCGAGCAGGCGCAGGTCGCTGACCTTCACGGTGTACTGGACGAAGCCTTCGCTGCCCAGGTAGCCATGCGCGGGAAAGCTGCGGCGCAGCTGGTCGCGGTCGTCGTGGTTGCCGGGCATCAGGTAGACCGGCATCGGAAGCGGCGCCAGCAGTTCTTCGAGATGCGCATATTCGGCCGCGCGGCCGAAGTCGCTCAGGTCGCCGGTGATCACCACCGCGTCGGGCTGTTGCTTGAGATGCAGGACGGATTGCACCGCGCGCTGCAGATAGGGTGCCGTGTCGAGCCGGCCGTAGGCGAGGCGGCCCGGTTCGCGGATGTGCAGGTCGCTCAGTTGAACGAGAAAGGTGGTCATGCGAGCTCCTGGGAGGTCATGAGGCGATCGGGGTCGATGCGGACACCGACGCTGTCGCCCGGGCGGAAAGCGATGTCGCGGCCGACATCGGCGACGAGCAGCGGCTCTCCCTCCGCGCGCAGCTTGAGTTGCACGCGGTCGCCGAGAAAGGTGCGCTGCTCGACGGTCGCTGCGCCCCAGCCGGCCTGAGGCGCACTGACCTCCAGGTCTTCGGGTCGGATGAGCAGCGTCGTGTGCGCCTTCCACGCCGGCGGGCAAGTGAAGGCCGCGCCGCCCAGGCGCAGCACGCCCTCGGCGACCGCATCGGGCGCGCGCTGCAGCCGGTTCACGCGGCCGAGGAACTCGGCCACGAACGGATGCGCCGGCGCGCGGTAGAGGTCTTCACCGCGCCCGATCTGCACGATGCGGCCGGCGCTCATCACCGCCAGCCGGTCGGCGATCGCCATCGCTTCCTGCTGGTCGTGCGTGACGTGGATCGCAGTGATGTGCAGCCTGCGCAGCAGCTCGGCCAGCTCGTCGCGCAGCGATTCCTTGAGCTTGGCATCGAGGGCGGCCAGCGGCTCGTCGAGCAGCAGCACGCGGGGGCGCACGGCCACCGCGCGCGCCAGCGCTACGCGTTGGCGCTGGCCACCGGAGAGTTCGGCGGGCCGCTTCTTTCCCAGGCCGCCGAGCCGGGTGAGGTCGACCAGTTCGCCCACGAGGCGCCGCTCTTCGGCGGGTGCCACGCCGCGGATGCGCAGGCCATAGCCGATGTTGGCTTCCACCGTCATCTGGGGAAAGAGCGCGTAGCTCTGGAACACCATGCCGACGCCGCGCTGCTCCACCGGCCGCGCCGTGACGTCCTGGTCGCCGAAGACGATGCGGCTGCCTTCGTCGGGCGACTCGAGGCCGGCGATCAGGCGCAGCAGCGTGGTCTTGCCGCAGCCTGAGGGGCCGAGCAGCGCCAGCACCTCGCCAGGCTCGACATGCAGCGTGGTCGGCAGCAGCCCGCGCGTGCCGTCGGCATAGGTCTTCGCGCAGTTGGAAATATCGACCGGGATGCGTTCAAGTTCCATAGCGTTTTTGCACTTGATGGGCCAGGTACTGCAGGCCCCACAGGACGGGCAGGATGACGATGAAGAAGACCAGCGTGTAGGCCGAGCCGATTTCCAGCCGCATCGATGCGTAGCTGTCGGCCAGGCCCACGGGCAGGGTGCGGGTCAGCGGCGTGTGCAGCATCCAGGTGAGGTTGAATTCGCCGACCGACAGCGTGAACACCATCAGGCTGCCGGCCACGATGGCCGGAAACACCGCGGGCACCAGCACGCCGAGAAAGCGCTGCCTGAAGTTGGCGCCCAGGGAGCGCGCGGCTTCTTCGAGCGCGCGCAGCTCTTCGCGCTGGAAGGCCGAAGACACGGTGCGCACCATGAAGGGCAGCGTGAACACGATGTGGCCGACCAGGATGAAGGCGAAGCTCTGGCGGAACGCGGTGAGCTGGCCGTAGGCCAGGATCAGCGCCAGCGCCGTGGCGAGGCCAGGCACCGCCACCGGCAGCGTGATCAGTTCCTCGAAGGCGCGTGCGGCGCGCGTGCGGCTGCGCGCCAGCGCATAGGCGCAAGGCACGCCCAAAAGCAGCGTGCAGATCACGCAGCCCAGGGCCAGCGCGATCGACCAGCCGACGGTGCTGCCGTAGACCTCCCAGACTTCACCGAGCCAGCGCAATGTCAGCCCGCTCTTGAGGCCGGCGCTGTAGTTGTTGACCAGGCCGGCCATGATCGACAGCAGCATCGGCGCGATCATGAACAGGCTCACGAGCACGGTGACGGTCAGCAGGAACGGTGCGGGTGTCGTGGTGGTGCGCATCGCGTGCCTAGCGTGTGGGGTCGGCGCCGAAATGCCGGGCCGCGAAGAGCACGGCCCAGGTCACCAGGCCCAGCGCGATCGACAGCGAGGCCGCGAGCGCGAAGTTGGCGTAGTTGGTGAACTCGTTGTAGATCGTGATCGGGATCACCTCGAACTTGCTCGCCAGCGTAAACGCGGTGCCGAAGGCGCCCATCGAGGTCGCGAACAGGATCGCACCACAGGCCAGCGTGGTCGGCGCGAGCTCCGGCAGCCAGACGTCGCGCACCACCCGCAGCCGCGAGGCGCCGAGCGAGCGCGCGGCTTCCTCCAGTTGCAGGTTCATCGCTTCGGCCGCTGCCGCATAGGTGGCGATGGCGCGCGGCAGCGAGAAGTAGAGATAGGCGAGGAAGAGCCCCAGCAGGCCGTAGGCGAAGGTGATGCGCTCGAGGCCGAAGGCCGCGCCCAGGTCTGCGACCAGCCCTTGCCGGCCGCCGAGCAGGATCACGAAGAAGCCGATGATCACGCCCGGAAAGGACAGGGGCAGCGTCAGCAGCGACAGCAGCAGGCGCCGGCCCGGAAAGGCGCGGCGCGCCAGGTAGATGCCGACCGCGCTGCCCAGCACCAGCGTCGCCGCCGTCACCGCCAGCGACAGCGCGACCGTGTTGAGCATGCTCGTCAGGTAGCGGCTGTCGGTGAGCACGGCGAAGTAGGTCTCCCAGCCCTTGGCCGCCGGCAACGCAAGCAGGCGCGCCACCGGCAGCAGCCAGAAGGCGAGAAAGAACACGGCCGCCGGCGCCAGGCAGGCCGGCAGCAGCCAACGCTGGCGGTTGTTCAGCGGACTTCCTTCAGGTAGCGATCGGAGAAGGCGCGCTGGGCCTGCGCCATGCGGCCATAGTCGACCGCTTTGGCGCGCGCGTACTCGGCCGCCGGCAGGAACTGCGCCTCGACCTCCTTGGGCATCGCGCCGGCGCGCACCGGCCGCAGGTAGGCCTTGGCCCAGAGGGCCTGGCCCTCGTCGGAGAGCACGAAGTCCAGCACCTTCTTGCCTTCGGCGGGATGCGGCGCGTTGGCGACCAGGCTCATCACGTAGGGCACCACCACCGTGCCTTCGCTCGGGATGACGAAGGCAACGTTGGCCTTGTCCTTGTACTTGGCGCGATAGGCGTTGAAGTCGTAGTCGAGCAGGATCGCGATCTCGCCCGACAGCACGCGCGCATAGGAAGTCTGCTTGGGCACGATGGGCTCGTTCTTCTGCAGCGCCTTGAAGTAGTCCATGGCCGGCGTGAAGTTGTCGAGCGTGCCGCCGCGCGCCTCGTTGACCGCCACGGCGCCCACGTAGCCGACGAAGGCCGAGGCCGGATCGAGATAGCCGATCAGGCCCTTGTACTCGGGCTTGAGCAGGTCGGCCCAGGACTTGGGCACCGGCTTGCCGCGCAGCGCGTCGACGTTGACCATGAAGCCGAGCGTGCCCGAATGGATGGTGAACCAATGACCCTCAGGGTCCTTGAGGCCGTCGGGAATGTCTTTCCAGGCGGCGGGCTTGTAGGCCTGGACCACGCCATCCTTCTGCGCCTGGATCGCAAAAGTGACGCCGAGGTAGGTGACGTCGGCGACCGGGCTGGCCTTCTCGGCCACGAGCTGGGCCAGCGACTGGCCGGAATTCTTGTTGTCCGGCGGTACCGTGATGCCGGTCTTGGCCTTGATGGCGCGTAGCTGCGTGCCCCAGTCGGCCCATTCGGTCGGGCAGTTGTAGCAAATGGCGGTCTGCGCCATGGCCGAGCCGGCGGCGAGCCCGAAGGCCAGCAGGGCGGCGCGGGCGATGCGATGGAGGGGCAGTGACATGGGAGTTCCTTGGTTGAGGAGGGAGGGCGGTTCAGGAGACTGGTGCGCAGGATTCGCCGGCGCGAAATGCATGAGGCAGCACGAGGCTTGCATCGGCGTTCGGGACGGTGCCTCCGGCCAGCGCCTGCACGAGCAGCTCGACGCTGTGGCGGCCGATGTCGCCGTTCGGCTGGGTCACGGTGCTGAGCGCCGGCGTCAGGTCCTCGCCGAGCGCGATGCCGTCGAAGCCGATCACGCTCAGGTCGCGCGGCACCTGCAGCCCGCTGAGGTGGGCGGCGCGGATGCTGCGGATGGCCAGCAGGTCGTTGGAGCAGACGAGAGCGGTCGGTCGCGGCGCGGTTTCGAGAAAGCGCGTCAGTTCGTCGACCGCGGTTTCGATGAAGGGCACTTCGACCAGCGCGGGCGGCTCGAGCCCTGCCGCCGCCATGCCCTGGAGGAAGCCGCGCCAGCGTTGCTGGGCGCGGTCCGATGCGGCCAGCGTGCCGCTGACCATCGCGATGCGGCGGTGCCCGAGCTCGACCAGGCGCGCGACCGCGCCCGCCACCGCGCCCTCGTTGTCCACCGAGACGCAAGGGTGCTCGGCGTGGCGGTTGTAAACCAGCACATAGGGAAGGCCGGCGCCGCGCAGCCGCTCGAGCGCCGCCGAAGTGGCCGGATTGGAGACCACCAGGATCAGGCCGTCGACATTGCCGGCCATGAGCAGATTGACCGCGCGCTGTTCCTCGTCGAGCTGGTAGCCGGTAGTGACAGGAATGATCGCGTAGCCGCCCGCGGCGGCGGCCCGGGCGATGCCCTGCAGGCATTCGGCGAACACCGGGTTCAGCAGCGTGGGCAGCACCACGCCGAGCACGCGGCTGCGCTGGGTGCGCAGCGTTCGGGCGCTCGAATTGGGCAGGTAGCCGAGCTCGCCGGCGACACGTTCGACATGCTCGCGCGTGGCCGGCGTCACCTTATCCGGGAAGTTGAAGACGCGCGAGACCGTGGCCACGGAGACCCCGGCTTTCTCGGCGACGGACTGGATGCTCATGAATGGCGCTGCTATGTAATCGATTACATTGCAGCGCCGCAGTGTGACCCCGTCATGACAACAAGCCCCTGCGAACAAACCCTAGGCGGCCGCCGCCGCCGGGCCGCCCCAAGGCGGGCCGCGCCTCCCCCTCGGGGGGTGGCGAATTACACGCAGCGAAGCGAAGTGAAAAGCCGGGGGGGCTTATTTCCCGCGCCGCACCCGCCGCAATTCGTCGAGGATCAAACAGATCGCCCCGATCGTGATCGCGCTGTCCGCCACGTTGAAGGCCGGGAAGTGCCGGCCGGCGAGGTGGAAGTCGAGGAAGTCGACCACGTAGCCGTGCATCAGCCGATCGATCACGTTGCCGATCGCGCCGCCGAGGATCGCGGCCATGGCGAAGGAGAAGAGCTTCTGCCCGGCATGCGACTTGAGCATCCAGACGATGAAGACGGCGGCGGCCACGCCCACGGCGGTGAAGAACCAGCGCTGCCAGCCTGCCGCATCCGCGAGGAAGGAGAAGGCGGCGCCGGTGTTGTGGGCGCGCACGATGTTGAAGAAGCTCGTGATGTAGGTGGCGTCACCGAGCTTGTAGTAGCCGAGGATCAGCGTCTTGGTGAACTGGTCGAGGATCAGGATCACCAGCGCCAGGCCGAGCCAGGGCCAGATGCCGGTGCGCGGTGCGGCAAGGGAGCGGGTGGTCATCAGGCGATGCTCCTGGCTTCACCGGCGCCGTAGAGGTTGCTGGTGCAGCGGCCGCAGATGGCCGGATGCGCCGGGTCGTGGCCGACGTCCTCGCGCCAGTGCCAGCAGCGTTCGCATTTGGTGGCCGAACTCGCCGTCACCTGCGCCGACAGGCTGTCGCCGGCTGCGAGCTCGACGGCGGAAGTGATGAAGACGAACTTGAGGTCGTCGCCGAGCGAGGCCAGCAGCGCATAGTCCTCGGCCGGCGCGACCAGCTTCACGCTGGCCTGCAGCGAGGAGCCGACCTGGCCGGCCGCGCGCACGCTTTCGATCTCCTTGTTGACGCCGTCGCGGATCTCGCGGATGCGGCTCCACTTGGCGAGCAGCGCCTCGTCGGGCGCGCCCAGATCGCTGAAGACCTGGGTGAAGATCGACTCGCCGTTGCCGCAGAACTTCCACGCCTCCTCGGCAGTGAAGCTCAGGAAGGGCGCCATCCAGCGCAGCATCGCCTGCGTGATGTGCCACAGCGCCGTCTGCGCGCTGCGGCGCGCGTGCGAGCCGGGCGCGGTGGTGTAGAGGCGATCCTTCAGGATGTCGAGATAGAAGGCGCCCAGGTCTTCCGAGCAGTACACCTGCAGCTTGGCCACCACCGGATGGAACTCGTAGACCTTGTAGTGCGCGAGCACCTCGGCCTGGAACTGCGCGGCGCGGCTCAAGGCATAGCGGTCGATCTCGAGCAGCTCGCCCCGCGGCACCGCGTCCTTCGCGATGTCGAAGTCGCTGGTGTTGGCGAGCAGGAAGCGCAGCGTGTTGCGGATGCGCCGGTAGGCGTCGACCACGCGCGCGAGGATCTTGTCGTCGCCCGCGATGTCGCCCGAATAGTCGCTGGCCGCGACCCACAGGCGGATGATCTCGGCGCCGAGCTTCTTGTTGACTTCCTGCGGATCGAGGCCGTTGCCGAGCGACTTGCTCATCTTGCGGCCCTGGCTGTCGATGGTGAAGCCGTGCGTCAGCAGACCCTTGTAGGGCGCGCGGCCTTCGAGCGCACAGGCGATCAGCAACGACGAGTGGAACCAGCCGCGATGCTGGTCGTGGCCTTCGAGGTAGAGGTCGGCCTCGGGGCCGGTCTCGTGATGGACGTTCGGGTGCGTGCCGCGCAGCACGTGGAAGAAGGTCGAGCCCGAGTCGAACCAGACCTCGAGGATGTCGGTGCTCTTGGTGTAGTGGGGCGCGTCGGCCGCGCCGAGGATCCCTTCGGTCGTCACGCGGCTCCAGGCCTCGATGCCGCCTTCTTCGACGATGTCGGCCGCCTGGTCGAGGATCTCCATCGTGCGCGGATGCAGCTCGCCCGAATCCTTGTGCAGGAAGAAGGGGATCGGCACGCCCCAGCTGCGCTGGCGGCTGATGCACCAGTCGGGCCGGTTGGCGATCATGTCGTGCAGGCGGGCCTTGCCGTTCTCAGGATAGAAGCTGGTCTCCTCGATCGCTTCCAGCGCGGTCTGGCGCAGAGTCTTCGGCGCCTCGTCCTTGGTGAACACGCCTTCGCCCTCGTCCATGCGGATGAACCACTGCGCCGCGGCGCGGTAGATCACCGGCGTCTTGTGGCGCCAGCAGTGCGGGTAGCTGTGGGTGATGGTCTCGGTCGTGAGCAGGCGGTTGGCATCGCGCAGCGTCTGGATGATGTGCGGCACGGCCTTCCAGATGTTCTGGCCGCCGAAGAGCGGGAAGTCGGGCGCGTAGCTGCCGTTGCCCTGCACCGGATTCAGGATGTCGTCGTAGGCGACGCCGTGCGCGATGCAGGAGTTGAAGTCGTCCACGCCGTAGGCCGGCGAGGAGTGGACGATGCCGGTGCCGTCGTCGGCCGTCGCGTAGTCGGCCAGGTAGACCGGCGACAGGCGGCGGAAGCCGGCATCGACGTCGTAGAGCGGATGCTCGAACTCGAGGCCGCCGAGCTTCTCGCCCTTGACGGTGGCCAGCACCTTGCCGTCGAGCGCGTAGCGGTTCATGCACATCTCGACCAGCGAGGCGGCCAGCACCAGCAGCCCGCGCTCGGTATCGACCAGCGCGTAGTCGAGCTCGGGGTTCAGGTTGAGGGCCTGGTTGGCGGGGATGGTCCAGGCGGTGGTGGTCCAGATCACCACAAAGGCGTCCTTGGCGAGCGCCGGCAGGCCGAAGGCGGCCGCGAGCTTGGCGGGATCGTGCGCCTTGAAGGCGACGTCGAGCGTCTGGCTCTTCTTGTCGGCGTACTCGATCTCGAACTCGGCCAGCGAGGAGCCGCAGTCGAAGCACCAATAGACCGGCTTGAGCCCGCGGTAGACGAAGCCGCGCTCGATCACGCGCTTGAAGGCGCGCAGCTCGCCGGCCTCGTTGGCGAAGTCCATGGTCTTGTAGGGATGGTCCCATTCGCCCAGCACGCCCAGGCGCTGGAAGTCGCCCATCTGCTGTGCGATCTGCTCGGTCGCGTAGGCGCGGCTCTTGGCCTGCATCTCGTCGCGGCTCAGGTTGCGGCCGTATTTCTTTTCGATCGCGTTCTCGATCGGCAGGCCGTGGCAGTCCCAGCCCGGCACGTAGAGCGCGTCGTAGCCCTCGAGCTGGCGCGCCTTGGTGATCATGTCCTTCAGGATCTTGTTGACCGCGTGGCCCATGTGGATCTGGCCGTTGGCATAGGGCGGGCCGTCGTGCAGGATGAACTTGGGCGCGCCGTGGCGCGCGTCGCGCAGGCGGTGGTAGCGGCCCTCGTCGTTCCACTCTTTCACCCAGCCCGGTTCGCGCTTGGGCAGGTCGCCGCGCATCGGGAAGGGGGTGTCGGGCAGGTTCAGCGTGGCGCGGTAGTCGGTGCCGCCGTCGGTCTTGTTGTCAGCCATGGGGGTTCCAGAAATCTGCGCTGCCCTGCAGCGCTCGGGGAATCGATGGGGCGTGCGGCGCTTGCATGTCAGTGGCGGCCGGGCGCTGCGGAAGCGAAGGTTCCGCTCTAAATTCGGTCGCGCGTGGTCTGGCGATGGGTTTCGGCGTGGGTGGATGCAAAGAACGCACGTGCGTCGCGGCCATCCTTCGCGATGCCCGCGGTGAGGGCCTCGAGGCTGGTGTAGCGCAATTCGTCGTGCAGTTTGTGCAGCAGTTCCACGCGCACGATTTTACCGTAGGCCCCTTCGGCGCCGAGGTGGGCCGGCCAATCGAGGCAATGGGTTTCCAGAAGCACCCGGCCGGCGTTGACATCGTTGGCGTCGAGCGAGGGGCGCACGCCGAGGTTGGCGACGCCATGCAGCGGTGCATCGCCGAGGCCGTGCACCAGCACCGCGAAGATGCCGCTGGCGGCCGGCTTCCAGTGCTTGAAGCGCAGGTTGAGGGTGCGGAAACCATCGTCGCGGCCCGGCGCCGAGGCGCCCAGCGCGCGGCCGAGCTTGCGGCCGTGCACCACGTGGCCGGAGATCGCGTAGGGCCGGCCGAGCAGGGCCTGCACGTCGTTCATGCGTCCCTCGGCCAGCGCCTCGCGCACGGCGGAGCTCGAGACGCGCAGGCCGTGCACCTCGTAGCTCATCATGCGCGCGACGTCGAAGCCGTGCCGGTCGCCTGCCTGGTCGAGCATCGCGTAGTCGCCGGCGCGCTTGGCGCCGAAGCGAAAGTCGTCGCCCACCAGCACGTAGCGCACGCCCAGACCCTCGATCAGCACGTGCTGGATGAATTCTTCAGGCGTCTGCGAGGCGAGGCGGGCGTCGAAAGGCAGCACGATGGTCTGTGCCACGCCGCTGGCCGCCAGCTCGCTGAGCTTGTCGCGCAGCGTGCCGATGCGCGCCGGCGCCAGTTCGGGCCGCTTGGCGACGGCGGCGAAGTAGTCGCGCGGATGCGGCTCGAAGGTCAGCACGCAGCTGGGCAGCCCGCGCAGGCGCGCCTCGGTGTTGAGCAGCCCCAGCATGGCCTGGTGGCCACGGTGCACGCCGTCGAAATTGCCAATGGTCAGGGCGCAGGCCGGAGCCACGCCCGGATGCCTGAAACCCCGGAAAACCTGCATGGGTTGATATCTTTTTGATAGCGCTTTGCGCCCGCCGAATGGGCCCATTCGGGGCTTTTTGTCACAAAGCCGGTATATTGTGACGTAGTGCGTCGTCCGCAAGCCTCTGGGTGAGCGTGATGGCCTGGTCTTTCCGTGGTTCTTCTTTGCTGAGGAGGCGTGTGGTGAAGGTCTTGAAGCTGTCGGCCCAAGGGCTGCCCCAATCGTGGATTTCGCTCGAGCAGGCGGTGATCCACTACGCGGCGGACGAGGTGCGCTGGGAAGTCGGCGCGCAGGTCGCGTTGTTTCGCGGGGGCCACAACGCGGTCACGGGCGAGCAGTCGCAGATCGCGGTCAACAGCATCATCGGCACCAAGGGCGTGCCGCGCATCAACCCCTTCACGCAGCGCCCTGGCCTCACCAACAGCAAGCTGTTCGCGCGCGACCGCAACGTCTGCGCCTACTGCGGCGGCCACTTCCACGAGGAAGAACTCACGCGCGAGCACATCATTCCGTTCGCGCAGAACGGCATCGACACCTGGATGAACGTGGTCACGGCCTGCAAGCCCTGCAACCACCGCAAGAGCAGCCGCACGCCCGAGCAGGCCAACATGCCGCTGCTCTACGCGCCCTACGTGCCCAGCCTGTGGGAAGACTTCATCCTGCGCAACCGCCGCATCCTGGCCGACCAGATGGAGTTCCTGATGGCGCACCTGCCGCACAGCTCGCGGCTGCACGGCTAGCGCGGGGCCGGGCCTGGCTCAGTAGTTGTTCATCGGGCGGGCCCGACCCCGGGGCATGAAGCATGGGGCGCGGGTAGTGCTTCTTAGTAGTTGTTCATCGGGCAGGCCCGACCCCGGCGCATGAAGCATGGGTGCGGGTAGTGCTTCTTAGTAGGTCAGCTCCAGCACGCTGACATCGCCCTGCGCCGCAGGCCAGCTCGGGCCGGCCACGCGTTCGCCATTGAACTCGGCCACGACGCTGCGCGGCGCATCACTTGAAAGCTTGAGCTTCGAGCTCGACACGCCCGCGCCCTGCGGCGGCACGCCGGGCAGGGCGGCCTGGCCGTCGAAGCGCATGGTGTCGCGCCGGGCATCGAAGTAGCCGCGCGGCCGCGTGAAGATGACCAGCGCCTTGGCGTCGCGATCGGCTTCGGCGATGCGTTCGGGCCGCAGCTGCACCACGGCGCTCGAACGTGGGAAGGGGCTGCGGTAGATGTGCGTGGTGGCATAGCCCGGCGCACTCAGGACGAACTCGTAAGGTGTGGCCGGTTGCGCGTTGAAGGGTCCCCAGCGGCCGTCCTGCGCAATGGTCTGTTCCCACGCGGCTGCGCCGCGGCGTGCGCCGGTCGCGGCATCGACTGCGAAGACTGCGAGCCGGGCGCTCTCGAGCGGCAGGTTGTTGACGAAGGCGCCGCTCGCCGGATTGAGCGGATCGAGCCCGAGGCCCGTGACCTTGCCCGACAGCGTGATCGTCGATTCCGCCACCGGCTGCAGCGTGCGCGGGGCCTCGCCGGTCAGGAAGCGCCAGCCCGCATCGAAGGCGGCCGACGAGAACGAAGTCTCGCGATGGTCGACGCGCGGCAGCGCCACATTGGTCGCGCCCTTCAACGCCGGCCCGTCGAAGCCGATGTGGGTCGGCATGCCCTTGGCGCCGATCCACACGCCGTCGGGCTGTGCGTACTTGTCGTTGTTGTCGGAGCGGACGTTCAGCCATTTCACGCCGGGCGTGACTTCGTCGCCAGCCGGATTCTTCGGCGCGTTGAGCCGCTGCATGAAGGGGCTCAGCCCGGAAAACTCGTTGCCCTCGCGAAACCCCTTGACCGCCCAGATGCCATGCGCCGGGTTGCCGCCCAGCACCACGTGGCTCACGACGCGGTCGCCGCCGCCGTTCTGCACGTAGTTGCGGATCGTGTTGCCGCCGCGCGAGTTGCCGATCAGGACGACCTTGCTGGCGTCTGTGGTCTTCAGCACTCGCTCGACCTCCGCTTTCAGGAAAGCCATCGACTCCGCAGTCGAACTGCGCGCCGGCTGGGTCACCGCATCGTCGTCGCGCGCCAGCGGAAAGGGCTGGTCGACCGCGAAGAGCCGTTCACGCGGCCAGCCGTTCGATTCGAAGCGCCACAGCGTCGTCTGCCACAGCGCCGCGGAGTCGCCATTGCCGTGCATGAAGACGATCGGCGGCCGTTCGCTGGAGAGAGGCGCGGTGTTGCAGGCGGCGAGCATGGTCGTGGCTAGGCTCAGGGCGATCAAGTGGCGGCGAGTGTGCATGGGCAGGCTCCGGTACAAAGAAAAGCGCCCGCGAGCGCAGGGCTGGCGGGCGCGGTGCTATCGGGAAAAGATAGCAGTTCCGTGTGTCAAGCGAAGACGCCGGCTGTGTCCTGCATGCGCGACGATACCTCGCCCAGGTGGTGCAGCGTATCGCCGAAGCTCATCTCCAGCTGCGTCAGCTTCCGGAAGTAGTGGCTTCCGATGTACTCGTCGGTCACGCCGATGCCGCCGTGCAGTTGCACCGACTGCTGGCCGATGAAGCGCATCGAGACGCCCAACTGGTACTTGGCGCGCGCTGCGGCCTGGCGGCGCTCGGCGGCCGGTGCGTTGAGCTTCAGGGTGGCGTAGTAACTCATGGAGCGCGTGAGTTCGAGCTGCATCTTCATGTCGGCCACGCGGTGGCGCAGGGCCTGGAAGCTCGCGATCGCCACGCCGAACTGCTTGCGCGTGTTCATGTACTCGACGGTGAGCGCGAGCGTCTTGTCCATCACGCCCACGGCCTCGGCGCAGGCCGCGGCGATGCCGATGTCGACCGCGTGTTCGATTGCGGGCAGGCCGTCCTTCGTGATGAGGGTAGCGGCGGCGCTGTCGAACACGACTTCGGCGGCGCGGCTGCCGTCCTGCGTGCCGTAGCCGCGTGCGGCCACGCCGTCTTCGGAACGCGGGACGAGGAAGAGGGCGATCCTGCCGTCCAGCTGGGCGGGCACGATGAAGGCATCGGCCTCGTCGCCGGCCGGCACCACGCTCTTGCTGCCGGTGAGGCGATAGCCGTCGCCGTTCTTCACCGCCTTGGCTTCACAGACGTCGAGCCGATAGCGCGCCTTGCGTTCCTGGTGGGCCAGCACAACCAGGGCCTGCCCGCCCGCGATGCGCGGCAGCCAGCTGTCCTTGGTGTCCTCGTCGGCATGGCCCGCGAGCACGGCGCCGGCGATAAAGGACTGGGCGAGCGGCTCCAGCACGATGCCGCGGCCCAGCTCTTCCATCACGATCATGCCCTCGACGGGACCCATGCCGAGGCCGCCCTCGTCTTCGGGAATGTAGAGGCCGCCCAGGCCCAGTTCGGCCAGCTCGTCCCAGGCTTCGCGCGAGAAGCCGCCAGCCGCCTCGATGGCGCGGCGGCGCTCGAAGCCGTAGCCTTTTTCGACCCACTTGGCGACGGCGTCGCGAAGCTGTTGCTGCTCGTCGCTGAAATTGAAGTCCATTGTCTTGATCCTTATGCCTGAGCTCAACCGAGGACGGTCTGGGCGACGATGTTGCGTTGCACTTCGTTGCTGCCGCCGTAGATGGTGGTCTTGCGCATGTTGAAGTAGGTCGTCGCGAGCGGCGCCACTTCCGGGTGCCCACCGGGGAAGTCGCCCTGCCAGCCGGCTGCCATCGCTTCGCGGATCAGCGGCAGCGCGAAGGGGCCGGCCGCCAACATCATGAGTTCGGAATAGCGCTGCTGGACCTCGCTGCCCTTGATCTTGAGCAGGCCCGCGATGTCGAGCGAGTTCTTGCCCGAGGTGGCGGCCGAGAGCACGCGCAGCACCAGCATCTCGAGCGCGATCACGTCGACCTCGAGCTTGGCTATTTCATCGCGGAAGCGCTGTGCATATGAATCCCCTCCGGTAGATGCCCAAACGCCCTCACGCTTGGCGATGCGCTTCAGGCGCTCCAGCTCGCGCTTGGCGCGGTTCGCATCGGCGATGTTGGTGCGCTCGTGCGAGAGCAGATGTTTGGCGTAGGTCCAGCCCTT
Organism: Variovorax paradoxus; assembly: GCF_018614955.1. Classification (GTDB taxonomy): domain Bacteria; phylum Pseudomonadota; class Gammaproteobacteria; order Burkholderiales; family Burkholderiaceae_C; genus Variovorax; species Variovorax paradoxus_J. Next base: position 37,482 of record NZ_JAGGNV010000028.1, read on the forward strand.
GTTCTCCTCGCCGATCAGGTTCTCGGCCGGCACCTCGACGTTGTCGAACCAGACCTCGTTGACCTCGTGGCTGCCGTCGAGCAGCTTGATCGGCCGCACCGTGACGCCGGGCGACTTCATGTCGATCAGGAGGAAGCTGATGCCGGTCTGCGGCTTGCCTTCGTTGCTGGTGCGCACCAGGCAGAAAATCCATTCGCCGTACTGGCCGAGCGTGGTCCAGGTCTTCTGGCCGTTGACGATGTATTTGTCGCCCTTTCGTTCGGCCTTGGTCTTCACCGAAGCGAGGTCCGAGCCCGAACCGGGCTCGCTGTAGCCCTGGCTCCACCAGACCTCGCCGCTTGCGATGCCGGGCAGGAAACGCTTCTGCTGCTCGGCATTGCCGAAGGCCTGGATCACCGGTGCCACCATGACCGGACCGAAGGGGACGATGCGCGGCGCGCCGGCCAGGGCGGTTTCCTCCTCGAACAGGTGCTTCTGAATCGCGGTCCAGCCCGGGCCGCCGAATTCGGTCGGCCAGCCGTAGCCGAGCCAGCCCTTCTTGCCGAGGATCTTGGCCCAGCGCTGCAGATCGTCGCGCGTGAGCTCCAGTGCGTTGTGCACCTTGTGGGAGATCTCTTGGGGAAGGTTGTCTTTGACCCAGGCGCGAATCTCTTCGCGGAACTTCTGTTCGTCGGGCGTGAAGCTCAAATCCATGCTTGCCTCGCTGTGTTGATCGAGCGCCGCAGGGGCGGCGCGTCCGTCGGACCGCTTGGTTTTAGCACGGTCGTGCTAGTTGGCGGTGTCCGCGCGGCGACAAATGGGATCGGTGGAAACGAGCACAGATAATCCCGCCTCCCATGAAGAACATCGTGATCCTGATCTCCGGCAGCGGCTCCAATATGGCGGCCATCGTGCATGCCGCCGCGCATGAGCGCTGGGCCCAGCGTTTCGGTGCGCGCGTCGCAGCGGTCATCAGCAACAAGGCGCAGGCGCCGGGGCTGGCTTTGGCGCAGGCGCAAGGCATCGCGACCGCGGTGGTCCCGCACCAGGACTTCGCCACCCGCGAGGCCTTCGATGCGGCGCTGGCCGATGCCATCGATGCGCATGCGCCGGCGCTGGTGGTGCTTGCGGGATTCATGCGGATCCTCACGCCGGGCTTCGTGGCGCGCTATGAAGGACGGCTGCTCAACATCCATCCTTCGCTGTTGCCGGCCTTTCCGGGCCTGCACACCCATCGGCGCGCGATCGAGGCCGGTTGCCGGGTGGCAGGCGTGACGGTGCACCAGGTGACGGTCGAGCTCGACCATGGGCCGATCCTCGCGCAGGCGGTGGTGCCGGTCCTGCCGGACGACACGCCCGAGACGCTTTCAGCGCGCGTGCTGGCGCAGGAACATAGGGTTTACCCGCAGGCTATCGCGGACTGGCTTGATGAAACAAAATGACACAATCTGGTTTTCCCCGCCTGAAGAGTCGTTTGTGAAAAGCCGTCACCTGTTGCTGTCCGCACTGACTGCCGCTGCGCTGTTGGCCGGCTGTGCTGCGCCTGCGCCTGCGCCCGTACCGGCGCCTGCGCCCGTACCGGCGCCTGCGCAATGCAATGCCGACGACGCCAAGTTCGCGGTCGGCCAGCCCGCATCGGCGCAACTCGAGACCGCTGCCCGCGTTCGCGCCGGCGCTGAGAGCGCGCGCGTCCTCAAGCCCAATCAGGTGGTCACGATGGAATTCAACGCAGTCCGGCTCAATCTCGTCGTCGATGCGCGCAACCGTGTGACGGCCGTGCGTTGCGGCTGAACATTCCGGCCTTCTAGTCGAGCTTGACGAAACGCAACCGTGGCAAGCCGTCGATCTTTACGGTCTCGCCGAACATCGCCGCCGGGCGTACCCACAGCCCGCGCGCGCCGTAGAGCGCGCGATACAGCGTCATCGGCTCCAGCGTTTCACTGTGGCGCACGGTGCCGAGCACTTCGTATTCGCCTCCCTTGTAGTGGCGGTAGCGACCGGGCGGTGTTTCGATCAGGGGCGGCAGGTCGTCGTCGGTCATGCTGGTGGTTTTGTTCAGGAGATTGAAAGGTCGAGATGGATCGCGCCGATTTTGTTCATCTCGTCCGACTCAGCGAGCACGCCAGCGCGGACGACAGCAAGGGCTATCGGCGCGGTGTCGCCGCTTTCGCCGCACTGGGCTATCTGTGGGTGATCGCATGCCTGGCGCTCGCGGTCGGCATCGTCGTCTGGATCGTCGCGTCGATGGGGCAGGGGCGCTTCAATTTCACGCGGGGCTGGCTTCTGCTCTTCGCGCTCGGCCTGCTGTGGGCCACGTTGCGCGCGCTGTGGGTGCGCTTCGATGAGCCTGAAGGTGTGCAGCTTGCGCGCGAGGATGCGCCGGCGCTTTTCGACGCGCTGGACCGCATCCGGCAGAAGATCGACGGCCCGCCGGTCCACCATGTCTACCTCGACAGCGAGTTCAACGCCAGCATCCGCCAGTTGCCGCGCTTCGGCCTCTTCGGCGGTGCCGTCAACTACCTGAGCGTGGGGCTGCCGCTCCTGATGGCACTGGACAAGCGTCGCCTGCTGTCGGTGCTGGCGCACGAGTACGGCCACTTGCGCGGGAATCACGGCAAGCTGAGCGCCTGGATCTACCGCACGCGCCTGTCCTGGCTCAAGCTCGACGCCAGCCTGCAGAACGACGAGGGCGTGATGGCGCTGGCCTCGCAGGCCTTCTTTCGCTGGTACTTCCCGCGCTTCGCGGCCAAGACCTTTGCGCTGGCGCGGCAGGATGAGTACGAAGCCGACCGCATCTCGGCGCGCCTGCTCGGTCCCGGTGTGACCGCTGCCGCGTTGACCGAGATCGCCGTCAAGAGCACCTGGTATGCGGATGCCTTCTGGTCCGGCCACTGGGCGCGCGCTGCCCAGGAGCCGTTGCCGGCGGGGGCCTTCTCCGCGATGGAAACGCAGCTCTGCGCGCCTGTCGCCCCCGATCTGGCACGCGAGGCGCTGCGCAGCGCGCTGCGGCGCGTGAGCGATGTCGACGACACCCATCCGGTGCTGCGCGACCGGCTCGAAGCGCTCGATGAGAAGGCCGCGCTGCCGGCCTGGTCGGCGAAGTCGGCACTGGAGCTGCTGGCCGACAAGACGAAATGGATCGCGTACTTCGATGGGGAATGGCGCCGTACGCATGCGAGCGACTGGAAGCAGCATCATGCCTACCTCGCACGCGTGCGGGAACGCGTCGTCGCACTGGCCGCCAGCAGGGGACGCAACAATGCCGACGAGATGGTCGAGTGGGCCGATTGCGAGCGCCGCATCAATGCCGCCGCCGATGTGCGCGGCCGCTACGAGCGCGCCTTGCAGATCACGCCCGACCATCCGGGCGCGCTGCGCGGCCTGGCACAGACGCTGCCGCCCAAGGATCGCGCGGCGCGCCTCGAAGTGCTGGAGCGGCTGCATGCGTCGAGTACCGCGAGCCGCTGGTGGGCCGCCAAGACCGCCGTCGCCGTGCTCGAGGATCCCGATGCCGGGCCGCATGACGAGCCCGCGCTCAAGCTGTGGCGCGAACGGGCCAGGACGGCCGAGGCGGCCGAGCAGCGCGCCTGGGAGGAGATCACCAGCACGCATTTCTTCAGCCAGATTGCGCGCCATGACCTGAGCGAATTCGAGCTCGGCGAGCTGAGGGCTGACCTGGTGCGCTGCAGCCCGATCTCGCGGGTCTGGCTGGTACGCAAGAACTTGCGCGAATTCCCGTGGCGGCGCGCATACGTCCTATTCGTCGAGCTGCCGGGGCTGTCCGACGAGGAGCGCTGGAACCTGTGTCGCCAGCTCGAGCAGACCTTGAACCTGCCCGGCGCCGTGCTGGTGCTGTGGGCCGGCCATTCGCCCACTCTCGCGGAGATCGAGCGTCAGGCCTTCGGGCCGGTCTGGACGCGCACGGCCGGCTGAGACAATGGGGGCATGCACCCCAAAGCCCTTCTCGAGGCCTGCGCCGATCTGGTCGGCCTCGTCCTGAAATTCGATCATCCCGCCGATCAGGTCGTTTCCCGCTTCTTTCGTGAGCACCGTGAGTTCGGGCCGCGCGAGCGCGCCACGCTCGCCGAGACGGTCTACACCGTGTTGCGCAAGAAGCTGCTGTTCGATCATCTGTCGCCCTCCGGCAGCGGGCCGAAGGAACGGCGCATGGCCATCCTCGGATTCCATGGCCCGCGCGATTTTCTGAAGAGCGCACTCAACGACACGGAGAAGCGCTGGCTCGACAACTGCGACGCCGTCAAGCCCGACGACCTGCTGGAGCGCCACCGGCACAACCTGCCCGAATGGCTGGTGGCGCCGCTCAAGGCGCAGCTCGGCGCCGAATTCTGGCCGCTGGTGGAAAGCCTGCAGCAGCCCGCGCCGCTCGATCTGCGGGTCAACGCGCTCACCGACAAGCGCCCCGACGTGCAGAAAGAGCTTGCGCTGGCCGCCATCAAGGCGGTCGCGACGCCGTTCTCGCCCTGGGGCCTGCGCATCGACGGCAAGCCGGCGCTCGCCAAGCTCGATGCGTTTGCGCGAGGTGCGGTCGAGGTGCAGGACGAGGGCTCCCAGCTGCTGGCGCTGCTGCTCGATGCCAAGCGCGGCGAGATGGTGGTGGACTTCTGCGCCGGCGCGGGCGGCAAGACGCTTGCCATCGGGGCCACGATGCGCAACACCGGCCGGCTCTATGCCTTCGACACCTCCGCGCACCGGCTCGATGCGCTCAAGCCACGTCTGGCGCGCAGCAAGCTCTCGAACGTGCATCCCGCTGCCATCGCCCACGAGCGCGACGAGCGCGTCAAGCGCCTGGCCGGCAAGATCGACCGGGTGCTGGTCGATGCGCCCTGCTCAGGCCTGGGTACGCTGCGGCGCAATCCGGACCTCAAGTGGCGGCAGTCGCCGAAGTCGGTCGAGGAACTCACCGCGAAGCAGACGGCGATCCTGCAGAGCGCGGCAAGGCTCGTGAAATCGGGTGGCCGCCTCGTTTACGCCACGTGCAGCGTGCTGCCGGAGGAAAACGAGGCCATCGCCGAGGCCTTCGGTGCCGCCAACCCCGACTTCGAGCCGCAGGACGCCGTAGTTCTGCTGAACGGCCTGAAGGTCGCGGGCGCCGAGGGTCTGGCTGCCGGTGGGGAAGGCGGCAAACGCTACTTGCGCCTCTGGCCGCACCGTCATGCCACCGATGGTTTCTTTGCCGCGGTCTGGAACCGGCAGTAGGCAGGAAGACCCAAAGAAGAGAGATAACTCGCGATGGATCAAGGATTTAGCCCCCTTTTCGGGGGCGAAGCCTTAAAATCACGAATTACCTGAAGGCTGCACCTTCGTGCGGCCATGGAGTACTGAATTCAATGTTGCTTCCTGACTCTGCCGTTCTGAGCGCGGCCATCGACTGGCTCGGACATGGCTTGTGGGATCTCACGTGGTGGCAGGTCGTGCTGTACACGCTGCTCACCACGCACATCACGATCGCTGCGGTCACGATCTTCCTGCACCGCACGCAGACGCACCGGGCCATGGATCTGGGCCCCATTCCTTCGCATTTCTTCCGTTTCTGGCTCTGGCTGGGCACCGGCATGGTGACCAAGGAGTGGGTGGCGATCCACCGCAAGCACCATGCGAAGTGCGAAACCGAAGAAGACCCGCACAGCCCGCAGGTCCGCGGCATCGACGAAGTGCTGTGGCGCGGCGCCGAGCTCTATCGTGCCGAGTCGAAGAACAAGGAAACGATGGAGCGTTACGGCCACGGCACGCCTGACGACTGGCTCGAGCGCAACCTCTATTCGCGCTACAGCTGGCAGGGCGTGGGCCTGATGCTGGTGCTCAACCTGGCGCTCTTCGGTGCGCTCGGCATGGCTGTGTGGGCGGTTCAGATGCTCTGGATCCCGATCACGGCGGCCGGCATCATCAACGGCATCGGCCACTACTGGGGCTATCGCAATTTCGAGGCGCCCGACGCCAGCCGCAACGTCTCGCCCTGGGGCCTGATCATCGGCGGTGAAGAACTGCACAACAACCACCACACGTACCCGACGTCGGCAAAGTTCTCCGTCAAGAAATACGAGTTCGACATCGGCTGGGTCTACATCCGCATGATGCAGACGATCGGCTGGGCCAAGGTCAAGAAGGTGCCGCCGAAGATGCAACTGGGCGACATCCAGCCGGTGGCCGACCAGAAGACCCTCGAGGCCGTCATCGCCAACCGCTACGAAGTGATGGCCGGCTATGCGCGCGAAATGCGTCGCGCCACCAAGGCAGAGCTGGCGTCGCTCAAGGCCAAGGGTGCCGACCTGTCGGTGCTGAAGGCCGCCAAGCGTTGGCTGCACCGCGATGACGACAAGGTGCCGGCCACCGCGCGTTCGCACCTGGTGCAGGCGCGTGCCGCACACCCGGTGCTCGACAAGATGGTGACGATGCGCGAAGAACTTCGCCAACTGTGGCTCAACACCTCGCAGTCGCGCGAACAACTGGCCGCCGATCTGGCCGCCTGGTGCCATCGTGCGGAAGCCAGCGGCATCGCAGGGTTGCGTGAGTTCTCCACCCGCCTGCGCGCGGCGCGCGCTTGACGGGCGGCGGTCTCCGCCTCGATCCAAAGCCGGCCCGCGGGCCGGCTTTTTCTTGAGGTCTGCTGTTTGGTGAAACGCAGACAACAAAAAACCCGCTGGATCGCAGCGGGTTTCTTGCTTGAATCAGCCGAATTACTTCAGCTTGATTTCCTTGTACTCGACGTGCTTGCGCGCCTTCGGGTCGAACTTCATGATCGACATCTTTTCAGGCATCGTCTTCTTGTTCTTGCTGGTCGTGTAGAAATGGCCGGTACCCGCGGTGGATTCCAGCTTGATCTTTTCGCGTCCGCCTTTGCTCGTTGCCATGATTCAGCTCCTTAAGCTTGGCCGCGTGCACGCAGGTCTGCGAGCACGGCGTCGATGCCGTTCTTGTCGATGAGGCGCAAAGCGGCGCTCGAAACACGCAGGCGCACCCAGCGATTTTCGGTCTCGACCCAGAAACGGCGGTATTGCAGGTTCGGCAGGAACCGGCGCTTGGTTTTGTTGTTGGCGTGGGAAACGTTGTTTCCGACCATCGGGCCTTTGCCCGTTACGTCGCATACGCGTGCCATGTGGACACTCTTTCTTGAACAGCTGGCACCGGGCGCAAGGTGATTGCGGGGTGGGTTGCAGCTTGACCTCGCCAGAAACGGGTGGCGGTACCCCGGCTTGCCGTGAGTTCTCGGCCCCAAAAGAAGAGGCCGAATTCGGCAAAGCTTTGGATTATAGCCTCAAGGCCGGCGAACGGCTCAAAGTGTGCCGTCCTGCTCCAGGAAGCGCTGCGCGTCGAGCGCCGCCATGCAGCCGGTGCCTGCGCTGGTGATGGCTTGGCGGTACACGTGGTCCTGCACGTCGCCGGCCGCGAAAACGCCCGGAACGCTGGTCATGGTCGCAAAGCCCTGAAGGCCCGAGCGGGTGAGGATGTAGCCGTCCTTCATCTCGACCTGGCCCTGGAAGATGTCCGTGTTCGGGTGGTGGCCGATGGCGATGAAGCAACCCTTGAGGTCGATCTGCTCGGTCGCGCCGGTCTGGGTATTCTTGAGGCGGATGCCGGTCACGCCCGTGTCGTCGCCCAGCACCTCGTCCAGCGTGTTGTGCACCTTGAGCTCGATCTTGCCTTCGGCGGCCTTTTCGTGAAGCTTGTCGATCAGGATCGGCTCGGCGCGGAATTTGTCGCGGCGATGCACCAGCGTGACCTTCTTGGCGATGTTCGACAAGTAGAGCGCCTCTTCGACCGCGGTGTTGCCGCCGCCGACCACGCAGACTTCCTGGTCGCGGTAGAAGAAGCCGTCGCAGGTCGCGCAACCCGAGACGCCGCGGCCCATGAAGTGCTGCTCGGAGTCGAGCCCGAGATACTTGGCCGAAGCGCCCGTGGCGATCACGAGCGCATCGCAGGTGTAGGTGCCGCTGTCGCCGGTCAGGGTGAAGGGGCGCTTGCCCAGGTCGACCTTGTTGATGTGATCGAACACGATCTCCGTCTTGAAGCGTTCGGCATGCTCCAGGAAGCGCTGCATGAGGTCGGGGCCTTGTACGCCATGCACGTCGGCCGGCCAGTTGTCGACGTCGGTGGTCGTCATCAGCTGGCCGCCCTGGGCGATGCCGGTGATCAACATGGGCTGGAGGTTGGCGCGGGCCGCATAGACCGCGGCGGTATAACCGGCCGGGCCGGAGCCGAGAATAAGAACCTTCGCGTGGCGTGGGGAGGACGACATGAGTAGAAAACCTAGGATTGACGCTGCATCAGCGTGTACATTTTCAGGGTGATAGATATGGAGTATCACCGTTCGGTTCAAGACCGGGCGTGGGGTGTTTTCAATGCGTGCGATTGTATTAATGCATGGGCTTCTCAATCGCGCGGAATTCGGGGATTGATGAATGTCGATGCTGTCCAATCTTGAATTGCTCCGCCGCGTACCTTTGTTCGCTGCGTTGACGCCAACACAGTCTGCGAGCATTGCCGACGCCATCATCAAGAAGCGCTTCAAGCGGGCCGAGGCGGTGGTCGAACAAGGGAAGAAGTCGGACGCGCTCTACATCATCCTGACCGGTCGCGCCCGGGTGATGAGCACGGACAGCCGCGGTCGCGAAGTCATTCTCGCGACGCTGCATCCCGGCGACTACATCGGCGAGATGAGCATGATCGACGACGAGCCGCATTCCGCCACCGTGCGCACCGAGGTCCAGACCGATGTGCTGATGCTTGGCCGCGAAGCCTTTGCACGTTGCCTGCCCGAGAACTCCTCGATGTCGTACAACATCATGCGCGGCCTGGTTGCGCGGCTGCGTCACGCGGACCGCAAGATCGAATCGCTCGCGCTGATGGACGTCTACGGCCGAGTGGCGCGTTCGCTGCTCGAGTTCGCGGTCGACGACGGCGCGGGCAATCTGAAGGTGCGCGACAAGATCTCGCGCCAGGACCTGGCCAAGATGGTCGGCGCTTCGCGCGAAATGGTGAGCCGGGTCATGAAGGACCTCGAAGAGCGCGGCTTCGTCCAGACGCAGCCCGACGGCTCGATGATCGTCAAGGAACGGCTCTCATCGCTCGCCTGACCTTTCGGCCGGCAGCGCCGAAGCGCGCTGGCCCCTGCATCGCCGGCCCTGACAACGCGGCCGCGACCGTTTTCGTTGTAGTTTCTGCAAGCCGTCTGCCCGTTCCTGCGGGCCAGCGGCCGTGTCTTCCATGACCTATTCGCTCAATACCCTTCAATCGTCCTCATCGGCCGAATCGCAGCCGGTGCGCTTGCGCGCCATGCGCTTCGCGCACGAGATCACGCTGATCGCCGGCTTCGTCCTGCTGCTTTACTGGCTGCTCGCCATGTTGAGCTTTACGCCCTCGGATGCCGCCTGGTCCACCTCGGGCACCGGCGGCGAGGTCAAGAACTGGGGCGGCCGCATTGGCGCCTGGCTGGCCGACGCCAGCTATTTCCTGGCCGGTTACTCGGTCTGGTGGTGCCTGGCGGCCGGCTTGCGCGTGTGGTTGTCTTCTCTGGCCGGCTGGTTGCGCGGCGGAGAGCCGACGCCCGCCGATCAGCCGCCGCGGGGCCGCTTCAACCGCAGCCGCCTGGCGTTCTGGTTCGGCCTGCTGCTGCTGCTGTGCGCCAGCGCGATGCTCGAATGGTCGCGTCTTTATCGGCTGGAATTCCATCTGCCCGGGCATGGCGGCGGCGTGCTCGGCTATCTGGTCGGGCCGCTCGGCGTGAAGTGGATGGGCTTCACCGGTTCGGCGCTGATCGCCATTGCTGCCGGCGTGATCGGCTCGGCGCTCGTGTTCCGCTTCTCGTGGAGTCATATCGCCGAGCGCATCGGCTCTCGTCTCTACTCGCTGTTCGAGTTGCGCCGCGAAAAGCGCGAGATCGCCGAAGACATCGCGATGGGAAAGAGAGCGGTGCGCGAGCGCGAAGAGCTGGCGGAGCAGGGCGGCGAGCTCGAATCGGCCGACGAGGAACTGCGCATCGTGCCGCGCCCCAAGCGCCGCGCGCCCTCGCCTCCGGTGCAGATCGAACCCGCGCTGACCGAGGTGCCGCGCAGCGATCGCGTGGCCAAGGAGCGTCAGAAACCCCTGTTCCGCGAACTGCCCGACAGCAAGCTGCCGCAGGTCGACCTGCTCGACTCGGCGCAGGCGCGCCAGGAAACTGTTTCCGCCGACACGCTCGAGATGACCTCGCGCCTGATCGAGAAGAAGCTCAAGGACTTCGGCGTCGAGGTGCGCGTGGTGCTGGCTTCGCCGGGCCCGGTGATCACGCGCTACGAGATCGAGCCGGCCACGGGCGTCAAGGGCTCGCAGATCGTCAACCTCGCGAAGGACCTGGCGCGCTCGCTGTCGCTGGTGTCGATCCGTGTGGTCGAGACCATCCCCGGCAAGAACTTCATGGCGCTCGAACTGCCGAACGCCAAGCGGCAGTCGATCAAGCTCAGCGAGATCCTCGGCTCGCAGGTCTACAACGAAGGCAAGTCGATGCTCACCATGGGCCTCGGCAAGGACATCGTCGGCAACCCGGTGGTGGCCGATCTCGCGAAGATGCCGCACGTGCTCGTGGCCGGCACCACCGGCTCCGGCAAGTCGGTCGGCATCAACGCGATGATCCTGAGCCTGCTCTACAAGGCCGAGGCGCGCGACGTGCGCTTGCTGATGATCGACCCGAAGATGCTCGAAATGTCGGTCTATGAGGGCATCCCGCACCTGCTGGCGCCCGTGGTCACCGACATGCGGCAAGCGGCTCACGGCCTCAACTGGTGCGTGGCCGAGATGGAACGCCGCTACAAGCTCATGAGCAAGCTGGGCGTGCGCAACCTGGCGGGCTACAACACCAAGATCGACGAGGCCAAGGCGCGCGAGGAGTTCATCTACAACCCCTTCAGCCTCACGCCCGACAGCCCCGAGCCGCTCGCGCGGGAGCCGCACATCGTGGTCGTGATCGACGAGCTGGCCGACCTGATGATGGTGGTCGGCAAGAAGATCGAAGAGCTGATCGCCCGCCTGGCGCAGAAGGCGCGCGCCGCCGGTATCCACCTGATCCTTGCCACGCAGCGGCCCAGCGTCGACGTGATCACCGGGCTCATCAAGGCCAACATCCCCACGCGCATCGCCTTCCAGGTGTCGAGCAAGATCGACTCGCGCACCATCCTCGACCAGATGGGTGCGGAGGCGCTGCTCGGCATGGGCGACATGCTCTACATGCCGAGCGGCACCGGCCTGCCGGTGCGCGTGCACGGCGCCTTCGTGAGCGACGAAGAAGTGCACCGTGTCGTCGCCTACCTCAAGTCACAAGGGGAGCCGGACTACATCGAAGGGGTGCTCGAAGGTGGAACCGTCGACGGCGAAGGCGATCTACTGGGTGAAGGTGGCGGCGATGGCGCCGAGAAGGACCCGATGTACGACCAGGCGGTCGAAGTCGTGCTCAAGAACCGCAAGGCCAGCATTTCGCTGGTACAGCGCCACCTGAAGATCGGCTACAACCGCGCCGCGCGGCTGGTCGAGGACATGGAAAACGCCGGGCTGGTGAGCGCCATGAGCGGCAGCGGCCAGCGCGAAATTCTGGTGCCCGCACGCACCGAATGATGGGATCAGGGATGTCGATGAAGAAGCTGCTCGTTGGATTGGGCTTGGCTCTTGCCGCAGGCGGTGTTTGGGCCGGCGGCATGGAAAGCCTCGAAGCCTTCGTGAAGAACGTCAAGTCGGGCCGCGCCGAATTCACGCAGACCGTCACCGCGCCAGCGAAAGATGGACAGGCTGCGCGCGCCAAGGTGTCGAGCGGCACCTTCGAATTCCAGCGGCCCGGCAAGTTCAAGTTCGACTACAAGAAGCCCTTCGCGCAAAGCATCGTGGCCGATGGCGAAACGCTCTGGCTCTACGACGCCGACCTGAACCAGGTCACGCAGCGCAAGCAGTCGCAGGCGCTCGGCTCGACGCCGGCCGCGCTGATTGCCGCTGCGCCCGATCTGCGCGCGCTGCAAGCCGATTTCGCGCTCGAGGCAGCCCCCGAGCGCGATGGGCTGCAATGGGTCAAGGCCAGCCCCAAGAACAAGGAGGGGCAATTGCAGAACGTCCAGGTGGGCTTTCAGGGCGATGCGCTGGCGGCGCTGGAGATCCTCGACAGCTTCGGCCAGCGCTCGGTGTTGAAGTTCAGCAAGGTCGAAGTCAATCCGGCCTTGCCTGCGAACACCTTCCAGTTCAAGGCCCCAGCCGGCGCAGACGTGATCAGGCAATAGCGCCGGGGGCGGGCTCCATGGCCACCAGCACCCACCAACCTCTAGCCGAACGCCTGCGACCCAAGACCCTGGGCGAGGTCATCGGCCAGCAGCACCTGCTCGGCCCCGGCATGCCGCTGCGCATCGCCTTCGAGTCGGGCCAGCCGCACTCCTGCATCCTCTGGGGGCCGCCGGGCACCGGCAAGACGACCATCGCGAGGCTCATGGCCGATGCCTTCGATGCGCAGTTTCTCAGCATCAGCGCGGTGCTCGGCGGCGTGAAGGACATCCGCGATGCGGTCGAGCGCGCGACCCTGGCGCGCGACGGGCTCGAGCAGCGCCGCACCATCGTCTTCGTCGACGAAGTCCACCGCTTCAACAAGAGCCAGCAGGATGCGTTCCTGCCGCATGTGGAGTCGGGCCTGTTCACCTTCATCGGCGCCACCACCGAGAACCCATCCTTCGAGGTGAACTCCGCGCTCTTGTCGCGCGCTGCGGTATACGTGCTGCAGCCGCTCGGCGAAGGCGATCTCCGGCAGATCGTGACCCGGGCGCAGGACATCCAGGCGGTGCCCGCCATCGAAGCGAAGGCCATCGACCGGCTCGTGGCCTATGCCGACGGCGATGCCAGGCGCCTGCTCAACACCCTCGAAACGCTCTCGGTCGCAGCCGGCTCCGAGAAGCTCGGCGACATCGCCGACGAATGGCTGTTGCGCGTGCTGGGCGAGCGCATGCGCCGCTACGACAAGGGCGGCGAGCAGTTCTACGACACCATCTCCGCGCTGCACAAGTCGGTGCGCGGCAGCGACCCCGACGCCTCGCTCTACTGGTTCGTGCGCATGCTCGACGGCGGTGCCGATCCGCGCTACATGGCGCGCCGCCTGGTGCGCATGGCGAGCGAAGACATCGGCCTGGCCGACCCGCGCGCGTTGCGGCTGGCGCTCGACGCCGCCGAGGTCTATGAGCGGCTCGGCTCCCCCGAAGGCGAGCTGGCGCTCGCCGAATGCGTGGTCTACCTTGCGATCGCGCCGAAGTCGAATGCGGTCTACCAGGCCTACAACGAGGTCCGCGCCCTCATCAAGACCGACGGCACGCGCCCGGTACCGATGCATCTGCGCAATGCGCCTACGCGGCTCATGAAAGAACTCGACTACGGCAAGGGCTATCGCTACGCGCACGACGAGGAGGGCGGCTTCGCGGCCGGCGAGCGCTATCTGCCCGATGGCCTCGATCCGCCGCCCTTCTACCGGCCCGTCGAGCGCGGCCTCGAAATCCGCATCGCGGAGAAATTGCGCGAACTGCGCAAGCGAAACGACGACGCGGCCGGTTGATACGACAAGGTACGCAGCGCCGTCGAGCCGGTACCCCCGTGCACCGCCGAAGCCCATTCGGTCCGCGCCAGCGGGAAAACCCCCGTCGGGTACGCACCGAAATGGCGATCCGGCATGACTACAATCCCGGCCACAAACCCGCCGTCGACACATGCTGGCGGGTTTTTTGCTAAGGGAAACCAGGGTGCCCAACCGGCGTGCCTGGTCAGTCGGGCGCCCCCCAAGGGCGTCACCATTAGAAAAAGGGAACCTCCTTATGGACATCTTGCTGCAACAGATCATCAACGGTCTGGTCCTCGGCAGCATGTACGCCTTGATAGCCTTGGGCTACACCATGGTGTACGGCATCATCAACCTCATCAATTTCGCGCACGGTGAAGTGCTCATGGTCGGCGCGCTGACCAGCTGGACCATCATCGGACTCATGCAGGAATCGATGCCCGGCACGCCGGGATGGATCATCCTCATCATTGCGTTGATCATTGCCTGCGTGGTCGCCGCCACGCTCAACTTCATCATCGAGAAAGTGGCCTACCGGCCGCTGCGCAACAGCCCGAAGCTCGCACCGCTGATCACTGCCATCGGCATGTCGATCCTCTTGCAGACGCTGGCGATGATCATCTGGAAGCCGACCAACAAGGCTTACCCCAACCTGCTGTCCACCACGCCGATCCATGTCGGCGGCGCCGTGATCTCGCCCACGCAGGTCATGATCCTGAGCGTCACTGCCTTCTGCCTGGTGGTGCTGATGTGGCTGGTCAACTACACCAAGCTCGGCCGCGCGATGCGCGCCACCGCCGAGAATCCGCGCGTTGCGGCGCTGATGGGCATCCGGCCCGACATGGTCATCTCGGCCACCTTCATCATCGGCGCGGTGCTCGCCGCCGTCGCCGGCGTGATGTACGCCTCCAACTACGGCATCGCGCAGCATGCGATGGGCTTCATCCCCGGCCTCAAGGCCTTCACGGCGGCGGTGTTCGGCGGCATCGGCAACCTCGCGGGCGCGGTGGTCGGCGGCATTCTGCTGGGGCTCATCGAAGCCATCGGCTCGGGTTACATCGGCGCGCTCACCGGCGATGTGCTCGGCAGCCACTACAGCGACATCTTTGCGTTCATCGTGCTGATCATCATGCTCACGCTCAGGCCCTCGGGTCTGCTCGGCGAGCGCGTGGCGGACCGGGCCTGAAGGAGGGACAGCCATGAAAAACGGCAAGAACATCGTCTACTTCCTGATCGCGGCCGTCGCCCTGCTGGTGCTGCCGCTGCTGCTGCAAAGCCAGGGCAACGCGTGGGTGCGCATCGCCGACATCGCATTGCTCTACGTGCTGCTGGCCCTCGGCCTCAACATCGTGGTCGGCTACGCCGGCCTGCTCGACCTGGGCTACGTCGCGTTCTTCGCGATCGGTGCCTACATGTTCGCGCTCCTGGGGTCGCCGCACCTGACCGACACCTTCCCGGCGATCAAGGCCATGTTCCCCAACGGGCTGCACAGTTCGCTGCTGCTCGTGATACCCCTGGCGCTCGGGCTGGCCGCCTTCTTCGGCGTGCTGCTCGGCGCGCCCACGCTGAAACTGCGCGGCGACTACCTGGCGATCGTGACCCTCGGCTTCGGCGAGATCATCCGCGTGTTCCTCAACAACCTGGATCATCCGATCAACATCACGAACGGTCCGAAGGGCATCACCGCGATCGACCCGGTCCACTTCTGGGGCCTCAACCTGGGCCGGCCGCTCAAGATCGGCGACTACTCGATCTCCTCGGTCACGCTGTATTACTACCTGTTCCTGGCGCTCGTGATCTTCACGATCATCATTTCGCATCGGCTGCAGATCTCGCGCATCGGCCGGGCCTGGATGGCCATCCGCGAAGACGAGATCGCTGCCAAGGCCATGGGCATCAACACCCGCAACATGAAGCTGCTGGCCTTCGGTATGGGCGCGAGCTTCGGCGGCGTATCGGGCGCGATGTTCGCGGCCTTCCAGGGCTTCGTGTCCCCCGAGTCCTTCGCCCTGAACGAGTCGGTGATGATCGTCGCGATGGTGGTGCTGGGCGGCATCGGCCACCTGCCGGGCGTGATCCTCGGCGCGGTGCTCTTGGCTGCGCTGCCTGAAGTGCTGCGCTACGTGGCCGGGCCGCTGCAGGCCATGACCGACGGGCGTCTCGATGCCTCGATCCTGCGCCAGCTGTTTATCGCGCTGGCGATGATCATCATCATGCTGGTGCGCCCGCGCGGTCTGTGGCCCTCGCCGGAGCACGGGAAGTCGCTGACGCGCAAGGGCGCGACGCCCGGAGCCGCGTCCGGCATGCCGGCCGCCGCGCCGGGCATCGAGACGCCGGCCGACGAGGTTCCCGGTGCCGCCTCGCGTCCCATGTCGATCAATCCGTGAGCGAGGGGAGCACAACAATGACTGACACCGTCCTCCATGTTCAGGGCATCTCCAAGCGCTTTGGCGGCCTGCAGGCCCTGTCCGATGTCGGCATCAAGATCACGCGCGGCCAGGTCTATGGACTGATCGGCCCCAACGGCGCCGGCAAGACCACCTTCTTCAACGTCATCACAGGCCTGTACTCGCCCGACAGCGGGACTTTCGAACTGGCCGGCAAGCCTTATCAGCCGACGGCGGTGCACGAGGTCGCCAAGGCCGGCATCGCGCGCACCTTCCAGAACATCCGCCTCTTCGCGGAAATGACCGCACTCGAGAACGTGATGGTGGGCCGCCACATCCGCACCCGTTCGGGCGTGATGGGTGCCATCTTCCGAACGGGCGGCTTCAAGGCCGAGGAAGCGGCGATCGCCGAGCGCGCGCACCAGCTGCTCGACTATGTGGGCATCGGCAAGTTCGCCGACTACAAGGCGCGCACGCTGAGCTACGGCGACCAGCGCCGGCTCGAAATCGCCCGCGCGTTGGCGACCGACCCGCAGCTGATCGCGCTCGACGAGCCCGCTGCCGGCATGAACGCCACCGAGAAGGTGCTGCTGCGCGAGCTGATCGACCGCATCCGCAAGGACGACCGCACCATCCTCCTGATCGAGCACGACGTGAAGCTCGTGATGGGCCTGTGCGACCGCGTGACGGTGCTCGACTACGGCAAGCAGATCGCCGAGGGCACGCCGGCGGACGTGCAGCGAAACGAAAAAGTGATCGAGGCCTACCTCGGCACGGGAGGACACTGAAATGGCACAGACACTTCTGAAAGTGAGCGGCCTGAAGGTCGCATACGGCGGCATCCAGGCCGTGAAGGGCATCGATTTCGAGGTGCGCGAAGGCGAGCTGGTTTCGCTCATCGGCTCCAACGGAGCCGGCAAGACGACCACCATGAAGGCCATCACCGGCACGCTGCCGTATGGCGGCGGCGACATCGAATTCCTCGGCAAGAGCATCAAGGGCCGCGGCGCCTGGGACCTGGTGGGCGAGGGGCTGGTCATGGTGCCCGAGGGGCGCGGCGTGTTCACGCGCATGACCATCACCGAGAACCTGCAGATCGGCGCCTACATCCGCAAGGACACGGCCGAGATCGCGAAGGACATGGACCGCGTCTTTTTGACCTTCCCGCGGCTGAAGGAGCGCGCCACGCAGCTGGCCGGCACCATGTCCGGCGGCGAGCAGCAGATGCTCGCGATGGGCCGCGCGTTGATGGCGCGTCCCAAGGTGCTGCTGCTCGACGAGCCATCGATGGGCCTGTCGCCGATCATGGTCGACAAGATCTTCGAGGTGGTGAAGCAGGTCTACGACCAGGGCGTCACCGTGCTCCTGGTCGAGCAGAACGCGAGCCGCGCGCTCGGGCTGGCCGATCGCGGCTACGTGATGGAGTCGGGCCTCATCACCATGAGCGGGGATGCCAAGGTGATGCTGAGCGACCCGAAGGTTCGGGCAGCGTACCTCGGCGAATAGCGCTAGTCGACCTTGGCGCCGGTGGCTTTCACCACCTTCTCGTATTTCACGAGCTCGTTCTTCATGAAGGCGCCGAACTGCTCCGGCGTATTGGCGACCGGCTCAGCCAGCAGCGACGCGAAGCGGGTCTTGGTCTCAGGCGTGTTGAGCGCCGCGACGAAGGCCTGATTCAGCTTGGCCACCACGTCGGCCGGCGTGCCGGCCGGCGCCACCAGGCCCCACCAGGTGTCGATCGAAAAGCCCTTGAGCGTGGCGGCCACCGTTGGCACCTCGGGCAGCGCGCTGCTGCGCTGGGCCGTCGTCACTGCGATCGCCTTGAGCTTGCCCGACCGGATATTCGGCGCTGCGGTCGCGAGGTTGTCGAAGTTGAAGTCGACCTGGCCCGACAGCAGCGCGAGCTGTGCCGGATTGCCGCCGTTGTAGGGGATGTGCACGGCGAAGATGCCGGCCTCCTTTTTGAACATCTCGCCCGCGAGGTGGCCCGCGCTCCCGTTGCCGCCACTGCCGTAGTTCAGCTTGGCCGGGTTGGCCTTCGCGTACGCGATCAGGTCGGCCAGCGTGTTGATCTTCAGGCGCTGCGCGGTGCCGGCATTCATCACCAGCACATTGGGCACGCGGACCATCTGCGTGATCGGCGCGAAGTCGGCGGCCGCATTGAAGGGCATCTTGCTGTAGAGCCACGGATTGACCGCGTGGGTCGCGGTCGCGGCGATGCCGATCGTGAGGCCGTCGGGCGCGGCCTTGGCCACCGCATCGGCGCCGATGTTGCCGCCGGCGCCGGGCTTGTTGTCGATGATGACGGTGCCCAGCGAGTCCTTGACTCTTTCGGCCAGGACGCGGGCCGTGACGTCGATCGGGCCGCCGGCGGCGTAGGGGACGACGAGGCGGATGGGGCGTTGCTGCTGCGCTGCGGCCTGCGCGGCGGCGAAAAGAGTGGCGGTGGAAACGAGGGCGAGAAGGAAGTGTCTGGCGTTCATGCTGCCGATTGTGCTTGCGAGCCGCACTTCGCAGCCTAAGGCAAAGCCTTATCCGCCTCCGTCGTGAACGCATCGGCAAAGAACTCGTCCTCGGGCAAGCCGCGCTCGGCCACATAGTCCCGCTTGGCCGAGTCGACCACGATCGGCGCTCCGCAGGCATACACCTGGTAGCCGGAGAGATCGGCGAAGTCCTCCATCACCGCGCGGTGCACGAAGCCGGTCCGACCGCGCCAGTTGTCCTCCGGCACCGCATTCGAGATCACGGGCACGTAACGCAGGTTCGGCATCCGCTCCAGATGCGAGCGCACCCAGTCGTCCATGTAGAGGTCTTCCGGCCGCCGGCCGCCCCAGTACAGCGTCGCGGGCCGATCGATGGCTTTGAACTTCATGTGTTCGAGCAGCGCCTTGATCGGTGCGAAGCCGGTGCCCGAGGCGAGCAGCACCATCGGCTTGTCCGAGTCTTCGCGCAGGAAGAAGCTGCCGTACGGCCCCTCGATGCGGAGAATCTCTTTCTCCTTCATCGCGCCGAACACATGGTCGGTGAACTTGCCGCCCGGCAGATGCCGGATATGCAGCTCGATGCCGGTGCCCGGCTCGCCCAGCGTGTGCGGCGCGTTGGCCATCGAGTAGCTGCGCCGCGTGCCGTCGCGCAGGATGAATTCGATGTACTGCCCGGCATGGAACTGCAGCGGCTCGCCCGCGGGCAGTTGCAGGCGCAGCATCACCACATCGTGCGATTTCTTCGACAGCGCGAGCACGCGCGCCGGCATCTTGCGGATCGGGAAGGCGTTGGCATCGGTCACCTGGCGCGATTCGAGCACCACGTCGCTCTGCGCACGCGCACAGCAGGTCAGCACGAAACCGGCCAGCTCGTCCTCGGCGCTGAGCGCCTTGCTCTGGTGCAGGCCCAGGCTGACCTCGCCCGAGAGCTTCCTGCATTTGCACGAGCCGCAGGCGCCGTCCTTGCAGCCATAGGGCAGCCCGATGCCCTGGCGAATGCCGGCCGCAAGGATGGTTTCATCGGCATGCGCGGTGAAAAGACGACCACTCGGCTCTACCGTGATGTGAAAACCCGCCTCGTTCGGCGCTGCACTGGTCATGGGTATTCTTCGACTCTGAATCAAGAAAAAGGAACTGGATTTTGCCCTCAATCAACAGCCCTCTAGGTGCAAGGCCCTCGCGCTTCCGGCGCGAGCGTGTGCTCGTGGTCGGGTGCGGCGATGTCGGACTCAGGGCGGTACGCGCTCTGCGCGGTCGCGTGCAACTGATCGGGCTGACCTCTTCGCCCGGGCGCGTGGCGCTGTTGCGCGAAGCCGGCATCACGCCGATCGTGGCCGATCTCGATGCACCCGCGACGCTGCGTCGGCTCTCGGGCCTGTCCACGCGCGTGCTGCATCTCGCGCCGCCGGCGCGCGCGGAAGGGGCGCAATGGCGGCGCGACGCGCGCACCACCGCGCTGGTGCGCGCGTTGCGGCTGCGCTCGCTGCCGGCCGCGATGGTGTACGGCTCGACCAGCGGCGTCTACGGCGACTGCGGCGGCGCACGCGTCAACGAGACGCGAACCGTGAAGCCCGACACGCCGCGCGCGCATCGCCGCGTCGATGCCGAGCGCAGCGTGCGCTGGCTCGGCCGCGCCGGCGTCGCCGTGCGCATCCTGCGCATCCCCGGCATCTATGCGCCCGATCGCGAAGGCGGCACGCCGCGCGAGCGGCTGCAAAAGGGCACGCCGGTGCTGCGCGCAGAGGACGACGTCTACACCAACCACATCCATGCCGACGACTTGGCGCGCGCCTGCGTGGCCGCGTTGTGGCGCGGCGGCTCGCAGCGCGTGTTCCACGCGAGCGACGACAGCGAGATCAAGATGGGCGACTACATCGACCTGGCCGCCGACCTGTACGGCATGCCGCGCCCGCCGCGCATCGCGCGCGAGCAGGCTCAGACGCAGTTGCCACCGTCGCTGCTCAGCTTCATGGGCGAGTCGCGGCGGATGGACAATACGCGGCTCAAGCGCGAGCTGCGCGTGCGGCTTCGTCATCCGACCGTGGCGACGGGCCTCGCCTCCTGACCTGCTTCCAAGGGATTCCATGCCGACCACCCAGCTCTCCGTCTACTTCTTCCTGCAGGTCGCCATCATCATTACGGTCTGCCAGCTCGTGGGCCGCCTGGCGCAGAGAGTCGGCCAGCCGCAGGTGGTGGGCGAGATGATCGCGGGCGTGATGCTCGGTCCCTCGCTGTTCGGGCTCTTCTTCCCCGAGGCGCAGCGCGCGCTGTTCCCCAAGGAAACGCTCGGCATGCTCTATGTGGGCGGTCAGCTGGGCGTGGGCATGTACATGTTCCTGGTCGGCACCGAGTTCCGCGCCGACCACTTCAAGAGCCGCTTCAGGAGTGCCGCCTCGGTGTCGGCGGCCGGCATCTTCGTACCTTTCGTATTGGCTTTCGCGCTGGTGCCCTGGCTGCATGACATCCCGGGACTGTTCTCGGCGCGCGCCAAGCCGCTCGAGGCCTCGCTCTTCCTCGGCGCGGCGATCGCGATCACGGCCTTTCCGATGCTCGCGCGCATCATCCACGAGCGCGGCCTGGCCGGCACCTCGCTGGGCACGCTGGCACTCACTGCCGGCGCGGTCGACGATGCGGCGGCCTGGTGCATCCTGGCCGTGGTGCTGGCCAGCTTCGGCGGCTCCTGGGGCGGCGCTTACGCCGCGATCGGCGGCGGCGTGGCCTATGCGCTCTTCATGGTGTTCATCGGCTCGCGCCTGCTCAAGCGCCTGGCTGCGCATGTGCGGCCCGATGCGCTGCTCCCCGCGTCGCTGCTGGCCATCGTGCTGGTGCTCTTCTGCCTGAGCGCCTTCGCGATGGACGCCATCGGCATCCACGCGGTCTTCGGCGGCTTCCTGCTGGGCGCAGCGCTGCCGCGCGGCGCGCTGACCGAAAAGCTGCGCGCGCAGTTGCAGCCCTTCGTCGTGATCTTCCTGCTGCCGATGTTCTTCACCTACTCGGGCCTCAACACGCGGCTCGCAGTGCTGTTCGAGCCCGGCATCATGCTCGGAGCGATCGCGATCCTCGCCGCGTCCTTCTGCGGCAAGGGCATCGCCTGCTGGGCCGCGGCGCGCATGTCGGGCGAAAGCCAGCGCGATGCGCTCGCGATCGGTTCGCTGATGAACGCGCGCGGGCTGATGGAACTCATCATCATCAACATCGGCCTGCATGCCGGCGTGATCCTGCCGGGACTGTTCTCGATCCTGGTGCTGATGGCGATCATCACGACGCTGATGGCGACGCCGCTGTTCAATTGGGTCACGCGCGAGAGGCGTGCAGCGGCGGTCGAAGCAGCGGTCTAGCCGTCGCCTGCCCAACCGGGCAGTAGGCGCGAGGCGCAGGGGTTCCGACAATGCAAGCATCCTTGGAGATCTTCATGTCGAACAGTGTTTCCTCCTCATCACCCCTCGAACAACTGTCTGCGGCGATGGCCGACATGGTCGCCGACGCAGCGCGCAGCGTGGTCGCCGTGCACACGCGGCGCACGCGCGCCAGCGGTTTCGTCTGGCGACCCGGATGCATCGTCTCCTCGGAAGAAGCGCTGCCCGAAGACGAGGAGGCTGAGATCACGCTGCCCGGCGGCACGACAGTTGCCGCCAAGGTGGCCGGCCGCGACCCCACCACCGACATCGCGCTGCTTCGCTTCGAAGGTGCGGAAGCCCCGCAGCTGGCGCTCGACAACGCATCGACGCGCGCCGGCGAGCTCGTGCTCGCAGTCGCTTCGCGCGAAGGTGTGCCGCTTTGCGCGAGCGGCATGGTCTCGCTCGCCGGTCCGGGCTGGCGCAGCCTGCGCGGCGGCGAGATCGACGCCAGGATCGAGCTCGACCTGCGCTTGCGGCCCAGCGCCGAAGGCGGGGTGGTGCTCAATGCGAAGGGCGGCGCTATCGGCATGTCGGTGTTCGGCCCGCGGCGGCGCGTGCTGGTGATTCCCGCGCCGACCATCGAGCGCGTGGCCGCGCAGCTCGCCGCGCATGGGCGCATGCCGCGCGGTTACCTCGGCCTGAGCCTGCAGCCGGTCAAGGTGAACCACGCCAGCGTCGGCGCGATGGTCATGGGCCTGGCGGAGCAGGGGCCCGGTGCGGCGGCCGGCATCCATCAGGGCGACATCATCGTGGCGGTGAATGGCGAGCCGATCCGCAGTGTGCAACTGCTGCTGCGCGCACTCGGTCCGGCGAGCGTAGGCTCGGTCCTCACGCTGTCGCTCCAGCGTGCGGGCGAGCCGGTCGAGGTTCAGCTCACCGTGGGCGAAAGGCCGACCGATTGAACGAGGGCCCTGCGATGAAGGCGATCGTGGTCGCGATCGAGATCGACGACGTCGAGTTGGCGCAACGGCTCGCTGCCGTCCTGGCAACTGCGCCGGGCCTGCGCCTGGCCGAGCGCGGGGAGACCGCCGATGTCGTCCTGGTCCATCCTTCCGAGGCGGTGGAGCACGGCGAGGCAGTGGATTCGGTGTTGACTCCGCGCGAACTCGAGGTGCTGGCCCTGGTGGCCGAGGGCGCCTCCAACAAGGTCATCGCGCGGCGTCTGGGCATCTCGGTGCACACGGCAAAGTTCCATGTCGGTTCGCTGATCGACAAGCTCGATGCCACGGGCCGCACCGACGCCGTCACGCAGGCGGCCCGGCTCGGCGTCATTCATCTTTGATTTTCGGGATGCGGTCACAGCTCCTCGCTGTGACGTTTGGCAACGATCTTCACCGGCGAGACGGTGCACTTCCACTGCGCTCGGCGCGTTGGTTGTCGAGATGGGCGCTTTTCGCCCTTTCCTCAGGAGTTCTTGTGAACCTCAACCGTTCTGTCTTCTTCAAGTATGTCGCGGCCGGTACCGCGGCGGCCGCCGCGCTCTTCGCGGCAGCGACGGCCAATGCCGGTGTGAGCTGGTCCGTGGGTGTCAATGCACCAGGCCTGGCCATCGGCGTGGCCGAACCTGGCCCGGTCTACTACGAACCCGCCCCCGTCTATTCGCGCCCCGCGCCGATCTATTACCAGCCCGCGCCGCCTGTGTATTACCGTCCGCCCCCGCCTGCGTACTACCGTCCCGCGCCCGTGTATTACGGGCCGCCCGCGCCGGTGTACTACGGCCCCGGCTATCGCCACGGGTACCGTCATCACCACCGTCGGGATTGGGACGATCGGGACGATTGAAGTCGGAAAGAGGCAAGCGCCGTTTCACCGCAGCATGCAGAACGGCCGGCCTTCGACGCCGGCCCAGACGCACGCGCGGATGCACGCGATCACGATGCGGGAATCCTGCCCTGACGGTACGTTTTTTATGATGATGAACATGGCTTCTTCTCCATGCATCTCCCGACCCCGGTGGCTCACGTCGCCCAATGCGAATAGTGAAGCACCACATAACCGAGTGAATGCCAGAAGTGGGCTTCGGCCTGGCTGTTGGTGAAGATCCTCGAGCCATTCAGCCCGAGGCACTCGTAGCCCCAACCCACACCTGCCGAATCCAGAATGATCTTGTCCATGGCGCGCCTCCAATGCTTGAAGGTATAGGCGCTCGCGGCCCTGGAAGCCAGCAGCCCGCGGCTGAACGCCTCGTCGGCTCCGGTGCGGATGTCTTGTCCGGATTCATCCGGTGTGCGGGCGTCGGCTGCGGCTGACACGCATGCGCCAATGCATGGCGGGGAAGCCATGGTGCCCGGGGCCGGAATCGAACCGGCACACCTTTCGGTGGGGGATTTTGAGTCCCCTGCGTCTACCAATTTCACCACCCGGGCACGGAAGGAAGGCAGCCCAAAATTATGGCACAGTGCCTTCCATGACATACCCGACGATTGAAGACGCGATCGGCAAGACGCCGCTGGTCGCGCTGCAGCGCATCGACGCGGCCGCGAACGCGAAGCGCGGCAACGTGATCCTTGGCAAGATGGAAGGCAACAACCCGGCCGGTTCGGTCAAGGACCGCCCGGCGCTGTCGATGATCAAGCGGGCCGAGGAGCGCGGTGAAATCAAGCCCGGCGACACGCTGATCGAGGCGACCTCGGGCAACACCGGCATCGCGCTCGCGATGGCGGCGGCCATCAGGGGCTACCGCATGGTGTTGATCATGCCGGAGGACCTGTCCGTCGAGCGCGCCCAGACCATGAAGGCCTTCGGCGCCGAACTCGTGCTCACGCCCAAGAGCGGCGGCATGGAATACGCGCGCGACCTGGCCGAGCAGATGGTGGCGCAGGGCAAGGGCCGCGTGCTCGACCAGTTCGCCAACCCCGACAACCCGCGCATCCATTACGAGACCACGGGGCCCGAGATCTGGGCCGACACGGACGGGCGCATCACGCATTTCGTGAGCGCGATGGGCACCACAGGTACCATCACCGGCGTTTCGCACTTCCTGAAGGAGAAGAACCGCGAAGTACGCATCGTTGGCGCGCAGCCCGAGGAAGGCTCGCGCATCCCGGGCATCCGCAAATGGCCGGAGGAGTACCTGCCCAAGATCTACGAGCCGAGCCGCGTCGACCAGCTGGTCCAGGTGAGCCAGGACAATGCCGAGGAGATGTGCCGCCGGCTCGCGCGCGAGGAGGGCATCTTCGCGGGCATTTCTTCGGCCGGGGCGCTGTGGGTGGCGTTGGAGATCGCCAGGACGGTCGAGAATGCGACCATCGTCTTCGTGGTCTGCGACCGGGGCGACCGCTACCTGTCCACAGGCGTGTTTCCCGCCTGAACGCGATGTCAGAGCACAAGTTCTGTCCGGCCTGCGCCACGCCGCTGGCCCCCATCGAGCTGGCCGAGGACGGCGGGCCGAAGTCGCGCCTGCGCTGCCCATCCTGCGGCTGGACCCATTGGAACAACCCGACGCCGGTGCTGGCCGCGATCATCGAGTACCGCGGCCAGGTGCTGTTGGCGCGCAATGCCGCGTGGCCGCACAAGATGTATGCGCTGATCACCGGCTTCATGGAGGCCGGCGAGACGCCGCAGGAGGGCATCGCGCGCGAGATCAAGGAAGAGACGAACCTCGACGCCAGCGCGTTGAACCTGGTCGGCGTGTACGACTTCCAGCGCATGAACCAGGTGATCATTGCCTACCACGCGGTGGCCGATGGTGAGGTGCGCCTGTCGCCCGAACTGGTCGACTACCGGCTCTACGAGCTCGGCGCCCTCAAGTGCTGGCCGGCCGGCACCGGCTACGCGCTGGCCGATTGGCTGCGCACTCGCGGGCACGAGCCCCAGTTCATGGACTGGCCGCGGCCGGCAACCCCCGCGGCCGAATGAGCTGCCTAGAATCGACGCAGCTTCAAGGACAAGGCGATGGACATCCACAAAGAAATCGACACCCGCGGACTCAACTGTCCGCTGCCCATCCTGAAGGCCAAGAAATCGCTCAACGAGATGCAGAGCGGCCAGTTGCTGAAGGTGGTGTCCACGGATCCGGGCTCGGTGCGCGATTTCCAGGCTTTCGCACGCCAGACAGGCAACGACCTGGTCGAACAACAGACCGTCGGCACCGATTTCATCCACGTGCTGCGCCGCCGCTGACGGCGACGGTGCCGCCGTGAAGCGCAGCGCCCGCATTGCCGCCTTGGCGCTTGCGCTGGCCGCCTCTGCCGCGCTGCTCACGTTGACCCTCTGGAGCGACGGCATGCCGCCCGATACCCCGCATCGTCCTCTGTCCAAGGCGATCCCGCTCGCAGTGCTGGGCGATTCGAACAGTCATTCCTACCAGGACCATGCCTGGTTTCCTGCCGATACCACCGAGCGTGGCGGCGCCTGGCGTTCACGCACCTTCCAGTGGACCGAGGTGCTCGCGCGCCTGCGCGGGCAGGAGCTGGACCTCGGGCCCTGGGTCCTCTGGGGTCGGCCCGGTGTGGTGGCGTGGGCGCGTGAACAACTTGGCCTGCGCGGCGGCCGGGCCCCGAAGAAAGAGGACTATCTCTACAACTTCGCGAATTCCGGTGCCGCTTGCAAGAACCTCATGGGAGGCCGTTTTCGCCAAGCGCCGCGCCTGGTCGCGCTGATGGACGAGGAGCCCGAGCGCTGGATGCGCGGCCTGGTGGTGATCCGCATCGGCCTCAACAGCTGGAGCGGGCTGCTGGATCTCCAGGCGCGCGACCCTTCGGCGCCCGAACTGCGTGCTGCCACGGCCTATTGCGCCGGCGAGATCGGTGCCGCGGTCGCATTGATCCATGCCTCGCACCCGTCGACGCGCATCCTGCTGGTGGGTATCGGCAATGAAGCGGACGACCCCGCCAACTTCGATCGATGGCAATCGGCAGCCGAAACCACGAACATCGCGGCCGCGCTCGACGGCTTCAATGCCGCCATCCGCCGGCTGGCCGGCAGCGACCCGCGCCTGGCCTATTTCGATGATCTCGCTTGGTTCCAGGCCCGCTGGGGATCGCGCAGTGCCGATGGCAAGCCGGACTACAAGACGGTCGCAATCGGTTCGACGCTGCAGGTGACAAACACGATTGGCGACGATCCCCGCAACGCCTTGCTGGCCGACCGCCACACCGGGCTGGCGTGGAACGCCCTGTGGGCGCAAGCCCTCGTGGCGCGCCTGAAGGACGCTTTCGGCCTGCCGCTGACGCCGATCGCAGACGAGGAACTGGTCCGCTTCCTCGAGCCGCTGGTGCTGTCGAATCCGCCTAAAGCTCCAGGCTCTTGAGGTAGTCGCGGAACTCGCCGCCCACTTCCGGGTGCGCGAGTGCGAGCTCGACGGTGGCCTGCAGGAAGCCTTCCTTGCTGCCGCAGTCGTAGCGCACGCCTTTGTAGGCATAGGCGTAGACCGATTCCTTCTTCATGAGCGCGGCGATGCCGTCGGTCAATTGGATCTCGCCGCCGGCGCCCTTGGGCTGGTTGCGGATCTCCTCGAACACGCCCGGGGTCAAGATGTAGCGACCTGCCACGCCGAGGCGCGAGGGCGCGTCCTCCGGCTTCGGCTTCTCGACCATGCGATTGACCTTGACCAGGCCTTCCTCGATCGTGTCGCCGGCCACGATCCCGTAGCGCTTGACGTGTTCGAGCGGCACTTCCTGCACCGCCAGCAAGGAACCGCCGAGCCTGCCGAAAGCGCGTGTCATCTGCGCCAGCACGGGTTCGCCGTTCTCGGGGCCGACCATCAGGTCATCGGCCAGGAGCACCGCGAAGGGTTCGTCGCCGACCAGGTGTTCGGCGCACAGCACGGCGTGCCCCAGGCCGAGCATGCGGGGCTGGCGCACATAGGAGCAGGTCATGTCGTCCGGCATCACCGAACGTGCGATCTTGAGCAGCGCGAGCTTGTTGCTGGCCTCGAGCTGGCTTTCGAGCTCGTAGGCGGTGTCGTAGTGGTCCTCGATCGCGCGCTTGTTGCGCCCGGTGACGAAGATCATGTCGCGAATGCCGGCAGCGTAGGCTTCTTCGACCGCGTACTGGATCAGGGGCTTGTCCACCACCGGCAGCATTTCCTTGGGCTGCGCCTTTGTGGCTGGCAGAAAACGGGTGCCGAAGCCTGCGACGGGAAACACGGCCTTGCGAATGCGCGCTGGTGAAGTGGACATGGGCTTTGCGTCTGATCGTGGAAGATGGATCGGAGAAGGGCGGCGGCTTAGCGCCGAACCCGAATACTAAAGCTCTCCGATGTCGAGCGTCTGTCAGCCGAGGCGCACAAGCTGGTCGCGCAGCCGCTCGAGCGTGACGCTGAAGTCCGCGAGCCGCTTGCGCTCCTGCTCGATCACCGCGGGCGGCGCCTTGGCGACGAAGGCTTCGTTGCCTAGCTTGCCGTTGACCTTGACGATCTCGCCTTCGACGCGCGCCAGTTCCTTGCCGATGCGGGCTTTTTCCGCGGCCTTGTCGATCTCCATGTGCAGGCAGATGCGCACGTCGCCGACCACGGCCACCGGCGCCGCCTCGGCAGCCGCAGCCCAGTCGGATGCGTGGTCGAAGACTTTCACTTCCTTGAGCTTGGCCAGCGCCTGCAGCACGGGCGCGGCATCGCGCAGGAAGGCGCTGCTTGCGGTGTCGTCGGCCACGGCATACAGCGGCAAGCGCGTGGCGGGCGAGACATTCATTTCGCCGCGCAGCGTGCGGCAGGCATCGACCAGCGACTTGAGCCGCGCGACGTGGGCCTCGGCCGCTTCGTCGATCTTCTCGGGCTGGCTCTTCGGATAGGCCGCGATCATGACCGACTCGCCCTGGCGGCCGGCCACGGGGGCCACCTTCTGCCAGAGTTCTTCGGTGATGAACGGGATGACCGGATGCGCCAGCCGCAGCAGCGTTTCGAGCGTGCGGATCAGCGTGCGGCGCGTGGCGCGCTTCTGCGCGTCGTCGCCCTGCTGGATCTGCACCTTGGCGATCTCGAGGTACCAGTCGCAGAACTCGTCCCATGCGAACTGATAGATCGCGTTGGCGACGTTGTCGAGCCGGTAGTCTTCGAAGCCCTTGGCCACCTCGGCCTCGACGCGCTGCAGCTGCGAGCTGATCCAGCGGTCGGCCTGGCTGAACTTGAGGTAGCCGTGGGCCGGCCCGCCGACGGCGCACTCTTCCTTGGTGTGCTCGCGCAGACCGCAGTCCTGGCCTTCGCAGTTCATCAGCACGAAGCGCGTCGCATTCCAGAGCTTGTTGCAGAAGTTGCGGTAGCCCTCGCAGCGCTTGGGGTCGAAGTTGATGTTGCGGCCCAGCGATGCGAGCGACGCGAAGGTGAAGCGCAGGGCATCGGCGCCGAAAGCCGGGATGCCGTCCGGGAATTCCTTCTGCGTGTTCTTGCGCACCGCGGGTGCGGTCTCGGGCCGGCGCAGGCCCTGCGTGCGCTTGTCCAGCAGCTCGGGCAGCGCGATGCCGTCGATCAGGTCGACGGGGTCGAGCACGTTGCCCTCGGACTTGCTCATCTTGTGGCCGTGCGAGTCGCGCACCAGGCCGTGGATGTAGACGTGCTTGAAAGGCACCCGGCCGGTGAAGTGCTTGGTCATCATGATCATCCGGGCGACCCAGAAGAAGATGATGTCGTAGCCCGTGACCAGCACAGTCGAAGGCAGGTAGAGGTCGTAGTCCTGCGTCTTCTCGGGCCAGCCGAGCGAGGAGAAGGGCACCAGCGCCGAGGAGTACCAGGTGTCGAGCACGTCCTCGTCGCGCACGAGCTTCTTGCCGGGCGCCTTGGCTTGCGCTTCGGCCTCGTCGTGGGCCACGTAGACCTTGCCGTCCTCGTCGTACCAGGCCGGGATCTGGTGGCCCCACCAGAGCTGGCGCGAGATGGTCCAGTCCTGGATGTTCTCCATCCAGTGGTTGAAGGTGTTGACCCAGTTCTCGGGCACGAAGCTCACTTCGCCCGAGCGCACCGCATCGATGGCCTTCTGCGCGATCGACTGGCCGCCGGCATCGGGCTTGGTCATGGCGACGAACCACTGATCGGTCAGCATCGGTTCGACGACCGCGCCCGTGCGTGCGCAGCGCGGCACCGTGAGCTTGTGCTTCTTGGTTTCGACCAGAAGGCCGAGCGCCTCGAGGTCGGCCACCACCGCCTTGCGTGCCACGAAGCGATCGAGGCTGCGGTACTTTTCGGGCGCGTTGTCGTTGATCGTCGCGTCCAGCGTCAGCACGCCGATGGTCGGCAGGCCGTGGCGCTGGCCGACGGCGTAGTCGTTGTGGTCGTGCGCGGGCGTGACCTTCACCACGCCGGTGCCGAACTCGCGGTCGACGTAGTCGTCGGCGATCACCGGGATCAGCCGGTCCGCCAGCGGCAGCTTGACGCGCCGGCCGATCAGTTGCTTGTAGCGCTCGTCCTCGGGATGCACCATGACGGCGACGTCGCCGAGCATGGTCTCGGGCCGGGTGGTCGCCACCGTGAGCGAGCCCGAGCCGTCTTCGAGCGGGTAGGCGATGTGCCAGAGGAAGCCGTCTTCCTCTTCGCTCTCGACCTCGAGGTCGCTCACCGCTGTCTTGAGCACCGGATCCCAGTTCACCAGCCGCTTGCCGCGATAGATCAGGCCTTCTTCATAGAGCTGCACGAAGGTCTGCGTGACGACCTTCGAGAGCTTCTCGTCCATCGTGAAGTATTCGCGGCTCCAATCGACCGTATCGCCCATGCGGCGCATCTGGTTGGTGATGGTGTTGCCTGACTGCTCTTTCCACTCCCACACGCGGGCGACGAAGTTCTTGCGGCCCAGGTCGTGGCGGCTGATCTTCTGTTCCTGCAGCTGGCGCTCGACCACGATCTGGGTCGCGATGCCCGCGTGGTCGGTGCCCGGCACCCACAGCGTGTTGTCGCCCTTCATGCGGTGGTAGCGCGCGAGGCTGTCCATGATCGTCTGGTTGAACGCATGGCCCATGTGCAGCGTGCCGGTCACGTTCGGCGGCGGCAGCTGGATCGCGAAGGAGGAGGCGCCGTCTTTCGGTTGCCCAGTGCCGCGGAAACCCGCGACCGCATAGCCGCGCCGTTCCCACTCGGGACCCCAGTGCGCCTCGAGGGCCGCAGGTTCGAAGGATTTGGAAAGGCTCTGGAGGCCGGGTTGGGACAAGGTGTCGCTCATGGCGGTGCAAAGACGAGCGGCATCCCGCAGGATGCCGCTGGTGGGGGGTGGATGAGCGAAGGATTTTATTCGACTGCGGCGCGCGCCGTGTTCAACGCGTGGGCACGTAGTTCACCGGCAGCCAGACGTAGCCGCTGCCCTGCGAGCGCAGCCGGCCGACGCCGGGGAAGGAGATGTGCGCGCCTCCCACCAGATAACCCTGCATGGCAGCTTCCGCATAGGCCCTTCTGCGCTGCACGGCCGCCGGCCGGGAGTCGGTGTCGAACTGGATGGTGATGGATGGATTCTCGAACTGGACGGCGGCCACGTGCATCAGGTCGCCCCAGAACACCATCTTCTGGCCCTTGCTTTCGGCGATGAAGATGCTGTGGCCCGGCGTGTGTCCGCGGGCCGCCTTGGCCTTGATGCCGGGCAGCAGGTCGGTGTCGCCGTCGAAGGGCTTGAACTTGCCGGCAGCGATGTAGGGGTTGAGCGAAGCCATTGCGCCCTGGAAGAAGCCCTTCGAATCGGCCGGTGCCTTGTCCATGTTCGCCTGGCTGAGCCAGAAATCGGCGTCGCGCTGGTCGGCTCGCACCGTGGCATTGGGAAAGACTGGCGTGTCACCGGCAGCCAGGCCGCCCACATGGTCCGGATGCAGGTGGGTGATGTAGATCTCATCCACCTGCTCGGCCTGGTAGCCCGCCGCCTTGAGGTTGGCCGCCAGGCGGCCCAGCGTCGGACCGAACAGGCCGCCGGCGCCGGTGTCGATCAGCACCAGCTTCTCGCCGGTATTGATCAGATACCCGTTCACCGAGGTCTCGAGCGGGCTCTGGAGGTAAGACCTGGCCAGCGTCTTCTTCACCTGCTCGGGCGTAGTGCGTGTCAGCAGCTGGTCCATCGGCAACGCCACCGTTCCGTCGGACAGGGCCGTGACCTCGAAGTCGCCGACCATCAGCCGGTAGAAGCCCGGCGCGGCTTCCTTGGCAAGGGGTGCCGCCGCATGCGTTGCGGCCGGTTGCCACAGCACGGTGGCCGTGCAGGCGGCGACAAGAACGAAAACGCTGGTTCGCAGAAGGGATGCAGCCTTCATCGCAGATCTCCTGGGAGTGGGGTTGGAAGCAGGGCGGACTCTACCGCTTCGAGAGCAGTCCGTCCGGGCCCGAAGATAATTCGCAGATGCTGTTTTTGATCTCGCCTGCCAAGTCGCTCGACTACGACACCCCGGTACCCGATGCGCTGCCCGCCACTCAGCCTCGTTTCGAAGGGCCGCGCGGGCCGGCCGCCGAGCTGATCAAGCTGCTGCGGCAGAAGTCGCCGCAACAGATTGCCGAACTCATGCACCTGTCGGACAAGCTGTCTGCGCTCAACGTGGCGCGCTATGCGGCCTGGGCTTCAAAGGGGACGGAGAAGAACGCGAAGCAGGCTGCGCTGGCTTTCGATGGCGATGTCTATGGCGGGCTCGACGCAAAGACGCTCAGCGCGGCGCAGCTCGCCTGGGCGCAGGATCATGTCTGCATCCTGAGCGGCCTCTACGGCGTGCTGCGGCCGCTGGATCGGCTGCAGCCCTACCGGCTCGAGATGGGCACGCAACTGGCTAATGGCCACGGCAAGGATCTCTATGCCTTCTGGAACTCGCGCATTGCCGGTTACTTGAACGAGCGCCTCCAGGCGGACCGTACACCGGTCGTGATCAACCTGGCTTCGCAGGAGTACTTCAGGTCGGTCGACCAGAAGGTGCTCAGGGCTCGGGTGATCGAGTGCGTGTTCGAGGAATGGAAGAACGGCAAGTACAAGGTCATCAGTTTCTTCGCCAAGCGCGCCCGCGGCCTGATGGCACGCTGGGCCGTGCTGCACAGGGCGGCCACGCCCAAGGTGCTGGAGAAGTTCGATCTCGAGGGCTACGGCTTCGATGCTGGGACATCGTCGCCCGAGCGCTTCGTATTCAGGAGGAAAGCGGCATGAGTCTGGGACAGGCGATCAGTCCCGAGTTGCGCGAGTGGGTCGTCGCGCAGCTCGCTGCGGGGCATTCGGTACCCAGCCTGCGGGCTTCGATGCGCGATGCCGGCTGGCACCCTGAGGTGGCGGACGCCGCGCTGGCCGAGGTCGAGGCGCAGGTTGCAGGCGCGGCGGCCGTCACTCCGCCGCGCGCCGAGATGCCGGGGCCGGACCTGTCGACCTCGCCGCTCTACATCGACACCGGCGATCGCCACGTCCAGGTGCTTCAGACGATGCGCCATCCGCGCGTCGTGGTGTTCGGCGACCTGGTGTCCGACGAGGAATGCGAGGGCCTGATCGCGGCCGCGCGGCTGCGGCTCGCGCGTTCCCTCACCGTCGAGACCCAGACCGGCGGCGAGGCGCTCAACATCGATCGCACCAGCGACGGCATGTTCTTCGAGCGCGGCGAGAACGTCTTCGTCGCCCGGCTGGAGCAGCGCATCGCGACGCTGCTGCGCTGGCCGCTCGAGTTCGGCGAAGGCCTGCAGATCCTGCGCTACAGCCCCGGTGCGCAATACCGGCCGCACTACGACTACTTCGATCCCGCAGAGCCCGGCACGCCGACCATCCTGCGGCGCGGCGGCCAGCGCGTCGCGACGCTTGTGATGTACCTCCAGGAGCCCGAGCTGGGCGGCGCCACCACCTTCCCGGACGTCGGGCTCGAAGTCGCACCCAAGCGCGGCACCGGCGTCTTCTTCAGCTACGAGCGACCCGACCCTGCGACGCGCACCCTGCATGGCGGGGCCCCGGTGCTCGCCGGCGAGAAGTGGGTCGCGACCAAGTGGTTGCGCGAGCGCGAGTTCATCTAGCCCACCAGGGCCCGCGGCGCTCCTGCGGGTTGTCGACGACGTTATGAAACTGACAGCCAACGGCATCCAGATCGAGGTCGAGGACAGCGGCGGCGAGGGGCGCCCCGTGATTCTTCTGATCATGGGCCTGGGCATGCAACTCATTGCTTGGCCGGACGCCTTCGTGCAGACGCTGGCCGACGCCGGCTTCCGGGTCGTGCGCCACGATAACCGGGACATCGGCCTGAGCCAGGGCTTCGACGAGGCCGGTACCGGCAACCTCGTCTGGCAGAGCGTGCGGCAGCGCATCGGTCTGCCGGTGCGCTCCGCCTACACGCTGCAGGACATGGCGAACGACGCGCTGGGCGTGCTCGATGCGCTGGGCATCCGACGTGCACACGTGGTGGGCGCGTCGATGGGCGGGATGATCGCCCAGCGGCTGGCCGCCGCCGCGCCGCAGCGGATGACCAGCCTGGTCAGCATCATGAGTTCGAGCGGCGCCCGCAATCTGCCGGGCCCACGGCCCGATGTGGCGGCCGCACTCATGCGGCGTCCGGCCAGCCGGACCGAGACCGCGCTGGTGGCGCACAGCCTGGGTTTTGTTCGCCTGATCTCTAGCCCTGCATATCCGCAGGAAGAGCGGGTGCTGACCGACCGAATCACCCGCGGGCTGAGGCGCGCGTACCGGCCGGCGGGCATCGTGCGGCAGATGCTGGCCATCGGTGCCGACAGCGGCCGCGAAGCCCTGCTGGCGCGCATTGCCAGCCCCACCCTCGTCCTGCATGGCGACGCCGATCCCCTGGTCCCTATCGCCTGCGGTCAGGACACCGCGCGGCGCATCCCGGGCGCACGCTTCGTGCCCGTGCCCGGCATGGGACATGACTTGCCGCCACAGGTGATCGACATCCTCTTGCAGCACATCGTCCCTTTTTTGCAGACAGCCGAGAAACGCGCATGAGCCTCGACAACACCCCCGAACAATCCCAGTTGGGCCGCGCCTCGGCTTATGTCGATCGCTACGACGCCGGCCTGCTGTTCCCGATTTCGCGTGCAACGCAGCGCGAAGCCATGGGCATCGCGGCCAATGCGCTGCCCTTCTTCGGCGCCGATCTCTGGACTGCTTTCGAGCTGAGCTGGCTCAACCCTCGCGGCAAGCCCCAGTTGGCGATTGCGCATTTCACGGTGCCTTGCGAGACCCCCAACATCATCGAGAGCAAATCCTTCAAGCTCTACCTCAACAGCTTCAACAGCACGGCGTTCGCCGATGCGGAAGCCGTGCGCGAACGCCTGCGCACGGATTTGAGCGAAGCCTTGTGGCGCGGCAGCGACCGCGCTGCGGGCATCGGCGTAAAGCTGATTGCCCCCGACGTGTTCGACCGCGAGCAGGTGCACGAACTCGACGGCCTCGATCTCGACCGGCTCGACATCGAATGCACGCACTATCAGCCGGCGCCCGAATTGCTTGCGAGCGACCCGACCCAGGTGCCCGTGGCTGAGACGCTCACCAGCCGTTTGCTGAAGAGCAACTGCCTCGTGACCGGCCAGCCCGACTGGGGCAGCGTGCAGATTCGCTACAGCGGCCCGCCGATCGACCAGGCGGGCCTGCTGGGTTACATCGTGAGCTTCCGCAATCACAACGAGTTCCACGAGCCCTGCGTGGAACGCATGTTCTGGGACATCTGGCGCCGCTGCCAGCCGACGAAGCTGGCCGTCTATGCCCGCTACACCCGGCGCGGCGGACTCGACATCAACCCGTTCCGCGCCAGTTGGCCGCAGGCGCTGCCGGCCAACACCCGCATGGCGCGGCAGTAGATGCCGGGACTGCACGCAAAAAGTGGGCGGGCAGTTGATCGGCACACAAAAACCGTGTCATAATCGAAGGCTCCGCTCAAGAC
>NZ_JAGGNV010000002.1 GCF_018614955.1 Variovorax paradoxus
GAGCTAAGCGGATACCCCTTATTTTTATACAGTATTCTTGGGCCGTCTCAGGATTTTTTAATCCCCTGTCCTCTGCGCGCCTTCAAGACACGCTTGATCGATCTATATCCATTTGAATATACTCATGAAGCCGATCCGCTTTCTGGGCGACGCCCTCAAATGCTTGAAGGAATTTCCACCGGATGCGCAACAAGATGCCGGCTATCAACTCGACAAGGTGCAGCGTGGCCAGCAACCCGACGACTTCAAGCCCATGCCCGCGATCGGCAAGGGCGTCGAAGAACTCAGGGTCTGGGACGACTCGGGCACCTACCGGGTCATCTACACCGCCCGGATGGCCGATGCAGTGATCGTGCTGCACGCTTTCCAAAAGAAAACACAGGCCACCTCGCGACAGCACATCGAAACCGCCCGGCGTCGCTTTCAACAATGCCTCAAGGAGCACATATGAGCACCACCACTTACGCCAGCGTCTGGGATGCGATTGCCGGCACGCCCGAACAAGCAGCCAATCTCCGCACGCGCGCAGAGCTGATGCAGAAGATCGCAGCCATCGTGCAAGCAAATGGCTGGACTCAAACACAAGCCGCCACTCACTGCGGCATTACGCAACCGCGCATGAACGACTTGCTGAGAGGCCGCGTATCCCGCTTTTCGCTCGACGCGCTGGTCAACATCGCGACCGCCATCGGCCGCCGCGTGCATGTCGAATTGACGATCGCTTGAGTCCATGACCACCCGCCCCATCCCCTCCACCCAGGAAGCCCTGCCCGTCATCGGCTGCGGCACCTGGATGGGCTTCGACGTCGCCGCCGGCAGCGCCGAGCACCAGCGCCTGCCCGGCGTGCTCGATGCGCTGTTCGCGGCCGGCGGCAAGCTGATCGACAGCTCGCCGATGTACGGCCGCGCCGAGGCGGTTACCGGCGAGCTGCTGGCCGCGGCAAAGCAGCGCGACAAGGCCTTCCTCGCCACCAAGGTCTGGACCAGCGGCCGCGAGGCCGGCATCGCGCAGATGGAGCAGTCCTTCCAGCGCCTGCGCACCGAGCGCATCGACCTGATGCAGGTGCACAACCTGGTCGACTGGCGCACGCATCTCGAAACGCTGCGCGACTGGAAGGACCAGGACCGCGTGCGCTATCTCGGCATCACGCACTACACCTCCTCGGCCTACCCGGAAGTCGAGGCCGTGCTGCGTGCCGAGAAGCTCGACTTCCTGCAGATCAACTACTCGCTCGATGCGCGTGAAGCGGAGCAACGCCTGCTGCCGCTCGCCGCCGAGCGCGGCGTCGCGGTCATCGCCAACATGCCCTTCGGCGGCGGCAGCCTCATGCGCCGGCTGCGCGGCAAGCCCCTGCCCGGCTGGGCCGCAGAGATCGGCTGCGCGAGCTGGGCCCAGCTGCTGCTCAAGTTCGTGCTGAGCCACCCGGCCGTGACCTGCACCATCCCCGGCACCAGCCGCCCCGAGCACATGGCGGACAACGCAGCGGCCGGCACGGGCAGTTTTCCCGACGCCGCCTTCTGGCAGCGCCACGCGCACAGCATCGAGACCTGAGCTGCTACTCGAACTTCAGCTTGTGCTGCCTGACCGTCGCGCCGAATGCGTCGTACTGCGTGCGGAAGAATGCGGCGAACTTCTCCGGGCTCATGCCATAGCCCTCGAAGCCCTGCTGCACCAGCTGCTCGCGCACCTCGGGCCGCGCCAGCGTGTTCTGCAGCTCGGTCGAAATCCGGTCGGTGATCGCTGCAGGCAGCCCCGGCGGTCCGAAGAAGCCGGCCCACGGCGTGATCGTGAGCTTGCCCAGGCCCAGCTCGCTGGCCGTCGGCACCTCGGGCAGCAAGGGGCTGCGCTGCGGCTGCAGCGTGACAAGGGCGCGGATGCGCCCGTCCTTCACGAAGCCGGGCGCCAGGGTGCCGGTGGTGAACATCATGTGGATCTGCCCGCCCAGCAGATCGGTCATGGCCTGCATGTCGCCCTTGTAGCGTGCGTTGAGAACCTTCCGCTGCTCGCCGAGCAATTGCAGCATGGCGAGTTCGGATGCGCTGTTGCTCGAACCCGAGTTGTAGCCGCCGGGCTTGGCCGCGACCGCCGCCAGCAGTTCGTTGACGCTCATCGCCGGAAAGCCGGAAGGCACCACGAGGAACATCGAGAACTGGCCGACCGAGCTGATCGGCGTGAAGGCCTTGAAGGGGTCGTAGGGCGGGTTCGGCCGCAGCGTGGGCGCGGCCACCATGGCGGTGTTGGTGCCCATCAGCAGCGTGTAGCCGTCGGGCGCGGCACTGGCCACCGCCTGCGCCGACAGGATGCCGTCGGCGCCGGGCCGGTTGTCGACGATGACCTGCTGCCCCAGTTGCTTCGACAAGCCCTGGGCGATGATGCGCGTGAGCGCGTCGGCGCCGCCGCCCGGCGCGAAGCCCACGACCAGGCGCACCGGTTTCTGCGGATAGCCGTCCGCACCCCAGGCTGCCGTCGCCGGCAGCGCCAGTGCGGCCCACTTCACGATGGTTCTGCGTTGCATGTCCGTCTCCTCAGAAAAGATGCCGCACGCCGAACTCCAGCCCCAAGGAGCGGCGTCCCGGAATCAGCGCGGCCGGCGCGCCGCTGACCACGTAGCGTCCCTGCCCCTTGTTCGTCAGGCGCGCGTAGGTGCCGTAGAGCGCCGTGCGTTTGGACAGGGTGTGCACATAGCCCAGGCCGAACTGCCGCGCGTCGTTGCCGCTTTGCGCGGAGCGGTCGGCATTGCGCAGCGTGCCGTCGCTGCGGTCGTCCAGGCGGGCGTAGCTCAGGCGGATGCGTCCGACGCCGCCCACGGGGATGTGGGCGCCGATCTCCGCCGTGTTCTTGTGCACCGCGCCGGCAGCGAGCTTCACCGTCACGGCGTTGTAGAGCATGAAGAGCTTGGCGAAGCCGAGGTCCCACGATCCGCCGACGTTGGCATGCGTGTACTTGCCCATGGTGGCCGTGGTGAGCGCGCTGGTGCGCGTCACCGCCGCGGCGATGTCGAAGGGCCCGGACGCGAAGCCGACGCGCGCACCAGCGAAGTTGCCGTCGTGCTCGTTGGGCGCCGGCTGCGTGTTCTCCCCCATCCCCGCCATCGCCATGCCGTAGAAGCCGCCCAGCGATCTCGGCAGCCAGTAGCTCACCGTGTTGCTGCCGGCGATGGTGGTGGGCAACGGCCCGGTGCCCGTGCCGGCGAAGGTGAGGTTGCCCGCACGGGCCACGCCGTTGGCGTTGAAGGGATCGAAGTAGATGCTGTTGTAGTGCGTCGGAATGAAGTCGCGGCCCAGCCGCACTTCGCCCCAGTCGCTGGACGAGAGGCTGACGTAGGACATGCGGTCGAAGCTCAGCGGACCCGCGGTCCCGGCGCCGCTGGCCTGGTTGTTGGTGTTGCTCGCGCGACCCGTGCCCGTGTCGGGATTGAGGCTGCCTTCGAGCCAGAAGCCGGCAGCCAGGCCCCCGCCCAGGTCTTCCAGGCCGCGAAAACCCAGCCGGCTGGTGGACAGCCCGCCGTTCGACAGCGAAGTCAGCGAAGCGGCGCCCGATGTGCTGCGCTGAACGCCGAGGTCCATCACGCCGAACACCGTGACGCTGGATTGCGCATGGGCCGCGGTACCGGCCAGCCCGACGGCCGACCACAGCAACAGTCTCTTCATCTTTGTGTCTCCTGCTTTTCTCTTTGTTGAAAACTCGAAGGGCGGGCATGGCTGCGCCGCCGGGTGCGGAGCTGTCGTCCGCGCCAGGCCTGTGAGGACCGTGTGGTGACGGGGTCTAGCCCGTGGGCTTCAGGGGATCGCAGCGCACCAGCACTGCGCCTTGCGAGAGCGCGCCGACGTTGCGCCGGTATTGCTGCAGCCAGCCGGTGTCGTGCATCGGCGCCGGTGCCTGCCAGTCCGCGCGGCGCGCCTGCAGCTGCGCCTCGCTCAGGTCGACGTCGAGGCGGCGGCCGTCGAGGTCGATGGTGATGACGTCGCCGTCGCGCAGCAGACCCAGCGGACCGCCGAGCGCCGCTTCCGGCGACACCTCGGCCACCACCAGCCCCTTGCAGACCAGCCCGGAGAGATGGCCGTCGGTGAGCAGCGCGACCTCGTCGCCCAGACCCGCGCCATCGATCGCGAAGACCACGCGCGAGGCGCCGCCGCCCATGGCCGGTCCGCCGCAGGCGCCGGCGCCGCGCATCACGACCACCTGGCCGGGCCGGATGCTTCCCTGCTTCAGCGCCGCAATGGCCGCGTCCGCGCTCCAGAAGCACACGGCCGGGCCGGTGAAGCGGCGCACCTTGCGCGGGGCGATGCCGGTCTTGATCAGCCCCGATTCGGGTGCGAGGTTGCCGCGAAGGAGCACGATGGCCGGAAGCGGCGCGACCGGGCGTTCGATCGGGCGGATCACCTCTGCATCCGCCACCTCGGCACGCCGCAGGTTGTGCGCGACCGTGTCGCCGGTCACCGTCAGCACGTCGGTATCGAGCAACGACTCGAGCTGCTTCATCAATGCGCGACAGCCGCCCGCGGCCTCGAAGGCTTCGATGCTGTGCTCGCCGATCGGCCGCACGCCGGCGAGCACCGGCGTCGTCGGGCCGAGACGCTCGAACAGGCGGTAGACATCGACGCCGCATTGCCCTTCGGTCGCCACCGCCTGCAGGTGCTTGGCCGTGTTGAGCGAGCCGCCGACGGCGAGCACCGCGCGCACCGCGTTGGCGAAGGCGCCGGCCACGAGGATGTCGCGCGGCTTGAGGTCGGCCCACACCATCTGCACGATGCGCGTACCCGCGGCGCGCACGTCGGCCATCATCTTCGGGCTCAGCGCCGCCACCGGCGCGCTGCCGGGCAGGGCCATGCCGAGCGCCTCGCAGACGATGTGCATCGAGTTCGCGGTGCCCAGGCCCGAGCACACCCCGGGGCCGCGGATCGCCTCGCGGCTCATGCCGACCAGCTCTTCCACCGGCAGCTTGCCGGTGACCGCGTGCATCGCTCCGATGAACACTTCCTCGATGTCCATGTGCCGGCCGCGGTACTCGCCGCTGGGCTGGTAGCCGCAGGGCACCAGCAGCGTCGGGATGTTCAGCCGCGCGGCGGCCATGAGCTGGCCCGGCACGGTCTTGTCGCAGGAGGTGAGGCAGACCATGCCGTCGAGCTGCGCGCCCTCGACCGCCACCTCGATGTCGTTGGTCACCAGGTCGCGCGCGGCCAGCATGTAGGCGCCGCGCGCACCGGCGCCGGTGATGAAGTCGCTCGGCGCCGCGGTGCGGATCTCGAAGGGCACGCCGCCGGCCGCGCGGATCGCGGTCTTGATCTCGGCCGCCACCTGGTCGAGGTGGCTGAAGCAGGCCGCGAGCTCGGAGGAGCTGTTGACGATCGCGATCTTCGGCTTCTCGCAGTCTTCCTCGGGAATACCGAGCGCGCGCCAGTGCGCGTTGCGCACCGACCAGAGATAGGAGCCGCGCGGGAAGTTGCTGCGCAGGGAGCGTGTCATGCGTGGTCTCCGGTCTTTTTCTTCTTCGTGACTTCGACGATGCCGCGTTCGGCATCCACGCGTACCCAGTCGCCGGTCGCTATGCAGTCGAGCGGATCGCAATCGAAATCGGTGAGCGAGGGCGCGTGCGTGACCACCGCGCCCAACGCGATCTTGGTGGTCATCTCGTTGAACAGCATCGCCGCCGGCGCCGTGCCCATCAGCCGCGCGACATGGAACATCGCCGACCAGCCCGAGGAGCCCTTGGCGCCCGGAAACACCAGCACCTTGCCGGCGAAGGACTGGCCGCGCAGTTCGTGCCGCGTCTCGATGACGGTGCCGGTGCGCGGATCGATGCCGCCCCAGCCCGAGATGCGCTCGCGCGTGACCAGTGCCTCACCCTCCGCGATGCCGCCCACCACCTTGCGGCCGTGCAGCGTCAACAGCATTTCTTCGGCAAGCACGGCGTTCATGCATGGCTCCCGTTCCAGCGCCCGGTGCAGGCCGCATCGATGCATTGCGCCGTGCTGCCGAACCAGGCCTCGACGCCGAGGATGGCGGGCAGATAGTGGGCCTGCTTGGCCGAGTCGAGCGCCACGGTCTTCGTGCCCTTGGGCACGGCGCGGCTCATGGCCGAGCAGCTGTCGGACATGAGAATGCCGCCGGCGTCCTCGATGATCCTGGTGTAGCCGTTGCGATCGGCCAGCGACTTGATGGCGCGCGGCGTGAAGATCCACAGCTCGCAGTTCTCGTGCACCTTGCGGCCCTCGATCAGCTGCGCGGCCTCCCAGATCTGCTCGATCGTGTAGTGCGGGCAGCCCAGCATCACGTACTGCACCTCGGCATCCCGGCCGGTGGCGTTGATCTTCTCGTAGGTGGCGCGGCGCTCGGCCTCGCCGTAGCGCAGCACCTCGAGCGGCGCCCTGCCGCCGAGCGCCTGCTCCAGCGTCAGCGCCTCGGGCGTGATGCCGACGATGTGGTACATCTCGACCCCGCCCGAGGACGAGGCCGCCGCGCCGAAGTGCTTGAGCCGCGGCAGGTTCGGCACCCGGCCGATGCCGTGCCGGCTGTGGACCACCGGCACGCGCTCCTGCACAAAATCGCCCATGTAGTAGCCGAGCAGGCCCCAGTCCTCGACCGACTCGACCTCGATGTCGAGCTCCACCACGTGCGTGGCGCGGCGGTTCCCGTCGAGGTGGTAGCCCCAGTAGGGAATGCGGCCGGTCAGCATGGCGGCGCCGGTGCTTTCGCGGCCTTCGGTGTT
This sequence comes from Variovorax paradoxus, assembly GCF_018614955.1. GTDB lineage: Bacteria > Pseudomonadota > Gammaproteobacteria > Burkholderiales > Burkholderiaceae_C > Variovorax > Variovorax paradoxus_J. Next base: position 6,711 of record NZ_JAGGNV010000002.1, read on the forward strand.
GGTGCGCGCGCCCAGCACCGAGTTGCAATAGACCACCGCCGACGACTCCATCCACGCGCAATGCTCGCCACGCGTCGGGATGTTGCCGACCTGGTAGGGCGTGCAGGTGTTCATGATCTGCGCACCGAGGCCGGCGGCGTGGCGTTCGCTCTTGGCGTAGAACTCGACGATCGCCTCGCTCACGCCCATGCGTTCAGGCTGCCCCGGATCGAAGCCGAGCTGCAGATGGCTGGTGAAGGTCTTGAACTTCGGGATCGCCACCACCTCCTGGCTGTCGAGACTGAACTCGGAGAACACAGCGTCCATGCCGCCACCTCGCTCCAGCGCGAAGTCACGCTGGAAGGGCGTGGTCGAGGTGATGGTGGCGCAGACGTTGTGCGTTTCCACCAGGCGCTCGGCGCCGAGCGCTTCGCCGTAGCGCACCAGCAGGTCCATCGCCTTCTGCACGGCAGGGCCGTCGCGGCCATCCCGCATGGCCTTTTCTTCATCGCTCAGGTGCATGGCCTGTGTCTCCTAGGTTTTGGGCACGGGGACGGGCACGTGGCCGCCGATGTCGCGGGCGATCGAGAGCGCGATGTCGTGCAGCCGCGGCGCGATCTCGTTGCGCAGCCGCTCCTCGCTGAAGACGAAGGCCGCGCCGCCGCCGTTGAGCGCCATGATCTCGTCGCCCGGCCCGATCAGAGGCACCGAGACCGAGTTGATCTCGCGGTGGAACTCGCCGAGCGACAGGCAGTAGCCGAGCCGCTTGGCCTCGTCGATCGCGCGCATCATGTTGGGCGCGGTGCTGTCCCACTCCGGGCCGCGCAAGAGGCGCATCGAATCCAGCAGCTTCGTGCGCTGCGCCTCGGGCAGCGCCGACAGGTAGGCCCGGCCCAGCGCCGAGTTGGGCAGCGGCGCGCGCGAACCGACGTCGAGCCGGGCCGAGAGCATCGACGAGCGGGGCCGGCAGGCCTCGATCAGCACCATCTCCATGCCGTCGCGCACCGCCAGGTAGACCGAGGCGCCGACCTCTTCGGCCAGCGCCTGCATGCTGGGCCGTGCCGCGGCGCGAACGTCGAGACTGCCGAGGAACACGCGCGCCAGCGACACCACGCCCGGCCCGAGCATGAAGCGATCGGCCGGCTGCGCAGCCTTGAGCATGCCCATCGCCAGCAGCGTCGCGACCAGGCGGTTGACGGTCGGCCGCGGGATGCCGGTGATGCGTGCGACTTCGGCATAGCCCAGCACCGGCCGCTCTTCGCTGAAGCAGCGCAGCACCGAGATGCCGCGCTCGAGCGCGCTGACTGTGTCCGAGCGTTCGGCGCGCTCGGAGGCGTTGAGGGAGTTGTCGTTGTGGTCTGCTGCTGGCATGGAAGAACCCTTGGTAAGAGTCTCCAATGTAGATGCGCTCGGGTTCATGGCCGGCAGGCTCAGGCGACGGCCGCTTGCGGCGACGGCGCCGCTGCGCTCTCGGCCGCGGCACCGCGCAGGTAGACGCCCTGGTTCAGCAAGGCCGCCTGCAGCGCATCGACAGGCACGGCACGCGGCGCGATGCCGGCCCGCGATGCGAGCGCGGCCGCCACGCCCGCGGCCTGGCCCGTGATCCAGCACTGCGGAATCTCGCGCATGAAGCCGTGCGAGTTGCGGTCGCAGGAGATGTGGCGGCCACAGGCGAGCAGGCCGTCGAGCTGTTGCGGCACCAGGGCGCCGTAGGGGATCGAGATGTTGGGGAACTTGGGCGACACGGCCGGCGACACGCCCACCTCGTCGGCCAGCGCCCGGCCCTCGGGCCACTGGCTGCGCAGCACCGAACCCACGCCGCTCAGGCGCCGCGCATGGCGCACGCCGATCTGCGGCGCGCTCAGCATCATGTAGGCGCCCTCGAAGCCCGGTGCATGGGTGCGGAAGTAGTCGAGGTGCGCGGCCATCGCGCGGTGCGAGCGTACTTCCACGGCCGTCAGGTCGTCCACGTCGAGCGCCGAGTAGCCCGACTGGCGCGGCCCCATGAAGAGCGCGATGTCGTTGCGCCACGAGACGAAGGGCCGCTCGAACAGGCCGAGTTGCTCGCGCCCGCGCGCCATGAAGGCGGCGAACTGCTCGGGCTGGCCGGCCTTGAACTCGATCCAGCGGTCCATGTCGACGCCGCCGAACAGCCACGAGGTGTTCATGCAATGGTGGACGTCGGCCTCCTCGATGTCGTTGACGTAGGCCGCGCCGGCGCGCGCGAACAGGTCGCCGTCGCCGGTGGCGTCGACCACCACGTCGGCCATGATGGCCAAGCGCCCTTCCTTGCTCTCGAACACCACGCCCTTGACCGCGCCGTCCTGCACGATCGGCACCGCCGCCCACGAGTGGTAGATGAGCTTGACCTTGCGCTCCAGCACGATCTCCTGCGACAAGAGCTTGAGCCGCTCGGGATCGATGGTCGGCGACCAGGTGACAACGCCGTGGTAGGCCGCCGTGCGCTGCGACCAGTGCGCGGCCTTCGCGACATCTTGCGAGCCCCAGTCGCCGCGCGAGGGGCCGGCAACCGCGTCGGCCGGCAGGCGGTCGAACAGCTCTTCCGCGAAGCCGCGGATCACCAGTTGGCCTTCCCAGTCGGTCATGCGGTCGATCCAGATCACGAGGCCGCCGGTGGAAAGACCGCCCAGGTGGTTGTAGCGCTCGAGCAATGCGACGTCCGCGCCCTGCTTGGCAGCCGCGGCCGCCGCCGCCGTGCCCGAAGGCCCGCCGCCGACGACCAGCACGCCACAGCGGTGGTAGATCGGAATGTTCTTGCCGGGCTCCGCCCACATGCCGTGGTCGGGCCGCTGGATGCGCTTGTCGCGATCGAAGATGTCGGAGCTCAGGATGCGCTCGTCGGTGCGGACCACAGTTTTCATGGATTCAGCTGTTTGCGTGATGCATCATATTTTGGACAACTATATCATTTATCAAACATTAGATGCGGTAAACACGGGGTAATCCCTGTTATTGATTAGACTTTAACGAGTCGATAGTCCATGAAATCGAGTTTTTCAAATCAAGGGACAAGCATGGACATGAATCGAGGCGCGCGCCGCGCAGCATTGCGGCTGGCCGGCATCGTGCTGCTGGGCCTGGCGCCGCTCGCCATGGCGCAGGACTTCCCGGCCAAGGGCAAACCGATACGCATCGTGGTCGGCTTCACCGCCGGCGGCGGCACCGATGCGCAGGCGCGCATCGTGGCGCAGAAGCTCGGCGAGCTGCTGGGCACCAGCGTGATCGTCGACAACAAGCCCGGCGCCAGCACCATGCTGGCCGCCAGCGAAGTCGCACGCGCCCTGCCCGACGGCTACACCCTGCTCTACGCGCCCTCCTCGACCATGGCGCAGAACCCGCACACGCTGTCGCAGGTGCCCTACGACCCATTCAAGGACTTCACGCCGATCTCGATGGGCGGCCGCGGCCCGCTGGTGCTCTCGGTGAGCAGCAGCGTGCCGGCCAATAACGTGCGCGAGCTGGTGGCCTACGTCAAGGCGCGTCCCGGCACGGTGAGCTATGCCTCCTTCGGCGCCGGCACCTCCTCGCACATCTATGGCGAAGCCTTCGTCCAGAAGACGGAGCTGGATGCGGTGCACATTCCCTACAAGGGCGGCTCGGACGCGGCGAAGGACCTGATCGGCGGCCGCGTGCAGTACATGTTCGACTCGGCCTCGTCGGCGGTCATCACTTCCGGCACCGGCAAGGTGAAAATCCTCGCCGTCGCAGCGGCAGCGCGCATCGCGGCCTTGCCCGATGTTCCGACCCTGGCCGAGCAGGGCGTGGCCGGGCTCGACCTGCCGAGCTGGCTCGGCTTCTACGGACCGGCGCAGATGCCGGCCCCGGTGGTCGCCAGGCTCAACGCGGCGCTGACGCAGGTGCTGGCCATGCCGCAGGTGCGCGACTTCTACCGCACCGGCGGCTACGAGGCCGGCGCCACCACGCCGGCCGAATTCGCGAGCATCACGCGCGCCACCTACGAGCGCTGGGGCGACATGGTCCGGCAGGTGGGGCTCGCGAAGCAATGAGCGCCGCGCCGGGCCGCCCCAAGCAAGCTCGCTCCCGCTTGGCGGGAAGGCGCGCAGCGCCAAGGGTGCTCCAATGCGCCGGCATCGCGCGCCGCCGGGTCCTCGCATGGCTGGCGGGCGCGGGCGCCTTCGCCGCGCTGGCCCAGACACCGGCGTTCCCGGAAAAAGGAAGAGCCATCCGCATCGTGCTCGGCCTGGCCGCGGGCGGCGCGTCGGATGCGCAGGCACGCTTCGTGGCCGGCAAGCTCACCGAGGTGCTGCAGACACCGGTGATCGTGGAAAACAGGCCCGGCGCCAGCTTCATCCTCGCCACCGAGGAAGTGATCCGCGCCGCGCCCGACGGCTACACGCTGATGTACGCGCCCTCCTCCGTGGTGGCGCAGAACCCGCAGACGCTGGCGCAGGTGCGCTACGACCCGTTCACGGACCTGACGCCGATCTCGCTCGGCGCGCGCGGCCCGCTGGTGCTGACCGTGCATGCCAGCGTGCCGGCGAAGAACGTGCGGGAGCTCATCGCCTACATCAAGGCCAATCCGGGCAAGCTGGGCTATGCCTCCTTCGGCACCGGCACCTCCTCGCACATCTACGGCGAGGCCTTCGCGCGCCAGGCCGGGCTGGACGTGGTGCACGTTCCCTACAAGGGCGGCGCCGATGCGGCGAAGGATTTCCTGGCGGGCCGCGTGCAGTACTACTTCGACGCCGCGCCCAATGCCATCCAGAACGCGGCAACGGGCAAGGTCCGGATGCTGGCCGTGGCCGCACCGCGCCGCAGCCCGATGCTGCCTGACGTGCCGACGATGACCGAACAGGGCGTGAGCGGCCTGGACATGGCGAGCTGGCTCGGCTTCTACGGCCCGGCGCGCATGCCCGGGCCGGTCGTGACCCGCCTCAACGCGGCATTGACGCAGGTGCTGGCCATGCCCGCCACGCGCGAGTTCTTCCGCCAGGGCGCCTACGAAGCCGAGGCCTCGAGCCCGCAGCAGCTGGCCGAACTCACGCGCACGACTTACGACCAATGGGGCGACATCATTCGCAGGCTGGGGCTGACGAAGCAGTAGCGGAGGGCCTGTTCACCCATAAATCACCCCCGCGTGAGGCCCCACAGAGGGCCCAATCTAGGCGCCAAGCGGAACTGGGTTGCACACCCAGTGAGCATTGGCAACGACGAGTGGGCCCTCTGTGGGGCCTCACCCGAAGGGCCGGTGCGGCAAGGCGCGCATGGCGTCGTTGCGGTCCTTGCCCGGGGGATCACCCCGGGCTGCGGCCCACGCCTAGCCCTGCACCCCTTGCCGCACCGGCGCGGGGGTGATTTATGGGTGAACAGGCCCTAGGCAAAGAAGCGCAAGAGCAGCGCGTTCACCTCGGCCGCGCGCTCGTACTGCACCCAGTGGCCCGCGCCGTCGACCACCGCGCCCTCGCGTTGCGGATGGCCGGCTGTGAGTTGCGCGACCAGTTGCCTCGAAACGGCCGTCACATCGTGTTCGCCCCAGACCAGCAACTGCGGCCCGCCAAGCGCATCGAGCGCCGCCTGCAGCCCGCCCGCCATCGAGACCTCCTTGCTGCGAAAGCGCGTGCCATGGCAAGACACGTCGTGGATGGCGAAGGACAGCGCATCGATGGCCGAGGGCTCGTGCAGCATCAGTGCGCCGAGGTTGTGCAACAGCGCGGCGCGCTCCTCTTCCCGGTCCTTCGCGGCGCGCCAGTTGATCATGTCGACCTTCATGCGGCGCATCGTGCCGTGCCCGCCACTGCCCACCAAGGCCAGGCGCCGGATGCCGCCGCGCCTTTGCGCAAACTTCGCCGCCACCAGGCCGCCGAAGGAAAAGCCGCCGAGGTCGATCTCGGTCCCGGCGCCGATCAGGCCGTCGAGTGTGGCGACCATCGCGTCGAGCGAGGGCCCCAACGCTTCCTGGCCCGGCGCGGGCCGTGGCGGCGTGTCGGAATCGTTGAAGCCCGGCATGTCGGGCAGCCACAGCGTGTGCGCGGCCGCGAGCGCCTCGATGTTGCGCAGCCAGTGCATCCAGCTGCCGTGGCAGCCGTGCAGCAGCACCAGCGGCGGGCCGTCGCCGAAGCGGCGCCAGCGCACGCGCAGGCCGTCGTGCAGGGCATCGTGATGAACGGACAGCGCGTCGGTGCGCGCAATCAGCCGATGCGCCTGGGCATCGGCCACGGGGTCGAAAGTGTGGAGGTCTGATGGCACCGGCACATTGTGCCGGCGTCTCTCAAGCGGCGTCGATCAGGCAGCCGCGTCGCCGGCCGCCGCGCCGAAGCGGTAGCTCGACACCGCGATGCCGCCCATGAAGGCGTCCTCGTGGTAGATGCGGCGGCCGGCGTCCTGCTCGGCGGCGCCGACCGCGACCATCAACGGGATCAGGTGCTCTTCGCGCGGATGCGCGATGCGGGCCGCGGGCGCCTGCGACCAGTCGAGCAGGCGCTCGACCCGCTGCGCCGGCGCCGCATCCACGGTCGCGGCCAGCCAGTCGTCGAAGGCCTTCGACGGCTCATGCGCCTGCGGACCGAAGTTGCGCAGGTTGTGGTAGCTCAGGCCGCTGCCGACGATCAGCACGTCCTCGTTGCGCAGCGGCGCCAGCGCACGGCCGAGCGCGACGTGCTCGGCCGGATCGAGCCCGCGCCGGAGCGAGAGCTGCACCACTGGCACGTCCGCCTGCGGATAGATCGCGGCCATCGGCGAGAACATGCCGTGGTCGAAGCCGCGTTCCGGATCCAGGCTCGCGGGCAGCCCGGCGGCCTCGATCAGTCCCTGCACGCGGCGCGCGAGCTCGGGCGAGCCCGGCGCGTCGTAGTGCACGTGGTAGGTGTGCTCGGGGAAGCCGCCGTAGTCGTAGATCATGGGCGGCTTGGGGTTGCCCATCACGGTGAAAGCCGGCGCCTCCCAGTGCGCAGAGATCATCAGGATCGCGTCGGGCCGGCGACCGATCTGGCGCGGCATGTCGGCCAGCGCGGCCTCGAGCTTGGCGTAGGCATCGCCCATTTCCTTCTTCATCCACGGCCAGGGGCCGCCGCCGTGGGAGATGAAATAGGTGGGGAGGGTTTGCGTGGTCATGAGTGCCAGTCTAGAGATTTCCCTTCGAGAAATCGATAGCCTAGGATTCATCGAATTGTTTCTCTAGAGGAAATCAACCATGGACCGATTGACCAGCCTGCGCGTGTTCCGCGACGTCGTCGAATCGGGCAGCTTCGTCGCCGCGGCCGAGCGCCTGGGCGTCTCGGCGCCGATGGCGAGCAAGCACGTGGCGCAGCTCGAGAAGTCGCTCGGCGCGCGTCTCTTGCACCGCTCGAGCCGGCACCTGAGCCTGACCGAGGCGGGCCAGGCCTGGTACGAGCAGAGCCGGCGCGCGCTCGACCTGCTCGATGCGGCCGAGGCCGCGATCGGCCAGAAAAACGAGGCGCCGCGCGGCCAGCTCAAGGTCAGCGCGCCCGTGTGGTGCGCCACGCCGCGCATCGCCCGCGTGCTGGCCGACTACCGCGAGCGCTTTCCGGAAGTGCTGGTCGACATGCACCTGGAGAACCGCAAGGTCGATCTCGCGGCCGACGGCTACGACCTCGCGCTGCGCGCCACGCAGGAGCCCTCGCCGGCGCTCATCGCGCGGCCGCTGTGCCGGCTGCAGTTCCACCTGGTCGCCGCGGCCGACTACCTTGCGCGCGCCGGCGTGCCGGCGGTGCCCGCCGATCTCGCGAAGCTCGGCGCCATCGTGCCGAGCTACGTCAACATCGAGGGGCTCGCACTCAAGGGCCCGGGCGGGCGCCAGGTGCCGCTTCGGTTGCAGCCGGTGATGAAGTCCGACGACACGACGCTCACGCTGCATGCGGTGCGCGCGGGCATGGGCATGGCCTTTCTGCCCGAGTGGCTCATCGATGACGACCTGGCTGCGGGACGACTGGTGCGCCTGGTGCCCGAGTACACCGCGCCGGCCGTGACCCTGTTCGCCGTCTACACCAGTCGCCAGTACATGGCGCCCAAGATGCGCAGCTTCATCGACTTCCTCGGAGAACGATTGTCCGGGCGTTGAGGGATGGAGGGGGAATGAGACAGCAGCGCGCCCACGGAGGCGGGCGGTGTGCCCTGGGCCGGCCGTTGAGGCACCGCCGAGCAGCGCAGCGGCAGGCGGATCAGGGCTCGCGACTGTTTGAGCCGAAGGCGAGTTTGAGCGAGCCCCCGCCTTGCGCGAGCAGCGCAGGGAAGCCCGAAGGGCCGGTGACGTCGGCCGGCACAGAGCACACCGTCCGCCTCCGCACCCCGTCACACCCTTAGACCTTGCGCATGCACAAGCACCTGCAGGCCCGCTACAGTGGCGCCTCACTGGAGACAGCCCGCCTTGTTCCGCTACTTCGAAAAACTGCTTCATCCCTATCCCCCCGCCGAACCCGCACTGCCGCCACTCGGCTTCTTCGCCTTTCTCTGGGCCTGCACCGAAGGCCTGCGCGGCAAGATCCTCGCCATGGCGCTGTTCACGGCCGCGATGTCGGCCTTCGAGGCGCTGCTGTTCGCGATGCTCGGGCGCATCGTCGACTGGCTCGGCGGCCAGGTGCCGGCCCGGCTGTGGGAAGAACGCGGCGACACGCTGATGTGGCTGGGCGCAGCGCTGGTCGCCAGCATCGCGGTGGTGGCGCTGCAGACCGTGGTCAAGCACCAGACGTTGGCGGTCAATTTGCCGATGCGGCTGCGCTGGAACTTCCATCGCCTGATGCTGGGCCAGAGCATGGCCTTCTACCAGGACGAGTTCGCCGGCCGCATCACGGCCAAGGTGATGCAGACCGCGCTGGCGGTGCGCGAAACCGTCTTCGTGCTGGCCGACGTGCTGGTGGCGATGGGCGTCTACGTCGCGACCATGATCGTGCTCGCGGCCGTGCTCGATGCGCAGCTGATGCTGCCCTTCGTGATCTGGCTCGTGCTCTACATCGCCACGCTCGTCTTCTTCGTGCCGCGGCTCGGCGAGATCGGCAAGGCGCAGGCCGATGCGCGCGCCATGATGACCGGCCGCGTGACCGACGCGTACACCAACATCGCCACAGTCAAGCTGTTCTCGCACACCCAGCGCGAGGCCGGCTTCGCGCGCGCGGCGATGAAGGAATTCATGATCACCGGCTACGGCCAGATGCGGCTGGTGAGCGCCTTCGAGATCGCCAACCACACGCTCAGCATGGGCCTGACCGCCGGCATGGCGGGCACGGGCCTCTGGCTGTGGTCGCAGGGCGCGGTCGGCGTCGGCGCGGTGGCCGCGGCGACCGCGATGGCGCTGCGCCTGCAAGGCATGTCGCACTGGATCATGTGGGAGATGACCAGCCTGTTCGAGAACATCGGTACGGTGCAGGACGGCATGAAGACGCTGTCGCGCCCGCGCACCGTGCTCGATGCGCCCGATGCCACCGTGCTTGCCGTGCCGCGGGGCGAAGTGCGCTTCGATCACGCGAGCTTCCGCTACGCCGACGGTGGCCGCCGCGTAATCGACGACCTCACGCTCACCGTCGCGCCCGGCGAGAAGATCGGCCTGGTCGGCCGCTCGGGCGCCGGCAAGTCGACGCTGGTGAACCTGCTGCTGCGCTTCCACGATTTGGAAAGCGGCCGCATCCTGATCGACGGCCAGGACATCGCGCACGTCGCGCAGGATTCGCTGCGTGCCCACATCGGCATGGTCACGCAGGACACCTCGCTGATGCACCGCTCGGTGGCCGACAACATCGCCTACGGCCGGCCCGATGCGAGCGCGGCGGCGATCCGCGCGGCGGCCGAACGCGCCGAGGCGCACGAATTCATCCAGACGCTGGGCGACCCGAACGGGCGCCGCGGCTACGAGGCGCACGTGGGCGAGCGCGGCGTCAAGCTCTCCGGCGGCCAGCGCCAGCGCGTCGCGATCGCGCGCGTGATGCTGAAGGACGCGCCGATCCTGCTGCTCGACGAGGCCACGAGTGCGCTCGACTCCGAGGTCGAGGCCGCGATCCAGGCCAGCCTCTACCGGCTGATGGAAGGCAAGACCGTGATCGCGATCGCGCACCGGCTCTCCACCATCGCGGCCATGGACCGGCTGATCGTGCTCGACGAGGGCCGCGTGGTCGAACAGGGCGACCACAAGTCGCTGCTCGCGCAGGGCGGGCTCTATGCGCGGCTGTGGGCGCACCAGAGCGGCGGCTTCCTGGGGGACGGCAACGACGAGTAACAAAGGACCCCCTCTTCCTTGCGAGTCCTACAGTGCGCGAAGACGGCTGACTACAGCTTGAATCCGTGCGGCTGTCACCCTGGAATCGTCTTCAACAAGAGGAGTCCTCGCCGTGAATTCCATCATCTACATCGTCGGTCTGGTCGTCGTCGTGGTCGCCGTGCTCTCCTTCTTCGGCCTTCGCTGAGGTAGATCGACATACCGTTGATTTTTCCGCGTTCTTTAGTCGCGGATCCGGGGCCATCGCGGCCCCTTTTTTTGGGGCGGACGGCCGGAGGGCGCCGGGCATAATTTCGCGCTCTCTTTGAAGGAAGCCGTTGAACCCCGCAGCGCAGCGCTTTGATATCCAGGATGCGACGATCGCCGAGGCCGTGCAACTGGTCGAAGAGGCCGGCCCGCTCGACGACGCGCACGCAGTGCGCGAGGCCATGGCGCTCAGGCCCGACGGCTGTGGCCGGATCGTCGAACGCGCACGCATCCTCGCCCGCCGCATCGGCCTGCTGAACGTACTGGAACGCGCGCGCACCTGGGCACCCTGGGTGCTGCTGGCCGTGGTGGCGCTGATCGTTTTCAGCGGTCTTGCGTTGGCCGGCAGCGTGGTCGGCGCAGCGAGGAGCATCAACGTCGTGGTGGCGCTCGCCAGCCTGCTGGGCCTTCACCTCCTGACCTTGCTGCTGTGGCTCTTCGGTCTCCTGGTACCGCTGGGCTCCTTCCACGCCTCCTTCGGCTGGCTCTGGCTGGCGCTCACGGCCCGCGTGGCCGGCGGCAGGCGCGGTCAGGCGCCGATCCTGCTGCGCGCCGCCACGCGCCTGCTGGCCCGCGCGCGCCTGCTGCCCTGGGCGCTGGGCTTCGCGAGCCATGCGATCTGGTCGCTCTCCTTCGTGGTCATGCTCGCCGTGCTGCTCTTCGCACTGGCTTTCCGCAACTACACGCTGAGCTGGGAGACGACCATCCTCGATCCGGCCTTCTTCGTGCGCGGCGTGCAACTGCTCGGCGCGGCGCCGGCCTGGCTGGGCTTTCCGGTGCCGGACGCGCAGACCGTGATGTCACCGCTTGCCGCCCCTGCCGGCCAGCGCGCCTGGGCGCTGTGGCTCACCGGTTGCATCGTGGTCTACGGGCTGCTGCCGCGCCTCTTCTTCGCGCTGCTCTGCGCGCTGGTCTGGCAGGCGCGCAAGAAGGCGCTCGCGCCCGATCTTTCGCAGCCTTACTACCGCCGGCTGCTGGCGCGCTTCGACGCGATGGCGCCGCGGCAGATCGTCGATGCCGACCCTGGCCGCCTGCCGCACGGCGCCGCCACCGGCCTGGCCGCGGGCGAGACCGCCGACACGCTGATGGCCATCGGCTTCGAGCTGCCGGACGAGCTGCCCTGGCCGCCGGCCGCGCTCGATGCGGCGGGCGCGCAAGTGTTGCGCATCGACGGCAGCGCGGGCGCGCGGCGCGAACTGCTCGACACACTGGCCCGGCTGCGGCCGCGGCGCGTGCTGGTCGGCTGCAATGCCGCCTCCAGCCCGGACCGCGGCACCGAGCGCTTCTTGCGCGAAGTCGCCTCGCTCAGCAGCGAGTGCCGGTTGTGGCTGCTCGGCGGTCATACGCAGGAGACGCGCCAGCGCTGGCATGCCTGGCTGGCCGATGCCGGCCTGCAAGGCATCGCCGCCAGCGACGCACCAGAAACCGCCTTGCACGGCTGGACCTGACGATGACAGAGCCCATCCGCATCGCCGTGGTCGGCCACACCAATGCCGGCAAGACCTCGCTCTTGCGCACGCTGACGCGGCGCGTGAACTTCGGCGAGGTGTCGCAGCAGCCCGGCACCACGCGCCACGTCGAAGCCGTCGAGCTGCAGGTCAACGGCCGCGCCGCAGTGCGCTTCTTCGACACGCCGGGCCTGGAAGACGCGGTCGCCCTGCGCGAACATCTGGCCGCCTTCGACGACAAGGACCTCACGCCGCCCGAGCGCGTGCGCCGCTTCCTCCAGGGCCCCGAGGCGCACGGCGTCTTCGAGCAGGAGGCCAAGGTGCTGCGCGCCCTGCTCGAGGTCGATGCCGCCTTCCTGGTGATCGATGCGCGCGAGCCGGTGCTGCCCAAGTTCCGCGCCGAGATCGAGCTGCTGAACGCCTGCGCGCGGCCGGTGCTGCCGGTGCTCAACTTCGTGCGCGATGCGGCCAACCGCGAACCCGCCTGGAAAGAACTGCTCTCGGCCTACGGCCTGCACGTGGTGGTGCGCTTCGATGCGGCCGCGCCCTTCGTCGGCGCCGAGCGCGAGCTCTACCGCGACCTCGCCACCTTGCTGCGCGACCGGCGCGCGCAGCTCGACGGCGTCGCCGCCTTCCTCGAAGCCGAGTTCGCCAGCCGGCGGCAGGCCGCGGCGACGCGCATCGCAGAGCTGCTGGTCGATGCGGCCGCGCTGCGCCGCAACGTGTCGGCCGTCGAATTCGCCATCGAAAGCAGCCGCCAGCGGCTGATCGTCGCGCTGCAGAAAGCCGTGTTCGACAAGGCGCAGCGCTGTGCAGACGATCTGCTTGCGCTCTACGGCTTCCGCGAGGGCGATGCCGACGAGGCGCCGCTGCCGCTGGTGGAAGGCCGCTGGACCATGGACTTCTTCCACCCCGAGGCGCTGAAGGATGCGGGCGTCCTGCTCGGCAAGGGCGTGGCCGTCGGCGCCGCGGTCGGCGTGGTGGCCGACCTCGCGCTCCACGGCCTCTCGCTGGGCGCGGGTGCGGCGCTCGGCGGTGCCATCGGCGGCGCGGTCTCGCAGGGCCTGGGGCCGCTGGGCCGCAAGCTCGCCAACAAGCTGCGCGACGTGCACGAGCTCACGGTGGAAGACCGCGTGCTGTTCGTGATCGCGGCCTGGCAGCTGAAGCTCCTGCGCGCGTTGGAGCAGCGCGGTCATGCGGCCGTCGACCGCATCGCCGCCGGCACGACCGCAGGCAGTACCGAAGCCGCCCAGCGCCCGCTGGCCGAGCTGGTTCGCGCCGCCCAGCCGGCACGCAGCCACCCCGACTGGGAAAGCGGCGCCCGGCTGCGCTGGCGCGAGGCGCCGCAGCGCCAGGACGTGGTGGCGCGGGTCGCAGAGCGCGCCGCGGCCGCCATCGAGGCGCTCGAGACTGCGGCATGATCCCGGAGATGGAAGACCCCCGACCCCTCGCGATCATCAAGCTCGGCGAGACCTTCGACGCGCTGCGCGAAGCCCGCGGCGACTTCGAGCACTGGGTGGCGGCCGGCCTCGGCGCCACGCGGTTGCCGATCGTGGTGCTCGATCCACGCCGCGGCGACACGCTGCCGCCGCCCGAACAGGTCTCCGGCGCCATCGTGACCGGCTCGCATGCGATGGTCTCGCACCGCGAGCCCTGGAGCGAAGCCACCGGCGCCTGGATGGCGCGGCTCGTCGCCCACGGCACGCCGGTCCTGGGCATCTGCTTCGGCCACCAGCTGCTGGCGCATGCGCTGGGCGGCGAGGCCGGCAACCACCCGGACGGGCTGGAGATCGGCACCGTCGAGATCGCGCTGGCCGACGCGGCAAAGCACGACCCGTTGCTGCAGGGCCTGCCCGCACGCTTCGACGCGCAGGTGTTGCATTGGCAACGCGCGCTTCGGCTGCCCGAAGGCGCCGTGCTGCTCGCCGGCAACGCCTTCGAACCCCATCAGGCCTTCCGCGTCGGGCTGCGCGCCTGGGGCGTGCAGTTCCATCCCGAATTCGATGCCGAGGTCATGCGCGGCTACATCGACCGCATGGCCGGCGAGCTGCAGGCCAATGGCATCGACCCGGCCGCGCTGCGCGAGCGCGTCGCCGGCACCGCGACGGCGGCGCAACTGCTCGGCCGCTTCGCCCACATCGCGGAAGAACATGACGCCGGAGCGCGTACGCCCGCCTGAGCGCGGCGCCCGGCATCGGATTGCGACTACAGAAAGCCCCCTGCAGTTGCGCTAAGGTGCAGCGCAGCTTTCCCTTCGAAAGAACAGCCATGGCCACCACCCCACCCGTCGTCGCACGGGCCCGCAAGCATTTCTCGATGATCCGCGGCTTCCACCTGGCCGACGTGTTCACGCTCGGCAACGCGGCCTGCGGCGTCGGCGTCGTGTTCCTTTCGATGGCCTATGTGGCGAGCCAGTCGCTCGCGCAGTTCCTCTGGGCCGCGGCGCTGGCGCCCGCCGCCTTCGTCTTCGACGTGTTCGACGGCCGCATCGCGCGCTGGCGGCAGACGCAGTCGGCGCTCGGGCGCGAGCTCGATTCGCTGGCCGACGTGATCTCCTTCGGCGTGGCGCCCGCCGCGCTCGCTTTCGCCGCCGGGCTCGACGGCGGCTGGGATTGCGTGATCCTGATCTATTTCGTCGGCTGCGGCGTGAGCCGCCTGGCGCGCTACAACGTCACGGCCGAAGCACTCTCGGCCGGCGCCGACAAGGTCAAGTACTTCGAGGGCACGCCGATCCCGACCAGCGTGGTGCTGGTGGCCGTGCTCGCCTGGGCCGCCTGGCAGGGCCGCATCGGCGATGCGCTCTGGGGCGGCGTGTGGATGCTGGGGCCCTGGGCCCTGCATCCGCTGACGCTGCTGTTCGCCCTCTCGGGCACGCTGATGATCAGCAAGACGCTGCGCATTCCGAAGCTGTGATGCGCGCCGCCCGCGTCGTCGCTTGCGTCGCGCTGGGACTGGCTCTCTCGGGCTGCGCCAACCTGCCCGATCGCGTCGAGCGCAGCGCGTCGGCGGCGCTCGTCGACACCGCCGATACCCGCCTCGGCCAGGCGCTGGCGCCGGAGCTGGCGGCGCATCCGGGCCAATCGGGCATCCTGCCGCTGGTCGCCGCGCAGGAGGCTTTCGCGGCCCGCGTGGTGCTGGCCCAGGCCGCGGAGCGCAGCCTCGACCTGCAGTACTACATCTGGCGCGGCGACAGCACGGGCCAGCTGCTGTTCGAGGCTGCGTGGCAGGCGGCCGAGCGCGGCGTTCGCGTGCGCCTCTTGCTCGACGACAACAACACCAGCGGACTCGACGCCACCCTCGCCGCGCTCGATGCGCATCCGAACATCGAGGTGCGGCTTTTCAATCCCTTCGCGAATCGCGGCTTCCGGCTCGGCGACTTCGCGCTCGACTTCTCGCGCGTCAACCGCCGCATGCACAACAAGTCCTTCACGGCGGACAACCAGGTCGCGATCGTCGGCGGGCGCAACGTGGGTGACGAGTACTACGGCGCCGACCAGCAGCTCGGCTTTCA
This sequence comes from Variovorax paradoxus, assembly GCF_018614955.1. Taxonomy (GTDB): domain Bacteria; phylum Pseudomonadota; class Gammaproteobacteria; order Burkholderiales; family Burkholderiaceae_C; genus Variovorax; species Variovorax paradoxus_J. Next base: position 22,099 of record NZ_JAGGNV010000002.1, read on the forward strand.
GGATCTGGACGTGATCGCGATCGGCCCGGTGGTGCGCGAGGTCTCGCGCGAGTTCGACCTGTACTGGAACAGCGAGGCCGCCTACCCGGTCGCCAGCCTGCTGCCGCCGGCGCCGGCGGATGCCGCTGCGCGGTTGCGCGAGCCATGGGCGCAACTGCGGCAGCAAGCCGAGACGCAGCGCTACCTCGAAGCCGTGCGCCAGACGCCGCTGATGCGCGAGGTGGCCGAGCGCCGCCTGCCTTTCGAGTGGGCCAATGCGCGCGTCGTGAGCGATGTGCCCTCCAAGGTGCAGTCGGCGGTGGGGCATGAAGAGCAGCTCATGTTCCCCCTGCTCAAGAAGGCGATGGGCGAGCCGAAGCGCGAGCTCGACCTGGTGTCGCCCTACTTCGTGCCCGGCGCCGCCGGCACGCGCGAACTGGCCGCGCTCGCCGAAAAGGGCGTGAAGGTGCGCATCCTGACCAACTCGCTGGCCGCGACCGATGTGGGCGCGGTCCATGCCGGCTACGCGCGCTACCGCACCGAGCTGCTCGAAGCCGGCGCCACGCTCTACGAGCTCAAGCCGAGCGCCGCCGCCACGCCGCGTCCGGACGAGGAGAAGCGCCAGAACCCGGGCGGAAGTTCGGCCGCGAGCCTGCATGCCAAGACCTTCGCCGTGGACCGCAGCCGCATCTTCGTCGGCTCGCTCAATCTGGATCCGCGCTCCGTGCATCTCAACACCGAGATGGGCGTGGTGATCGAAAGCGCCACGCTGGCCGAGCGGCTGGCCGTGGAGATCGACAAGGTGGTGCCGACGCTGGCCTACGAGGTGCGCCTGCCTGCGAATGGGTGCGGCATGGAGTGGATCGACCGCGGCCCGGCGGGCGAAACCCGTTCCACGACGGAGCCGGAGGCCGGCGCCTTGCGGCGCCTGTGGATCGAATTCCTCTCGATCCTGCCGATCGAGTGGCTGCTGTAGCGCCAGTGTGCTGTCCCACAAATGCTGCACACAATGAAATCGATGCATTTCGTGTCAGGGCAAGGCGCAAACCGCAGCGATACCCGAAGGTATCGCGAGGATTTGCAACGCTGCCATGGCGCGAAAGGCGCGATTTCATGTGCAGTGATTTGTGGGACAGCACACTTCTGACAGGCGACGCGGGTTATCACGCAATCGTCACCCACCGGCGCCAACCTCTAATCGACAGCTCTTTTTTCACTCCAGGAGAAGCCCAGCCCATGACAGCCACCACCTCCTTCCGCCTCGCGCCGCTCGCACTCGCGCTGGTCCTCGCCGCCTGCGCCAGCGCGCCGCCGCCCGGCTCGCGCAGCGTGACGATCGAACGCACCACCTACGGCATCGCGCACATCACGGCGCCGGACTACGAAGGCATCGCCTACGGCGTGGCCTACGCGCATGCGCAGGACAACGTGTGCCAGACCGCGGAACACCTGCTCACCGTGCGCGGCGAGCGCTCGCAGTTCCTCGGCGCGCAAGCCACCGGCGAACTCGGCCTGGGGCGGCTGCCGAATTCGCAGATCGACCTGTTCGTGCGCGCCCACATGGACGACGCCGCGCTGGCGCGTGCCGCCGCCGCCAACAACGAGGACGTCAAGGCCTCGTTGCGCGGCTACGTGGCCGGCTACAACCGCTACCTGCAGGACGCGGGCCCGAACGGCCTGCCCGAAGCCTGCCGCAACAAGCCCTGGGTGCGGCCGATGTCGCTGGCCGACCTGTCGCGCACCACCGAGATGTCGATGATCCAGGGCGGCGTCGGCGCGCTGGCCGGCGCGGTCCTCGCGGCAGCGCCTCCTGCGCCGGGAACGCGGAACGCCGCCACAGAGCCGGTCGCGCTGCAGCAGGCGGTCGCGGAGATCGGCCGGCACAGCTTCAATGCCAATCCCGAGGGTGGCGAGCTCGGCTCCAACGGCTGGGCCTTCGGCCGCAACGCCACGCCCGACGGCCGCGGCCTGGTGCTGGGCAATCCGCATTTCCCGTGGACCGGCACCAACCGCTTCTGGGAGATGCACCTCACCATCCCCGGCAAGCTCGACGTGATGGGCGCCACCGGCGCGCTGAGTCCCGTGGTCGCGATCGGCTTCAACAAGGACGTGGCGTGGACGCACACGGTCTCCACCGGCAAGCGCTTCACGCTGTACGAACTCAAGCTCGACTCGGCCGATCCGACGGTCTACATCGTCGACGGCCAGAGCAGGAAGATGACGGTGAAGGCTGTCATCCTGCCCGGCACGCCCAGCGCGCAAAAGGTGTTCTACAGCACCGAATGGGGCCCGGTCGTCTCGCTGCCGCGCGCCGGCCTCGGCTGGACCGCGACCACGGCCTACGCGATCCGCGACGCCAACACGCAGAACGTGCGCTCGGCCCAGAGCTGGATGCAGATGGCGCTCGCGCGCAACGTGGCCGAACTGCGCGCCGCCATGGGCAACCAGGGCATGCCGTGGATCAACACCATCGCGGCTGACCGCGAGGGCAATGCGATGTATGCCGATCTCTCGGTGGTGCCCGACGTGTCGGCCGACATGCTGAAGCGCTGCGCGCCCTCGCCCCGTGCCGCCGCGCTGCTCAATGCCGCAGGCCTGCCGGTGCTCGACGGCTCGCGCTCGGCCTGCGCCTGGCACCGCGACGCCGCAGCCGCGATGCCCGGCGTGACCGCGCCGGCGCGCATGCCGGTCGTCGTGACGCCGGACTGGGTACAGAACAGCAACGACAGCTTCTGGCTCAGCAACCCGCACATCGAAGCGCCCGCCGGCATCTCGCCGCTGGTCGGCTTCGTCGGCACGCCGCAGCGGCTGCGCACGCGCAGCGGCATCATGGAAATCGAAGCCCGGCTGGCCGGCAACGACGGCCTGCGCGGCGACAAGATGGGCGCGGCCGAGGTGCAGAGCGTGATCTTCCGCGACCGCAACCTGGCCGGCATGCTGGTGGTCGATGACCTGGTGGCGGCCTGCAACGCCGGCGCTTCGGCGCTCACGCCGGACCAGGCGCTCGGCTGCCGCGTGCTCGCCGCCTGGGACCGTACCAGCAACAGCGCATCGAAGGGCGCGCCGCTGTTTCGCGAGTTCTGGCGCAAGGCCAAGGACGTGCCGAAGGTCTGGCGCGTACCCTTCGACCCGACACGCCCGGTCGCGACGCCGGCCGGCCTCGACATGGCCACGCCGGCCACACGCGATGCGGTCTTCAAGGCCCTCGGCGACGCAGCCGCCATCGTTCGCACCGCCGGCTTCGCGGCCGATGTGCCGCTGGCCGAGGTGCAAACGCGCATGGTGCGCGGCCAGAAGGTCGCGATCCACGGCGGCGACGAATTCGAAGGCGTGCTCAACAAGGTGGAGAGCCAGGGCCAGTCGCTGATCGATCCGAAGGGCTACAACATCAACTACGGCAGCAGCTACATGCAGGTGGTGGGCTTCGACGAGCGCGGGCCGGTGGCACAGGCCATACTGACCTACGGCCAGAGCAGCGACCCCGCATCGCCGCGCGCCTACGATCAACTGCCGCTGTTCGCCGCCAAGCAATGGCACCCGCTGCCCTTCCATCGCGCCGACATCGAGGCGCAGCGCGTGGGCAGCCCCCTTCGACTCGCCTATTGAAAGGAACATGATGAACGACGGTCTGGATCAACTGGTTCGACTGGCCGCCGCAGTGCCGCTGGCGCCGGCCTGCGATCACTTCTACTTCCTGCGTCACGGGCAGACCGAAGGCAACGCGCAGCGCATCTTCCAGGCGGTCGACACGCCGCTGAGCGTGCTCGGCCTGCAGCAGGCCACGCGCGCGGCCGAACTGCTGGCGGGCGAACCGATCAGGAGCGTGGTGTGCAGCGATGCGAAGCGCGCCTTCGACACCGCCCACACGGTCGCGGCCGGCCTGCGCATCGCGCCGCTGGTGCTCGAAAGCCTGCGCGAGCGCAATTTCGGCGCGCTGATCGGCACCTCTTCCGCCAACCTGAACTGGGCTTGCGAACCCGAGGGCGGCGAAACGCTGGCCCAGTTCGTTGCCCGCAAGCGCGCCGCGCTCGAAGTCGCGCTGGCCCATCCGGCGCCGGTGCTGGTGGTGGCGCACGGCGGCTCGCTGCACGTGCTGGCGGCGCTGCTCGGCGTTCCCGCGGACCTGGAGCTGCTCGGAAATGCGCAGCCGCTGCGTTTCGAGCGAAACGGTCCTACATGGCGGGTGAAGCCGCTCCTGCAACATGTGGATGGCGGCGCGTCGCTGGCCTGAGGGCCGCAGCACGCACTGCCCTCCACCACCATGGAATTCAAGGACTACTACCAGGCACTGGGCATCGAACGCGGCGCCTCGGACGACGAGGTCCGCAAGGCCTATCGCAAGCTCGCGCGCAAGTACCACCCCGACGTCAGCAAGGAAGCCGACGCCGAGCGGCGCATGCGCGAGATCAACGAGGCCAACGACGTGCTGCGCGACAAGGAAAAGCGCACCGCCTACGACGCGCTGGCCGACCAGGTCGCGCAGGGCCGCTATGCCGGCGGCCGCCCCGGCGAGGGCTTCCAGCCGCCGCCGGGCTGGGACGAGGGTTTCGAATTCCACCGCGGTCCGGGCCAGGGCCCTGCCGACCATGCCGAGTTCAGCGAGTTCTTCTCCTCGCTCTTCGGCGCGGCCGAACGGCGCAGCGCCGAACGCCGCCACTACCGCGCGCGCGGCGAGGACCACCATGCGGCGATCGAGATCGCGCTCGAAGACGCGCTGCGCGGTGCCGAGCGCGAGATCACGCTGCGTTCGCAGGAGATCGACGAGCAGGGCCGGCCCCAGTGGAAGACGCGCACGTTGAGCGTCAAGATCCCGGCCGGCGTGCACCCGGGCCAGTACATCCGGCTCGCTGGCCAAGGCATGCCGGGCCATGGCGGCGAGCCGGCCGGCGATCTTTATCTCGAGGTCCGCATCGCACCGCACAAGCTCTACCGCATCGAGGACCGCGACCTCTACATGACGCTGCCCGTGACGCCGAGCGAAGCCGCGCTCGGCGCCCAAGTGAAGGTGCCGACGCCCAGCGGCGGCGTGGTCGAGGTGACGGTGCCGCACGGCGCGCGCAGCGGCCTCAAGCTGCGGCTCAAGGAGCGCGGCCTGTCGGGCAAGCCGACCGGCCATCTCTACCTGCTGCTGGAGATCGCATTGCCGCCGGCCGACACCGAAGCCGCGCGCAAGGCCTACGAGCAACTGGCGCAGGCCGCGCCCTTCGACCCGCGCCGCCATCTCGGAGTGTGATGACATGGCCAATCCTTCCTTCGATGCCACGACCCTGGGCGCGTCCCACCCGCTCGCCGCGCGCGAACTCGCGCATGCCTGCGGTGCCGAGATCGAGTGGGTGGTTCAACTGGTCGAAGTGGGCATCGTCGAAGTGCGCGCGCCCGCCGAGCGCCCGGAGGACTGGTGCTTCCACAGCGCCGACCTGCAATGCGCGCTCGCCGCGCGCCGGCTCGAGCGCGACTTCGGCGTCGGGCTCGACACCGCGGCGCTGATCCTCGACCTCGAGCACGAGGTGCGCCGGCTGAAGGCGGTGCTGCGGGCGCGGGGACTCGAGCGCGAAGCCTGAGCACGAAGTAGGAGCCGGCTGGCAGACAGCGGCCGCGGGGCGTGCAGACTCCTAGGGCCTGTTAACCCCAGCATTCCGGCCTTCGAAGGAGTTCCCCATGTCCGTGGTCTGCGCCGCCTGCAAGACCGAGAACCGCGCCAATGCCATGTTCTGCCGCGGCTGCGCGGCCAAGCTGCCCGGCTTTGCCGCCACCGGGCCGTCCGCGCTCGAAGGGATGAAGCCGATGCGGCCAGCGCCCGCAGCCGCGCCGGCCGCAGGCCCGACGCCCGGCATGCTGCCGATCGAAACGCGCGCCTTCTGGATCCGCTTCGCGGTGCTGTCGATCGTGATCACCGCCTGCTTCGGCAGCTGGGTCGCCTATGTGACGCGCAAGCCGCCGGCATCCGCGCCCGCTGCCGTTGCGGCCGCTCCGGCGGCACGCGCGGCACCGGTGCGCGCATCGGTGCCTCCGACGGCGCCGCTCGATCGCGTGCCCATGGTGCCGACCATGCCGGTGCGGACGGTGGAAACGCTCGGACCGGCCGAGACGATCGTGGAGCCGGGTCCCGTGCGCTCGGAGCCGGAACAACGCCCCACCGCTTCCTACCAGCCCACCGTGCCGATCGAACGGACGGCTCCGCCCCGAAAGATCGTGGCCCGCACCGACGGCAATGGCGGCAATGGCGGCAATGGCGGCAATGGTGCCGCCGATCCGCGGCCCTCCTGCGCGCACCTCAATTTCATCGCAGCGGCGCGTTGCGAGGCGGCGCAATGCGCCAAGGGTCCGTTCAACCACCATCCGCACTGCAACGCGGTGCGCGAGCAGACGCGGCGCGACATCGCGCGGCGCAACCCCAGCTTCTGAGCCTACGCAGCGCGCCAGGTATGCCGCTGCGACATATCTAAAAGTCTCCTCCTCAGCTATCGGGCCGTATGCCGAGTTGAGATAGTTCATGACACCGGTCGAACACCGGCGGTTTGAACCAATAACGAGGAGACAAAATGGATATGCGCGCTCGCGCCTGCTTTGCTGCAGGCATCGCGACGGCTTCGCTTGGAGCCTTCCCGGCATTGGCACAAGGTACATCGCCGAGCAGCGTCAGTATCTATGGCGTGCTGGACGAGTATGTGGGTTCGCTTCGCCGAAGCGATGAAGCCGGACGCCGGACCGTGTTGAACAGCGGCGGCATGACCACTTCTTTCTGGGGGTTCCGGGGAACCGAAGACCTGGGGGGCGGCCTGCAATCGTTCTTCGCGCTGGAAAGTTTTATTCAAGCCGACAGCGGGACCTTCGGCAGGACGTCCGCCGATCCCTACTTCTCGCGAAACTCCTACGTGGGGCTCGGCGGCGCCTACGGCCAGGTGAGCGTGGGGCGACAGACCAATGCGCTCTACACGGCCACCGGCAACTTCAACCCGTTTCTGGCATCTGCCAATCTGAGCCCTGTCATGCTGCAGGTCTGGAACACGGGCTACAACCGTGCGGTCCTCGGCGACAGTGTGTGGGACAACACCATCCAGTACGCGTCGCCGGAAGCTGCGGGGTTTCGCGTTTCCGCAGCGTACGGACTGGGCGAAGTGGTGAACCGGGCTGGCGAGCGCAATTTCAACCTGACCCTCAACTATGCAAAGGGGCCGTTCGCTGCCGTGGTCTCTGCCCAGCAGGTCAAGGTGGGGCCGGGCCTTTCTGCCCGGATCGCGAGCCAGAAAGCCCAGATGGCCGGGCTCTCGTATGACTTCGAAGTGGTGAAGGTCTACGGCCAGTACTTTCATACGGAATCGCCTGGCATCCAGACCAAGACCCGGACGACCCAGCTCGGCTTCGCGGTGCCCATGGGCGCCGGCCGGGTCATGGCCTCTGTTTCCCGCACGCTGAGGGACATGCCGATCGCCGATTCCCGCCGCACCACCGGGGCCGTCGGCTATGACTACTTCCTTTCCAAGCGAACGGATCTCTACGCGGTCTACCTCTCGGACAAGCTCACCGGATTCGGGAGGGCAGGAAACGTGGCGCTCGGCGTGCGGCATCGCTTCTAAAGACTCCAGCACGCTTTAAGTAAACGGGAATCCCATGAACATCTTCCTCAGAATCGCCCGCCATTCGGCTCTCGTCGTCGCTGCAATCTCCATTGGCGCGATGGCGAACGCACAGCCATCGTCGACGAAGCCGATTCGTCTCGTCGTGCCCTTCGGCGCCGGCGGCGTTGCCGACCTCACGGCACGCAGCGTCGCGCAGAAGATGTCGCAGTCCATGGGGCAAAGCATCATCGTGGACAACAAGCCGGGCGCCGGGGGTGTCGTCGCGTCCGATACCGTGGCCAAGGCGCCGCCGGACGGACTCACCGTCCTCTTGATGTCCAATGCCAATGCCGTCAGCGTGGGGCTGTTCAAGCAACTGCCCTTCGATACCGTCAAGGACTTCGCTCCGGTGTCGACGCTCGGTTATTTCGATCTGGCCGTCGTGACCGCTGCGGACTCGAAATTCAAGACGATGCAGGAGCTCTTGACCTATGCGAAGGCGCACCCCGGGACCGTCAACATCGGGACGATCAACGTGGGCAGCACGCAGCATCTTGCGGCCGAGCTGCTCAAGCGGAGCACCGGCATCGACGCGCAAGTGATTCCCTTCAACGGGTCGCCCGCATTGATCACCGCGCTGCGAGGCGGGCAGATCGATGCCGGCGTCGAGATCCTGGCGCCCATCCTGGGCCAGATCAGCGGCAAGTCGCTGCGCGCCATTGCCGTCATGGGAGCGAAGCGCTCATTCGCGCTGCCGGAAACGCCGACCGTCGCAGAGAGCGGCGCGCCCAACTTCAAGGTCGCGTCCTGGAACGCCTTTGCGGTGCCCGCCAAGACGCCGCCCGAGATCGTCGCCAGGCTCAACAAGGAGGTCAACGCAGCGCTGGCCGCGCCAGAGATCAAGGAGCGGCTGCGCCAGCTCGGCGTCGAGGCGCAGGGAAGCACCCCACAGCAACAGGCTGAGCTTCTCAGGGACGAAATTCAGCGCTGGTCCGAAGTCATCCGCCTGGCAGGCATCCCGAAGCAATGAGCGTCCATCTGGCCGCCGCGCGTCAAGTCTTTGCGCGCGACGGTGAGCCGCTCATCGTCTGGCTCACCACCTCCTCGATCAACTTGAGCACCGCCTGCTGCGTAAGGGTGGTCGGCCTTTGAGAGCTGAGCGCCAGGGCCAGCCGGCTGCGCAGCGGAGGATTCGTGATCCGGCGGATCGCGAAGGCCTCGGGGCGAGGCGCAGTGTGAACCGCATTCGAGGACAAGACAGCCAGTCCCACGCCCTCGATCACCAGATCCAGGATGGCGGCCACGCCGTCGATCTCCATCGCGATCGTCGGACGGCAGCCGATGTTCGCCATTTCCGCTTCGACCAGCATGCGAATGGAGTTCGGCTTGGTCGGGATCACAAGAGGCTTCGAGGCCAGCTCGCGCAGCGAAACAGGATCCTCCGGTTCGCCGGCGGGCCGTGCCGGGCCGACCAGGTACAAGTCTTCTTCCAGGATGACGACGCTGTCGATCTCTGCGGAAGGCGCAGGGTTGTAGAGCAGCGCCAGATCGAGGCGGCCTGCGGTCACCGATTCCTGCATGGCGCTTGAAAGCGCCTCGGTGATGGAGAGGCTGGCGTCGGGAAGCTGCCGACGGAAGGCGCGGGTCAAGGGCACGGCGATGCGCTTCGAAATGCTGGGCGGCAATCCCACTGCGACGCGACCGGCCAGCGCGCCGCGCAGGCGTCCGAGGTCCTCCTTGGCGCGTTCGATCTGATGCAGGATGCCTCGGGCGTGTTCCAGCAGCAGCTTGCCCGCATCCGTGACGACGACGCCTCGGCCGTTGCGCGTCAGAAGATTCTGTCTCAGCTCCACTTCGAGCTGGCGCACCTGCCGGCTGAGCGCGGGCTGCGCGACATCGATCGCGATCGAGGCGCGGGTGAAACTCCCCAGCTCCGCGACGTGAACGAAGTACTCCAGCTGCTTGAGGTCCATGGAAAGGAGTCTAGGGCCTGTTCACAGGCCCTAGAGCTTGCTCGCATTGCCCGCGGCAAGCACCCTGCCGGCCTCAGGCCCAATACAGCCGCATCGGGTTGTCCACCAGCAGTTTGCGCTGAAGCTCAGCTGTCCGCGCGATGCGCGGAATCATGTCGACCAGCGTGCCGTCGTCGGGCATGTGCGTCTTGAGGTTGGGATGCGGCCAGTCGGTCCCCCACAGCACGCGGTCCGGGAACTCCTCGACCAGGCGCCGCGCGAAAGGAACGACGTCATCGTAGGTCGGCGGACCGGAGACAGACAGGCGCTCCGGGCAGCTCACCTTCGACCAGACATTCGGATGCTCGCGCAACAGCCGCACGAAGCACTCGAACTGAGGCCCGTCGACCGGCTGGCCGACATCGGGCCGGCCCATGTGGTCGACCACCACGGTCGTCGGCAGGCGAGTGAAGAAATCCCACAGCTCGGGCAGATCCTGCGCCTCGAAATACACGACCACATGCCAGCCCAGCGGCGCGATGCGCTCGGCGATGTTCATCAGCACCTCGCGGGGCGTGAAGTCGGCGAGCCGCTTGAGGAAGTTGAAGCGCACGCCGCGCACTCCGGCTTCGTGCAGAAGGCGAAGCTCGGCCTCGCTCACGCTCGGCGCGACCGACGCCACGCCGCGTGCGCGTCCGTTCGAATGCGCAATGGCATCGAGCAGCGCGCGGTTGTCGTTGCCATGGCAGCTCGCCTGCACGATCACGTTGCGCTCGAAGCCCAGCAGATCGCGCAGTGCGAAGAGCTGGTCCTTCGAGGCATCGCAGGGCGTGTATTTGCGCTCCGGCGCGTACGGGAACACCGCGCCCGGGCCGAAAACGTGGCAGTGCGCGTCCACCGCACCGGGCGGCGGCGTGTAGTGCGGCTTCGACGGGGCGGGATGAAAGCACAGCCAGCCCTTGTCCATGGTGCTAGTCGTTTGCATAGCTGTGTATCTTGCGCAGATTTCGCGCGAAGAGCGAGGCTGAAAATGCGCTAGCAGCTAGCGAATTTCGGCATGGCTGTATCTTCGCGGTCTCCTGCCGAACCCGTCACCGCAAAGGAAAAAGCACATGCCCACAGTCCAGACACTCGAACGCTTCATCGCCCGCGTCGAAGAGAACGCGCATGCCGAAGCCGTCGAGGAGTTCTACACCGCGAATGCCTCGCTGCAGGAGAATCAGGAGGCGCCGCGCGTCGGCCGCGATGCGGCCATTGCGCGCGAACGCACCATGCTGGCCAGGGCTACGTCGATCTCCTCGACCTGCGTGCGCCCGGTGTTCGTGAACGGCGACAAGGTCGTCATCCGCTGGATCTTCCACTTCGAGTGGAAGGACGGCACGGCCACCCACATGGAGGAGCTCGCCTACCAGCGCTGGGAGGGCGAACGCATCGCCGAGGAGACCTTCTTCTACGACCCGGCGCAGCGCGCGCCCATCAAGTCGAGGCCGTAGAACGCCGGATTCCTGCGCGCGCGTAGGAAGCTGCCGACAGACACGCGGCAGTCACTATGGAAAGTGGGCGGCTTCGGTCAATCTTTGATGGAGTTCCCCATGCCCGTGGTCTGCGACGTCTGCAGAACCCCCAACCCCGACAGCGCGATGTTCTGCGAGAGCTGCGCCAGCGCGCTGCGCCGCCTGGCGCCCGCCGGCTTCTCCGCGTTCGAATTGAGCAAGGGGCCGCGCCTGAACGGCTGGCCGATATCGAACAGGGCACCGCTGGCTCCTGCTGCCGCGCCGCCGGGCAAGACCAAGGGGTTCCGGACGCGCCTCGGGCTGCTGGTGCTGGCGATAGGCACTGCATCGCTGGCGGGCTTCCTGGTCCTCCAGCGCGTTCATATCACGTAGAGATCGACATACTCGTGCACCGGCAGCGCTTCGAGCGCCTGCTGGTCCAGCGACACGGCGAGGATCGCGTCCTGCTGCTTCTTCGGGAAGCGCCGCGCGAGGTTGGTGCGGAACTTGGCTTCCAGCAACGGGATGCCGTCCGCGCGGCGGCGCTTGTGGCCGATGGGGTACTCGACCGCCACTTCGTCCAGCGTCTTGCCGTCCTTGAACGCGATCGTGAGCGCATTCTCGATGCTGCGCTTCTCGGGGTCGTGGTAGTCGCGCGTGAACTGTGGGTCCTCCACGCAGGCGATCCGGTCGCGCAGCGCGTCGATGCGCGGATCGGCTGCCACCGCGTCTTCGTAGTCCCCGGCCGTGAGCCGGCCGAAGATCAGCGGCACCGCCACCATGTACTGGATGCAATGGTCGCGGTCGGCCGGGTTGTTCAAGGGCCCCTTCTTGTCGATGATGCGGATGCAGGCCTCGTGAGTTCGGATGGTCAAGCGCTCGATCTCCTCCACCGTCCTGCCGGCCTTCTTCAATTGCGCATGCAGCGTCATCGCCGCCTCCACCGCCGTCTGGCTGTGGAACTCGGCCGGAAAGCTGATCTTGAACAGCACATGCTCCATCACGTAGGAGCCATAGGGCCGCTGGAACCTGAAGGGCTGCCCCTTGAACAGCACGTCGTAGAAGCCCCAGCCCTTGGCCGTGAGCACGCTCGGATAGCCCATCTCGCCGGTCTTCGCAATCAGCGCCAGGCGCACCGCGCGGCTGGTGGCATCGCCCGCGGCCCAGCTCTTGCGGCTGCCGGTGTTGGGCGCATGGCGGTAGGTGCGCAGCGACTGGCCGTCGACCCAGGCCAGCGACACCGCATTGACGATCTCCTCGCGCGAAAGGCCCAGCATCTGCGCCACCACCGCGGTCGAGGCCACCTTGACCAGCACCACGTGGTCGAGCCCGACCTGGTTGAAGCTGTTCTCCAGCGCGATGCAGCCCTGGATCTCGTGCGCCTTGATCATGGCGGTGAGCACGTCCTTCATCGTCAAGGGATTCTTGCCGGCGGCCACCGCGTTGCGGCCGAGCCAGTCGGCCGTGGCGAGGATGCCGCCGAGGTTGTCGCTCGGATGGCCCCACTCGGCCGCGAGCCAGGTGTCGTTGAAGTCGAGCCAGCGGATCATCGCGCCGATGTTGAAGGCCGCCTGCACCGGATCGAGCTGGTGCCGGGTGCCCGGCACCCGGGCGCCGTGCGGCACCGCCGTGCCGGGAACGATGGGGCCGAGCAGCTTGGTGCAGGCCGGGTACTCGAGCGCCTCGAGGCCGCAGCCCAGCGTGTCGATCAGGCAGTGCCGCGCGGTCTCGTAGGCCAGCGGGCTGGCGATCTGGTAGTCGAGCACATAGTCGACGATGTCGACGAGCACGCGGTCAGGTTCGGGGCGGAGGGTGTTGATGGCTGCGGACATGGCTTCTTTCTTCAAACGCGTTCCTGGATCGGCACGAAGCGCAGGTCTTCCGGGCCGGTGTAGTTCGCGCTCGGCCGGATGATCTTGTTGTCGATGCGCTGCTCGATGATGTGCGCCGCCCAGCCGCTGGTGCGTGCGATCACGAAGAGCGGCGTGAACATCGCGGTCGGCACGCCCATCATGTGGTAGCTCACGGCGCTGAACCAGTCGAGGTTGGGGAACATCTTCTTGGCGTCCCACATCACTGTTTCGAGCCGCTCGGCGATGTCGAACATCCTGGTCGAACCGGCCTCCTGCGACAGCTTCTTCGCCACCCGCTTGATGACCTCGTTGCGCGGGTCGGCCACGGTGTAGACCGGGTGGCCGAAGCCGATCACCACTTCCCTGGCCTCGACACGTCGGCGAATGTCGGCTTCGGCCTCGTCGGGCGAGTCGTAGCGCTTCTGGATCTCGAAAGCCGCTTCGTTGGCGCCGCCGTGCTTGGGCCCGCGCAGCGCGCCGATGGCACCTGTGATGGCCGAGTACACGTCCGAGCCGGTGCCCGCCACCACGCGCGCGGTGAAGGTCGAGGCATTGAACTCGTGCTCTGCATACAGGTTGAGCGAGGTGTGCATCGCGCGCTCCCAGCTCGGCGACGGCGCCTTGCCGTGCAGCAGGTGCAGGAAGTGCGCGCCGATCGAGTCGTCGTCGGTCTCGACCTCGACGCGCCGGCCCTGCGTCGACCAGTGGAACCAGTAGAGCAGCACCGAGCCGAGCGAGGCCAGCAGGCGGTCGGCGATGTCGCGCGCGCCGGAGGTGGCGTGCTCGTCCTTCTCGGGCAGCACGCAGCCGAGCGCCGAGACGCCGGTGCGCATCACGTCCATCGGATGCGCGCTCGCGGGCAGGTGCTCCAGCGCCTCCTTCACGCTCGCCGGCAGGCCGCGCAAGGCCTTGAGCCTGGCCTTGTAGGCGCGCAGCTCGGCCGCGGTGGGCAGCTTGCCGTGCACCAGCAGGTGCGCGATCTCCTCGAATTCGCAGACCTCGGCGATGTCGAGGATGTCGTAGCCGCGGTAGTGCAGATCGTTGCCGGTACGGCCCACGGTGCACAGCGCCGTGTTGCCGGCGGTCACGCCGGAGAGGGCCACGGATTTCTTCGGCTTGAAGCCGGTGGAGACGGGTGCTTGCATCATCCTTCGCAATCTACGCAAACTTCGCCACATAATGAAGCACTGAAACAGCGAATGATTGCGAATGAAGCAGCCTCAAGTTGCGAAGTTTGCGAATCCACAAGCAATGAAGAAGACCTTCATGGGCGTGCGGCTGCGCCGCCTGCGCGAGGAGCGCAACCTGAGCCAGGTGGCGCTGGCGCAGCAGTTGGGCCTCTCGCCCAGCTACCTGAACCAGATCGAGCAGAACCAGCGGCCCCTCACGGTGGCGGTGCTGCTGCGCATCAGCGCCACGCTGGGCGTGGATGTGCAGGGCTTCTCGGACGACGAGGAGGCGCGGCTCATTGCGGGCATGCGCGAGGCGCTGGCCGACAACCCCGGTGGCGAGGCCGTATCGCTGGCCGAGCTGCGCGAACTCGCTACGCAGATGCCGGCGGTCGGCCGCAGCCTGGTCGCGCTGCATCGCCGCCAGCGCGAAGCGCTGGAGCGCATCGAGGCGATCGCGGGCGTTCTGGGCGACGGCCGCGACGAACTCGCGCAGTGGCGGCCCATGCCTTTCGAGGAGGTGCGCGACTTCTTCTTCGCGCACCAGAACCACATCGCACCGCTCGACGATGCGGCCGAGGCGCTGGCCGCAGCGTGGCGGCTGCGCGAAGGCAATCCCGGCGACCGCCTGGCCCGGCGCCTGCTGGAGCAGCACGGCGTGCGCGTGGTGCCGATGGAAAGCTTCGGGCCCGAAGACCAGCGCCGCTACGACCCCGCGACGCGCGTGCTGCGGCTCTCACCCGATCTCGAGCCGGGGCAGTACGCCTTCCAGATGGCCACGCAGCTTGCCTTTCTGGAGATGGACGCGGTGCTGCAGGAACTGGTGCAGGCCGCGGCCTTCACCGGCGACACCGCGCGTGCGCTGGCGCGCATCGGCCTGGCCAACTACTTCGCAGGCGCCCTGCTGCTGCCCTACGGCGCCTTCCTGGCGGAGGCCGAGGCGCTGCGCTACGACATCGACTTGCTTGCGCGTCGCTTCGGTGTCGGCTTCGAAACCATCTGCCACCGGCTCAGCACGCTGCAGCGGCCCGATGCGCGCGGCGTGCCCTTTTTCTTCGTGCGCGTCGACCGGGCCGGCAACATCTCCAAGCGCCAGTCGGCCACGCATTTCCACTTCTCGAAGACCGGCGGCACCTGCCCGCTATGGAACGTGTACGAAGCCTTCGCGCAGCCTGGCCGCATCCTGCCGCAGCTCGCGCGCATGCCCGACGGCCGCGCCTACCTCTGGATCGCGCGCACGGTCTCGCACGGGCACGGCGGCTGGGGCGCGCCGACTAAGACCTTCTCGATCGGCCTGGGCTGCGACATCAGCCACGCGCCGCGGCTGGTGTATTCCAAGGGCCTGGACCTGCGCGACCCCGAGGTGCCGACGCCCATCGGCATGGGCTGCAAGGTCTGCGAACGCGCCGCCTGCCCGCAGCGCGCCTTCCCCTTCCTCGGGCGGCCGCTCGACGTGGACGAGAACCAGAGCCGGTTCGCGCCGTATGCGGTGGCGCAGATGCGGCCCACCGGGTCAGTCATGAAGGGGTCGAAGCGATGACACTTGAGCATGTGCCGCGCGCTGCAAAGGCGCCCGCGGGTCCGGGGCGGAGCGCCACTGTGGCGGTCAGCGCTGCGCGCCGACTTCCCTGCGATGCTCGCGCAGCCGGCCTGCCGCAGAACTCGCTGCGTTCACTTCGTTCACTCCGCTCAAACAGCTGCGGCAAGTCAGATCACGAAGCACGCCTGTCCTTCGGCAGGCGTGCGGCCGGCTGCGCTGCGCTTCTCGGCGCCACAGAGGCACACCGCCCTGGGCCCGCGGGCGCCTTTGCGGGTAGCGTTGTGCCGATATCCGGCTTCCCCAAGCCCCCCCAGCGCGTCACCCGCCGAAGGCGGTCTGCGGCACGGGCGATTTCTGGGGCGGCGAGGAGCGCAGCCTGGGGGCGGGCGCGTGCGAAGACACGCGCTTCGTGATCTGACTCGCCGCAGCTGTTTGAGCGCAGCGCCCGCAGGGCGCGTAGCGAGTTCTGCGGCGCCGCCCCCAGGCGAGCACCGCAGCGAAGTCGGCGCAACGCGCCGACCGCCCCAGTATGAGCCCGGGCCGCAGATCGCCTTCGGCGGCGCCCGGCCCGTATCGCCATCAAGCGCCGAGCGCGAGCTCCTGTCTAAGCACCTTCGCCGCCGCCACCATGTTCACCAGCGCCGCCTCGGTCTCCGGCCAGCCGCGGGTCTTCAGCCCGCAGTCGGGGTTGATCCACAGGTTGGCCGGCGGCACCACGGCGGCGGCCTTGCGCATCAGGCGCACCATCTCGTCGACGGCCGGCACGCGCGGCGAATGGATGTCGTAGACGCCGGGGCCGATCTCGTTCGGATACTTGAACTCGCCGAAACCGCGCAGCAGTTCCATGTCGGAGCGGCTGGTCTCGATGGTGATCACGTCGGCGTCCATCGCCGCGATCTCGGGCAGGATGTCGTTGAATTCCGAGTAGCACATGTGGGTGTGGATCTGCGTGCGATCGGCCACGCCCGAGGCGCTGATGCGAAAGGCGCGCGTCGCGCTTTCCAGATACGCCTTCCAGCCGGCGCGGCGCAGCGGCAGGCCTTCGCGGATCGCCGGCTCGTCGATCTGGATGATGCCGATGTCGGCGCGCTCCAGGTCGATCACCTCGTCGCGGATCGCCCAGGCGATCTGCTCGCTGGTCACGCTGCGCGGCTGGTCGTCGCGCACGAAAGACCATTGAAGAATGGTGACCGGCCCGGTCAGCATGCCCTTCATCGGTCGCGCCGTGAGGCTTTGCGCATAGGCGGTCCATTCCACCGTCATCGGCGCCGGGCGCGCCACGTCGCCGTAGATGACGGGCGGCTTGACGCAGCGTGAACCGTAGGACTGCACCCAGCCGTTGGCGGTGAAGGCGAAGCCGTCGAGCTGCTCGCCGAAGTACTCGACCATGTCGTTGCGCTCGGCCTCGCCGTGCACCAGCACGTCGATGTCCAGTTCTTCCTGCTTGCGCACCGCGAGCGCGATCTCGACGTGCATCTTCTCGCGGTAGCTCGCGGCATCGAGCGCGCCGCGCTTGAAGGCAGCGCGCGCGGCGCGGATCTCGGCCGTTTGCGGGAAGGAACCGATGGTGGTGGTCGGCAGCGGCGGCAGCGCGAAGCGCACGCGCTGCACCGCCTGGCGCACGGCGAAGGGCGAAGCGCGACGATCATCGCCGGCCACGCGGCGCGCGAGGCGCAGCGCCACATCTGCGCGGTGCACGCGCGCGCTGGCGCGGCGGGCGGCCACGGCGGCGCGCGCCGCAGCGAGTTCGTCATGCACACGGGCTTCGTTGCCCTCGAGCACGGCGCGCAGCACCCGCAGCTCGTCCAGCTTCTCCGCCGCAAAGGCGAGCCAGCTCTTCAATTCGGCATCGAGCTTGTGCTCCGCCGCAAGGCTGAAAGGCACGTGCAGCAGCGAGCACGAAGGCGCGATCCACAGTTCGCCCTGGTGCTTGTCCGCGACAGGCCGCAGGCGTGCGAGCGCGGCGTCCGGATCGGTGCGCCAGATGTTGCGGCCGTCGACAATGCCGATCGACAGCACCTTGTGCGCCGGCAGCCAGTCGGCCACGCCGGTGAGTTCGTCGGGCGCGCGCACCGCATCGACGTGCAGGCCGGCCACCGGCAGCTGGCATGCCAGGCGCAGGTTGTCCGAGAGCGGCGAGAAATAGGTGGCCAGCAGCAGCTTCGGCGCGCGGCGCGCGAGCTGCCAGTAGCTGCGCTCGAAGGCATGGCGCCAGGCGTCGGGCAGGTCCAGTCCGAGGATCGGCTCGTCGATCTGCACCCATTCGACGCCCTGCGCCTTGAGGCGTGCGAGCACCTGCTCGTAGACGGGCAAGAGCGATTCGAGCAGGCCGAAGCGATCGAAGCAGGGCTCCTTCTCCTTGCCGAGCCAGAGGAAGCTCAGCGGCCCGAGCAGCACGGCCTTGACCGCGTAGCCGGCCTTCTGCGCCTCGGCCACCTCGTCGAACAGGCGGACTGATTGCAGGCTGAAGCGCGTCGCCGGCGAGAACTCGGGCACGAGGTAGTGGTAGTTGGTGTCGAACCACTTGGTCATTTCGAGCGCGAAGGTGCCGTGCTCGGCGTGCGCACAACCGTGATCGTGGACCTCCGCTGCGACGCCGCGCGCCATGGAGAAATAGCGCGATAGCTCGGGCTCGTCGCCCCGGAAGTCGAAGCGAGTGGGTTCGCAGCCCAGGAGCTGGATATGGTTGGCCACGTGGTCGTAGAAGGCGAAGTCGCCGACGGTCACGAAATCGAGCCCGGCGTCGCGCTGGGTCTGCCAGTGGCGCGCGCGCAGCTCGCGGCCGACGGCTTCGAGCGCATCGCGGTCGATCTCGCCGCGCCAGTGTTGTTCGAGGGCGAACTTGAGTTCGCGCTGTGCGCCCATGCGCGGAAAGCCGAGAGTATGGATACGGGTCATCCACCGATGGTCGGCGTTCCTGGCCTATGATTCAAACGAAAGCTTTTGCCATTCAACTTGAATTTCATTCATGGCCCAGTCCATCCTCGAGATCCGCCACCTGCGCACCCTGGTCGCGCTGCGCGACACCGGCAGCCTGGTGCGCGCCGCCCAGTTGCTCAACCTCACGCAATCGGCGCTGTCGCACCAGGTCAAGCTGCTCGAAGACCGCTACGGCGCGGCCTTGTTCGAACGCAAGTCGGTGCCGCCGCAATTCAGCGGGGCCGGCCTGCGTCTCCTGCGGCTGGCCGACGCGGCCTTGCCGCTGGTCGAGGAAGCGGAGCGCGACGTGGCGCGGCTGGCGCAAGGCGGCGCGGGGCAGCTGCGCATCGTGGTCGAGTGTCACACCTGCTTCGACTGGCTGATGCCGGCGATGGACGCGTTTCGCAACCGCTGGCCCGAGATCGAGCTCGACATCGTCTCGGGCTTCCATCCCGATCCGATCGCGCTGGTGCTGCAGAAGCGCGCCGAGGTGGCCATCGTTTCCGAGCAGGATCCGGACGAGACGGTCGATTACCACCCGCTGTTCCGCTTCGAGATCATGGCGCTGCTGGCCAACGAGCATCCGCTCACCGCGAAGCCGCATCTCACGGCCCGCCACTTCGCCGATCAGACGCTGATCACCTACCCGGTGCCCGACGACATGCTCGACATCGTGCGCCAGGTGCTGGCGCCGGCCGGCGTCGAGCCCGCGCAGCGCCGCACCACCGAGCTCACGGTCGCGATGCTGCAGTTGGTGGCCAGCGGCCGCGGCATTGCGGCGCTGCCGTTATGGGCCGTGCAGAACTACCTGGACCGCGGCTACGTCACGGCCCGTCCCGTGGGCCGCAAGGGGCTGACGGGCGAGCTGCACATGGCCTGCACGGCGGCCACGTCGGCGCGGCCCTGGCTCGAGGATTTCGTGCGCATCACGCGCGAGAGCTGCTTCAAGAGCCTGCCCGGGATCGAGCTGCTCTGAAGACGCTCAGGCGACCAGCGCTATCGTGCTGCGATGCCCGACCAGCTCGAGCACGCGCTCGCCCGACACGGTCTCGTGGGCGAGCAGCTCTTCCGTGAGTTCGTCCAGCGCGCGGCGGTGCGTGCGCATGATCTGCTGGCACTTCACGTTGAGTCCTTCGAGCAGCAGGCTGGCCTGGCGCACCGCGGCCGAGACCTGCCGCGATGCGTGCTGCGCCGGCAGCGCGCCCAGGCTGAACAGCGCGCCGTCTTCGCCGAAGCCGTAGCGCCCCACCATGTCGAGCGCCAGCTTCGAGGCCTGCTGCAGGTCGTGGCTGGCGCCGCTCGATGCTTCCTCGAACACGGCCAGCTCGGCATTGCGGCCGCCCAGCAGCATCTGGATGTGCTTTTCCATGTCGCTCTTCAGCACCAGCGTCATGTCTTCTTCCTGCGTCACGAGCGTGGCGCCCAGCGACCCGCCGCGCGGCAGGATGGTGACCTTCTCGACCTTGCCGTAGCCCAGCACGACGGAGACGAGCGCGTGGCCGGCCTCGTGCACCGCGATATAGCGACGCTCGCGCTCGCCGAGCGCACGCTGCGCACCGTTGAGCTCGCCGATGCGCGTGGTCTCGATGGCCTCCATCAGGTGGCCCATAGACACCGCCTGCGCATTCGCTCGCGCCGCCACCAGGGCCGCGTGGTTGACGACGTGCGCGATGGTCGCCGGCGACAGCCCGGTGGTCAGGCGCGCCAGCTGCTCGTAGTTCACCTCGCCTGCGAGGCGCAGCCTGGCGGCGTAGAGCCGGAAGATGGCGGCACGGTCGCGCACGTCCGGCAGCTTGACGTTCACGCGGCGATCGAAGCGCCCTTCGCGCAGCAGCGCCTCGTCGAGATTGTCGACCAGGTTGGTGGCGCCCACGACGATGACACCCTCGTTGGCCTCGAAACCGTCCATCTCGACCAGCAACTGGTTGATGATGCGGTTGCCCTCCGATTCCGCCGGCCCCGAGCCGCCGGCGCTGCGCCTGGAGATGCCGTCGATCTCGTCGATGAAGAGGATGCAGGGCGCGTTCTTGCGCGCGGTCTCGAAGAGCTTCTTGACCTTCTGCACGCCGACGCCATAGAACTTGGAAGTGAACTCGCTGCCGTTGGTGGCAATGAAGCGGGCGCCGCATTCGCCGGCCAGGGCCTTGGCGAGCAGCGTCTTGCCGACGCCCGGGCCGCCGAGCATGAGCACGCCGCAGGGCGGCCGGGCGCCGAGCGCGCTGAAGCGCTTCGGATTCTTCAGGTAGTCGACGATGTCCTGCAGCGCGTTCTTGGCCTCGCCGGCGCCGATGACATCGTCGAAGCGCAGGCCGGTCGGCTTCTCGACCAGCTTGGCGCTTGCGCCGATGCTGTCCCGCATCATGTAGAGAACGGCCGCGACGAGGAGGATGGGGAGGAACACCCCTACCAGATCGCGCGCCGCACTCAGCGTCCGGCTGTCTGCGGCGGGTGCGCCGACCGTGGTGTCCGGCAGCACGACCAGCTGAAAGGATTTCGAATCGCCGGCCTTCGCCGCCTCGCCGACAACCAGCGCGGCGAAGGAGCCGCGGCCGTCGACCACGAAGTAGCGCTCACCGCCGGTCGTCGACACGAGGATGGCATTGGCCGCGATGCCGACGGTGCGGACCGCGTCGGCGCGCAGGTCGCGCAGCAGCTCGGAGCCGTCCTTCTCGGCGCCGGTCCAGTCCGAAGGTGCGCTGCGCATCTGCTGCGCGTCGCCGCCGAGCTGGTGGACCTGCGGCGTCGCGCGCAAAGCCAGGTACAGGCCTGCCAAGACGACGATGCCGAGCAGCGCCGCAAGGGTGATCCGGGCCGCGCCCGATCGGAAAAGTCTGTGGAGCTGCTTCATGGGGCGGCAGAAGACGGTAAACCCGCATGCTAGGCAGTCCGCGAAGCGCGGGCACCACGCCGTCGACATAAATGCCGCCGCCGTGGACTACTTCTCGGTGCGGCCGCAGGCCCGTTGCGATCCTGCGTCAGCCCGCCCCTGGCGGCACCCTACTTCTTCTGCACCAGCTTGATCACGCTCGAGAAATCGAGCGCGCCATGGCCGGCCAGGCTGTGCGCCGCATAAAGATTGCGCGCCAGGCCGCCGAGCGGCGTGGCGGCGCGCACCGCGGCGGCGTTCTCCTGCGCGAGGCCCAGGTCCTTGAGCATCAGGTCGGTGCCGAAGCCGCCGGCGTAGCCCTTGGAGGCCGGCGCGTTCTCCATCACGCCGGGCAGCGGGTTGTATTTTTCGAGGGCCCAGTTGCCGCCCGAGCTGCGCCGCATGATCTCCGACAGCACCTTGGGATCGAGCCCGTTGGCGACACCGAGCGCGATGGCCTCGGAGGTGCCGATCATCAGGATGCCAAGCAGCATGTTGTTGCAGATCTTGGCCGTCTGGCCCGCGCCTGCCTCGCCGGCATGGAAGATGTTGGCGCCCATTTTTTCGAGCACCGGGCGCGCGCGTTCGAGATCCGCTTCAGAACCGCCGACCATGAAGGTCAGCGTGCCCGCGATCGCGCCGCCTGTGCCGCCGGACACGGGCGCATCGATCACGGCCACGCCGCGCTTCGCGCCCGCCTCCGCCACCTTGCGCGAAGTCGCCGCGGCGATGGTGCTGCTGTCGATCACCAGCGTGCCGGCCGGGATCTTCTCCATCAGGCCGGGCTGGCCGTCGCTGCCGAGGTAGAGCGACTCCACATGCTGGCTTGCGGGCAGCATGCTGATCACCACCTCAACGCCGGCGAGCGCGTCCACCGCCGACTTGGCGATGGGCAGGCCCTCTGCGCCGAGCTTCTTGCAGGCCTCGGCCGAGAGATCGAAAGCGCTGAGCGCGTGGCCGGCCTTCTGCAGGTTGAGGGCCATCGGGCCGCCCATGTTGCCGAGGCCGATGAATGCGATCTTCATGTGTGTCTCCGTTATTTGTGCGATGGCTGTCAGGCCAGCGATGCGAGTTCCGCCGGCATCTCGCCGCGCACGCGCAGATGGTCTTCGATGAACCCGGGCGTGATCTCCTCGAGCGTGGCCGGGTCCCACTTCGGATTGCGGTCCTTGTCGATCAGCACGGCGCGGATGCCCTCGGCAAAGTCCTTGTGCGCGCAGAAGCCCAGCGAAGCCCAGTACTCGAGCCGGAAGACTTCGGCCAGCGACATGCGGTGCACGCGCTGCCAGAGTTCGAAGCTGAGCGCCGCGGAGCTCGGCGCGCCCTTGGAGAAGGTCTTCACCGCGGTCTGCAGCCAAGGGTCTTCGCTTTGCAAGGCGAGCAGCCGCTTGGCGATGTCGTGCAAGTCGTCGCCGGCCATCAGCGCGTTGATGGTGTCGAAATGCTCGCGCACCTTGGAGGGCGGCAGCTCCGCGCCTTCGCCTGCGCGCAGCAGGATGCGCGACAGCGCGGCGCGGTCGGCCTTGGCCTCGCCGGTCCATGTGCCTGCGGCGATCTCGTCCAGCACCTGCGCCTTGCGCTCGTGCGGCACCAGCAGGTCGGCCAGGCCGCAGAAGACGGCATCGGCTGCATTGAGGTGGGCCCCGGTGAGCGCGAGGAACAAGCCCACGCGCCCCGGCATGCGGCGCAGGAACCAGCTGCCGCCCACGTCGGGGTAGAGGCCGATGCTGATCTCGGGCATCGCGAGGCGGCTCTGGGCCGTGGCCACGCGGTGCGAGGCACCCGCCATGAGCCCGATGCCGCCGCCCATCACGATGCCGTGGCCCCAGCACAGGACGGGCTTGGGAAAGGTATGGATCAGGTAATCGAGCTCGTACTCCTCGGCGAAGAAGCGCTCGGCGTAGGGATTGCGTTCGGGCCCGCATTCGCGCAGCGTCTGGTAGAGCTGGCGCAGGTCGCCGCCGGCGCAGAAGGCCTTCTCGCCCGCGGCCTGCAGCAGCACCCCGGCAACGGCCGCGTCCCGCGCCCACTCGCGCAGCTTCGGCGTGAGCAGCCGCACCATCGCGACCGAAAGCGCGTTGAGCGCCGCCGGCGTGTTGAGCGTCGCCACGCCGAAGCGCCGGCCGCCGGCCGTCTGGATCTCGTCGAACAGGACCACTTCATCGCTCATCGGATGTCACTCTCGCCTTCCAGCAATTTGCGCGCGATGATCACGCGCATGATTTCGTTGGTGCCTTCGAGGATCTGGTGCACGCGCGTGTCGCGCACCAGCCGCTCCAGCGGGAACTCGCTCAGATAGCCGTAGCCGCCGTGCAGCTGCAGCGCCTCGTTGCAGACGTTGAAGCCCGCGTCGGTGGCAAAGCGCTTGGCCATCGCGCAATAGGTGCTCGCATCGGCATGCCCGGCGTCGAGCCTGCTCGCGGCCAGCCGCACCATCTGGCGTGCGGCCACCAGTTCGGTCGCCATGTCGGCCAGCTTGAACTGCAGCGCCTGGAAGCTCGCGAGCGGCTTTCCGAACTGCTGGCGTTCGTGCAGGTAGCGGCGCGACGCATCGAGCGCGCCCTGCGCCGCGCCGACCGAGCAGGTCGCGATGTTGATGCGGCCGCCGTCCAGCCCTTTCATCGCGATGCGAAAGCCCTCGCCTTCGCTGCCGAGCAGGTTGGCGGCGGGGACGCGCACGTTGTCGAAGTTGATGGTGCGCGTGGGCTGGCTGTTCCAGCCCATCTTGTGCTCTTTCTTGCCGTAGCTGATGCCGGGTGCGTCGGCCGGCACCGCGAAGGCCGAGATGCCGCCCGCGCCGCCACCGCCGGTGCGCGCCATCAGCACCAGCACATCGGTCGAACCGGCACCGGAGATGAAGGCCTTGCCGCCGTTGATCACGTACTCCGCGCCCTGCAGCTCGGCGCGCGTCTTCAGCGCGCCGGCGTCCGAGCCGGCGCCCGGCTCGGTCAGGCAGTAGGAGGCCAGCTTGCGCCCGCTCGTGAGATCGGCGCCCCATTGCTCGCGCACGGCGGGCCCGCCCCAGGTGCCGAGCATCCAGGTCGCCATGTTGTGGATCGTGATGAAGGCGGTGGTCGACGGATCGACCGCGGCCATCTCCTCGAACACCAGCGTGGCGTCGAGCCGCGGCAGCGCCAAGCCCTCGATGCTTTCGGGCGCATAGAGGCCGCAGAAGCCGAGCTCGCCCGCCTTCGCGATCGCCTCTTTTGGGAAGATGCCTTCGGCGTCCCAGCGCGCGGCATGCGGCGCGAATTCGGCAGCCGCGAATTCGCGCGCGGTGTGGGCGAATGCGCGCTGCTCTTCGGAGAGTTCGAAGTCCATGCCGCCGAGCTTAGCGGAGGCTGATGGTCGTGTTGAGACCGTGCGCGGTGTCGTCGTCGAACCAGCGCTCCGTCACCGTCTTAGTCTGCGTGTAGAACATGATGACCTGCTTGCCATAGGGGCCGAGGTCGCCGAGCTTCGAGCCGCGCGAACCGGTGAAGGAGAACATCGGCACCGGCACCGGGATCGGCACGTTGATGCCGACCTGCCCGACGTCGATGTCTTCCTGGAAGCGGCGCGCCGCAGCGCCCGACTGCGTGAAGATCGCGGTGCCGTTGCCGTTCGGGTTGGCGTTGATGAGCTCGATCGCTTCGTCGATGCTCTCGGCATTGGCCAGGCACAGCACCGGTCCGAAGATCTCCTGGTCGTAGATGGTCATGCCGGGCTTGACGTCGGCGAACACCGTCGGGCCGACGAAGTTGCCCTTCTCGTAGCCCGGTACCGTGGGCTTGCGACCGTCCAGCGCCAGCGTGGCGCCGTCGGCCACGCCGCGTTCGATCAGCCCGTTGACGCGCTCGTAGGCCGCGCAAGAAACGAGCGGGCCGACGTCCACGCCCTTCTCAGTGCCGGCGCCGACCTTCAGCGTCTTGGCCTTCTCGACCAGGTCGGGCACCCACTTCTGCGCCTCGCCGACCAGCACCGCGACCGACACCGCCATGCAGCGCTGACCCGCCGCGCCGAAGCTCGCGCCGGCCAGCGCGTTGAGCGTTTGCTCCTTGTTGGCGTCAGGCATCACGATGGCGTGGTTCTTCGCGCCCATCATGCATTGCACGCGCTTGCCGGCCAGCGTGGCGCGGTGGTAGACATGCGTGCCGACCTTGGTCGAGCCGACGAAGGAGATCGCCTTGATGTCCTTGTGGTCGCAGATCGCGTTGACCACCGCTTCGCCGCCATGCACGACGTTGAGCACACCGGCCGGGATGCCGGCCTCGAGCGCGAGCTCGGCGAGGCGCATCGTGACCATCGGGTCCTGCTCGGAGGGCTTCAGCACGAAGGTGTTGCCGGTGACGATGGCCATCGGGAACATCCACAGCGGAATCATGGCCGGGAAGTTGAAGGGCGTGATGCCCGCGCACACACCCAGCGGCTGCAGCAGCGTGTAGGTGTCGACACCGTTGGCGACGTTGTTGGCCAGCTCGCCGAGCTGCAGGTTGCCGATGTTCGATGCGTGCTCGACCACTTCGAGCCCGCGGAACACGTCGCCCTCGGCATCGGGCAGGGTCTTGCCCTGCTCGGCCGTGAGGATCGCGGCCAGCTCGGCCATGTTCTCGCGGATGAGTTGCTGGTACTTCAGGAAGATGCGCGCGCGCGCGCCGATCGGCGTCTTGCGCCAGGTCTTGAAGGCTTCCTTGGCCGAGGCCACGGCGGCATCGACTTCGGCCGGCGTCGCGAAGGGCACCTTCGCCAGCACTTCCTGCGTGGCCGGGTTGACGATGTCGCGCCACTCGGTGGTCTTGGATTCAACGAACTTGCCGCCGATCAGTAGCTTGACGGTCGCGACCTGGGTCGCGGGGGTGGTGGTGGCGTCCATGAAATTTGTCTCCTTGAATGGGGGTGCAGCAATCGATGCTAGCTTTGCACTTTTGCCATGGCAATAGACAAATACGCACCAGCGATCTGCATAATTGCAACGCATGGATTGGGACAACCTGCGCTTCTTCCTGGAGCTCGCGCGCACCGGCACGCTGGTGAGCGCGGCACGCCGGCTCGCGGTCGATCACACGACGGTGGCGCGCCGCATCCAGGCGCTCGAGAAAGAGGTAGGCAGCGCCCTCTTCTCGCGCGAGGCCGGCGGCCATCGCCTCACCGAAGCGGGCCGCCGGCTGCAGCCGCAGGTGGAGGCCATGGAGAGCGCCTTTCTCGCGGTCGAGAGCTCGGCGCCCGCTTCGCGCGAAGGCCTCTCGGGCCTGGTGCGCATCGGCGCCACCGAAGGCTTCGGCACCGTCGTGCTGGCGCCGCAGTTGGCGCTCTTCGCGCAGGCGCATCCCAAGCTCGTGATCGACCTGCTGGCGATGCCGCGCCTGGTGCACCTGTCGCGCCGCGAGGCCGACATCGTGATCTCGCTCGAACGGCCGGCGCGCGGGCCGGTGGTGGTGACCAAGCTGACGGACTACGTGCTGCGCCTCTATGCGTCCGAGCGCTACCTGGCGTCGCACAAGGCGATCGGGTCGCGCGAGGACCTGCGCGGCCACAGCTTCATCAGCTACGTGGACGACCTGCTCTTCAGCAAGGAGCTGCAGTACCTCGACGAGCTGTACCGCCCCGATTCGTTCGCGCTGCGCAGCACCAGCATCCTCGCGCAGCACCAGGCCGCCGCGGCCGGCGCCGGCATCGCGGTGCTGCCGGCCTTCATCGCCGAGCGCGACAAGTCCTTGCGCCGCGTGCTGCCGGGCGAAGCCAATTTCACGCGCACCTTCTGGATGTCGGTGGCGGCCGAGACGCGGCACCTGGCGCGCATGCAGGCCACGTGGAACTTCCTGCGCGAGACGGTGGAAGCGCAGCGCGAGGTGCTGCTGCCGGCAGATACCTAATTCCGCACCTTCGAGGCCCGGTGCTTCCGATACCAGTCCGCGGCTTCCCCGCGCGTGGACAGTTCCAGCCGCTCGAGGATGCGCGCCAGGTGCCGCTTGACGGTATGGGGACTGAGATTCAACCCGCGTGCAATGACCTTGTTGCTTTCGCCCTCGGCAACGCGTTGCAGAACTTCGATCTCGCGCTCGCTGAGCAGCGACGAGGCCTCGCTCGTCTCCGGCGCCGGCAGGACGACGTCCACGCGACGCAGCGCCCGGGCGGTGTCGGCCCATCGTCGGATGGCCGAGACGCCGGCAACGGGAACGTCGGCGCTCCACTCGGCATTGGCCAATTCGGTGAGCGCGCTCACGCCGGTCAGCAGCACGCCGATCAGCTCGCCCGTGCGGTTCTCGTGCTCGAGAAGAGGCGCCACCGCCTGCCAGGCGCTCGCCGGCGAGCCGCATCGGAGCTCGGCGCGCGCCAGGTGAATGCGGCAGAAGGCATTGATGCCGATGCGGTCGACGTCGGCCGATATGGCCGCAGCTTCGCGCAGCACTTTCAGCGCCTCATCGTCGCGGCCGTCGCGAAGCGCCAGCAGGCCCTGGAAGGACCGGATGATCGGCATGTGCAGAGGCCAGCGGAAGGTGGTCGGCATCCTTGCGAAGGCGCGTTCCGCTTCGCGTACGCCCTCCCAGTCGCCCGCCGCGGCGGCGGCGCGGCCTGCGATACCAAAAAGGCGACGGCGAAGGCCGGCATCCCGGGGTTGCTGAAACGGTGGGCGCCGCTGGGCCTCGCTGCCCGGGCGCGCAGGTTGTGGCACAGGCTCTCGCATAGAGGCAGGCTCCTGTGCGCCGCGCTGCTGATGACCGCGTCGAGCTTCGGCTTGTCGATGGTGGTCGCTTTTCTTGGCGCGCTTTAGAACTCAGGGCCAGATCGGCGCGTGGCTGCCGGGTGGCATCGAGGGGCGCGCCCAGCCGGCCGGCGTACGCGCCAGCTGCGCGCTGTGGCGCATGGCGCGGAGTTCGCCGAAACCTGAGGGCGCACTTTCCAGCCAGGGCTCCCGGTCGGGCAGAGGCAACGCCAAGCCGCCGGGCACGCGTCCAAACCCGCGCAGCCAATGGCCGGTCTGCGCCAGCGAGACCTGCACATGCCAGCTGCCGCCCTCCTGCTGCTGGCGCCACAACGCGGCCGCCGCGCCCATCGCGATCAGGTAGCCGCTCGCCTCGTCGAGGATCTGCATCGGCAAAGGCCGCGGCTTGCCGTCGCCGGCTGCCTCGCCCTCGGCG
Organism: Variovorax paradoxus; assembly: GCF_018614955.1. Taxonomy (GTDB): domain Bacteria; phylum Pseudomonadota; class Gammaproteobacteria; order Burkholderiales; family Burkholderiaceae_C; genus Variovorax; species Variovorax paradoxus_J. Next base: position 50,547 of record NZ_JAGGNV010000002.1, read on the forward strand.
TGGTTGAAGCCCATGGCGGTCTGCACCAGCGAATCGAAGCCGCGCCGTCCCGACCAGGGACCCTGCGTTCCGTAGGCCGAGAGCGAGACGCAGACGATGCCGGGGCGCCGCGCCGCCACTTCTTCGGGACCGAAACCCAGCGCGGCCAGGCCGCCGGGCCGGTAACCCTGCACGAAGACGTGCGCGTCGCCCAGCAGGCGGCCAAGTGCGGCGCGTCCCGCTTCGCTGCGCAGATCCACATGGGCCGACAGCTTGCCGCGGCTGGTATCTGCGATGGCTTCGATGTTGGGCAGATGCGGCGAGTTGACCAGCATCACGTCGGCGCCATAAGCCGCGAGCGCGCGGCAGCCGACCGGCCCGGCGAGCACACGCGTGAGATCGAGGACGCGCAGTCCGGCAAATGGGCGGTCGTCCTCGTGCAGCGGCGGCAGCGCGAGCGGCGGCGCGTCGCCGATGCGCTCGATGGAGAACAGGGGCTTCGCCGCCACCGCCCTGCCTTGCGGCGTGGCGTCCCACTCGTCGAAACGGCGCAAGGCCGCGACCACCAGCTTTCTCTCTGCGGCCGCCTGTTCGAAGTCCAGGGCGCGCCATGCGGCGGCGGCCCGCTCGGCATCGGCGCGCTCTGCCGTGGTCGGCTCCAGGCCGAGGAGCCGCAGCGCGCCGTCCCGGTGGTGCGCGAAGTTGGCATGCACGCGCACCCAGCCGTCGGCGCAGCGGTAGAGGCCGGAGAACGGATCCCATTGCGGCGGCACGCGACCGTCGATGCTGAACCAGGCCGTGCAGTCGAGTGCGGCATGCAGCATATCGACCGCGACCTGCTGGCGCGGCGCGCCACGCAGGTGGCCCAGCTCGCAGGCGGCGAGCGCGGCCGCGGCGATGGTGCTTTGGGCTGCAGTGCCGACGGCAAAGGACGAGGGCAGCACCGGATCGGCGCCGCTCAGTTGCACGAAGTCCACCGCCTCGGCGGGCAGGCCGGCCTGCCGCCAGAGCCCCTGCAACGCGCCGCCGATCGTCATCTTCAGTGCAGCAGCTTCACACCCGTCTTGGCCTGCAGCGCCTCGAACGTCACGCCATCGGCCAGCTCGATCACCTTGAGCCCCTCGTTCGTCACGTCCATCACGGCCAGGTCGGTGATGATGCGGTCGACCACGCCCACGCCGGTCAGCGGCAAGGTGCACTGCTCGAGGATCTTGAGGTCCTCGGTGCCGTCCTTCTTCTTCGCCACGTGTTCCATCAGCACGATCACGCGCTTGACGCCGGCCACCAGGTCCATCGCGCCGCCCATGCCCTTGACCATCTTGCCCGGGATCATCCAGTTGGCCAGGTCGCCCTTGGCGCTGACCTGCATGGCACCGAGGATCGACAGGTTGATCTTGCCGCCGCGGATCATCGCGAAGCTTTCGTGGCTGCCGAAGATGGCCGAGCCGGGGATGGTGGTCACGGTCTGCTTGCCGGCGTTGATCAGGTCGGCGTCGACCTGGTCCTCGGTCGGGAACGGGCCGATGCCCAGCATGCCGTTCTCGCTCTGCAGCCAGACTTCCTTGTCGCCGACGAAGTTGGCCACCAGCGTCGGAATGCCGATGCCGAGGTTGACGTAGAAGCCGTCCTCGAGTTCTTGCGCGGCGCGTGCCGCCATCTGGTCTTGGGTCCAGGGCATGTCAGGCTCCTTTGTTGTTGATGTTGTTCTTGACCGGCTCCGGCACTTCGCTGCCGACCGCGGCCTGCGCGATTGCGGCCTGGGCTTCGACCTTGGCAGCGGCCGCATCGACCGGCGCCGCCGCGCTCACGGTGCGCTTCTCGATGCGCTTCTCGGGCTTGGCATTGAGCACGATGCGGTGCACGTAGATGCCCGGCAGGTGGATGTCGTCCGGCGCGAGCTCGCCGACTTCGACGATCTTCTCGACCTCGACGATGCAGACCTTGCCGGCCATCGCGGCGGCCGGGTTGAAGTTGCGCGCCGTGAGGCGGAAGCGCAGGTTGCCCGACTTGTCGGCCACGTCGGCCTTGACCAGCGCCACGTCGGGCACCAGCGAGCGTTCCATCACGTAGGTCTCGCCGTCGAACTCGCGCAGCTCCTTGCCCTCGGCCACCATCGTGCCGACGCCGGTCTTGGTGAAGAAGGCCGGAATGCCGGCGCCGCCGGCGCGCAGCTTCTCGGCCAGCGTGCCCTGCGGCGTGAACTCGAGCTCGAGTTCGCCAGCCAGGTACTGGCGCTCGAACTCCTTGTTCTCGCCCACGTAGCTCGCGATCATCTTCTTGATCTGGCGCGTGCCGAGCAGCTTGCCCAGGCCGAAGCCGTCGACGCCGGCGTTGTTGGAGATGCAGGTCAGGTTCTTGACGCCCGAATCGTGCAGCGCGTCGATCAGCGCCTCGGGAATGCCGCAGAGGCCGAAGCCGCCGACCGCGAGGGTCTGGCCGTCGGCCACGACGCCCTTGAGCGCTGCGTCGGCGGAGGGGTAGATCTTGTTGGCCATGGTTCCTCGTTCGGAAATGGTTGATGAAGCGCCTGAGACGATACTACGTACAGGCATACGTAGTATTTCGTAATGGACACACCCGACACTCTTTTGCACGAGATCGACTACCGGCTCGCCTTCGAGCAGGCACCGGTGGGCATGGTGCTGTCGCGCCACCGCATCATCATCGACTGCAATGCGCGCCTGTGCGAGATGTTCGGCACCACGCCAGACGAACTGATCGGCGAATCGTTTCGCGTGCTCTACCCGAGCGTCGCCGAATTCGAGCGCATCGGCAAGCGCATGGAGCCGATTCTCAACGCGAGCGGCCGCTATGCCGACAACCGCATGATGAGAAGGGTCGGCAGCCTGCACGGCGTCTTCGCGGGCGAGACCTTCTGGTGCCACGTGAGCGGCCAGGCGCTCAACCGCGCGGCCCCGCACGAGGCCGGCATCTGGGCCTTCGAGGACCTGGGCTCGCGACGCTCGGCGAAGGCCGAGCTCACTCCGCGCGAACGCGAGGTGGCCGCCCAGGTGATGCAGGGCTCGACCTCGAAGGAAATCGGCAAGGCGCTCGGCATCAGCCACCGCACGGTCGAGATCCACCGCGCGCGGCTGATGCGCAAGTACGCGGCGGCGACCACGGCGGAACTGGTGCAGAAGCTCATCGCAGGCTAAGCCAGCTGCGGCACGATCCGAAACCATGTCTTCGCCTCCCGACCCCGGCAAGCCGCACCATCGCGCGCGCGGCTTCCAGAACAACTACATCGAGTTCCAGCCCAAGAGCCTCGCCGAGCTGCTGCGATGGCGCCGCGAGGCCGCGCGCGCCGGCCTGCCCCGCCCGCCGCTCGCGCCCATCCCGCGGGTGGCGCCCGATCTGTCGTGGCTGCACGCCAATGCACAGGCCGGCGCACGGATGGCGCCAGCCCTCACCTGGATCGGTCATTCGACCGTCATGGCCCAGCTGGGCGGCCTCACGCTCTTGACCGACCCGATGTTCTCCGAGCGCGCCTCGCCCGTGCAGTTCGCGGGGCCGCGGCGCCATGTGCCGCCCGGCATCGCGCTGCGCGCGCTGCCGCATGTGGACCTGGTGCTGGTCTCGCACAACCACTACGACCATCTCGATGCCGCCTCGGTGAGCGCGCTGAACCGGCAGCCCGGCGGCCCGCCGCTCTTCGTCGTGCCGCTGGGCCTCGAGCCATGGTTCAGGGCGCAGGCCATCCGGCATGTCGTGGAGCTGGATTGGTGGGACAGCCACCGCATCGCGACACCGCAGGGCGATGCCGAGCTCGTGCTGGTCCCGGCGCAGCACTGGTCCTCGCGCGGCCCGCGCGATGCACTGGCCACCCTGTGGGGCGGCTTCGCCGTGCTCGCGCCGGACTGCCATCTGCTCTTTGCCGGCGACACCGGCTACTCGCGCGACTTCAGCGACATCCGCCGCCACTTCGAAAGCCGGCAGACGGCAGAACGAGGCGGCGGCTTCGACATCGCCCTGCTGCCCATCGGCGCCTACGCGCCGCGCTGGTTCATGAGCGCGCAGCATGTGAACGTCGAGGAGGCGCTGCAGATCCACGACGACCTCGGCGCCAAGCGCTCGCTCGGCGTGCACTGGGGTACCTTCAAGCTGACGGACGAGCCGCTGGACGAGCCGCCGCGGAAGCTGGTCGAATTGCGCCAGGCGCGCGGCATGCCGGAGGACGAATTCTTCGTGATGGCGATCGGCGAGACGAGAAGGCTCGCACCTCGCGCCTTGCCGATGAAGGAGACCCGACGATGACGAGGCCCTCGCGCGCCGCCGGCTGCATTCTTGCGGCCTTCGTTGGACTGGCCGGATGCACGCTGAACAACGCGCCGCCGCGCGAAGCCCGCGCCGCGCCGCCGCCCACCGACTGCACGGCGCGCGTCGGTGCCGACCGCAATGCCGAGCTGCCCGGCTACCGCCTGCCGCGCGCGGCCGGCAGCACGGTCTGCATTCCCTTGTTGTTGACCGCCAACCGCCCGCCGGCGGACTACGCAGGCCGCGATTTCCACGTCGACGAATTCACCGATGCCAAGCTCAGGGCGCGCTGGAGCGCCTGCAAGGCCGATGCCGCCTGCTTCCGCCGCATCGATGCGCAGATGCAGCGCTGGCTGCCGCCCAACAAGGAGCGCGCGACGCGCTCGACCGGCGTGGTCGATCCCTCGGGCCGGATCGATCCCGATGGCGAGGTCGACCTGCGGCAGATCCGGCGACCGGCCTTCTTCGCCAAGGCGCCGTACAACGAATCGATCGCCGAGGCCGAGCTGCGCACCTACACCGTCGAATTCAGCGCGCCGCGCGACAGCTTCGAGCGCATCGCACTGAAGATGCAGGACACGATCAAGCTGCGCGGCTGGTACCTCGAAGGCACGGGCGTGGACGACGGCAAGGGCGGCAAGCTGCGCGCGCTGGTCATCATGGCCAGTGGTGGCAGCGGCCAGCTCACCGCGATCCAGCATCCGGATGAAAAGCCTTACCGCATCGATCCGGCCACCGGCAAGACTGTGGGCCTCGCCTTCCCCAACGCCACCACCGAGAGCATGGGCCAGCGCTGGTGGCGCGAGAACCTGCATGCGCTGAACGCCGCCGGCTTCGACGTGTTGAGCTACGACCGGCGCGGCGAAGGGCTCTCGGGCGGCTTCAGCGACACCCACACCCTCGAACAAGGGGAGGACGTCTTCCGTGTGCTCGAACAGCTCGAGAGCGGCCGCGGCATGCGCATGCTGACGCCCACTGGGCAGCTGCTCGAAGGCGACGCGGCCGGCGGCCGCCTGCTCGCGGGCATGAAAGCCGACTGGATCCCGATCATCCTCGGCGGCTATTCGCGCGGCTCGATGTCCACTGCCTGGGCCATGACGAAGAACTTCGCCGAGTCGTGCAGCTACGACATGCCGAGCGTGCGCTGCGCGCCGCCGAAAGGACTGAAGAACATCAAGGGCGCGATCCTGCTTGCCTCCTTCGCGAGCGGTGCGGGCTATGTGCCGGCATCGCCCGACCTGGCCGATCGCAACCTTTTCGCGGCCGGCATGGCGGCCGAGCACCACATCGTCTTCTACCCGAGCTCGGCGACGCTCGCGGGCATGGACCGCTGGCCGGCGGCCTTCTTCGGCAAGGGACTGTGGGACCGCGCCGAGAGCGTCGAAGGCACGATCGCCGCCTACGACCGTGTTCGCGGCCCGAAGGAGATCGTGGTGGCCCGGGGACCGCATTCGATGGAGACCTGGGCGCCGGCCGACCTAGTCTACATGCAGCACCGAATGGTGGCCTTCGCGAAACGCGTGGTCACCGGCGGCGAGCGCGTGCCCGATGCCAAGCCGTGGTCCGATCTCAAGTCGCTGGTCGCGACCACGCCCGATTCGTGGGAGCCTTCCTCGTTGCCGGCGCGCTAGCCTCGCGCGTCGAAGCCCCAGAAGACCGAGAAATTCTCGACTGGCTCTCTCGGCATCCCCAGATCGTTCACAGCCGCATCGGTGTCCGCGTAGCCCAGCGACATGCCGCACACGATCGACTGCGTGGACGGCAGGCGAAGGAACTCCGAAATGAGCGGCTCGTAGCGCACGAACGAAACCTGCGGGCAGGTATCGAGGCCCCTGGCCTTGGCGGCGATCATCAGCGTCTGCAGGAACATGCCGCAATCCGCCCAGCTGTGCTTCGTCAGGCGGCTGTCGATGGTGAAGATGAGCCCGACCGGCGCATCGAAGAAGCAGAGGTTGCGCCCCGATTGCCGGTTTCGAGCCGGCGCATCGTTGCGATCGATCCCCAGCGCCGCGTAGTACCGGGCGCCGAAGTCGGTCTGCCGCGATGCGCAGGCGGCCGGCAGATCGTCCGGGAAGTGCCGCGAAGGCGGCAGCTCATTGCGCTCATGAGACAGCGCCAGCGCCTCGCTCAGCTGGCGCTTGGACTCGCCTGCCAGGACATGGACCGACCAGGGTTGCGTGTTCGAGTTGCTCGGCGCGCAACGCGCGACGTCGAGGATCTCCGCCACCTCGGACTTCGGAACCGGCGTCGGACGAAAGGCGCGGACCGTCCGGCGCGATCGGATCAAGGCGTCCACGACGCTGCATACGGTGGACCCTTCCGCCACCACGGGACGATCTGCGTTCATCATGCCGCGATGTTGCCCCAGCGCGTGTTCGCCATCCAGTGAACATTGAGCAAGAGCGTCATGCACGAAACGAAAGATCCTGAGCGCCCGCGAGATCGACGAGCTGCTCCCTGAGCCAAAGATGCGCGGGATCGTGTTCGTCCCGCCGGTGCCACAGGGCGCGCACAGTGGCATGCTGCGCCGCGTAGGGCAAGGGCTTGGCCAACAGGTCGCGCCGCGTGAGAAAGGCCTGCGCCAAAGGCGCCGGCACGATGGAGATCATGTCGCTGCCCAGCAGAAGATCGGGCACGGCCAGCGAATGCGGCACCGTGATCCGGTAGTGGGGGCGCTTCCCGGCCGCCGCCAATGCATCCTCCAGCGCCGAACGATCGAACATCTCCGACTGGCGCGCCAATCCGCGCTCGACGATGTAGCCGCTGACCGCCCCTTCCTCCTGGCCGCCGAGCGACACCGTCAGCAGCGGAAACGCGGCCAGGTCCTCGATCCGCGGCTTGCGGCGCGCGAGCGGATGGCCTTTGCGGAACACGAGCACGTCCTGCTGGATCCACAGCCGCGCGCTCTGGAACCGGCCCGGAACGTCGGCGAAGATGCCCAGCGCGATGTCGATGCGCCCGACGTCGATCTGCTCGGCCAGGTCGAGCCGCGTCGCCGGCCGCACGATGAGATCGGACGACGGCGCCGCATCGCCCATGCGGCGCGCCAGCTTGGTCAGCAGGACCGAGGTGACGTAGTCGTTGGCCGCCACCACGAACCTGCGCGTGGTCGTCGCCGGCTCGAAAGGCTGGACGCCCAGCGTGTCGTGGATGGCGCGCACGGCTTCGCGCAGCGGCGTCGCCATGGCGAGGGCACGCGCCGTGGGCTCCATGCCCTTGGCCGTGCGCACGAACAATTCGTCCTGCAAGGCCTCGCGCAGGCGCGACAAGGCATGGCTGATCGCCGACTGGCTGAGGTGCAGCCGCTTGCCGGCGCGAAGAAGGTTCCGGTCCTCGAAGACGGCGTCGAACACGCGCAGGAGATTCAGGTCGATGCGCTTGGGACTCAGCGGTGCCTGGGTTCTTTTCATCTTGCACCTCGTGCATTTTCCTGTTGCAGATTCATCGCTTCCGATGTCGAAGCCGCGGTGGCAATGTGCAACCTCGCATCACACGGAGCACCACGATGACCGATCTTTCCAGACGAAGTTTCGCCAAGTATGTGTCCTGCCTCGCGCCGGCCCTGGCCGGCATTCCGGCACTGACACACGCACAAGCCGACGGCGGCGTCGGCCGCATCGTCGTCGGCTATCCGCCCGGCGGCACGCTGGACCAGACCGCGCGCCGTCTTGCGGAGGCATGGAAGGCGCAGAACCGCGCCTACGTCGTCGACAACCGGCCGGGCGCCGCCGGAAGAATCGCGAACGGCCAGCTCAAGCGCGAGCGCGCCGACGGCAGCGTGGTCTTGTGCACTCACACCTCGGCCATGACGATCTACCCGCACGTGTACGCCAAGCTTTCCTACGATCCGGTCAAGGACCTGCGACCCGTTGCCTTGCTCGCGTCCGCAACCTGCGTGCTCGCGATCAGCAGCGCGCTGCCGTCCGAGATCAGGACGCTTGCCGACTATGTTCGCTGGCTGAAGGCCCACGACATCGGGCGCACCTACGCATCGCCCGCCGCCGGATCGCTGGCGCAGTTCCTGGGCTATCGCTTTTCGCAGGCCGCAGGCGTGCCGCTCACGCATGTGGCCTATCGCGGTTCTGCGCCCGCCATGCAGGACCTGCTCGGCGGACAGGTTCCGGCCTACCTCGGCTTCGTCGGCGATTTCCTGCAGTACCTCGGCAGCGGCAAGGTCCGCCTTCTGGCCGTGACGGGCGAGCGGCGTTCGCGCTTTCTCAAGGACGTGCCCACCTTCGCCGAGCAGGGTTTCGGCACGGTGGCGGGCCTGGAAAGCTACGGTGTCTTCGCGCCGGCTTCGACACCCGAAGCGACGGTGGCGGCGCTGGCCGCGGCAACGCAGGCGGCATCCCGCGACAAGGCGCTGGCCGGTGGCCTGGAGCAGATCGGGCTCGAAGCGACCTACCTCGGTTCGGCCGAGTACGCGCGGCTCATCGCGGCCGAGCGGGAGCGATGGAAGCCCGTCGTCGAGGCCTCCGGTTTCAAGGCGGACGAGTGATGGCCATGACCGATCGAGAAGCACTCATCGCCGCGAGCCTGCCCTTCCTGGCAGAGATCCAGGACATGACCGCAGGCACCGAGGTCGAGCAATGGCTGAACGCGAAGCACGGCCCCGGCAGCGCGCTCTATGACGAACTGGCCGCGCTGGTGAAGGCCGGCGTCCGCGACGGATGGGCTGCCAACGTCGAGATCCGTGGCCGGCACTACCGTCGCAGCCGGATCTGCGAAGCAACGCCCGAAACGCTCGGTTTCAGCATCACCGCCGTGTACATGGACAGCACCGGCAACACCCAGGGCAATCCCGAAGGCAGCTTCCGCGGCGACTACCACGCGCATCCGTACGGGGAGTTCAACATGGTGATCCCGCTCGACGAAGGCGCGGCGCTGGCCGGGCCGAACGGCTGGTGCCACGGCGGGTGGACCGCGCCAGCCCCCGGGAGCCATCACTATCCCGAGGCCAAGGGCGGGGCCGTCATCGCGCTGTTCTATCTGCCGGCGGGGCGGATCTCGTACAACATCCAGCCGCCCGATGCCTGATCCTCAACCCGCCCTGCGAAAAGTCAGGTTGATGCGGCAGGCGCCCATGAACGGATGCGCCTCTTCCTTCAGCGGCAGCACGCCGTGGTAGTTGAGCCGTGCCGGCCCGCCCCACACGACCACATCGCCGTGCGCGAGCGGCACGCGGCGGGCCTTGTCGGTGCGCTTCGCGCCGCCGAACAGAAAGACCGCCGGCATGCCCAGCGACACCGAGACGATGGGCCAGCGCATGTCGCGCTCGTTGCGGTCCTGGTGCAATGAAAGGCGCGTGCCTGCTTCGTAGCGGTTGACCAGGCAGGCGTCGGGCACGAAGCCCTCGAAGCCGGCCGCCGCAGCGGCTTTAGTCGCGAGCTGCGAGAAGGCCGCCGGCATGCGCGGCCAGGGCCGGCCGGTGTCCGGATCGATGGCGTCGTAGCGGTAGCCCGTGCGGTCCGTGACCCAGCCCAGCGCGCCGCAATTGCTCATCGCGACCGACATGCGAAAGCCACCCGGCGTGACCATGTGGCGCAGCGGCGCCTGCGCCGTCACTTCGTACACCCCGGCCAGCAACTCGCTTTCGTGCGGCCGAGCGAAGCCGCGCAGCCACATCGCGCCGGGGCCCAGCGATTCGACGGAGGATTCGAACAGATCGGCTGTCATGCGGCGTCGTGGAAGATGATGCCGGCGGTGTGCCGATGCCCCGAACGCACGCGGCTCACGCCATGCCGCAGGTTGACGCGGTAGACGCCGCGCGTGCCCTGCACCGGCCGGTGGTGCACCGCGATGACGGCCGCGTCGCCCTGGCGCAGCGGCAGCACCATCGGCCGCGACTGCATGCGCGGGCGCTGCTCGGTCATCACGAACTCTCCGCCTTCGAAATCGCGGCCGGGCTCGGACAGCAGGATCACCAGCTGCAGCGGAAACACGTGTTCGCCATACAGGTCCTGGTGCAGGCAGTTGTAGTCGCCGGCGCCGTACTGCAGCAACAACGGCGTGGGCCGCCTCTGCCCCGCCGCATGACAGCGCGCGATGAAGTCGGCATGCCGCGGCGGATAGCGCACCTCGATCCCCATGGCCTGGTTCCATCGGTTGGCGATCGGCGCGAGCTGCGCATAGACCTCGTCGCGCAAGCCTGCCAATCGCTCGGGCAAGGGATAGTCGAAATACTTGTACTCGCCGCGCCCGAAGCCGTGCCTTTCCATCACCACGCGGCTGCGAAACAGCGGATCGAGCGGGTACAACCCCGACAGCGATTCGCACTCCTCGCGCGTCAGCAATCGCTCGATCAAGGCGCTGCCCTCGGTATCGAGGTCGAGCGCCACCTGGCCCCAATCGGTCATGCGGCGCTGGCCTCCCGCTCGAGCAAGGCGCTCTTGCGCTCCACACCCCAGCGATAGCCCGACAGGCTGCCGTCGCTGCGCACTACGCGGTGGCAAGGGATCGCCACGGCAATCGCATTGGCGCCGCAGGCCTGGGCCACGGCGCGCACCGACTTCGGGCTGCCGATGCGCCGGGCGATCTCCGCATAGCTCGCGGTGGTGCCCGGCGGGATCTCGCGCAGCGCCTGCCACACGCGCTGCTGGAAGGCGGTGCCGCGCACGTCCAGCGGCAGATCCAGCCCCAGGCCCGGCGCTTCGACGAAGCCCACCACCTTGGCGACGAGTTGTTCAAAGACCGGATCGCCGCCGATCAGCCGGGCCTGCGGAAACTGGTCCTGCAGATCACGGGCCAAGGCATCGGCATCATCGCCCAACGCGATCGCGCAGACGCCGCGCTCGCTCTGCGCCACCAGGATCGCGCCGAGCGCGCATTCGCCGATCGCGAAGCGGATCTCGGTATTGGCACCGCCCGCGCGCCACGCGGTTGGGGTCATGCCGAGCATGTCCTTCGAGTCCGCGTAGAAGCGGCCGTTGGAGTTGTAGCCGGCGTCGTAGATCGCGTCCGTCACCGTGTCGCTGCGCGCGAGTTCCTCGCGCACGCGTTTCGCGCGATGCGCGGCCGCATAGGCCTTGGGCGTGAGGCCCGTGACCTCCTTGAAGATGCGATGCAGGTGATAGCTGCTGAGTCCGGCACGCTCGGCGAGCTGGGCCAGCGTGGGCGCCTCTTCGGCGCGCTCGATGAAGCGGCACAACTCGGCCACCTGCGCCGCATGCTGCTCGGCCCGCGCGGGCTGGTCGGGCTTGCAGCGCTTGCAGGGCCTATAGCCCGCGCGCTCCGCGTCCGCGGTCGTGGCATGGAAGTCCACGTTCTCGGGCCGGGCTGCGCGCGCGCCGCAGGAAGGCCGGCAATACACGCCGGTGGTCCTGACCGAATAGAAGAACTTGCCGTCGGCCGCCGCATCGCGCGCGGCCACCGCCGCCCAGCGCGGATCGCTCACGGTAGCGAGGGCGCGGATTTCGTTGGGGTTGCTCATGTTCATGTGAATCCTCTAGTGTCGTTGATCGATGCATCCACTCTAGGGATCAGGGGTTGCATGCGCACTCCGGGTCTTGCTTTCGAATTCACCCCTGTTCGACCGTTTCCGGCCTTGGCCTACGGGCCGCCATGCCGGGCCTCGTTAACATTTCGGCCAATGATCGATCGCCGCTCACTCCTCACCGCCGGTGGCGCCTCCATGGCGCTCGCCGCTCTCGGATTTCCCCCAGATGCCCTCGCAGCCGGCGGAATCAAGCTCGCGCAACCCCGGCCCTTCTCTTTCGAACGTCTTGTTACCTTCGCGAAATCGCAGGCCGCCAAGCCCTATGTGGCCGACAACACGCTGCCGGCCGACGTGCTCCAGCGGATCGACTACGACGCCCACGGCAAGATCAAGTACAACCCCGACAACGCGCTGTTCCGCGACGGGCCGGGCCAGTTCCCGGTCACCTTCTTCCATCTCGGCCGCTACTTCCAGACACCGGTCCACATGTACGTGACCGAGGCCGCGAGCGGCGACGGTTTCGCGCGCGAGATCCTCTACGACAGCGCGTATTTCTCGATGCCGGACGACAGCCCCGCGCGCAAGCTGCCCGACGGCGCCGGCTTCGCGGGCTTCCGTCTGCAGGAAAGCCGCAACGGCGACCAGAAGAAGCTGTCCTGGCAGACCAACGACTGGGTGGCCTTCCTCGGCGCCTCGTACTTCCGCGCCATCGGCGAGCTCTACCAGTACGGCCTGTCGGCGCGCGGCATCGCGCTCGATGCGGCCATGCCCGACCGGCCCGAGGAGTTCCCGACCTTCACGCGCTTCTACTTCGAGCCGTCCGCTGCGCCGGATGCGAACGCGATGACGGTCTATGCGCTGCTCGAAGGACCGAGCATCACCGGCGCCTACAAGTTCGTGATGCAGCGCGGCAAGGCGGTGCTGATGGACATCGAGTCGCGCCTCTTCCTGCGCCGCGACATCGGCCGCCTCGGGCTGGTGCCGCTGACCTCGATGTACTGGTACTCGGAAAGCAGGCCCACCGGCATTGACTGGCGGCCCGAGGTGCACGACTCCGACGGCCTCGCGATCTGGAACGGCGCGGGCGAACGCATCTGGCGCCCGCTGAACAATCCCACGCAGACCCGCGCATCGTCCTTCAGCGACACGCGCCCGCGCGGCTTCGGGCTCTTGCAGCGCGACCGCGCCTTCGACCACTACCAGGACGGCGTGTTCTACGAGAAGCGCCCCAGCCTCTGGGTCGAGGCGCTGGGCGACTGGGGCGAAGGCTCGGTGCAGTTGGTCGAGATACCGACCGACGACGAGATCCACGACAACATCCTCGCCTGCTGGGTGCCCAAGGCGCCGGCCGCCGCGGGCTCCAGCTACAACCTCAAGTACCGGCTGCACTGGACCGACCAGGAGCCCTTTCCCTCGCCGCTCGCGCGCTGCGTGGCGACGCGGCTCGGGCGCGGCGGGCAGCCGGGCACGCAGCGGCCGCAGGGCGTGCGCAAGTTCATGGTCGAGTTCATCGGCAAGCCGCTGGAGGCGATCCCCTTCGGCGTCAAGCCCGAGCTCGTGCTCACGGCCTCGCGCGGCAAGTTCTCCTACATCTTCTCGGAAGCGGTACCCAACGGCGTGCCGGGCCACTGGCGCGCGCAGTTCGACTTCACGGCCGAAGGCAGCGAGCCGGTGGACATGCGCCTGTACCTGAAGACCGGCGACCAGACGCTGACCGAGACCTGGCTCTACCAGTACCAGCCGGACTGAAGCGCTTCGCGACCCGCTTGGACGCTTCGTCCAATGTTGGATACATTCGGCCGATGAAGAAAAAGCCGAACAAGCTGCTGCTGCGCGAGCTGCGAACCATCGCGCAGGGCCTCGGCAAGACCTTCGCCCCGTTCTGCGAAGTGGTGGTCCACGACCTCAGCGATCCGAAGAACGCCATCTTCGCGATCGAGAACAACCTGAGCGGGCGGCGCGTCGGCCAGCCGGCGACGGAGCTGGGCCTGGCGCGCATCGGCGACCCGGACTACCCGGCGGTCATCATCAACTACGCCAACCAGTTCGCCGACGGCCGCAAGGTCAAGAGCACCTCGATCGGCATCAAGGACGAGAGCGGCGAGTACGTGGCGGCGCTGTGCCTGAACGTGGACCTCACGCTGTTCCAGGGCTTCCAGGCCGCGCTGGCGCAGTTCACGCGCATCGAATCGAGCGAGGTCGGCGAAACGCTGGACACGAGCCATGCCGACCGCATCTGCGGGCGGGTCGACGAGTTCGCCGCGACGCGCGCGACCACGGCGCGCTCGCTCAAGCCCGCGGACCGCAGGCAGCTGGTGCAGGAACTGAAGAAGGCCGGCTTCCTCGACATCCGCCGCGGCATGGAGATCGCCGCCGCGCACATGGGCGTGTCGCGCGCGACGGTGTACAGCGACGCGAAGTAGGGCCTGTTAACAGGCCCTTGTCACGGCGGCGTCACCCGGCGCCGGCATGGTGCAGGGCTTTATCTCAAGCCACCCCGGACCATGATGCGCATCGCTTCCCTCTCCTTCACCACCCTCGCCGCCGCCCTGGCCTGCGGCAGCGCCGCGGCGCAAACCGCCTACCCCGCCACGCTCGCCGGCCATGCGCTGCTGCCGGCGCAAAGCTTCATCGCCGCGCCGAAGGAGGCGCCAGCCGATCTGCAAGTGAGCGGCAAGTTCACCAGCGGCAAGCGCGTCGAGGCGCTGGGCAGCATCGAAGGCCTCTCGGCCGGCCGCGGCACCGGCGTTTCGCTGCCCTTCAAGGGACAGCCGGTGCAGGGCCACTCGGGCATCAAGAAGATGGACGACGGCAGCTTCTGGATCCTCACCGACAACGGCGCCGGCGCCAAGGCCAACTCGCCCGACTTCATGCTCTACCTCAACCACTACAAGGTGGACTTCAAGAGCGGCAAGTTCGAGCGCATGGGCACCGCGTTCCTGCACGACCCGGACAAGAAGGTGCCGTTCCGCATCGTCCACGAAGGCACCAAGCAGCGCTTGCTGATGGGTTCGGACTTCGACCCCGAGAGCTTCCAGTTCGCGGGGGGCGCGCTGTGGATCGGCGAGGAGTTCGGCCCCTACCTGATCAAGGCCGACCTGAAGGGCAAAGTGCTCGCGGTGTTCGAGACCCAGGTCGACGGCAAGACGGTGCGCTCGCCCGACCATCCGGCCGTGACGACGCCGGGCGCTCCCGGCGGCGCGGTGGATTTCCAGATCCGGCGCTCCAAGGGCTTCGAAGGCATGGCCGCATCGAAGGACGGCAGCAAGCTCTACGCCCTGCTCGAAGGCCCGGTATGGAATGCCGAGGCCAAGGACTATGAGCGCGTCGATGGCAAGGAGGCGCTGCGCGTGCTCGAGTTCGACGTCGAGAGCGAGAAGTGGACCGGCCGTCACTGGAAGTACCCGCTGGAAGCCAACGGCCACGCGATCGGCGACTTCAACATGATCGATGCGACCACCGGCCTCGTCATCGAGCGCGACAACGGCGAAGGCACGGCCGACAAGGCCTGCCCCGAAGGCCAGAAACGCGCCGACTGCTTCCACGACCTGGCGAAGTTCAAGCGCGTCTACAAGATCGAGCTGAGCGACGCCAACGCCGGCCAGGCGGTGCGCAAGATCGGCTACATCGACCTGCTTCAGATCGCCGACCCGAACAAGCTGGCGCGCAAGCCGCTGAACGACGGCGTGCTCAAGTTCCCCTTCTTCACGATCGAGAACGTCGAGGTGATCGATGCCACGCACATCGTGGTGGGCAACGACAACAACCTGCCCTTCTCCAGCAGCCGGGAGCCGAACAAGGCGGATGACAACGAACTGGTGCTGCTGGAAGCGGGCGAGCTGCTGCGGGCCAAGTAGCGCAATTGCCCAACCGTTCGGCTTGAGCTTGGCCTGTCCTGAGCTCGACGAAGGATCGAAGGCTTGTACCCGGCTTCGACAGGCTCAGCCCGAACGGGAGTCACCGCCTGCGTTCAACCCTCGGCCTGCTGCGTCAGCTCGCCGCTCTGCTGCTGCTCGATGCTGCGGCTCAGAAAGCGCCAGAGCCGTTCGTCCTCGCTGAACGCGACATTGAAGCGCAGCCAGCCGGTCGGATGCGGGTTGACCAGGAACAGTTGGCCCGGGCCGAGCATGATGCCCTCGGCGGCCGCACGCGTGGAGAGTTCGGCGCTGTCGGTGATGTCCGGGTGCCGGGCCCACAGGTACATCCCCGCCGATGCCTCGTGAAACAGCTCGAAGCCGAGCGCGTCCAGCCTGCGCGCCACGCCGGCCTGTGCCTGGGCCAGCCGATCGCGCAGCGACTTGAGGTGCTTGCGCCAGCGGCCATCGGTCACCGCGCCGAAGGCCAGCCGCTCGGTGATGTCCGAGGAGGTCAGGCCGGAGACCATCTTGAGCTGGGCCAGGTCTTCGAGCAGCTCGGGCCTGGCGACGACGTAGCCGACGCGGATGTTCGGCGAGATGGTTTTCGAGAAGCTGCTCACGTAGACGACCTGGCGCAACTGGCCCAGGCTGGCGAGCGACGGGCGCATCGAGACGTCCATGTCGGCGTAGATGTCGTTCTCGACCAGCACGCAATCGTGCGCCTGGGCAAGTTGCAGCAGCCGCACGAGCTGCGGCAGGGAAGCCATCGAACAGGTCGGGCTTTGCAGCCGCGGCTGCGTGAAGAAGGCCTTGGGCCGGTGGGCAATCAGCAGCGCCTCCAGCGCCGGGAGGTCGTAGCCGGTCGGCGTGCGCGGCACGCCGACGAGCTGGACGCCCAGGAAGCGCAACATGAACATCAGGTTGGGATAGCCGGGGTCGTCCACCAGCACCGCTTCGCCCGCCTTCAGCAGGCGGCGAGCCACCAGGTCCAGCGCCTGGCTGGAGCCCTGGGTCAGCAGCACCTGCGCGGCGTCGACCGCGATCTGGCGCTCGGAGAGCGATTCGGCCACCGCCATGCGCAGCGCCATGTGCCCGAAGGGCAGGCCGTAGCCGCCGATGTCGGTGCCGCCGGCGGACAGGTGGCGCAGGCTGCGGCGCACGCCATCCTCGAACAGCCAGTCGTGCGGCAGCCAGCCGCAGCCCGGCTTGAGCTGCAGATTGCGGTTCTCGAAGATCTGCTGCAAGTACCACCGGGCGTCGAAGCGCGGGTCGGCGCGCGGCGCATTGGCCGCACCGGCGGCGCCCTCCTCGCTGCGTCGCTTGACGAAGAAACCCGCGTTGGCGCGCGACACCAGCAGGCCCTGCGCCACCAGCCGGTCGTAGGCCTCGACCACGGTGAAGACACTCACGCCGTGGGCCGCGGCAAAGGCCCGGATCGACGGCAGCTTGCTGTCGGCCTTGAGCTTCTGGGTGCCGATCAGCCCGCGCAGCCCCTCCACGATCTGGCTGACCAGAGGTGTCGGGAGTTCGGGGCGAAGAATGAGCATCGGGTGAGCCTCGGCAGACCGATCTGCACCATATAGAGGAAAGTATGTACAGGATACAAGACCAGTACAGTCTGCCGGACGAGCGCTCCGGCTGTACATGGCCGCGCCGGCTTGCGAAACCTAAAGTGCCGCCATTCCCATTCAGGCACAGGTCGTATCCATGCAGCGCGAACCCCATCTCAGCAACGCCGCCCTCATGGCACGCCGCACCGCGGCCGTCGCCCGCGGGGTCGGCCAGGCCCATGACATATTCGTCAGCCGCGGCAGCAACGCCGAGATCTGGGATGTCGAGGGCCGCCGCTATATCGATTTCGCCGGCGGCATCGCCGTGCTCAACACCGGGCACTGCCACCCCGAGATCAGTGCGGCCGTCAAAGCGCAGCTCGACCGCTATTCGCACACCTGCTTCCAGGTGCTGGCCTACGAGCCCTACGTCGAGCTGGCCGAACGCCTGAACACGCTGGCACCCGGCGACTTCGCGAAAAAATCGATCTTCCTGAGCACCGGCGCCGAGGCGGTGGAGAACGCGGTCAAGATCGCGCGCTCGTTCACCCGGCGGCCCGGCGTCATCGCCTTCACCGGCGGCTACCACGGGCGCACGATGATGACGCTCGGCCTGACCGGCAAGGTGGCGCCCTACAAGCTCGGCTTCGGACCGTTCCCGGGCGAGGTGTTCCATGCCCTGTATCCGAACGCACTGCACGGCGTGAGCGTCGACGACGCGCTGCACTCGGTCGAACTGCTGTTCAAGAACGACATCGAGCCCGAACGCGTGGCGGCCTTCATCCTCGAGCCGGTGCAGGGCGAAGGCGGCTTCTACGTGGCGCCCAACGACTTCGTCGAAGGCCTGCGCGCGCTGGCCGACCGCCACGGCATCCTGCTCATCGCGGACGAGGTGCAGACCGGCGCCGGCCGCACCGGCACCTGGTTCGCCAGCGAGCAGTGGCCGGTGGCGCCCGACCTGATCACCACCGCCAAGTCGATGGCGGGCGGCTTCCCGATCTCCGGCGTGGTGGGCCGCGCCGAGGTCATGGATGCGCCCGCGCCCGGCGGCCTGGGCGGCACCTACGCCGGCAGCCCGATCGGCTGCGCCGCGGCGCTCGCCGTGCTCAAGGTGTTCGACGACGAGCAGCTCCTGGCGCGCAGCAAGGCCCTGGGCGAGCGCCTGAAGACCGGCCTGCGCCGCATCGCGGCCGAGGTGCCGGCGATCGGCGATGTGCGCGGACTCGGCGCGATGGTGGCCATCGAGCTGTTCGAGCAGGGCGACACCGCCCGCCCCGACGCCGACCTCACCCGCAAGGTGGTCGCGGAAGCGGCACGGCGCGGGCTGATCCTGCTGTCCTGCGGCAGCTACGGCAACGTGATTCGCGTGCTAGTGCCGCTGACGGCATCCGACTTGCTAGTGGACGAAGGCCTGGCGATTCTGGCGGACAGCTTCGCCGCGCTGCGCTGATCGGTCCATACTTGAACACCTCCATGACCCAAGAACCTCTGGTGCGCTTCCAGCGCGTCCAGAAAACCTACGACGGTGAGCACCTGGTGGTGCGCCAGCTCGACCTGGACATCCACCGGGGCGAGTTCCTGAGCCTGCTCGGGCCTTCGGGTTCGGGCAAGACCACCACGCTGATGATGCTGGCCGGCTTCGAGTCGCCGACCTCCGGCGACATCCTGCTCGACGGCCAGCAGATCACCGGCACGCCGCCGCACAAGCGGCACTTCGGCATGGTGTTCCAGAACTACGCCTTGTTCCCGCACCTCAGCGTGGGCCAGAACGTGGCCTACCCGCTCACGGTGCGCAAGGTGCCGAAGGACGAGCAGCAGCGCCGCGTGCAGCGCGCGCTCGAGATGGTGCAGCTGCGCGGCATGAACGACCGCCTGCCCGGCCAGCTTTCCGGCGGCCAGCAGCAGCGCGTGGCGCTGGCGCGCGCCCTGGTGTTCGAGCCGCAGCTGGTGCTGATGGACGAGCCGCTCGGCGCGCTCGACAAGCAGTTGCGCGAGCACATGCAGATCGAGCTGAAGGAACTGCATCGCCAGCTCGGCGTGACCTTCGTCTACGTGACGCACGACCAGGGCGAAGCCCTCACCATGAGCGACCGCGTCGCGGTGTTCAACGAGGGCGTGATCCAGCAGCTCGACTCGGTGGAGCAGCTCTACGAGGCGCCCGCCAACCGCTTCGTGGCCGGCTTCGTCGGCGACAACACGGTGCTCAAGGGCGTGCTGCGCAGCGCCGGCAACTGCGCCGAAATGGCGCTGCCCGACGGCCGCGTGCTGACCGGCCTGAACGTGAGCGGCGCGGCCGCGGGTGCCAAGGTCGAGGCCTGCATCCGCCCCGAGCGCGTGGTGCTGCAGCGGCAGAGCGAGGCATCGGGCCCCGACGTGCTCGTGGCCGAGGTGGCACGCGTCATCTACTTCGGCGACCACCTGCGGCTGCTGTGCAGCATCGGCGGCGGCCAGGCGGACGCCACGGTCAAGCTGCCGCTCAGCGGCCTGCAGGGCGCCGCGCCGCCGCAAAGCGGCGAGCAGGTCTCGCTCAGATTCCCGGTCGACCATGTGCGCATCTATGCGGCTTGAGCGCCTTCGCATCCCATTTCTCGTCACCGCCAATCCACAAGGAATCTTCCTTCCATGAAAAAGACCCGCCTCGCCCTCATCGTCGCCGCCGCGCTCGCGCTGCCGGCATTTGCGCAGCAGCAGATCACCGTCGTCAACTTCGGCGGCGCCAACGCCAATGCCCAGAAGAAGGCCTACTACGAGCCCTTCGAGAAAACCGGCATCAAGGTCATCCCGGTCGAATACAACGGCGAGCAGGCCAAGATCAAGGCCATGGTCGAGACCAAGAAGGTCACCTGGGACGTGGTCGAGGTCGAGTCGCCCGACGCGGCGCGCGGATGCGACGAAGGCCTGTTCGAGAAGCTCGACTACTCGAAGATCGGCAACAAGGCGGACTTCCTGCCGGCCGCCGTCACCGAATGCGGCGTCGGCGTGTTCGTGTGGTCCACCGTCATGGCCTACAACGGCGAGAAGCTCAAGACCGCCCCCACCTCCTGGGCCGATTTCTGGGACGTGAAGAAGATCCCGGGCAAGCGCGGCATGCGCAAGGGCGCGCGCTACAACCTCGAATTCGCGCTGATGGCCGACGGCGTGAAGCCGGCCGACGTCTACAAGGTGCTGGCCACCAAGGAAGGCGCCGACCGCGCCTTCAAGAAGCTCACCGAGCTCAAGCCGAACATCCAGTGGTGGGAAGCCGGCGCGCAGCCGCCGCAGTTCCTGGTGGCCGGTGATGTGGTGCTGACCACGGTCTTCAACGGCCGCATCGACGCCGCCAACCGCGAAGGCCGCAAGCTGAAGATCTTCTGGCCGGGCGGCATCTACGACCTCGACTACTGGGTCATTCCGAAGGGCGCGCCCAACAAGGAGGCCTCGCTCAAGTTCATCCAGTTCGCCATGCAGCCGGCGGCGCAGGCGGCCTATGCGCAGAACATTGCCTACGGCCCGACCAACACCAAGGCCCTGGCTTCGCTCGACAAGAAGGTGCTGGACGACCTGCCGACCTCGGCCGCCAATGCCAAGGAAGCCATCCAGTTCAGCGTCGCCTTCTGGGCCGACCAGGGCGAGGCGCTTGAGAAGCGCTTCGCCTCGTGGGCCACGCAGTAAGCGGCCATGCACGCGGCAACGCTCGCCTCTCCCCTCCCGGCGGAGGCCCCGCCGGGAGAGCTTCGGCGCGCCCTGGCGCGCGCCGAGGCGCGCCGCAAGTGGCGCGCGTTCGCACTCACGCTGCCGCTGCTGCTGTTCCTGCTGCTCACGCTGCTGGTGCCGATCGTGGCGCTGCTGCAGCGCGCGGTCGAGAACCCGGAGGTGGTCAATGCGTTGCCCCGCACGGTGCGCGCGCTCGACGGCTGGAATCGCCAGGAGGCGCCCGCGCCACAGGCCTACGCGGCGATCGCGGCCGACCTCGGCCAATTGCCCGACAGCGCCGATGCGGGCGCGCTGGCGCGCCGGCTCAATACCGAAATCGCCGGCGCCCGCTCGCTCGTGATGAGCACCTACCGCGCGCTGCCGATCGCCGGCACGCCGGAGGAAATCAAGGCGCGCCTGCTGGAGATCGACGCGCGCTGGGGCGAGGTGCCCTACTGGCAGGCGATCGCCAAGAACGGCTCGCGCTGGACGCCCGACTACCTGCTGGCCTCGGTCGACCTGCGGCGTGACGCCGCGGGCAGCGTCGAGCGCATGCCGCCGGACCAGCGCGCCTTCGGCGGCATCCTCTTGCGCACCTTCGAGATCAGCGCCGTGGTCACCTTCTTCTGCCTGCTGCTGGCCTACCCGCTCGCGTGGTGGTTGTCGACGCTGCCGGCGCGCAAGGCCAACGTGCTGATGATCCTGGTGCTGGTGCCCTTCTGGACCTCCATCCTGGTGCGCGTGGCGGCCTGGATCGTGCTGCTGCAGTCCGAAGGGCTGGTCAACCGCGGCCTCATGGGCATCGGGTTGATCGACCACCCGCTGGCGCTGCTGTTCAACCGCACCGGCGTGATCATCTCGATGGTCCACATCCTGCTGCCCTTCATGATCCTGCCGCTGTACAGCGTCATGAAAAGCGTGCCGCCGACCTACCTGCGCGCAGCCGTCTCGCTCGGCAGTCCGCCGCTGGCGGCCTTCTTCCGCGTCTACGTGCCCCAGACCTACCCCGGCATCGGCGCCGGTGCGCTGCTGGTGTTCATCCTGGCGATCGGCTACTACGTGACGCCGGCGCTCCTGGGCGGGGCCGACGACCAGATGCTGAGCTACTACGTCGCGCGCTACACCAACGTCGAGATCAACTGGGGCATGGCCTGCGCGCTCGGTGCGCTGCTGCTGGCCGCCACGCTGGTGCTCTATGCCGTGTACCGCCGCGTCGGCAAGGCCGACCTGAGCCTGGGCTGAGCGCACGAAAGACACGAGCATGCCGAAGCTTCTTCCCGAATTTCCCGCCTACGCCACCTTCGCCGACAAGCTCGGCTGGTGGGCGGTGCGCGCCGGCTGCGTGGCGGTGCTGGCCTTCCTGCTGGCGCCGATCCTGGTCGTGATCCCGCTGTCCTTTTCCGACAGCTCCTTCCTGGCCTACCCGATCCCCGGCTGGTCGCTCAAGTGGTACCGCAACCTGTTCGAGTCGCCGGAATGGGCCCGGGCGGCGCGCAACAGCTTCATCGTCGCGCCCGCCGCGACGGTGCTCGCCACCGTGCTGGGCACGCTGGCCGCGGTGGGCCTGTCACGCACGGACTTCGCGTTCAAGGGCCTGCTCATGAGCGTGCTGATCTCGCCGATGGTGGTGCCGATCGTGGTGGTGGGCGTGGCGACGTACCTCTACTTCGCGCCCATCGGCCTGGCCGACAGCTACCTCGGCCTGATCGTGGTGCATGCCGCGCTGGGCGCGCCCTTCGTGCTGACCACCGTGCTCGCGACGCTGGCCGGCTTCAACCACAACCTGGTGCGCGCCTCGCTGAGCCTGGGCGAAACGCCTTTCAACACCTTCATGCGCATCACGCTGCCGGTGATCGCGCCGGGCGTGATCTCGGGCGCGCTGTTCGCCTTTGCCACCTCCTTCGACGAGGTGGTGGTCACCCTGTTCCTGGCCGGGCCCGACCAGGTCACGCTGCCGCGCCAGATGTTCACCGGCATCCGCGAGAACATCTCGCCCACCATCGCCGCCGTCGCGACGCTGCTGATCGTGTTCACGACCAGCCTGTTGCTGGCGCTCGAATGGCTGCGCGGCCGGCGCCGCTGAATCTGCCCGGGCGATATCCAGAAGATCGCGCGCCAGGCATGCTTCCTATCCATGCACTTGCAGTACCGCGGCCTCGCGCGCCGGCGCCGGCCGCGCTGCCAGCGAAGCGATTGCAATAGCGGCGACGATCGAGGCGCAGCCGATCAGGACGAACATCGGCATGGGCCCTGCAGAGACCTGCTGCAGCGTGCCGACGACGAACGGTCCGAGGATCGCGCCGAAGCGGCCAACGCTGAGCATCATGCCGACCGCCGTCGCGCGGACGTTGGTGTCGAAGGAGCGGGCCGTGAAGTTGTTCAGCACGTACTGTGCACCGATCACGAAGAACCCGGCCGCCGCCGTGCACACGATGTTGACGACATGCCCGTCGAGGAACACCAGCGCGAGCACCGAGAGCCCGCCCAGCGCCCACCAGGTCGCCAGCACGCTGCGGCTCGAGCCCCTGCGGTCGGCCAGATAGCCGCAGGCCAAGCCGCCGGCGAAGGACATGATCTGCATCAGCGCTCCAAATCCGAAGCTCGCGGCAAAAGTCTCGCCCCGCTTCATCATCACGGTCGGAATCCAGCCGGTGAGGCCGAAGATGCAGAAGAGACTCAGGAAGGCAGCCAGCCAGATCGTGAGCGTCGTGCGGCGCATCTGCGGCCTGAGGAGCGCGGCGACCGGATTGCGTTGAGTGACCGCTCCCGTCACCATCAGGCGCGCATTGCAGTACACCTCGGCACGTTCGGGACGCAGGCGTGTCAGCAGCGCCCGGATGTCTTCGATGCGGCCCTTCAGCGCCAGGAACTTGACGGACTCCGGCAGGCAGAAATGCAGCGCGATGGTCAGCGGGATCGACAGCGAGCCGATCCAGTACAGCACCTTCCAGCCGAAGATCGGCGTGAGGAACACGCCCACCAGCCCGGCCATCGTGCCGCCCAGGGCCCAGCCGAAGGCCACGCCCCACAGCGAGAAGGTGTTGGCCACGCGGCGCGGCGCGAGCTCGTTGATATAGGTCGTCGCCAGCGGCAGCAGCACGCCCAGCCCGAGGCCGGTCAGGACGCGAAGCGCACAGAACATGAAGAACGAGTCGCCGAACAGCGGCGTCCCCAAGGTGAAGACACTGGTGATCCAGAGGCCGCCGAGCAAGGTCGCCCGCCGCCCCACGCGGTCGGCCACTATGCCGTGCACTCCAGCACCGATCAGGAAGCCCACCAGCCCGCTCGAGACCAGAAAGCCCGCCTGTCCCGGAGCGAGGCCCCAGGGTCCCGCCACGTAGTGGATGACGTAGGCCGGATTGAAGGTGTCGTAGCCGTCGAACAAGGTGAGCGTCGCCATCATGACGCCCAGCCATTTGTGCAGGCGTCCGACCTTCGCTTCGGCCAGCTCCTCGTTGACGTCGATGTTGACGTGATCGGTCATGTCTGTCTCCTTTGTCATGCGTCCAGTCCGAACAGTTCGATCGCGTTGGTGCGCCCTATCTTTTCGCGATCGCGCTCGCTGATGCTGGCCGAATCGAACCAGCGGGCGGCATGGTCGACGTTCTCGAACGGCCAGTCGGTCGAGAACAGGATCCGGTCGGCGCCGATCTCCAGGATCGCGTCGATGAGCGTCTGCGTGCGGAAGTTGCCCGAGGTCGTGAGGTAGAAGTTCTCGCGGAAGTACTCGGCGATCTTCCGGCGCGCGGAATAGGCGGGCGGCGTCTCGAGCCACGCATTGCGGTTGTCGATGCGCCACATGCTGTACGGCAGCCCCTCGCCCATGTGTCCGAGGATCAGGGTGAGCTTCGGATACTCGTCGAACAGGCCGCTGCACATCAGGCGCAAGGCGTGCACGGCCGTCTCCTGGCCGAAGCCCCAGGTCGGCCCCAGCAGCCAGGGGTGACCGTCGTAGATGCGTGCGTCGGCCGGCAGCGGGTTGCGCGGATGCAGGTAGAAGGGCACGTCGAGCTTCTGCACGATGCTCCAGAAGGGCCAGTACATCGCGTGGTCGTAGTAGAGGACCGACTTGGGATCAGCGGTCTGGGAGAAGCCGTTGACCAGCGCGCCCTTGAAGCCGAGTTGCTTGACGCAGCGCTCGAGCTCGCGGGCCGCCAGGTCCGGGTCCTGCATCGGCAGTGCCGCGAAGGCCTGGAAACGGTCCGGCCGCCTGGCGACCTGCTCGGCGAGGAAGTCGTTCGCGCGGCGAGCGACATCGTTCGCGCGCGCCGTGTCCGGGATCGCCTGGACGGCCGGCGCGTTGAGCGACAGCAGCATCATCTGCATGCCGTTGGCATCCATCTCGCGCAGGCGCCGGTCGTGGATGTCGAGCAGGCGGGAGCGCAACTCCGGCCAGTGTGTCTGCGGAACGAAGCCCGCGGAGTCCATCAGGGTTTCTTCGAGCGCGAAGTGCTCTTCGAGTCCAATCTTTCCTTGCATGTTCGCTCCTTAGTATTGGCCCTTGGGCTCGAGGCCGAGCGCCATCTGGCCGGCCATGGTTCCCACCGCATCCCAGTTCAGGCTGATGTGGCGGCCCACGGCGTTGGCGTCGCGCCAGGCACGCTGGACCGGGTTGGACATCGCGAGTCCCTGCCCGCCGGTGGAAGCATTCAATGCCTCTGCGCTGCGGATCGCAAGCGAGACCGCGAAGGCCTGCCCGCGCCGGCTGGCGATCCGGTCTTCCACCGTGATCTCCTCGCCGGACCGGGCCGTCAGTGCCCGTGCTCGGAGGTCGCGCAGCAAGATCTCGCGGGCCGCATCGGTGCCCGCCCCCGCTTCCGCCACACGCAGCTGAATGGTCGGGAATTCCGCCATCCGGTTGTTGCCGCCGGCCACGGCCCCGCGGGTCACGCGCTGGCCGGTCGCCTCGAGGTAGTCGTCCAGCGCGCCGGCCGCAGCCCCCACACCCGTCGCCGCAAGGCATGACGGAATGTTCGACAGCATCGGAATGCCGAAGCCCGGGTTGTCGTGCACCCGACTGCCCGGCGTGCGGCCGCTCGTGGTCTCGCGGAAGGTGAGGATCCGGTGCTCCGGCACGAACACGTCGTCCAGCACGAGCGTCTTGCTGCCGGTGCCTGCCAGTCCGACCACATCCCAGGTGCCGTCAATGAGGTAGTCGGTCGCGGGCACCAGGAAGAAGGCAGGCCCCGGCGCAGGTCCGGCCTCCCTGGCCGGCAGGACCGACGCGCAGACTGCCCACTGGGCGCCATCGCAGCCGCTGGCGAAAGCCCAGCGTCCTGTGAGCCGATAGCCGTCGGCCACTGCGACGGCCTTTCCGGCCGGGGCGTAGGAGCCGCAGATGGCCGCGTCCGCGTCGTCATCCCAGACGTCGCGCTGCGCCTGGGCATCGAAACTGGCGAGCAGCCACTGATGGGCGGCATAGAGACCATAGACCCATGCAGTCGATGCGCATGCGCGGGCGAGTTCCATCACGAGTTCGACCAGCACCTCGAAGTCGTATTCGTGGCCTCCGAAGCTCGTCGGCTGGACGACGCGGTACAGGCCGGCCTCGCGCAATGCATCGAGACTGTCGGCAGGGATGCGTCCGAGGCGCTCGGTGTCGCCGGCCCTGGCCTTGATGGCGGGCAGCAAGGCCTTCATCCTCGAATGGAGTTCGGCAGGCGTCGGCCGTGGTGCGAACGAAGGAATCGAATGAGGATTTTCGCGCGAGATGACGCAGGACATGGGAACCACCTGTTGAGAAGGAAGTTGAGAAAGGAAGAAGGTGCGGGCAGGCCCCGCGCGGCACGGCCGTCAGGCCGCTGGGCTCGTCACGCAGTACGAAGCGTCCTGGTAGACCAGGGGAGCGATGGCATCGCGCAGGCCGACATGCTCGACCTGGCCGATCAGGATGGTGTGCGTGCCGTACGGAATGGCGGCCGCCTTCCGGCAGAACAGGTTGGCCTGGGCGTCCGCAAGGTAGGGAATGCCGTCCTCGGTGCGCGACCAGGCGCCGAGCGCGAAGCGCTCCTCGGCCGCAACCGCGCCGCTGAAGGCGGCCGACAACTCGACCTGCTCGCAGTGCAGCACGTTCACGCAGAAGCGCCGTGCACGGAACATGATGTCGTGCAGCAGGGTCTTCTGGTTAAGACAAATGAGGAGCGATGGCGGGCTCATCGAGAGCGAGGTCACGGCGGTGGCCGTCATGCCGTGGCGGCGCTCGTGGTCGGCCGCGGTGATGATCGTCACCGTCGAGGCGAACCGGCGCATCGCGGCACGGTATGCGGTGTCGACCTCACGTGGATCTACCGTCACAGTATTCATCTTGTCTCCTCGGGTCGACTCCATGAACGAAGCGTGTCGACCTCTGAAGAAACTGTATGCGGCGGGATGGAAACTGGCTAATGCGAAGGTTGCAACTGCGAAGTGCACGCCGTCGATGAGCTGGGTCGCCGCGTGCAGAGCTGCGGACGAGCGCCCGTCTAGGCGGCCTGCTCCGAGGCGCTGCTCGCCTCCGCGGCCGCGCCGATGGCCACCAGCTTTTGCCTGAGCCAGCGATGCTCCGGACTTTGCTGCAGGCGGCGATTCCAGATCAGGCGGAACTCGACGCGCGGCACGGCGAACGGCAGTTCCATCGCGACCAGCCGCCCCGACTGCGCGAAGACGCGCGCCGCGCCTCGCGTCACGGTGGTGACCATGTCGGAGCGGGACAGGGCGATGACCGCGGCCAGCCCGTGGGGCAGGCGCATCGCGATGCTTCTGCGCAGATTCTGATCGGCCAGCGCCGAGTCGACCAGATCGTCCGACGCGCCGCTCATGCTGACCAGCAGGTGCGGCGCGTGCAGGTAGCTCTCCAGCGTCAGCGGCGCAGTGGCGAGCGGATGGTCCGCACGCATCACGCAAACGTGGCTGTCGCCCAGAAGACGGCAGGTCATGAACCGATCAGGCAATCCGCGAAAGAAGCCGATGCCGATGTCGGTGCGCCCCTGATCGATGCCGACCAGGATATCGTCGACCGAGCCCGGGCGAACGGTCAGGGACAGCAGCGGTGCCTCGGTCCGCATCTCGTCGACCAGTTGCGGCAGGATGATGATGGTCTCGTGCGTTTCGACGGCGATCTGAATCTCGCCCTGCGCTTCCTCCGGAACGAAGCGCTCCGGCGTCAACGCCGTCTGTATGCTCTGCAGCGCGATCCGCAACGGGCCGGCCAGGCTCAGCGCCCTCGCCGTGGGCTCCATGCCGCTCGTGGTCCGAACCAGGATCTCGTCGCCGAGCAGTTTGCGCAGGCGATCGAGCGCATGACTGGTCGCCGACTGGCTCAGGCCGATGCGCTCTCCGGCACGGCGCACCCCGCGCTCTTCGATAAGCGCTTCGAGCACCACCAGCAGATTGAGATCGATCGAGCGAAGATTCATCG
This sequence comes from Variovorax paradoxus, assembly GCF_018614955.1. Lineage (GTDB taxonomy): Bacteria > Pseudomonadota > Gammaproteobacteria > Burkholderiales > Burkholderiaceae_C > Variovorax > Variovorax paradoxus_J. Next base: position 78,690 of record NZ_JAGGNV010000002.1, read on the forward strand.
GCCGGATTCGAGCGGCTGACCTCAGCGCTTCGTGACCGAGATCAGCTCGATCTCGAAGTTGAGCGTGGCATTGGGCGGAATCACGCCGCCCGCACCGCGCGTGCCGTAGGCGATGGCGGGCGGGCAGGTCAGCTTGGCCTTGCCGCCCGGCTTCATCTTCTGCACGCCCTCGGTCCAGCACGGGATCACGCCGTTCAACGGGAACTCGGTCGGCTCGTTGCGCTTGTAGGAGCTGTCGAACTCCTTCCCGCTGTCAGGGAAGGTACCGCGGTAGTGCACCTTGACCACGTCGGTGGCGGCGGGCGAAGCGCCGCTGCCCTCCTTCAGCGACTGGTAGATCAGGCCGCTGGGCATGGTGACCGCGGCGCTCTGAGCCAGGGCAGCGGGCACGACGCACAACGAGACGAAAGCTGCGGCGGTAATACGAAAGAGGGAAGGCACGAAGAGATCTCCTTGAATGTCTGAAAACGGTCCATTATTGCGGGCGCGCCGCCATGGCATCGCTCTTGCTGCGAGGCCCTGTCCATACAGCAACAAGGAATCCACCATGTCCTCGGGCTTGAAAAAAGTGCTCGGCCCCTTCCAGTTGTGGGGCATCGCCGTCGGGCTCGTGATCTCGGGCGAGTATTTCGGCTGGAGCTACGGCTGGAACACCGCCGGCACGCTCGGCTTCCTGGTCGCCACCGTGCTGGTCGCGACCATGTACACCACCTTCATCTTCAGCTTCACCGAGCTCTCCACCGCCATCCCCCATGCGGGCGGACCCTTTGCCTATGCGCGCCGCGCCTTCGGGCCCAACGGCGGCTTCGTCGCCGGCTTCGCGACGCTGGTGGAATTCGTGTTCGCGCCGCCGGCCATCGCGCTGGCGATCGGCGCCTATCTCAACGTGCAGTTCCCGGGCATCAACCCCAAGTGGTTCGCGCTCGGCGCCTACGTGATCTTCATCGGACTCAACTGGATCGGCATCGGCATCGCCGCGGCCTTCGAGCTCTTCGTCACCGTGCTCGCGATCTTCGAGCTGCTGGTGTTCATGGGCGTGGTCGCGCCTGGCTGGTCGCTGGCGAACTTCGCCGCCAACGGGTGGTCGGGCAGTTCGGCCTTCAGCAGCGCGGCCATCCCGGGCATCTTCGCCTCGATCCCGTTCGCGATCTGGTTCTTCCTCGCGATCGAGGGCGCAGCGATGGCGGCCGAGGAAGCGCGCGATCCGCACCGCACCATTCCGCTGGCCTACACCAGCGGCATCCTCACACTGGTGGTGCTGGCCTTCGGCGTAATGATCTTCGCCGGCGGCGTGGGCGACTGGCGCAAGCTCGCCAACATCAACGACCCGCTGCCGCAGGCGATGAAAGTGGTGGTCGGCGAGAACAGCGGCTGGCTGCACATGCTGGTGTGGATCGGCCTGTTCGGCCTGATCGCCTCCTTCCACGGGATCATCATGGGCTACTCGCGCCAGATCTTCGCGCTGGCGCGCGCCGGCTACCTGCCTGCCACCTTCGCGGCGCTGAGCCCGCGCTTCAACACGCCGCACCGCGCGCTGGTGGCCGGCGGCGTGATCGGCGTGGCCGCGATCTTCAGCGACGAGTGGGTGCAGTTCGGCGGCCAGACGCTCACGGCCAACATCGTCACGATGGCGGTGCTGGGCGCGATCGTGATGTACCTGATCTCGATGGCCGCGCTCTTCAAGCTCAGGCGCACCGAACCCGGCCTCGAGCGCACCTACCGCGCGCCCTTCTACCCGGTCTTTCCGGCCATTGCCCTGGGTCTCGGCGTGGTTTGCCTCGGCGCGATGATCTGGTTCAATGGCATGCTGACGCTGCTGTTTCTGGTGTTGATGGCGCTGGCCTACGGCTACTTCCGCCTCACGGCAGAGCAACGCAAGGCAGCAGCGCCCGACGAGATGCTGTCCACGACCGTCTGAGCTTTCGATGCGCTACCGCACCACGATCGATTCGCAGGCCTTCTCCTTCGAAGACCTGAAGCAGGTCATGGCCGTCGCGAGCCCGGCGCGCTCGGGCGACTACCTCGCGGGCGTGGGCGCGGCCACCGCGCAGCAGCGCATGGCCGCGCGCCACGTGCTGGCGGAGACGCCGCTCAAGCAGTTCCTCACCGAAGCGCTGATCCCTTACGAAGAGGACAACATCACGCGGCTCATCATCGATGGGCATGATGCAGAGGCCTTCGCGCCGGTCGCGCATCTCACGGTCGGCGACTTCCGCAACTGGCTGCTGTCGGAACAGGCCGATACCCAGGCACTGACGGCGCTCGCCCCCGGTCTCACGCCCGAGATGGCGGCCGCGGTGTCCAAGCTCATGCGCAACCAGGACCTGGTCGCGGTCGCGCGCAAGTGCAGCGTGGTCACCCGCTTTCGCGACACCATCGGCCTGCCCGGCCATCTCTCGGTGCGGCTGCAGCCCAACCATCCGACCGACGACCTGCGCGGCATCGCAGCTTCCACGCTCGACGGCCTGCTCATGGGCGCCGGCGACGCGGTGATCGGGATCAACCCGGTCTCCGACAGCCTGCAGGTGCTGGGCGACCTGCTGCGCATGCAGGACGAGCTGATCCAGCGCTTCGAGATCCCGACCCAGAGCTGCGTGCTGACCCACGTGACGAACACGCTCAAGCTGGCGGAGGCCGGCGCGCCGGTCGACCTGGTGTTCCAGTCGATCGGCGGCACCGAGAAGACCAACCGTTCCTTCGGCATCACGCCCGAGCTGCTCGACGAAGCGCACGCCGCCGCGCAGGCGCTGAAGCGCGGCACGGTGGGCCAGAACCTGATGTACTTCGAGACCGGCCAGGGCAGCGCGCTCTCGGCCGACGCCAATTTCGGCGTCGACCAGCAGACCTGCGAGGCGCGTGCCTATGCGCTCGCGCGACGCTACCAACCCTTGCTGATCAACACCGTGGTCGGCTTCATCGGGCCCGAGTACCTCTACGACGGCAAGCAGATCATCCGCGCCGGCCTCGAAGACCACTTCTGCGGCAAGCTGCTGGGCCTGCCGCTGGGCTGCGACGTCTGCTACACCAACCATGCCGAGGCCGACCAGGACGACATGGACACGCTCTTGGTGCTGCTCGGCACCGCCGGCATCAACTTCATCATGGGCGTGCCGGGCGCGGACGACGTGATGCTCAACTACCAGAGCACCTCCTTCCACGACGCGCTGTTCCTGCGCGAGACGATGGGCCTGAAGCGCGCGCCCGAGTTCGAGGCCTGGCTGCAACGCATGCAGATCACCGACGGCGCGGGCCGGCTGCAGCCGCCCTCCTCCAACCGCTTGCTCGCCGACATGAGCGGCCTCCGGGCCTTGGCATGAGCAAGGACATCGTCACGCCGAGCCCCTGGCGCGACTGGCGCCAGGCCACGCCGGCCCGCGTCGCGCTGGGCCGCGCGGGCGCCGGCATGCCGACCGACGAGGTGCTGCGCTTCGGCTGGGCGCACGCCATGGCGCGCGACGCGATCCATGCCGCGCTCGATGTGCCTGCCCTCGAAGCCTCGTTGCGCGCGCAAGGCTGGGAGGTGGCGCAGGTGCGCAGCCGCGCACCCGATCGCACGAGCTATCTGCGCCGCCCCGACCTCGGTCGCCAGCTCGACGCCGACGATGCCCAGGCTCTGCGCGCCGCAACCGTTGCACCCAGCGACATCTGCATCGTGATCGGCGACGGCCTGTCTTCGCTGGCAGTGGCCCGCCATGCGGCACCGCTGCTGGCCGCACTGAAGCCGCATCTGCCGCCCGAGCTCCGCCCCGCGCCCATCGTCATCGCCACGCAGGCCCGCGTGGCGCTCGCTGACGAGGTGGGCGAGCTGTTCGACGCCCGGCTCTCGGTCATGCTGATCGGCGAGCGGCCCGGCCTCAGCTCGCCCGACAGCCTCGGCATCTACGTCACGCACACGCCGCGCCGCGGCCGGCACGATGCCGAGCGCAACTGCATCTCGAATGTGCGCCCCGAAGGCCTGCCCTTCGAGGCCGCGGCCTTCAAGCTGGCCTGGCTGATGCGCGAGGCGCTGAAGCGCGGCCTGACCGGCGTGGCACTCAAGGACGAAAGCGACCTGGCGGTGCTGTCCGCGCCGGACGGCGCCATCAACGCCTTGCCGAAGTGAGGCCCGTCGCTCTGCCTATGATGGGCGACGCACTCATGGAGACGACATGACCGCATCACGCTACCCGATGGCCGAGCTGGGCGAGCTGCCCGAAGACATCCGCACCAAGGTTCTCGAAGTGCAGGAGAAAGCCGGCTTCGTGCCCAACGTGTTCCTCGCGCTCGCGCGCCGGCCGGCCGAGTGGCGCGCCTTCTTCGCCTACCACGATGCGCTGATGCTGAAGGAGGAAGGCTCCCTCACAAAGGGCGACCGCGAGATGATCGTCACCGCCACCAGCGCCGCCAACCAGTGCCTCTACTGCGTGGTGGCGCACGGCGCCCTGTTGCGCATCTACGAGAAGAAGCCGCTGGTGGCCGACCAGGTGGCCGTCAACTGGCGCAAGGCCGACATCACGCCGCGCCAGTACGCGATGCTCGATTTCGCGATGAAGGTCTGCGAGCGCTCGCACGAGATCGACGATGCCGACTTCCCGCCGCTGCACGCGCACGGCTTCAGCGACGAAGACATCTGGGACATCGCCGCCATCACCGCTTTCTTCGGCCTCTCCAACCGCATGGCCAGCTTCAGCGGCATGCAGCCGAATCCGGAGTTCTATCTAATGGGACGAGTGCCCAAGGACAAGAAGTAGCTCTGGCCTTCTCGCTCCTTGCTGGTCCTTGCCAAGGCCTGGAGCCGGGAGTTCGCCCCGGCGGGCGACTCACTTTTCTTGTCTCGCCAAGAAAAGTAAGCAAAAGAAGGCGACCCCACCGTGCGTGTCCCGCAGCGAAGCTGCGGGCAACCTGCGGTGCTCGCTTCAGGCGGGGTCCACGCAAACTCGCTGCGCTCAAACACGCGCGGCCCTTTATCCGCCTGAAGCTGCGCTCCTCGGCACGCCCAGAGGGGATTGAACACGTACGCGCCGTGGCGCGTACTTGTGGTTTGGGTGGGCTGTTGGCATTCAACCGGCCGAGCGAAGCAAAGGCCCGAGCCACTCCCCTCTGGCTGCGCCGAGGAGCGCAGCTTTTCGCGGATCAGGGCTCGCGATTGTCTGAGCCGAAGGCGAGTTCGAGCGAGACCCCGCGAAAAGCGAGCACCGCAGGTTGCCCCGGAACGAAGCGCAGGGGTCGCAGACAGTGGGGTCGCCTTTTCTTTGCTTACTTTCTTTTGGCGAAGCAAAAGAAAGTGAGTCGCCCGCCGGGGCGAATTCCCGGCTCCGGCGCCGAGCCAAGCGCAACGTACAAATCAGACGCCCAGCGCCCTCACCCCAACCCTCTCCCAGCGGGAGAGGGAGCAACAGCACCGCGGCAAGCCGCCAGCGCATCCAGCCCCACCTTGTAGCTCGGCGTCTTCACGTCCATCAGGCCCAGCACCGTGTGATAGAGGTTGTCGTGCGTGAGCGGCGCGTCGAGACCCGCCTCCATGCATGCATGCGAGAGCTTGTCGCGTTCGCTCATGCCCTCGCCGAACCACGCGACCATCGGTATGTGCTTCTGCACCTCGGGCGCGAAGCTGTAGGGCACGCCATGCAGAAACAGCCCGTACTCGCCCAGCGATTCGCCGTGATCGCTGAGGTAGAGCAATGCAGGGTCGTAGCTCCTGGACTGCGCCTTCAGCCAGTCGATGGTCTTGCCGAGAAAGCGGTCGGTGTAGGCAATCGAGTTGTCGAAGCCGTTGATCAGCTCGGCGTGGCTGCATTCGGCCAGCGCATTGCTCTTGCATTCGGGCAGGAAGCGCTTGGCATCGGGCGAAGAGCGCTTGTAGTAGGCCGGGCCATGGCTGCCCATCTGGTGCATGACCAGCACCACGCCCTTGCCGCGGCGCTCGGCCGGCAAGGCGGCCAGGCGCGCGTCCAGGCCATGGAGCAAGACATCGTCGAGGCATTCGTCGCCTTCGCAGAGCGCGTTCTTCACGCCGGGGTCGACGGTGTCGAAGGCCGACGCGTGCGGCACGCGCTCGCAGACGCCCTTGCAGCCGCCGGCCTGGTTGTCGAGCCAGAACACCGCGAGGCCGGCGGCCTGCAGCACGTCCATCAGGTTCTCGTAGTCGTCCTTGCGCGCCTCGAAGGCCGTCTTGCCCAGCGGCGAGAACATGCAGGGCACCGAGGCCAGCGTGTTGGTACCGCAGGAATGAACGTCGCGCCAACTCAGCACCTTGCGCGCCGCGAGCTCGGGCGTGGTGTCGCGCGCATAGCCGTTCAGCGCGAAATGGTCGGCCCGCGCCGTCTCGCCCACCACCAGCACGAAGAGCGGCGGCCGGGCCTGCGCCGCGTAGCTGGCGCCCAGCGCCGCGCCGCCGGACACCGGGATCAGCTTGCGGCTGTGCTTGAACATCGGCCGGATGGCGACCGCGCTGGCCGAATAGATGCTGGCCAGCGGATTCATCATGTAGCGCAGGTGGACGTTGTTGCGCAGCAGCGGCGCGAGCTCCCGGCCCATTGCCAGCGCGCCGCCGACCGCCACGGCCACCGCTGCGAAGAGCAGCAGCGCATTGCGCCAGGCTTGCGAGACGAAGCGCATCGGGACGACCTGCACGCGCCACAACGCCCAGGCAGGAAGCGCGGCGACCAGCAGCACATGGAACAGCAGGCGCCAGCTCAGCAGGTCGTTCACCTCGTGGGCATCGGTCTGCATCGCGTTGGCCAGCATGCTGGGGTCCATCACCACCCGGTAGCTCTGCATGTAGTGCTGGGCCACGGCGGCAACCACGACGACCGCGAACCAGAGCGGCTTCATCCAGCGCGACCAGGCGGTGAAGGACAGCAGCGCCACGCTGCCGCAGACGACGAGCAGCGCCATTGCCGCGATCGACGGCAAGTACATGCTCGGCGCGCCGCCGATGCGCGCCAGCTCGTTCCACAATGGCCAGTTGGCGGCCAGGGCCAGGTAGAGGCTCAGCCAGAGGACCACGCTGCGCGCCGAGCGCGGGCGCGCGAACCAGGCATCGATGTGCTGCCAGAGCGGCGTGGACGCCTCGGCAGCGCCCTGCGCCGGCGGGGCGAGCGACAGGTCATGCGCGGCTGGGGGGAAGGGTCGGGCATTCGAAACAGGCATCCAGCGAGTCTGGAAACCTGGACTGAAAACTCACTGAATGCGCAGCTCAGGATTCGTTCAGCTTCGGAGAGCCGGCCAGCCGCGCATATCCGGCCCCCCGGTGCACGAAGGCATCGATCGCGAAGCCCACCGTCCAGCAGATCCACGCGGTCCAGAGCGTGTGGCTCATGTAGTGGGCGCCGCGCATCTGCTGCACCAGCCCCAGCAGCAGCCCAGCCGCGAGCGCGCCGATGAGCCACCTTCGCGCCAGAGTCGGCGCGGCGCGGCGCCACGCGAACCAGCCGCCGGCATAGGCAAAAGCCGCCGACGCGTGGCCGGCCGGAAAGCAGCCGCCCGGGCCGCCGTCTTGCACGCCCCACGACCAGTGGGAGACGTAGTGCGCGACCCCGCCGAAGAGCTGGAGGTCCCAGGGACAGCTGGTATGGCTCGTGGTCTTGATCAGCGAGACGGCCAGCACGGAGGCCAGCACGGTGAATGCGAGCTGCGCTCTCTCGCGCATGCGCAGCCGGCGCAGGATGCCCGCGGGCCACCGGATGCCGGCGAACAGCGCGAGCACGATCAGACAGCTCAGCGACCGCGCGCCCTCGTGCATGACCTGGACCAGGAACCAGTTGCCGCGCCACGGAAAACCCATCGGCGTGCCCACCATCCGGGCCTGCGCCAGGTCGAAGCCGGTGGCGTCCCAGAGCAGCAGAAGCGCCAGTGTCAGCAGGGTCCAGGCAAACGGGCGACCGGCAACGCAACGGTTCATCCGCCGCCAGCTTAGGCCTGCAGCCTGAACCGAATCTGAAGCCGCAGCCGCACTAGACTCCCGTCTTTCGGAAAAGGAACGGAGCGACGTGCGCATATTGCTGGTCGAAGACGATGCCGCCCTGGCGGGCGCGGTCTGCAGCTACCTGGTGGCCAAGGCCTTCGTGGTCGACGTGGCGTCCGGGCTCGCGGAAGCCCGCGCCGCGCTCGCGGCCGTGCAGTACGCGGCCGTGCTGCTCGACCTGCACCTGAGCGACGGCGACGGGCTCTCGCTGCTGCCAGACGTACGGGCGCTGCGCGAGCGCCCGATCGTGATCGTGCTCACCGCCCGCGACCAGGTGACCGACCGCATCCGCGGCCTCGACGCCGGCGCCGACGACTACCTCATCAAGCCCTACGACCCCGCGGAGCTGCTGGCGCGCCTGCGCGCCGTCGAGCGGCGGCGCAGCAGCACCAGCTCGCCCGTGCTGAAGCTCGGCACGCTCGAAATCGACCTGGCGCGCGACCTGGTGCGCAAGAACGGCCTTCCGATCACGCTCACGCAGAAAGAGTGGGCGCTGCTGCGCGTGATGGCGACGCGGCCCGAACGCATCCACACGCGCGAGAACCTGGCCGACGCGCTCTACGGCTTCGGCGACGAGGCCGACAGCAACACGCTGGAAGTGTTCATCAGCCGCCTCCGGCGCAAGCTCGGCCGCAGCCACATCCAGACCCTGCGCGGCCTGGGCTACCGGCTCTCCTTCTCGCCCGAGGACGAGGACGAATGAAGCTGAACTTCCTGCAGCAGGCGGGCGCCGAGCTCGGCACGCGCGATTCGCTCGCGGGGCATCTGACCCGCACGCTCATCGTGTGGGTCGGCGGCGTCTGGCTTCTGTGCGTGCTGGGCGTGGTCTGGTATGTGGACCGCGAGATCAACCACAACTTCGACAGCGAACTGGTGGAGGTCTCGCACCGCATATTCGACATGGCGGTGCACGAGCTCGACAAGCTCAGGCTCGAGCGCGGCGAGACACGCACGCCGCTGATCGCGCCGCCGCAGCTGTTTCCGACCGATGCGGTGATGTACCAGGTGGTCGACCCGCACGAGCGCGTGCTGCTGCGCTCCGCCGAGGCCCCGCCCAATGCCTTCGACGTTCCGCTGGCGGCCGGCTTCGCGAACGCCGAGGCCTGGCGCATCTACACCGTGCGGCATCCTTCGCTTGATCTCTTCCTCCAGGTCGCAGATCCGCTGGACGAGCGCCGCACCGCGCTCAACCGCACCCTGTTCGGCCTGATCGTCCCGCTGTTCGCCGTGCTGCCGCTTCTTGCGCTGGTGCTGCGCAAGGTGGCACGCACCGAGCTGCGCGCGCTGCAGGAGCTCGCCGGCGAGATCGCCCAGCGCAGCGGTGCAGACCTGCGCCCGATCCGGCTGCCCGGCCTGCCGCAGGAACTGCGCACGGTCGGCGACCATGTCAACCGCCTGCTCGAACGGCTTTCGCAGGCGCTCGATGTCGAACGCGCGCTGGCCGCGAATGCGGCGCACGAGCTGCGCACGCCGCTCGCGGCCGCGCGGCTGCGGCTGCAGACCGCGCTCGAACACGAACTCACGCGCCACGACGTTGAGGCCGCGCTCGATGCGCTGCAGATGCTCGGGCATCGCACCGAGAAGCTGCTGCAGCTCTCCAGGGCCGAATCGGCCGCCTCGCTGACGCGCACGAAGACCGACCTGGTCCAGCTGGCCGGCACGGTGGCGCAGGAGTTCTGGCAAGACCCGCGCGTGAACGAGCGCCTGTCGCTCAAGGTGCCGGACACCGAGCCGCCGGTGGCGCTGGGCGACGTCGACGCGCTGGCGATCGCGCTGCGCAACCTGGTGGAGAACGCGCTGCGCTATGGCCGCGGCCGCGTCGTGATCGAGGTGATGCAGCCCTGCACGCTGGCCGTGCGCGACTTCGGCCCGGGCGTCGGCGAGGGCGAGCTGCGCACGCTGCAGCAGCGCCACGTGCGCCACAGCTCCAATCGTGCCGGCTACGGCCTCGGCCTGTCGATCGTCGGCACCATCGTCGAGAAGCATGGCGCGCGGCTCGAGCTGATGTCGCCGCCGCCGGGGGCGGCGACGGGCTTCGAGGCGCGGATCGTGTTGAGACCGGCATGAAGGGCTGAAGGAGCCGGGGCTGACGACGAGTAGGACACCCCCGCTTGCTCTATGGCGCATGGCTGAATTGCGCAGCGATCCCGCGCATGCAGAATACATTCACGGATTCGGCAACACCCACGCGGCACTCCGAGTCTGCGAAAGGCCCTCCCGCGCGAACGAAAGTTGGCGGAGGGCTTTTCGTCGCCTAGGAGTCCGCGCGGCAG